>NZ_JBFAXC010000013.1:0-169913 GCF_040680615.1 Nocardia sp. NPDC052001 | reverse complement strand
ATTCATCGGGGTACTTCTTCGGTGCTGCCACGAATGACTCCTTCCGGCCCTATCGGACCACAGTCAGAGCTCTCCGAGAAAGCGGGGGAACCTCACGCACCGACAAGCACGCCGTTCATGATGAAATCCCCTCAGTTCGAGGAATCCATGATGAGGATAACCAGCCTTCTGGCGCAATACATTTGACAATCTTGCGCTCGTCCAGAGGTGATCGCTGATGCCAGCTATCCGAAGGTTACGAACCCTTCACGCCAGCGCTCGCGAAATAGCGTTTTTCCTGCGCTACCCCTTCGGCCTTGCAGCCGAAGGGGGTCTTTTCGCCACCCGCTCAGCGGATTTCAGCGCTTGGCGCAGGTGAACTGCACGACGTCGATCAGTCCGGAGCGGAATCGATCCGCGCATCCGGTGAGGTAGCGCATGTAGGTGTCATAGTTCGCCTGCCCGCACATTTCGACCGCCTCGTCGCGGTGATTCTGTAGCGCTTCCGCCCAATGATCCAGTGTGCGTGCGTAATGCGGTTGCAGCGCCTGCATGCGCTCGACGTCGAAGCCGCCTTCCTCCGCATACTCCTTGACGCCCTTGAACGCGGCGCTGGCGGGGAAGGGCAGACAGCCGTTCGGGAAGATTTCCTTGCGGATGAACTTGAGAAACTCGACATCGTCACGGGTATAGGAGATTCCACGATCGTGGAGGTAGCCCTGGGTATTCATGACGATGGTGTGCAACAACATTCGTCCGTCGGCGGGCATGGCCGCGTGGGCGAAATCGAAAAAGTCCGGATACCGTTCCTTCCGGGAATGTTCGAACGCGCCGATGCTGACAATTCGATCGACCTGTCCGTCGAATTCTTCCCAACCCTGTAATCGGACCTCGGCGTGCCTACCGTCGCCGGGGCGGCGGTCGAGCTGGGACCGGACGTAGTCGTGCTGGTTGCGGCTCAGTGTCAGGCCGATGACGTTGACGTCGTAGGCGTCCAGGGCGCGCAGCATGGTCGCGCCCCAGCCGCAGCCGACGTCGAGCAGGGTCATGCCAGGCCGCAGATCGCACTTGCCCAGTGCGAGATCGACTTTCGCGCGCTGGGCCTGTTCGAGGGTGTAATCGTCCTGCTCGAAGTAGGCGCAACTGTAGGTGCGGGTGGGGTCGAGAAACAGCGCGAAGAACTCGTCGGACAGGTCGTAATGGGCCTGAATATCGTCGAAAAACGGCGTGTGACGGCTCACGGGTGAATTGCCTCCGGATCGTAGGACAAATGGCGAGTCGTTCGATTACCTACGAGTCGGTTTGCAAGCTGAAAACGCTTGGTTGTTTAATGTGATCTGTATCATGTTTGATTATTCGGAAATGCGGTCCGCCCGGTCGAGTAGATAACGCTGTTCCGGCAGGCTCGTCGTGCGCCGGGCGGCGAGCAGATACGCCTCTCGCGCGGCGGAGTTGTCCTGAGCCAACTCCAGTAGGTGAGCGCGCA
The DNA here is from genome assembly GCF_040680615.1 of Nocardia sp. NPDC052001. Lineage (NCBI taxonomy): Bacteria > Bacillati > Actinomycetota > Actinomycetes > Mycobacteriales > Nocardiaceae > Nocardia > Nocardia sp. NPDC052001. The sequence continues at coordinate 168,448 of NZ_JBFAXC010000013.1, read as the reverse complement.
CGGCGTGCAGACGATGATGACCGGCCATGCGTGGGTCGGCGTCCAACTCGGCCAGCAGTTCCAGCGCCGCGCGCGGTCCGTCGGTCATCGCCACTGCTACCGCGTGATTGAGGGTCACCATCGGATTCGGCGCGATCCTGCTCAGGATCCGGTAGAGCGTACGGATCTGCGGCCAGTCCGTGTCCTCGGCCCGGGACGCTTGCACGTGCAGTGCCGCGATTGCCGCCTGGAGTTGATACGGCCCCAGCGGCGAGCGCCCCATGGCATCGCTCACCAGGGCCGCGCCCTCCTCGATTCGCGCTGTGTCCCAACGGGTTCGGTCCTGTTCGGCCAGCGGAACCAAACCTCCGTCGGCATCCACCCGAGCCGAACGCCGGGCGTCGGTCAGCAACATCAGCGCGAGCAGGCCCGCTACCTCACCATCGTGGGGGAGCGCGCGATGCACCGAGCGGGTGAGCCTGATTGCCTCCGACGCGAGTTCATCGCGTCGCAGCTCCGATCCGGAACTGGCGGTGTAGCCCTCGTTGAAGATCAGGTACAGCACATGCAACACCGCACCCAGCCGCTCGGTGTACTCCTCGCCGGTGGGCATTTCGAACCGCGAGCCCGCCGCCCGAATCCGCTGTTTGGCCCGGCTGATTCGCGGTCCCATCGTGGCCTCGGGCACGAGAAACGCACGCGCCACCTCGGCCGTTCCGAGTCCGCCCACCGCGCGCAGGGTGAGCGCGATGCGGGATGACTCGGTCAGCGCCGGATGGCAGCACAAAAACAGCAGGGTGAGCGTGTCATCGTGGTTGCCCGATCCCGAATCATCAGGTGCCGCAACGAGATATGCCTCCGGACCGTCCCGAACGGCGGCGGCCTCCTCTCGACGGCGGCGTGCCTCCTCACTGCGAATATGGTCCACCACCCGGCGCGAGGCGACCGTGACCAGCCAAGCGCGTGGGTCATCAGGCATCCCGTCGACCGGCCACTGTCGCACCGCCGCGAGCAGAGCCTCCTGAACCGCGTCCTCGCAGGTATCGAACGCTTCATAGCGCCGCAGCAGCGCCCCGAGAACCTGAGGTGCCAACTCGCGCAACCGGTTTCCCAGGTCCTCGGGCTCCACGCTCACATCTCCCAACCGGCGGGTGTCATGAGCGGCCGGATCTCCACCGCGTCGAATTGCGTTGCGGGATAACGCGCGGCCAATTCCACCGCCCGGGCGAGGTCCTCACAGTCGAGCACGTAATAGCTGCTCGCCCGGGCCACTGTTTCGAGGTACGGCCCCTCGGTGAGCAACGGCTCCCCATTCCTGACCCGCACCACGGTGTACGTCGACGGGTCGGCGAACATATGCCCGTCGACCAATTCCCCGGACCGCCGCACCGATTCGGCGAAGTCGGCCGCCTGGGTCGAATGAGCCCGGGCCGCTTGCGAATCCACAGCGTCGACATACACGTTCAGCAGGAACTTCACGGCGTATCCAGATCACCACGATCGCTGGCGAACACCACCCGGCGCACCTCGATCCCGAGACCTTCGACCTTGGCATCGGGGATCATCCCAGCCAACTCCAGCGCGCGTTCACGGCTCTCACACTCGACCAGGTAGTAGCCGCCCAGATACTCCTTGGCTTCGAGGTACGGCCCATCCGTCACCGTCCGCGCACCGTTCCGGACACTGACCACCACGCTCTCGGAGACGTCGGCCAGCGCCGCGGTCCCGATCATCTCCCCGGATTCGCGGATCGTATCCATGAACGCCCCATGCCCGCTCATCACCTCGTTGCGCTCCTCATCGGTGAGCGCGTCCCATATCAAGGGGTTCGAATGCATGATCAGCATGAATTTCACGATGTTTCCTCCTGGCCGATGCGATGCCCCGATGGCGCCGCTCACCCATGAGTCGGAGCAGCCCACTCGATCTTGACATCCCACCCGGGCACAATCGCCGCAAATTTCGCGAGTCCGCTCCGACCACAGGGTGAGCGTGCCGAACCCGGCACCCACGGATGAACCGGAGACACCATGACCATCCCCCGCATCGGCATCGGCCTGCCCAGCTTCGGCCCGCACAGCGGACCCGAGGCGATCGCCCTGATAGCCCAGGCCGCCGAGCGGTTCGGCTATCACGCCATCTCGGTCAATGAGCGACTCCTGCTTCCGGTCGCACCGACCACGAACCTCAAGGACGGCCTGCCCGAGTCTTATGTCTGGGATCCCCTGGAAGTCCTGACCTGGGCCGCCGCCCACACCAACCGAATTCGCCTGACCTCGGGGGTGGTGAACTCACTATTCCAACCCCCGATCGTGCTCGCCCGCCGCCTCGCGACCCTCGACCGCCTTTCCCGAGGCCGCCTCGAAGCCGGTATCGGTCAGGGCGGCGGGGGAGCGGAAGACGCCTCCTGGATGATTCCGGAAGAATTCGTCGCGGCGGGGATCCCGCGCACCCACCGCGGTGCCGGATTCATCGAACACGTCGCAGCCATGCGCGCATGCTGGGGACCGGACCCAGTGGAGTTTCATGGCTCCCGCTACCGAATCCCGCGCTCCACCGTCGGCCCGAAACCCTGGGGCGACTCGATCCCCCTCTACTTCGGCGCGATGGTCCGCTCGACTATCGAACGAGCCGCCACCGTGGCCGACGGCTTCATCACGGTCGCCCTGGACTGGACCGAAACCCCCACCAGAATCGCCTGGTACCGAGACGCGGGTGGCCCCGGCCCTGTCATCCTCAACACCCTCCAGTCCTACCCCGGCGGCGAACCCGCCACCCCCACCGTCTTCACCGACACCATCTGCACCGATCTCGACCGCGCGCAGCAGGCGGGTGCCGACGAAATGCACCTGACCCTCAACCTGGCCTCGGTCCACCCCGAACGCCAGGTGGAACTGCTTGGCGCACTTGCCGACACACTCGGTCTGGTGGCGCACCGCGTCGCACCGCGCTAACCGGCACAGGCCGCGTTTTCCTCAGCGGTCGTGGCACGACGAACTCACAAGGTGGAACCACGCCACGACAGATTCAGCTGGTTCGTGCCTATCGCAGGGCGAAACGAGCACAGTGCTGGGCCGCAAGCGGTTTCGAAGGCGGCCGCCCGAGACGGTGGCTCCCAGGATTGGTCACCGTCGAATGACGAGTACCAGATTTCCGGTCCGCTGGCCGATTTCCAGGCCAGATGCAGGCGGCCGTCATGGGCGGCGAGTGCGGGTGCGAGATCGGAGAAGGCGTCCGGGGGATTGGCTCGTGATGTCCATGAGACGCCATTGGTGGTGCTCCACAGGCGAATCCACTTGTCATCGTCGAGCATTGCCTTGGTTCCGCGATGCGCGAGGTAGAGGGTATCGCCCAGGACAGCGAGCGCGGGGCTCTCCACCGATGCCATCCCCGCCAGCATCATCGGTGCGCTCCAACCGGTTTCGTTGTGAACGGCGGAGTAGAGATTCTGGTTCGAGGTGATCAGATGTTCACTGCCGCGCCAAAAAGCTTGCAGGACACCGCGAAATACGATCAGGTTCGGGCCGCGCGAGGTCTCCGCGCCACCGAGGATCTGCTGGTCCTCCCATTTGTGACCGTCGGCAGAGATGGACCAGTAGATGCTCTGATCGTGGTGCTGCCCCTTCCATGCCAGATAGAGCGTTTCGGCTCCCGCATCGGCCAGGGCGCACAGCGCGGGCCGATCGGAGGTGCCGACATAGGGCAGGTTCCACGGTTCTCCCCAGGCCAGGTCGTCGCCGGTTGCGGAGAACCAGATGCTGTCGGTGCTGTCCTGCGCACGCCATGCCATGTGCAGGCGATGTTGGAACACCGCCAGTGCCGGGCCTGTGGGCGAGGTCGCGCCGGGAACGGGCGCTTGATCAGCCCAGGCGCCCGGTTGGGCTGTGCCCGAGGTCCATAGTCGAGTGTCGGGTTGCGGACGGGATAGTGGTGACATCAGAACTCACCGCGGCTTTCTGCGCTGGAGCGGTTGGAGTCGAGCGATGCGACGACGGCATTGTGCGTCCGAGGACATCAGTCTAGTTGCGGCACGCACTGATCACCTGAAAACGGCTCGCGCAGAACATATTTCGATGGATTGTGACCGTCTGGTTGGTTCGTCGTCAACCTTGCCCGGGCCAGAACGTGCTGACGGCATCGAGGGGCAGCCATCCCGTGCCCTGCGCGACCCACCGGCGGCATCGCGAACGGAATGCCACGAAAGCAACGGCCATTCCCGTCCGCGATGTCCCGCACCGCGCCCTCGGCCGTTTCGACTACCAGTCGCTCTTCCATCGCACCGCCCCGGCAAGGAGTCAGCCTTCGATCTTGAACGACAGTACTGGGCAGTCACGACCTTCTGTCGGAATTACGGCAGAGCGTCGGCAGGGGTCGGGCGGCTGGACCGGCATCGTGGAACGATCAGTATGAGAGCGAGGTCCACACCGTCGCCGGGACTTCGCAACGGCGGCAATCACCGGAGGTGCCAGATGGTCGAAGGTTCACAGCCCGGATTCGGAATGGTGGCAGCCCATTTCATCGTCTCGGACGATGTCGAGCGCTCTCAGCGCTTTTACACCGAAGTGCTCGGCGGCACCGTGACCTTCTCGGGTGGGCCCGTCTATATCGCACTCGCCAATACGTTCATCATCATCAATGTCGGCGGCGGCTCGACCGATGACAAGCCCTCGGTTGTCCTGGAAACACCGCGTGACCCCGACCGTGTCAGCAGCTTCCTCAACCTCCGAGTCGAAGACATCCACGCCGCGTACACGCAATGGAGCGCCCGGGGCGCTCAATTCCTGACCCCGCCGAAGCAGCACCAATCCGAAATCCGTTGCTACATACGCGATCCCGATGGCTACCTGATAGAGGTCGGGCAAACCACGGATCCGGCGGGAGATTGGACGCCGTGGCTGTCGCGCACTCAGCTCGAGTGAGCCAGCCGGCGTGCGCGGTCGTTGAGGTATCGCTGTTCGGGGATGCTTGCGGTGAGTTGGGCGGCCCGTCGGTACCGCTCGACGAGCAGAATCTGTTCGGAGTCGAGAGGGAGAGATATGACGTCGCCTGAAGCAGTGCGGGTGTGGCGCGATGGCGGACGGCTGATGCCCACTTCGGTGGGCCGGGTGTTCGTACGGACGGGGTCTGGAACGGGACCGGCAGTGCTGCTGTTGCACGGATATCCGTCGAGTTCCTACGATTTCAGCCGGTTCGTCGATGATCTCGGGGGTAGGTCGTGGATAGCCCTGGACTTCCCGGGCTTCGGACTCTCCGATAAGCCGCGCCCGCATCGATACAGCCTGTTCGAGCACGCCGATATCGTCGAGGAAGTGCTCGCCACCCTCGATCCCGGACCGGTCGCGGTGCTGGCGCATGACATGGGAACCTCGGTGCTCACCGAGCTGCTCGCCCGCGATATCGAAGGCGCACTGTCGTTTTCGATGGAGCGCGCCGTGCTCGGCAATGGCAGCGTGATCTTGGAGAAAGCCTCACTGCGGCCGATCCAGCAGATCCTGCGCGGCCCCCTCGGTCCGATCGCGGCCCGGCTGGCCAACCGCCCGGTATTCACTCGCGAGTTCGCGCAACTGTTTTCGGCACAGCATCCGCTGACCGCACAGGAGGCCGCGGCACAGTGGGCGCTGTTGAGTACCGCGCGCGGCCATCGCATCGCACATCTGCTGACCGCGTACCTCGATGAGCGCGTGACCCATGCCGAACGCTGGCACGGAGCTGTCCGTGACTGGCAGGGGACGCTCGGATTCCTCTGGGCCACAGGTGATCCGGTGGCGACCACGGCGGTCCTGGACGGACTGCGTGCGCTACGGCCCGCCGGCGCGGTCATCGAGCTGCCCGGCCTCGGGCACTATCCGCAGATCGAGGATCCCGCCGAATACGCGGCCGGTGCCCGGCGACTGCTGGGAATCGACCCCGAATGAGCTGCGCTGAAACCGAACTCGCAGAGCCGGTCGCGATAGCGCTGCGAACTCCGGTGCCGCATCGTCGCTCTTGCCTAGCGCCTCGGCCGGAAACGACAGCAGCCCCGCACCGTTGGGTGCGGGGCTGCTGACAAGTCTGACGAATCAGATCGCGCGGACGTCCTGCGCCTGCGGGCCCTTCTGGCCCTGCTCTACCGCGAACTCGACGCGCTGACCCTCATCGAGGGATTTGTACCCGGAGCCGCTGACGGCCGAGTAATGCACGAAGACGTCAGGGCCGCCTCCGTCTTGGGCGATGAAACCGAAGCCTTTTTCGCCGTTGAACCACTTAACGCTGCCTTGAGCCATGCTGTTTACAACTTCTTTTCTGTAGTGAGCCGGGCAAATTTCTTGGTAAGACGCCCGTGCTCACCAATGACTATGTCACCGATCGCCCCGAAGAACCGAAGCTGTGACCTATCTGACAACGATTGGGTCCACCGGAAATCAGCTGCCGAACCCCAATTTCGTTTCAACGGAGCCGATTCTGCTTGCGCCCGCGATCTGCGCGACATTCCCGACCGTGGTCGCGACGGTGGTGCACCGCTGCAGCATCTCGGGGATGCTCACCTCGTCGATATGGCGTTGGTACCAATTCACCAGGGCCGAAAGCATTCCCAGCCATACGTCGGTGAGGATATCGCGATCCACCGGGTCGACCGGACCCGATGGGCCGAGCAGGGCATAGGTGCCATCCATGGCGAGCGAGCGGATCGCCGCACGGTAGGCCAGGGCCGCGCGCCCGCCCTCGGTGGTCTCCACAACCGTGGTGTCATGCAGCAGTTCCCAGTCGTAGCGCCGGTGCCGCAGCGATTCGAAGATGCAGCGCAGCGTATCCGAGGCCATGTATTCGGCCTGGCTGGTCTCGAGCACCTCGGTGATCGCGGCGACCAGGACCTCGCCAGCCTCGCGCACGCAGCGCAGATGTAGGGCGTCCTTGCTGCCGAACAAGCTCAGGATCAGCGCCTTGGAGATATCGGTCTCCGCGGCAACGGCTTCCAGCGAGGTCCTCCGATAGCCATCGGTGCCGAAACGCAGCGTGGCGGCGGCGAGTATTCGTCGCTCCCGTTCTTGGCGGGGCACCCCTTTGGTTCCGGGACCGGTTGCTTGGCGCACCCGGATCAGCTTACAGTCGACGGGCGGATATGACCGTACGGTCATATCGAGTGGGCGGAGGGGACGTACCGTGCACGCGCTGATCGACTGGATCGAGGACCTGGTCACCTCGGCACCCCAATTCGCCTTTCTCGCACCGATGTTCTCGTTCCTGCCCACCCCACACCTGATCGAAAGGCTTGTCCCGGTGACGAATCCGACTGCTCCACAATCCAGTTACTTCGAGCGGGTTGGTGCGCATCGCTTCGTGCCGACGGCGCACGCGCGGGGCGCCTGGGCTGTCGATGAGCAGCATTTCAGTCCGCTCGGTGGGCTGATCGTGCACGAGATCGAACGCATGCGAACGCGTGAGGGGCGCGCCGAGCTGGTGATCAGCCGTATCGGGTTCGATATTCTCGGCCGGAATACGTTCGAGGAGTTCGACATTCACGTCGAGGTCATCCGGCCCGGACGCACGATCGAACTGGTCGAGGCGACAGTGGTGATCGCAGGCCGAGTCACCGTCTCGGCCCGGGTCTGGCTCATGACCGGCGAGGAGACCGGCATCGTCGCGGGCGGCGAGCCCGACACACTGCCCGAGCCGGAATCACTGTCGCCGTGGCAGTTGTCGTCGGTGTGGCCGGGCGGATATGTCGCCTCGCTCGAGACCAGGCCGGTCGGGATTCCGCAGCCCGGGCGCACCACCGCATGGCTCACCACATCCCTGGATCTGGTTGCGGGAGAACGGGTCAGCGATCTGGCGTCGTTTGTGGCCCTGGTCGACACCGCCAACGGCATTGCCGTGCGCCAGGAGCCCACCAAATGGATGTTCCCCAATCTGGACTTGACGATTCATCTCTACCGTCAACCGGAAGCGGGGTGGACCGGCCTCGACACAACGGTCACCTTCGGGCATACGGGTCAGGGTTTGACGAGCACCGTGCTGCACGACGTCCGCGGTCCGGTCGGCCATGCCCAGCAGATACTCACCGTCAGACCGCAACCCGACCACGGGATGGCGACAGACCCTGTCGCAACTTCACCGACAATGCGGTCGGTAGGTCACCCACTGCCGGACTCGCGCCAGGACAGCGCTCGCACCAGCGCATCCAGCGCGGCGGGGTAGGCGCTGTCCGAGGTGGAACCGAATCCCACGACGATTCCCTGGGGCCGAGGGAATCTCGTCGCCGGCGTGAGCCACATATCGGAGAGGCCATCGATGGCCAGGCCGTATTCGCTTGCGCGGGACAGGACTTCGTCCTCGGTCAGTCCCGCGGGTTCGAGTCGGATCAATGCGTGCAGTCCGGCGGCGATACCGGTGAGCGAGAACCCCGCCAGCGGGCGGCCCGCGCGCGGGGTGAGGCGATCGGCGAGTAGGTCGCGGCGGCGGCGATAGCGCAGTCGTGCGGATCGGATGTGCCGGTCGTAGGCGTGCGATGTGATCAGCTCGGCCAGGGTCAGTTGTCCGAGCGTCTCGGAGTGGTTGTCGGCCAGACGTTTTGCTTCGGCGACCGGTTCCACCAGCTGGGGCGGGAGCACCATCCAGGCCAGGCGCAGACCCGGGCCGAGGGTTTTGGACGCGGTACCGAGGTAGACGACGTGATCGGGGGCGATGCCCTGGATCGCGCCGACCGGCTGGCGGTCGTAGCGGAATTCACCGTCGTAATCGTCCTCTATGGCAAGGTGCCCGGCGCGTGCCCAGTCGGCCAGTTGCTGTCGCCGTGCCGGACTCAGGGTGGAGCCGATGGGGAATTGGTGACTCGGTGTAATGACCGCTGCGCCAACGGATTCGAACTCACTGGTGGTGAGCAGGTCCACGCGGGCCCCTTCGTCGTCGACCGGTAGCGGTACCACGGCGGGCCCGGCCGAGCGCACGGTGTCGCGGAACGAGGGAATGTAGGGGTCCTCCATCGCGATCGCGGTTGTGCCGGATTCGACCAGCACCCGGGCGAGTAATGCCAGCCCCTGCTGCACACCGGTGGTGATGATGATCCGGTCCGGGGTGGCCAGCACCCCGCGCGTGCGTCCCAGATATTCGGCCAACGCCGCCCGCAGTTCGACCCGGCCGCACGCATCGCCGTAACCGAACGCCTCCGCGGGTGCGCGATCGAGTGCCTTGCGGGCCGCTCGCAGCCACGCGGTGGTCGGAAATCGGCTGATGTCCGGACTGCCCGCGCGCAGGTTATGCCGGGCTGTCACAACGTGTTTGGCATCGCGACCGGTTCGAGGGGTGCCCATTCCACGCGTGGTGACGGTATCGGCGACGCGCGTGCCGGAGCCCTGCTTCGCGATGAGATGACCCTCGGCGATGAGTTGGTCATAGGCCGAGCTGACCGTTCCGCGCGAGAGCCCGAGTTCGGTCGCGAGGGTCCGCGTGGACGGCAATCGAGCCCCGGCGGCCAACCGGCCATCGCGAATGGCCTCGCGCAATGCGTGCTCGAGCCCGACCCGGCGACCGGAGTCCAGTGCCAGCGGCAGGTGCAGATCGACATCCGAAGTGGACCAATATTCAGCCATTCAATTGGCTCCTAACATTGATCCATTATCGGCCTACCGTCGAAGTATGACAGCGACAACGAACGCATACGTCCAGCCGACCACCCGCCTCGCGATCGACGAACTCGCCCCGGGGATGGCCAAAGCCCTCAACGGCCTCGAACTCGCCGCCCAGCGGACCACCCTCGACAAGCCGCTGCGCGAGTTGGTGAAACTGCGTGTGGCCCAGATCAACGGCTGCGTCTACTGCGTCGATATGCACTCGCGCGACGCGATCGCCGGGGGCGACACCTGGCGCCGGGTGAACCTGGTCGCGGTCTGGCGCGAAGCGCCCTACTTCACTGCCCGCGAGCGCGCCGCCTTCGACCTGGCCGAAGCGATGACCCGCATCGCGGATAGTGAAGTGAGCCAACAGGTCTGGGATGAGTCCGCCGCGCATTTCGAGGAAAAGGAACTCGCCGAACTGGTCTGGCACATCGCCTTGATCAACACCTGGACCCGCCTCGGTGCGACCGCGCGCCCGTGGACGCTGTCGGGCACCGAAAACGACTGAGACACAAACAGATCCGAATAGACGCAAAAGGGAGCCACATAATGTCCGAAGTCGTCATCACCTACTGCGCACCCTGCGGATACCTCAAACGCGCCCAGGCCGCCGCCGAAGCGCTCGGCACCGAACTGGGCATCGCCCCGGAACTGGTCCCGGGCAAGGGCGGGGTCTACCGCGTCACCGTCGACGGCGAGGTCGTGGCCACCAAATCCCGGCAGGGCTTTCCCACCCCCGACGCGATCGTCGCGGCCGTCGTCGCGGCCACCGCCTGACGTGCCGAGGCTGAACACAACGATGCGCGGCCACCACGAATTCGTGGTGGCCGCGCAGCAGCGTTATGGATCGATATCGATCAGTGCACGGTTCGCCGGCCCATCACGAGGTTGACCAGGAACAACAGAATCGCCGCGCCGCCCAGGCAGGTGAAGAAGCTGAACCACAGGCCGCCGCCTTCGACGTCGACCCCCAGCAGCTTGAGCAGGAATCCACCCAGCAATCCGCCGATGATGCCGACCACGATGTTGAGCAGAATGCCCTGCTGCGCATCGGTTTTCATGAACTTGCTGGCGATCCATCCGGCGAGTCCGCCGATGATGATCCAACCGAGAATACCGAGACCGAGCATTGTGAACTCCTAGCTGTCGAGGCCGTTATGTCAACCGGCCATCGGGGTGCGTGGACCCGCCGGTGCCGAAAGGACGCACGCTGTGCCGTTGAACCTCGGCGGTTCGGACTTGTGTCCTCGAACTCCGGATGCCCGGCACCGGAGGTTCGAAACACCGGGGGCAGTGCCGGTTCACCGCACACCCCGGCGACCGGGGGAGAAGTCGATCGTTGTTGAGTACAGTCCGTGACGGGCAGTCGCTGATCAAACATTCGTTCGATCGCAGGAGGTCCGGACTCGATGGCCACACGACGCCCGAAAGCACAGCCGATCGCGCCCGGAGCCCCCTCCGGAACACCGCCCGCCTGACGGTCTCCGCGGCGCTATCGCAACACGGCGGCACCTGGCCGGTCGATGGTCGCATCGTCGGTGTCTTCGCCACCGCCGACAGCGATCTCGCCGATCTGTCCGCGACCGTGGCGGCGATCGCGGCGGCATCGATGACGCCGCTGGTCATCGCGGCGCACGGTGGCGAATTCGGTTCGGGCGCAAAGCAAGTGGCTATTTCCCGGACGCTCGACACCGCCCGGTCCATCGAGTTCGACGGCTTGGTCATCGCCGGCGCGGTCACAGATCCGCGCCTGTACCTGCTGATGCAGGAGGCGCACCGTCATCTCGAGGCGATTTCCTACCCCCCGATGGCGCCGATGCGGTTGCCGCGGCGGGCATTTCGGAAAAGTCCATCGGTGTCGAAGCCGCGCCCACCATCGTCGGGGCTTTCGACGCGATCGCGGCATTGCTGCCCGAGCATCGAGTCTGGGCCAGAGTCGAAGAATAGTCGCGCTGAAGATTGTCGGATCCGCAGTCGGCGTGAGTGATTATCTCCTGCTGCGGATTCATAAAAATATTCGGTGTTCATCTATTTTCTAGGCGGTTTATATTCCTGCTCACTAATTTGTTTAACTCCAGGTCAGAGTACATTTACTTCAATCTCTCTTGTGTGATTGGTGAGATGTTTCTTTCTGGACCCGGAGCACCGGGTAGGGTACTGGGTATTGCATCGAATTTTTGCAGCACAATTTCCCTTTTTTGCCCGACAAACCTCACAGAGGGGTCGAGATGTCAACTGAATACGTGGCACTACCGGTAAGCACTCATCGCGCACGGACGGGCGGTGAGGCCTACGACAACATCGAACCCTTGCTTCAGCAGCTCGCAGACATGGCTCCGACGGACTCCGGGCGTGAGCCCCTGCGGCAGACGATCATCGGCAAATGCCTGCCGCTGGGGCAGCACATCGCGCGCCGGTACACCGGACGCGGTGTGGAGTACGAGGACCTGGCCCAGATCGCCGCGGTCGGAGTAGTGCTCGCGGTGGATCGATTCGATCCCGGTAATGGCTCCTCCTTCCTCGGGTTCGCGGTACCCACGATCATGGGGGAGGTCAAGCGCTACTTCCGTGACAGCACCTGGGCCGTGCGGGTGCCGCGGCGCACCAAGGAACTTCAGCAGCAACTCGGCACCATGATTCCGCGGCTCGCCCAATCGCTGGGTCGCGAACCGACCGCACGCGAGTTGGCCGACCATATGGAAATCGACCTCACCGAGGTCACCCAGGCGCTGATCGCCCGCAACAGCTACACCGCCGCGTCCCTCGACGCGCCGCAGACGGCCGAGCGGGACGGCACCTCGCTGACCCCGATCGACAGCCTGTGCCAGATCGACCCCGGATACGTGCTGATGGAGGATTCGCTCACCATCGGCCCGCTGCTGGCGGAGCTGCCCGACCGTGACCGCGCGATCCTGATCATGCGGTACGGACAGGAGAAGACCCAGGCCCAGATCGCCAAGACCATGGGCATCTCCCAGATGCAGGTGTCACGCCTGCTGACCCGAATCCTGACCGACTTGCGCACCCAAGCCCTGCAGGCCGCCTGACTCGACGGCTGGCCGATCTCAGCTGGATCGGTCGGTCAGGGCAGCGGTGATGCCATCCACGAAATCGGGTAGATCGTCCGGTTTGCGTGAGGTGATCAGCGGCCAGCCTTTCTCATCACTTCGCACCACCGCCTCGTCCACCCACGTGCCACCGGCATTGGTGATATCGGTGCGCACCGACTCGTACGAGGTGAGCGTCTTACCCGGCAGCACGTCGGCCTCCACCAGCAGCCAAGGCCCGTGGCAGATCGCGGCGATCGGTTTCCCCTCGGCGGTGAAGGCGCGCACCAGTTCCCGAGCCCGGGCATCCATGCGCAGCTTGTCCGCGTTGACGGTTCCACCGGGAATGACCAGAAGATCGAAGTCGCCGGTACCGACACCGTCGAGGCCGATATCGGGCTCGATCGTCTCAGCGGGTTCGAGGTCATGCCGATAGGTATGCACGGGTTCGGCTTTCATGGCCGCGTGCACCACCCGCGCCCCGCGTTCGCGTAACCGGTCACGCGGGACCACAAGCTCATCGTGCTCCACCCCGGTGTTCGAGGTGATGATCGCAATTCGCCGTCCGGCGAGCTCTCCTGACATGCCTACCGGTTGCCCGGCAACTCATATCCGAAACAGGCAAGCGCCGCTCGCCCGGTGATGTGCGCCAATACGGCGGGGCCGTGAGCAGCGATGCTGCTCACGGCCCCGCCGGTCTCACGGTCGATCAGTAGTAGTGGCTACGCCCGCCGACCGCGCGGCCGGTCGCGCCGAGCAGCGCCAGAACGGCCCCGACGACGAGCAGGATTACCCCGAGCGTGGTCAGGATGTTGATGCCGAGCAGGAAGCCGGCGATCAGGAGAATGAGCCCGAGGGCGATCATGGTGGGTCCTTCGGTAGAGCGGACTTGTCGAGACCGCTATTCCCGGTTGATCGATGTCCAAACAACGCCGTGGCGAAAAGATCGAGCGGAGTACTGGTGTCCGCCTGAGGTATTCGCGTCGAGTGTGAGGGGGCTCACCATGTAGGTTGTCCCGCTTGCTGTTCCGGCCGATGGTGCTCGTCTCGAGGTGAAAAGCTCCTGACCTGAACGTAATTGGAGCAACGCGAGGCTGGATGAACAGGGTCAGGCTCGCCGTGGGCACCGAGGTGGCGGCACCAACGTCAGGCAATGACGGCTACCGAGGTCTCGATGTCGAAACCGCATAGGTCATGGCGATGTGAGTGGAAATGGGTTTCCGGCTTGCGTTTCCACAGGGGGGTCTTGGGTAAGCGGCTTATGCACGACGCCCTCGGGCGATCGAGGAACCTACCGGGTTCTCGCTACCGCCCGTGCCCACGAAAAGAACGGCAGCACAATCATTTACAGCCGACAACATATGGACCCGCGGGCACGGATCACCGAGCCCGGAACACTTCCCCGACCATGCGGACCGCTATCCGCGGGAGTGATCGACGCGCTCGGTGCCCGGCCGGGCTCACCGATGCCGGACACGTTCGGTCCGGTCGATCCGTATGGTCGTGACCTGCACCTGGCCCTGTATACCTGCTACGGCCTGCACCACGAGGGATTCGACGGTGTCGATGGCGGATGGGAATGGGATCCGGGTCTGCTGCGTATGCGCGCGGAGTTGGAACGGCGGTTCCTGGCCGTATTGCGCGCGGACACGGTCGCGGGCACCGATGTGCGAGCCGAACTCGACGGATTGGTGCTGGCCCCCGGGGACGATTCCGGTGTCGGAGCGTACCTGCGAGACCGGGGCACCCCGTGGCAGATGCGCGAGTACCTAGTGCACCGGTCGGTCCTGCACCATCAGGAAGCCGATCCCTACGCGTGGCTGATTCCACGTTTGCGCGGCCAGGCCAAGGCATCGCTGGTGGCGGTCGAATTCGATGAGTTCGGCGGCGGTCGCGGGGAGCGAATCCATCACCGCCTCTACGCGGATCTACTCGACGGTGCGGGCCTGGATCCGAGGTATCAGTTCTATGTGGATGTGGTGCCCGCCCCGATGCTCGCGCTGGTGAACATGATGTCGCTGTTCGGTTTGCATCGCGATCTGCGCGGTGCGGGGGCGGGTCATTTCGCGGCCGTGGAGATCACCTCATCCCCGGCCTCGCGGCGAATGGTGCAGGCGCTGCGGCGGCTCGACGCGGATACCGCGTGCGTGCGGTTCTACCGCGAGCACGTCGAAGCCGACGCGGTGCACGAACAGCTCATTCGGCACGGGGTGATCGAGAACCTGCTGGTCGATGAGCCGGAGCTGAGCGCATCGATCGTCTTCGGGATCTGCGCCACCGAACTGCTCGAAAGTCGTTTCGCCGATCATGTGCTGAGCTGCTGGCGCGCCGGGCGCACCTCTCTGCTCGATGGGGCGACAGCCGGTACGCGGGACGATATCTCGATGTCCGCTCGGGCCATGAAACGCGAGCCCGAGGCCAGCCACCGGCCGTGATGATGATCAGGACGCCCGGTGCGTATCGGCCACAGGCCGATACGCGACTGCTCACCGAGGCCATGTCCGGGGCGGGCATACCCTCGCACAGCCGGGTGCTCGACGTATGCACCGGAACGGGAGCGCTGGCCATCGCGGGGGCCCGTCACCGGCCCGCGTCGGTCACGGCGGTCGATATCTCGCGTCGCGCGCTGGCCGCGGCACGGCTCAACAGCCGCCTGCGCGGACTGGATATCGAGTTCATCCACGGCGACTTCCGAACGGCTTTGCGCGGCAGGCGATTCGACGCGGTGGTGGCGAATCCGCCCTATGTGCCGTGCGCGGACGGCGCACCACCGCGCGGGGCGGCGCGAAGCTGGGACGCCGGTGCCGACGGTCGCACGGCTGTCGACTCACTGTGCCGCCTCGCACCCGAATTGCTCTCCGACACGTGAATATTGCTGATGATGCCCTCCGCGCTGTGCGGCGAGGACCGTACCCTGGACCGGCTGCGCACGGCGGGTTTGACCGATCCGGAAACGAGCTCACCCGCGCGCTGGACAGAACCCGGCCGCTCTCTCGGCGAGACAGGAAATGAAAATGCTTGCCGGGCAATGATTTCACCTCGATCGAGGCTGATCGGCGGTATGATTGAGCCAACTGAACCCCTCGATTCGCCAGTTGCGGCCGGTGGGGTTCGATACGCTACCCCGCCCCAGACCCTGGCGGTTCGGTTGTTATCCGAACTCGACGGGAAGGGGTGATGGGCTTCGACAGTAAACGAACCGCATTTCGGTCTCGGCACCTACGTGGTTGGACATTCCGAGCCGAATGATGGTCGGGCTTGCCGCAGGAGAACCCCGATTTCCTGGCTGGGGCCCGGCCATTCGGCAGGTGCGGCGCACACCTACTCGCGGCCCTTTGTCGCCCCGCTGCCGGGGCACCGCCGGCTGACCCTCAGCAGCTTCGATCTGGTGCGCGTTCGCCACCGTGCTGTCGGCGGATATCCGAGGGCGCAATCGCGGGTAGTAGTGGCGTAATCGGGTTCGTACCCCATGGTCGCGTCGGGATCAGCCTCAAAGGCTCTTGCCGAAGACGAATCCGGCATCCCAGGCGCGATCGATCAGACCGAGGATGTCGATTCGGAAGGCTTCGATCAGGTCAGGGCTGCTGAGTAGGGAATTCGCATGGGTGGCGATCTGCCCGGCGAGTAGTGAGGTGACCATACCGAACCGAGTGATGATGCGGCCGAGCATATTTCGCCCCTCGGTGGACACCGTGACATCGCAGGTCCGGATGGGGTGCAGCTGTATCACCAGGGCGCAGGGCACATCGGGTATCAGCGTGACGTGCGTGCGCACATGCACTCGGGCCAGTAGGCGCGCATGCAGCTCGCCGAGGTGGATATCGAGCCACAACACCAGTGGGACGTGTACGTCGAATTGGCAGAGATCGGACTCGTCCGGTTCGACCGTGGCCGTCTCACCGCGCATTCTGGCATCGGCTCGCAACAGACCGCCCGGGCCGATGACGATGGGCCCGATATCGTTGTTTTCCTGCATGATTCGCGTTACGACCGCGCCGATGCGTTCGGGCCTGATGGCCGCTCGCAACAGCGCGTCGGCGAACTCGAGCTGAGACACACTGCTACTTACCGGGCCCGCTTCCAGCGACATCGGTTACTCCATCTCGAGTGGGGCGCACCGCCGGGCGGAATCGCGGCCGAATTCGATGCGTGGTGCTATCGCGCATATACCCCCGGTCGCGCGAAACAATCGGCGGGACGGTTCCGAATCGGATCGGTTGCCCACGTGGGCATTTCGGCTTCCGCCTGCTCTCGGCAGGTCACGTGGCCGGCCCGATACCGGTCGTGGCAACTCCTGCGGTGCGTCTATACACGAATTCGGATTTCGTTGCCCTCGCTTCGAGCATTACCCTGGACACGAGAGACGGGACGGGATGACCGAACGAGAACGCACCCTGATGGCCGCGTTCGTTCGATTGGCGGACACGCTGGTCGCGGACTACGACCCGGTCGAGGTGACGCAGGAGTTGCTGGACACCGCCGGGGCGATGCTCCCATTGACCGCCGCCGGGGTACTGCTGGTCGACGAGCACGATCGGCTACAGGTCCTGGCCTCTACCAACGAGGCGACCAGATTGCTGGAGCTCTTCCAGCTCCAAGCGGACGCCGGCCCCTGTCTGAGCGCATACGCCACCGGCCAGCCGGTGCTCGTGCGGGACCTCGACCTCGACCCCGAACGCTGGCCCGCGTTCGCCGGGGCGGCCCGCGGCCAAGGACTCCGCTCGGTCTACGCGATTCCGCTGCGCTTGCGCGAGGAACGCCTGGGCGCGATGAATCTGTTCTGTGACAGGACCAATGGGCTCGATGACGACGAGATCGCCGTCGCACGCGCGCTGGCCGACGTCACCGCCATCGGTATCGTGCATGCCCGGGTGCTGACGGACAGTCTCACCGTATCCGCGCAACTTCAAATCGCGTTGAATCACCGAGTACTGATCGAACAGGCCAAAGGTATGCTCGCCCAGCAGATCAGCCTCGACATGCACTCCGCGTTCACCCTGCTGCGCGGCTATGCCCGGCGCACCAACACCCGTGTGCCCGTCCTGGCACAGGCGATCATCGACCGAACCGTAACCGCCGCAGATCTGGTCGAGAGCGCTCAGAACGCGTCTCGTCGCTCGGCGGACAGCGCGACGCCCAGCGGCCACCGTCACCCGTGACTCACCACCGGTCAGCCGGTGACGAACGGTCGCACCGGTTCATATGAGCGCCGGTGCGATGCATCCGAGATCGGCGGTATCGAGTGCACCGCACCGCCATCGACTAGTTCAGCGCCGTGAGACCGACGATCCAGGCGAGGCTGGCGACCATCCCGGCGATGGCCATTCCGTGGCCCTTCTCACCGGTCTGCCTCATCTGAAGCAGGGCGACCGGGCCCATGAGCAGGGGCAGGCAACAGAAGCCGAAGAAGCCGGTCACCAGGGTGGCGGCGGCCAGCATGCTGAACTTGCGCGGGGCGGACGCCGAGCGCGGTGCGGGGTTCCGGGTGGTGGTGGTCATCGTGGGAGCCTTTCCTGAGCCGCATGAATCTGGCTGCGGGGATCCGATTTCGGATCACATCGGGAAGGGTTACCTGGGAATCCTCGACGAATCACGATGTGCCGCAATTTATTCGCGTCGTCGCCCGGCTGTGTACTGACTAGCTACTGATCTGGACCTTGTTCGCGTAGAAGGCGACGTAGCCCTTGATATTGGCTGCGGCGTCCTTGGTTTCGGGGTAGTACCAGGCGGCGTCGCTCAGCGGGTTTCCGTCGCCGACATCGACGGTGTAGTAGCTCGCGGTGCCCTTCCATGGACACACCGTGTGGGTATCGGTGGGCGTGAAGTACTCCTGCTTGATCGCCGCGGGCGGGAAGTAGATGTTCCCTTCGACCGTCTCGTAGTCGTCGGTCTCGGCGATGATGACGCCGTTCACGGTTGCCGTCGCATGTGCCATACAGTGATTCTGCCTGAGCGGCGGCCGGTCGGGCGTAGTCAGTCCAGTCGGCCGTAGATCAGGCGCAGGATGGCCTCGGTGAGATCGTCTATGCCGCTGGTGGTTTCGGCCTTGGGTGCGGCGGACAACTGGGACAGTCGACCGTCGCGCATCAGGGTGACGAGGGTTGCCAGGGTCGCGGAGTCGATGCCCTCGGGGGCGAGTCCGGCCGCGCGGTCGCGGTCGATCTTGGCGGCCAGGGCGCTGGTGAAGCGGGTTTGGATGCTCAGGATGAATTCCTTGAGCGGCGGGTAGCTGCTGTCGAAACCCTCCAGTGAGCAGACCAGGATGGTGCTGTTGTCGTGCCAGACCTCGGCGGCTCCGGTGAGTTGGGCGTGCAGTAGTTCCCGCTGCGGGCCGGTGGAGGGCAGCCAGACGTGGGTCTCGGCGTAGCGGTCGCTCACGTCCTCCATCAGCCGCGCGAGCACGGCCTGTTTGGACGGGAAATAGAAGTAGAAGCTGGTGCGGGAGATGCCGGTGGCGCCGGTTATGTCGTCGACGGTCAGTTTGGCCATCGGCTTCTTCGTCAGCAGCTTGCGGGTCGCGTCCAGGATCTGGGCCTCGCGCTGATCGCCCTTGGACAGCGTGCCGCGCCGCCGCACCGCTTCGGTCGTATCTCGGACCTGGTTCACCGTGGGTCCGCCCTTCTGCGCCATGGCCACACCATAGAGCGATTCTCTCATTCATACTGGACGTGGCGTCAATCATAATCGACACTGTGTCGATTCCCGCGTAGGGTACCGACAATGACCTCCCCGCTCGAGCTTCGGCGTACCGCGTCGCCGACCGCGATCGTGCTGACCATGGCCAGCACCGTGTTTCTCCTGGCATTGGTTCAGACCCTGCCCGTGCCCGCGCTGCCGCAGATCGGTCACCAGCTCGGCGTCTCGGCGACGACCGTCGGCTGGGTGACGACCGCGACCATGCTGGCCGCCTCCGCGCTGACACCACTGCTCGGTCGCCTCGGCGATGTCTACGGCCATAAGCCGGTGGTGCTGGCGACGCTGGTCGTGACGCTGGCGGGCAGCGTGCTCGCCGCTTCCGCGAGCAGCATCGAGCTACTGATTGCCGGAAGGGCTTTGCAGGGCGCGAGTTTCGGCCTGTTCCCGCTCGCGATCAGCGTGCTGCGCCATGAACTTCCGACCGAACGCCTGACCGGGGCGCTGGCCGTCACCGCGTCGACCCTCGGTGTGGGCAGCGGTGTCGCACTGGTGGCGACCGGCCTGCTGACCCAGGGCGGCGCGGACTACCGCCGCATCTTCTGGCTGACCGTCATCCTGACCGCCGTCGTGCTGGTGCTGGCGTTCCGCGTGCTGCCGCGCCGCGCGGGCCAGGGCGGTCGCGTGGACTACATCGGTGCCGCGGTACTGGGCCTGGGTCTGGTCTGCCTGCTGCTGCCGATCTCCCAGGGACACGAATGGGGTTGGGGCAGTGCGCAGGTGATCGGCCTGTTCGTGGCCGCGGTCGTCGTGCTCGCCGGATTCCTGCTGCTGCAATCCAAACTGCGTGAGCCGCTCGTGGCGACCTCACTGCTGGCGCACCGTCCCGTCGCGGTGACCAACCTGGCCAGCTTCTGCGTCGGTTTCGCCATGTTCAGCGTCTTCCTCGGCGCGACCTACTTCGTCGCCACCCCGCATGGCTTGGCGGGCTTCGGATTCGACGCTTCGGTCCTGCGTACGAGCGTGGCCTTCATGCTCCCTGGCGCGGTCGTGTCGGTGCTCATGGGCCCGATCGCCGGTCGCCTGGTCGGCCGTATCGGCCCCCGCTACGTGCTGCTGCTCGCCAGCGTCATCGGCCTGTTCGCGCTGACCGCCCTGGCGGTGCTGCACTCCACCAGCGCGGAAGTCGTTGTCGCACTGGTCGTCGCGAATGCCGCGATCGCCATCGCCTACTCCGCCATGCCCGCGCTGCTGGTCGCCAATGTGGCCCCGCACGAGACCGGCATCGCCAACTCGATCAACTCGATCATGCGCACCGTGGGTGGTGCGATCGGCAGCGCCCTGGTCGTCACCATCCTCACCAGCGACACCCTGCGCCACACCCTCCCCGGCGGCGGGTCCATCGTCCTGCCCGCCGAAAGCGCCTACCGCATCGCATTCCTCACCGGCGCGGCCTTCTTCGCGGTAGCGGCGCTACTGGCCGGATTCGGCCTGCGCAATACCGGCCGCCCCCTGACCCGGCACGAGGTCGAGGAGGACATCGCCCTGGCGAGCGCCGGCGAATTCGCCACGGTGTCCACCAGCCTCTGATCCACTACGGGATCGGAGCTACCACCGGTCCGCCGTCCGGCCGACCTGATCGACGAAAAGGCTTGCATTCCAAGCTCTGTCGATCAGGTCGCGGACGTCGATGTGCGTCAGGGCGGTCAGTTCCGGGTCCGGGAACAACGCGTTGGCGCGAGCGGCGTCCGACAATCGGCTGGCATACGCATCGATCCGGGTGAGCAGCGGGACCCGCAGTGTGAATGCGCGTTGATCGGCAATGGAATTGGCAGACAAGAACTTTCGTCCGCGTGGTTGAGTCGCGCTGTGCCGGGTATCGGCGAAGCGACCGGTCACAACTGCACTGCATCAACACAACTACTCGAGAAGACGGGTAGCGCAGGGAAATACAGCAAGCAGAAGGACGATGAAATGGCCAATTACATGAATCAGGCCACGACAGCACGGTCTTCGGGCTACCTCGATGACGATCGATTCGACAACGCACCCGCGCTGGCGGTCGACGGGCTGGTGGTGCTCGCGGGGCTGTTCGCCGCGATATCCCCATGGGTGGTACGCGATTTCGCCGATGCGCCACGGATGGTGATCCAGAATCTGGTGCTCGGAATCGCGGTCGCGGTCATCGGTTTGGTCCTGGCGTTCGTGCGGAATAGGCGCTATGGCCTGGGCTGGGTGCTGATCCCGATCGGCGTCTGGGTGCTGATCGCGCCGTGGGTCATCGATCAGCGGCCGGACCAGGTGCTGTGGACCAATGTCGTGATGGGCATCGTGATCGCCGTCCTCGGCGCGGCCGCAACCGGATTGCTGGTGTCGACCACCGCCAATCAGCACCGCTCACAGGCGATGTCGGCTCAGCACTGACCCCGCCCTGAACAAGGGGCGCATCACCCGGATGGGTCGGTGCGCCCCGCCGTTCGGTGGGTGGGCTGTCAATGCCAGTCCAGGCCGTCCGGGTCCATGCGATGCGCGACCAGATCCTCGGCGACATCGTCGACCAAGCGGCCCACCGCGAACGCGTAACCACGCAGGCGCGCGAGCGCGTGCTTTTCCGAGAGGTGGGATGCGGCGATGATCATCCCGGTCGCCTGGTGCACCCGTGCGTGATTGGTGGGCAGATCGGTCCACCACGGTGCGGTGCGATCATTCGGATAGTTTCTGAGCAGTGCCATGGCCACGACGTCCGCGACCTGCAGCGCTACGGCCACCTGACCGGTGGTGAGCCGCCCTCGGGTCCGGCGGTAAAGATCCAGTGCCCCAACACTTTCGGTGCCGCTCATCAAGGGAAATGCGAAGATCGCACCGACCGGGTGCGCATCGATCTCGGTGGCGAAGACCGGCCAGGTGCGGATGACGGTCCCGCGCAGGTCCGCCACCAGTACCGGGCGCTTGCTGTTCGCGGCTTCGAAACATGGTCCTTCGCCGAGACTGAATTGCAGCGCCTCGATATCGGCGACGACTTCGTCACTGGTGTACAGCGTTTCGCGTCGATCGGTACCGAGGATCAGCGAGATCGATGCCCCGTCGATCGGCAGGAGTTCCACGCATACGCGGCAGATCCGGGCCACCGCGTCCATCCGGCCGCTGCTGTCGCGCAGGACGGACAGCAGCGCCTCGCGAGCGGTCCTGACCGAGTCACCCGATCTGGCGGACGGATTCACGGGCGATCACCGCGCAAGGTGTGGATCCAATGGAGTACTGCGGTCGAATGCATTGAGGTACCACGGTTCTCGCCTGATGGGTGGGCGCGAGCGAGATGCGACCGTGCGAGCGGAACTGGCGGAGAACCGCCTCGTGCCTGCGGTCTACCCGATCGGGCGGATTCCAATCAGGAGCCGCGCGGAGGTTGCTCGAGCGTGGCCGGTTGTTTGAGAACGGTGGGCCCGGGTAGCCGCTGAACATGCCGGCGCCAAGGCCGGTCTTTCGCCCAGCAGTCAGGGCAGCGCGGCCCTCATGATCCGGTCTCGGACCGGGGAAATGGTAGTGACCGATGAGCACAGTTACCGCTTCAACCGATGTCAAAGCACCCATTCGCATCGTCTACAACCAGTGGACGCAGTTCGAATCGTTCCCGGAATTCATGTCCGGGGTCGAGCAGGTCCAGCAGATCGATGACACGCATACGCACTGGAAGATCAAAGTCGGTCCGGTGCAACGAGAGTTCGACGCCACGATCACCGAACAGCATCCCGACGAGCGCGTCGCGTGGCGCTCGGACAGCGGCCCCGAACACGCAGGCGTGGTGACCTTCCACCGCATCGACGACCTCACCACCCGCGTCACCACCCAAATGGACGTCGACCCCGAGGGATTCCTCGAAAACGTCGGCGACAAACTGGGCGTGCTGGACCACCGCGTCAAGGGCGACCTCGCCCGCTTCAAGACCTTCATCGAAGAGCGCACCCACGAAACCGGTGCCTGGCGTGGCGATATCCCGCGCCCCGGACAGTAACCGGACATCTCGTGGATACCGCCCCGATGACCGAGGTCAGCATGAGAATGCCCGCTACGGCGGCACAGGTTTTCGCCGTGCTCGCGGATGGCTGGTCGTACGGGCACTGGGTGGTGGGCTCGACCCACATCCGCGATGTGGCCCCGACCTGGCCGCAGGTCGGGGCCGCCATCGCGCACAGTATCGGGGCATGGCCGCTGATGGTGCAGGACTCCACCGCGGTGATCGCCGCGGATCCGCCCCACATGCTGGAGCTGCAGGCGCGAGCGTGGCCCTTCGGTCAGGCTCGAATCCGGTTGGAGATTAACGAGATCGATGCGACGACCGTGGAGGTCCGCATGCTCGAAACCGTCTCCCACGGCCCGGGACGCTTACTTCCCGGAGCGTTGCAGGCGGCGTTGTTGAAACCGCGCAACAGCGAATCGCTCGCGCGCTTGCACGACCTCGTTACCTCGGGCTATCGCACTATCGGTGACTGACGTAGCCGCAGAGTCGTGAGCTTGCCCGGTGCTGCTCACGACTCCACGCGCGGGCCGTATCAGTAGTAGTGGCGGCGTCCGCCGACGGACCGGCCGGTAGCGCCGAGCAGCATCAGAACTGCGCCGATGACGAGCAGAATGATGCCTAGGATCGTCAGGATGTGGATTCCGAGCAAGAATCCGGCGATCAGGAGTATGAGCCCGAGGACGATCATTGGAGTTCCTTCAGACGAGCGGGACTTGATATCGCTGCGATGCCCGGTTTTTGCCTGCTCAAACACGATTTGCCGGGGAGAAACGACGACATCCGTGTTCGGGACAGATCGCTCGCGGGAATCGACTTCGCAGCCATGTGGTGGTTGCGAAGTCCGCTTGAGCGGCGGCGTACGGGGTAGAGCAAGCCTATAGCCGACTAACCGCAGCGATAGTGGAGGCGAAACCTCATGCGGCGCACTGTGTTTCTCATTCTTTTCGGTATCACCGCGGTGGCTGCCCCGGCCTGCGACGGCACGGCCGGTCCCGGTGTTCCGGCGACGTCGCCCACCACCCCGGGCCCCGAAACCCATTCCAGCGCTTCGGTAATCGTGCCGCCGGGCAATTCCAGGTCGGTGTCGGTGCCCTCGCCGATCTCTCCGGCGAAGCTGCGGCACAAGACATGTGAGGATCTGCTGCCGACCCTGCGGGAGATCAGGGACAAGTCCGGGCAGGACGGAGTCGATCGGGCCGTGGCCGACACCATCGCCGGCTATCCCGGTACCGCGGATTGGTCGGTGTTCTCTCCCGAGCAGCAGGACGCGGCGATCAACGGCGCGCACGATGCGGCAACGGGGACCTGTTCGCCGTAACCGGGCCCCGCCGACGTTTAACCGGAGAGGATCGCGGCATACTGGACATGTCGAGTCGGGTTCAGCAGTGTGCCTGCGCGGCGAACTCGGACGCAGGAGACCATGATGGCCGCGTCGATAGCACCCGCTCCCTCTTCGCCTCTCGATGCCCGAACCGGGTCGCAGCGACGCGACGAGGGTTACGAAGACCTGGAACCGTTGTTCACGGTCCTGTCCGAACTGGCTCCCGACGATCCGCGCCGGTCCGCACTTCGCGAAGACATTCTGTGCCGCGCGCTCCCGCTGGCTGAGCACATAGCCCGCCGTTTCACCGGGCGTGGGCAGGAATACGACGATCTGCTGCAAACCGCTCGGGTCGGTCTGGTCAAAGCCGTCGACGGTTTCGATCCGCATCACGGCGCGACCTTTCTCGGCTACGCGATACCGACGGTCATGGGTGAGGTGCGCAGGTACTTCCGCGATCGCACCTGGGCCGTGCGCGTCAGTCGCACCGTCAAAGAACTCCACGTCCGCATCGGACCCGCGACCGAAGTGCTGGCGCAGCGGCTGGGGCGGATGCCCACCGCACGTGAACTCGCCACGGAGCTGGACGTCGAGCTGGGCGAAGTCACGCTCGCGCTGGTCGCCGCCAACTGCTACACCACCGAATCCCTGGACAACCCGCGCGGTGACAACCCGGAGCAGGATGCCTCCCCGGTGGCCGAACGTCTGGGCAAGCCCGAGCCCTGCTACGAGTTGCTCGAAGGCGCGATGGCGGTCCGCCCCCTACTCGCCGCCCTGCCCGAGCGCGAACGGCAAATACTGGAGTGGCGCTACTACGGTCAATTGACTCAGCGGGAAATCGCCGCGCGCCTGGGTATTTCGCAAATGCAGGTCTCACGCCTGCTGACCCGCACGCTGGACACCCTTCGCCGAGAGGCGCTCAGCGAGTCCCCATCGTAGTCGTAACTGCTCCGAACATCTTCGCCGAGAAGGTGATTCGGCCGATCGTCACTCGCCGCCCAATGCCTGCTCCAGCGTGTCGTACACCTCGAGCACCTTGTCGAGGCCGGTGACCTCGATGGGGCGTCGGACCTGCGCCGACGCGATCACCTTCAATCCCAGATCCGGGGCCGTCTCACGCGCCCCGACCAGGACGCTGAGCCCCGCCGAACCGAAGAACTTCACCTGCGAGAGATCGACCACAAGCAGTGTCGATGCCGACGAAGCCGCGTCGGCCACCGCCGCCGCCAATTTCGGCGCCGACACCACATCGACCTCACCGGCCACGGACAAAACCACTGCTGACCCCACGGTTCGGGTACCGATGATCAGCTCACCAACTTCATTGCTCACGGTGGAACTATCTCAGCCCACGCCGTGCTCCGCATCGATTAGGGTCGCACTTACCAGTTCCGGGTGAACTTCACTTCCGTCGGATAGCCGGATACGCGAGGATCGAAGGCCGTATGCGTCGTTTCCAGCGAATCCGTCACCGCCCGCAGCAGTCGCCAGCCCAGCTGCGCATCGCTGAAAGCTGTTGTGTCCTGGGAAGTCGAGAGGACTCGGACCGCGATCGCCTGTTTGTCGTAAGCGAACTCACATGTGATGTTCGTGCTGGGCGCGCGATGCGGCACCAGCGCCGATGCCGCCTCATCGACGGTGAGGCGAATATCGTTCGTCAGACCGATATCGAAACCAGCGGTCAGACAGAGTGTTTCGGACAGCGCCCGCAACATCGCGAGGCGAATGGGCTCCGCCGGGACCGCGACGATGATCGCGTCGTCGGACGCGGTCTGAATCCAAAGGGGTTCAGCCGCAGGGTTTTCGATCGAAGAGCTCGGGCGATACGGTTGCCCGTCATTCCCGCCGCGGTGGGTTGGTGGTGGACCGGTCATTATCGATCACCCCCGAAATCTGTAGAGATCTGCGAGATCTGTGAATCCAAGCGTCAAATGCCTCTGCAACCGGTCTACCCGCCCAGGAGCGGGGGAAACGGGTTCCGGCCCGTCGAGCTCAGATCAGTGCTTGCCGGATGTGCAGCACCGTGCCCTGCTGACCGGTATGGATACGCACCAGTTCCGCCAGTTGATTGACCAAGAGCAACCCGCGACCGCCCGGAACGCGCGGCGGTGCGGGCAGTCGGCCCGCGAGCGGGTTGGTGATATGCCCCGCATCGTCCACCTGGAAGCACAATTGGCCATCCCGGGTCCACAGGGACAGCGTGCCCCGCCCGCCGCCGTGTACGACCGAATTGGTGATGGTCTCGGCGATGATCAGCTCCGCGTCGACGAGTCGGTACTCGGACATTCCGATATCGCGCGCGTACGCCATGGCCGTATGCCGAACCCGCGTCAGGGTGTTCGCCTCGAACTCGAGCACCATGGCATCGGCCGGGGGAGCGGGCAGCGGGCGATTGTACGAAGCCACGATCGAGTCGGGATCGTATGCGCCGCTGTGGTTTCGGCCGCTGTGGTCGATGAGGATCGGATGGGTGGCGTGCGCGTCGGCCACCATATGCGCCGGCAATTCCGTCGTGTTGTACGGACACAGAATGCTGACTTCGCGTCCGGCGAACGCCGCGTTGATCAGTGCCTCGTGCTGGGCGCAGGCCGGATATTCGGTCTCGGAGCGATCGGCCCAGATCGGTTCGCCGACGATGCGGACCCGCTTGCCCGGATGGGTATCGGTGAACGCGCGTAGCACCCCGGGAATGATGCGCCCGGGATTGCGGCCTTCGACGGTCATATCCATCAGCCGCACCGCGTCCGCGCTCGCCCCGAGCGCCGCACGGATGAGTTCCAGATTGGCCGTGGGCACCGATACCGCGACCGGTTCGTCGCGGACCAGACCCTCGTAGATGAAAGCGAGTGTGCCGGCGAGATACTCGTCGGCATCGCGATAGAACAGCGCGGGGTGCTCGAATGGCTCGGTGCGGTCATCGGCCGTTACTGTGGCAAGCATCAGCGGGCAACCTCGATCGTCGGCACCGACGGCCAGAATTGTTGCAGCACACGCAACATCGCCGCGGGTGGGTGATGGAGAACGAATCGCCGGTCGGCCCCGGCGTCCTGTGCGGCGGCCACCAGCAACGACGTGCCGTGGGCGTCGATGAACCGCACCTGGGACAGATCCAGGTGCACATCGCTTGCGCGGGGCAGCTCTCCCAACACCGCGCTCCACTCGTCACGAGTGGTGAAGTCAACCTCTCCGACACACCACCAACCGGTGGGGTCCGCCGAATGCGCCGCCCACAACAACCTTCCGAGCGGCATCGCCGCCGATGCTCCGGTGTGTGGCCTGGGCCGCTGCGTCACTGCGAGGTCTCTTCCTGCCTGGAATGGGCTGGAGTTCCGGCGATCATCCCGGTGGTGCCGCGCTACGAGACGCCATCAACTCCCATCGTGCCTTGATTAACCAATTGATCGCAGGGTATGCGCCCAACTATGGAGATTCTTGTCATAGCCGTCCTGGTTGTGCTCGTCGGATTAGTGGTTGCGCGGCGCAAATTCTCTGGTCACGCGGCAGATACCGATCTATCCACCGGTAATCCTCCATCGAGCAAGAACAGCGAAACCTCTGACGAATGACCTCGTTCGTCGGCCATCGATGTGGCGAAATGCGGACCGGCCGTACCTGACCCGGTAGCCCCGTCCAATGGACGGGGCTACCGGTGAATGGTGGGGATACGGCCTATTTGTCCGGCCAGCTTCCGGTCAGGCGCTGATACCCGGAGGCGCCGGCGCGGTCGATTCCGGCTTTGACCACGCCGAAGATCGCGCCCTGGAGAGCCGCCGCGATCAGGATCTCTCGCCAGCTGTAATCCCGTGCGGTGGCGCTCGGGGCCTGGTCCTCCCCGCTCAGGCGCCGCCAGAGCTGAGCGAACACCACATTGGCCGCAATGCCGCCCAGCACACCCACGAGCATGCCAACGGGCTTGTACAACGTGGTCATGCCTGCCTCCGCCGCGCGGTCCACCAGATCAGCACCGCGCCGGAAACGACCGCGGCAGCAACGGGTACCGGATAGCGCCGCGCGATTCCCGCGATCTGCCTACCACGATCGGCGACGGGTGCCGGCGTCTTGCCAGCGACAGCCTCAGCCACATGTGTGGCTTGCGTCCGAGCCTGTCCCGCGATCTCATGGGCCTGCTCGCGATCGCGCCGCAATTGTTCTGCCGCGTCGGACTGGAGCGGCCCTGTTGCGTCATTCATCCCTGACTCCGACTCCTGATGGTTTCGATGTCCTCTCGGACGTTCTCAATCGTTTCGTTGAGTTGAGCGGTATCGAAATCTGAGGCGACGGTTGCGGACCGGGCTCCGCGGGAGGCTGCCGGGCGGCGGTGTCGTGAAGGGCTCCGCGGGTTCGGGAACGGGCGGCAGCGGTGACGGCGCGGGTTCGAGCGGCGGTATCGGGGGCGCGGGTTCCGGCGGTTCCACCGGTGGATTCGGTAGCACGTCCGCGTGAAAGTTCAGGTCGATGTCCTGGGGGTTCAGGTCGAAGTGCACCCGCAGGTCATTCATGACACCGCTGAGGCGCATGAGGCGCGGATGCGCCCCATTCCCCTTGCCGTCGAACAGTTCTCGTGAGTTGCTCGCCGCCTCGTGTTCGACGGCCCTGCGCAGTAGTTCGACGGCGATCAGGGCCGAGGCCGCCAGCCGCGATTCGGCAGATTGCATCAAATGCTCCTCGAATAACGGGGCGTCAGAAGTAATGCCGGCGGCCGCCGACCGCCCGGCCGGTCGATCCGAGCAGCATCAGAGCCACTCCGACAACGAGCACGATGATGCCGAGGGTGGTCAGGAGCGGGATGCCGATCAGGATTCCGGCGAGCAGGAGAATGATTCCCAGGACGATCATGTGAGTTCCTTTGGGCGAGTTGCGATGACAGGACCGCTGTTCCCTGAACGCAACGGCCCAAACGTTGCGCGGTGGACGAATTTTTCAGGAGATTCGAAGAGGTCGGAAAACTCGCTCACCCCAACCGAGTTCGCACGGTGCTCTCGGTTAGTCGCCTGCTGCTCCATCGGGACTGAATTGTTCGACACCGGTGACGCGGAGCAGTTCGAGTGCCGAGGCCGATCGTGAACCGGGCGCGGCGGAGTACACGACGACGGTTTGATCAGCCTCCGGCACCAGCAGGGCGTCGCAGTCGAGATCGAGCACGCCCAGCTCGGGATGGGCGATGGTGGTCGTGCGGCTGCTCAGCTGTCCCGAGCGTCCGGCCCGCCATAGCTCATCGAATTGTGCACTGCCCGTGCGGAGTTCAGTGATCAGCCGGGCCAGGTCGGGATCGCTCGGGTACTTCGCGTGCACCGTGCGGAGGCAGCCCACGCAGTCGACGGCGTTGGCGGCTTCCGCCTCCGGTGTCATGACAAGCCGGTCGAGCCCATCGCCGAGAAATCGCTGCCACATGATGTTCCGCCGCGCGGGCGGGCGTCGGGAGAAATCGCCGAGCAGTGCCGCCGCAGGCGGATTCCACGCCAGCACATCGGATTTGGCGGAGATCACCAGTGCGGGCAGGTCGGCCATCCGGTCCAGCAGGCGCATGACGCTCGGTTTGATCGTCGTGGCGATCCGCCCGGCCTGTGGGGGTTCGGCTCCCGCGAGCCGGAAGATCAGATCTCGATCGGAGTCGCTGACCCGCAGCGCCCGGGTCAGCGCGCCCAGCACCTGATCGGACGGCCGCGGCCCGCGACCCTGCTCGAGCCGGACCACGTAATCGACGCTGAGCCCGGCCAATTGGGCCACTTCCTCGCGCCGTAAGCCGGGAACCTGCCTGCGGAACCCGCCCGGCAATCCCACATCGGCGGGTGTGATTCGCGATCGCGCGGTGCGCAGCACCGTAGCCAGCTCAGCCCTGTCCACCCCTCCCATCGTGCCGTGGGATTGCCGACCGGGGGTGGTACCCGCGGTCCCAGGCCGCCCAGGTCCTGGAGTCACCGGGCGCGCACTCCGAGTCTGGTTCCCATGAGGACAACGACAATCGCACTGGTCACCGGCGCGAACAAGGGGCTCGGCCGCGAAACCGCGCGCCGACTGGCCGAATCGGGATGGGAGGTATTTCTCGCCGCACGCGACACGGCCCGCGGAACGAAGGCGGTGGCCGAACTCGCCGCGCAGGGGCTGAGGGTTCGCCTTCTCGCCCTGGATGTGACTTCGCAGGATTCGGTGGACGCGGCGGCGGCAACGGTGCGGGCCATCGCCGGCCGCCTCGACGTGCTGATCAACAACGCCGCGATCGCCGGACCCTCGATGGACCCCGGCCGGACGCGGGCCGAGGATCTACGCGAGATATTCGAGACCAATGTCTTCGGCCCGGTTCGCGTGCTGAACGCCTTTCTGCCACTGTTGCGCGCCTCCGGCCAACCTCGCGTCGTCATGGTCTCCAGCGGTATGGGTTCGATCGCGACCCTGACCGATCCGAGGTGGAAGGACCTGGTGCGACCCACGCTGGGCTACCCGACGACAAAAGCGGCCCTGAACATGCTCACCACCGTGTATGCCGCAGCGCTGCCCGATATTCGCGTCAATGCGGTCGACCCGGGGTATACGGCCACAGATCTCAACGGCCACAGCGGTTTTCAGAATGTCGGCGAGGGCGCGGCCGTGATCGTCGATCTCGCGGGCATCGGCCCGGACGGCCCCACGGGCGAATTCTTCGACCGGAACGGGGCCGTCCCGTGGTGAGGGTTATGGTGATCGTCCTGGCCCTGTCCGTGCTCTTTCTGGCACTGTTGAAATTCGTCCACCGACCGGAGAATCATCCAGTGGAACAACACGATTCGAGCAACTCGACCGTCCTGTCGATCGGCCTGCACCCCAGCGCCATCGACTACAGCCGCTATCCGGGCTTGGACGAGGCGACTCTCACCGCGCGCATCGAGGCAGGCGAAAGCGCGCTGCGCGCCGCCGGATTCGACCTCGTCTCCTGCCAGCTCCCCGCAGACCCCGATGCCGCTGAAACGAAACTCCGCGAATGCGCGTCGACCGGATCGTTCCGGGTCGCGATGATCGGCGCGGGTGTCCGCATGGCGGCCGAGCACACACTCCTATTCGAGCGATTGGTGAACGTGATCACCGAGATCTCCCCCGGAATCCGCCTGTGCTTCAACACCTCACCGGAAACCACCATCGACGCGTTGCGCCGCTGGGTAGACCCCGCCCAGCGCTGAGTCGGACGGCCGGTCCTATCGGTGATCGCGGTGGGCGGTCGCGGGCCCGACCTCACGCAGCAGCTCGAGAGCCTCGATGCCCGCCGACTCCGGTGGCGGGGTGAACAAGCGCAGGCGCTGGTCGGTGGCCCGGGTCTGCAGTATCTCGAAGTCGAATTCGATGGGCCCGACGGTGGGATGGATGACGCGCACACGATGGCCTTGGCGCAGGGCGACCTCATGGCGTTCCCACCGGGCGGCGAATTCGTCACTGGCTGCTTCGAGCCGTTCGATCAGTGCGGTCGCGGCACGGTCGTAGCCGCGGTGTGCGGCGGCCGCTCGCAGGTCGGCTACCAGCTCGCCGCCGAGCTGGTCGTGGTCTTCGGCGGGGTACATCGCGCGCATCCGCGGGTCGGTGAACCAGCGCCACACGATGTTTCGGTCTCGTTCCTCGATCTCACACACGCATCCGAAGAGTGCATCGGCGAGGGCGTTCTGGGCGAGCAGATCGCCGAGGTCCGTGATGAGCTGGGCAGGGGTGTCGCCGAGGCGGTCGAGTAGGTAGCGCAGTGCGGGCCGGACGTGCTCGCCGGCGCGCGCGCCCGGGGGCGGACGATGACCCGCGAGCAGATAGAGGTGATCACGTTCGTCCTCGGACAACCGCAATGCGCGAGCGAGGGCGGCGAGCAGCTGGGTCGAGGGCTGGGGACCGCGCGCCTGCTCGAGGCGCATCACGTAATCGGCTGATACCCCGGCCGATTGAGCCAGTTCCTCGCGCCGCAGGCCGGGTGTGCGGCGGCGCGGACCGACCGCCAGGCCGACCTCCTCGGGCCGCAGCCGCTCGCGCGAACGGCGCAGGAACTCCGCCAGTTTGGCCCTGTCCATTGTCATGTCACCCCTCTTCGGCGCTTCGAACCGTGAACACCCGCGTTGGCTAGGACTGCCGATCCTAGGGCAACCGCTCCACTGCTCATTGCCACCGGATGCTGGCACCGTCTGTGGGGCAAGCAGTTCGACATGAGGAGACGAAAATGCGAGAGATCACAGTGGGCGCGGCGCGGATTCCGTACCGGGTACTGGGCACGGGGCGCCCCGTGGTGCTGGTGCACGGCGGCAGCCCGGGCTCGCAGGTGTGGGATGGTGTTGCGGCGACCTTGGCCGCAACCAGAACGGTTGTGCTGCCTGATCTTTCGGGCAGTGACGCGGCGCACGACGATGGCGGCGCACTGACGGTCGAGCTGCTCGCAGAGCAGGTGGCAGCCGTCATCGACGATCTCGGGCAGGGCCCCGCGGACGTGGTCGGGCATTCGATGGGCGGTGCGGTGGTCGCCAGGCTCGCAGCGGTTCGTCCCGATTTGGTCACTCGCCTCGTACTGGTGTCGGGCTGGACCGGACAGGGCGGCGCATTCTTGCGCGAGAAAATGTCGCTCTGGCGGGATCTCGCCGATGACGCGAACACTTTCGCCCGATACACCATGCTGATCGCGTTCAGCCGCGCCTATCTGGAAGCCCTCACCCCGCCGGTCCTGGCAGGGCACGCGGCCGCTTACCAGCCCGCGCCCGGCAGGCTCCGCCAGATCGATCTGGCCAACAGTCTGGACGTCCGCGGTCTGCTCCCGCGGATCCAAGCGCCCACACTGGTGATCGGATGCACCAATGACGCGTTGATCTCCCCGCAGTACTCCCGCGAGATCACCGCGGATATCCCGGACGCCACCTACGCGGAAATCGATTCCGGCCACATCACCATGGCCGAACAGCCCGCCGAGCTGGCCAAACTCGTCGGTGACTTCCTCGACTGAGCCAACTGACCGGTCACCGGACCAAACCGCCGGACGCCGCATGGCGAACCTCCTGTGGTGCTGCTTCAGGATGCCGTGTTCGCGAGGCATCGCGCGCCTCCGTTCCACACGTGCCTGATGAAAGCTCATGAGAGGGACCGAGATTGAGAACACGGCGATTGAGACCCACGACAATACTGCGCTGGATGTGCGTGAGCGCGCTGGTGGCGGGCGGTATGGCCGGTGCGGCCACGACCGCCGCCGCCGACCCGGAAGGCGCGAGCGTGGTGTCGGTGGATCAGGTGAACGACCGCCAGCAGACGGTGATGGTGTTCTCACCCGCCATGAGCAGGGCGATCCCGGTGCAGGTCATCCGTGCGGCGGAACCGTCCCGCCCGACGATGTACCTGCTCAACGGTTCCGGCGGCGGCCCGAATCAGAGCGGATGGGATGCCCAGACCGATGTCGTGAGCTTCCTGCGCGCCAAGGACATCAACGTGGTGACCCCGTTCGGCGGCAGCAATTCCTATTACACCGACTGGATCCGCGATGACGCGGTGCTGGGCCACAACAGATGGCAGAGCTTCCTCAACGACGAACTACCCCCGGTCATCGAGAAGTTCTTGGGGGCCAATGGAACTCGCACACTGGTCGGCGTATCTATGAGTGGCACGTCGGTGTTGAACCTCGCGATCGCCAAACCCGGGTACTGGAACAGCGTCGCCTCCTATAGCGGCTGCGCGCAAACCTCGGACCCCATCGGCCACGAGTTCGTACGGATCACGGTGGAGAACTGGGGCGGCGGTAAAAGCGTCGAGAACATGTGGGGCCCGGCCGACAACCCGCTCTGGCGCGCCAACGACCCCTTCGTGAACGCGGATCGACTGCGCGGCACCGCCGTCTACCTGAGCTCGGGCACCGGAATCCCGGCGGCCCCGCATGACACCCCGACCGACCGCCGAGTCCTCGAGGGCCTGATCCCACTCCCGGTGCAGGTGGCCTTCGGCGGCCCCATCGAAGCCGCCATCCACTACTGCACCGAGAACCTCGCCAACCGCCTGCACGAGCTGAATATCCCTGTGACATTTGATGATCGGCCCGTGGGCACCCATTCCTGGGGCTACTGGGAGGACGATCTGAAGCAGTCCTGGCCGTTCCTGGCCCAATCCGTGGGCAGCCGAGTCAACTAGCGATCACCCCTCGCTCACCGCGCTTCCTCATTCGGGATCAGGGTGCGAATCATGGTGGCCAGCACCTGGATTCGGCGTTCGGTAAGTCCGCCGGGTCGAGTGCCTCGGGAGGGATCGATGATCTTCAGCGCGAGCCGCAGGATCGCCGACTCTGCCACAACGACATCGCCTCCCGGACTGGAACCGCGCGGCGGCACCATCCGATACAGCACGGGTTCGTGTTGATCGAAACGGAGTCTCGGCAATGCCTCTATTCACGAATTCTCGCGTCGCATGTTCGTGAAGTGCACCGCTGGTTCCCGCGTGATCAACCCGTACCCGCTGTCCGGAATCGTCGCGAACGGGGCGGGCAGGTACAGCACCGGCAGCACCTCACCGATCAACGGCCGCTGCTCGCGTGTGATCCGATACCTGGCCTCGACCGCTTCTGGCACGTCACCATCCACGACCGCACCGCCGTCGCGCCGGATGTGCCGATATGGCTCGAGCCGCACCATTCGAATCGCCGTCCGCGTCCATCGGAACAGCACGCACTTGCTCGTCTCCGGGCGCGCATACTCCACCAATCCCACACCGTCATCCCAGAAGACGAACTGCTCATCCTCTGTCGCGCTGTGGTATCCAGCGTCCGCACTCCACTGACCGATGATCTCGTCACCACGCATCGGGCGATTGAACCACCCCGCTACCGCTTACCTGTGGCAGGCGTGGTCACCCTTGTGCGGGAACGATGGGGTTTCCGCGAGCGGGGCCGGGTGTCGGGGGAATCAGTGCTGCGGCAGGGGGATTGGTGTTGGGTTTGTTCGGTGGTGGAGTGGATGGCATGGGCAGTGGCGCGGGGGCGTTCGCGGGGGGTGCTACGGGTCTGGGTGGTGCGGGGGTGTTTTCGCATGGTGCGCCGGAGTCGGCGGGCTGACATGCCGGCGGCGACACGATCGGTTCCGCGTGTGCTGTGACAGGCAGGCCGAGTGCGGCGCACGATGCGATCGTCGCGATGGCGCGAGCCATGGATGCCAGATGGGTTGGCCGCATGGCATTCACAGCTGGATCGGGTCGCCGTAGACCGCGACCGAGCTGTCCGCGGTGCGCGTGGATATGTTCGCGATGACATACGACCGCAGGGTGACCGGTCCGAGGCACCCGTCGATCTTGATTTGCACCGCACTGGTTTCGATCGAACCGTGCGCTCCGGCAAGGGCTTTGGTACCGAAAGGGATCGAGGTGATCGTGCCCGGCTTCAATGTGGTGGAGATGCTCGGCAGCACCATCGCGCTGCCTCCGACGTTCAGCCCTGGCACGGGTGCGACCGATACTCCGACATTGGGCCCCATCATCATGGATGACCCCAGCGACAGCCCATTGCCGACATCGATCTGGCAGCCGATCTGATAGCCGACGGTGAGACTTCCGGAGTCCACCGCCACCAGGCCCGCGCCCGCGATATCGGCGACTCCCTTGACGGTCACGAACCCTTCGCGCGTGAACGGCGAACCGGCGAGATTCGGTACGCGATCAAGGATTTCGGCCGCCTTGGTGACCCGCAGATCCCACCCGTCCTCGGTGGTCACCACCCGCGATCGATCCGGCACTTCATCCGCTGCGGCAGGAGAGGTCGAACCCACCCACAGAACTGCCATCGCAAGCGGAACGATCGAGTACGGCGCGGCACGGTCAATTCGAGGGTGGCGCAAGGCCAGCGGGTTCATCTTCGTCCGATCGGCAACCTACAAGATCAAGTTCGGCGAGGCTAGCAACGCACGGGGATGCGTCCGCGATGGCCTGTTCCCAGTACTGGGAACTCTTGACCCTCCCGCGACGTGAGGCGGCACAGTGGCAGACACGGAACCCGTAGAACACACCGTAGGCGTGGTCGCGCAGGCGACCGGCATATCGGTTCGAACCCTGCGCCACTATGACGAGATCGGCCTGCTCCGACCCGGTGGTCGTAGTGCGACCGGATACCGGCTCTACAGCGACGGCGATTTGAACAGGCTGCAGCAGATCCTGTTCTATCGCGAGCTGGGATTCGGTCTCGAGGACATCGCCGCCATGCAGACCGATCCCGATTTCTCCGATGAGGACCACCTGCGTCGCCAGCACGAGTTGCTGAGCGACCGGATTGTCCGCTACCAGGCGATGGTCGCGCTGATCGACAAAGAGTTGAGCGCGCGCAAAGCCGGCATCGCCCTCACCCCCGCCGAGCGAACAACGTGAAATTCACCAGTCACTCGCCGACGCGATGCGCGCGGGCCCCCCGGCCGATGAACCAACGGTCATGGATCCGGCAGAACGCCACCGCCGCCACTTCGAACGCTGGTTCCACGCGTGCGATTTCGACACCGACCGGACCTTCGCCGAGGAATACCGTGCCAATCGCCGACTCGGCCTCAACTACGACCATATGGCCCCCGGCTATCGCAGTACATCCACGACGCAATTCTGGCGAACTGCCAACGGAATAGCGCCATTTCGCCGTCCGGAGAGTAGGTCCACTCGGAACATCTGAGCAGTGGAATGGCTTTGGCGATCAGGCTCCATCGGCTTGCGCTCAGGCTCGTACACAGCGATCCGGTAGATGGATGACGGCTCGCGCGCTGAGTAGAAGATATCGCCGCCAGGTTGGAGCGGTCAGCTCGTTGTGACTGAGGGGTTGACGATGATCACCTTCCGCTCATTTTGTGGCGCAGTGACATTCAGCGAGTTTCGCTGAAGAACCTCGATGATTTCGTCGAGGTGCTCGGGGCTGTACCAGCCGATCATGAGTGGGCGCAGGAGGGTGTGCCAGCGGGTGCGGCGTTCGTCGCGCATGAGGGTCCAGGCTGTGGAGTGGTTGTTGCCGATCTTCTCCCAGGCTTCGAAGATCGCGCGGTAGTCGTCGTGTGCGTCTTCGGCATCGAGGTTTCCGCGTTCGATCGCGGCGAGCGTTTCGGCGTGGGTGGCCGGGTCGATTCCTGCCGCTGCCATCAATTGTGGCTTCATTGCTTCGATTTCGCGTCTGACCGAATCGGGGACGGGCTGTTCGGCCACGCCCCAGCCCTCCTCGGCGAAGAAGGCGTCGGCGTAGGCCTGGGCGTAGCTGTAGAGGAATCCCTTTGGGCCGCGCGGGGTTTCGTGGGCTGCGTCGCCTTTGGTGAAGCATCGCCAGGCGACGTCGAAGTCTGCGCCGAAACCGCGCTCGCTCAGTTCGGCGAACGCGGTTTCGAGTCTTTCGAGGTCTGTTCGTTGTTCCACGCCACTCGGTTTCACGTACATGACTGTGTCACACACGATTGCATTAGCCATCCCCCTAGATGCCCCACATTTGGTGGCAGCGTAAGCACCGATATGCCGACCGCGCGAGCCGATGTGGCGATGGTCACCTCGGGGGTTCGAGACCGGCCTCGGTGGTCAGGTCCCGCGCCGCAAGCACATTCGCCGGAGTTGGGCCAGCTCGTGTAAGGCGCGGGCCCGGGTCGGGCAAAGGCTAGGGCGCGACACAGCGGAAGCTGGTCGGGGAGGCCGGGTGTCCGTCGCCGGTGTAGCGGGAGACGAATGGCAGGCGGCAGATATCGCGCGAGACCGTCTGGCCGGTTGCGGTGGTCAGTGTGGCCCGAAGGACATCCGGTGCCTTGCCGTGCTCGACCCAATCCGTCAGTGCGGTCATATCGTTGCTGCCGGTGAGGGCGCAGTGTGCGACTCCCGGCGCCAGGAAGACGCGGTAGAAGTCGTCGACCCGGGTGGTACCGCCCAGCAGCGCGTCCACGCGCTTCCGGTAGTCGACGGTGCCCGCGGTCGGGATCAGCTGGTCGGCGTCGCCCTGCCAGGTGAGCAGCTTGCCGCCCGCGTCGCGGAAGGCCGACAGGTTCGGGTCCGCGGTGCCGATGATCGAGTCGTATTCGGAGCGGGCCTGCTGAAAGATCCGATCGAACTGCGCGTAGGTGAGATTCGCGGTATCGAACGACCGTTGCTTCTGGACGAACGTCGAAACCCATTGTGCGGGAACGGTGAACGGTGACCCCGTGGTGATGCCGTTCGCGTCGGTGACGCCGGCGGTCAGTGCGCTGAAGTCGGCGCCGGTCGGCAGGCCGAACCACAGCTGCTTGCCGTTCGCATCCCGCGGGCCGTCCCAGATCTTGCGGACCACATCAGCGACGGTCTCGCTGATCGTGTATTCCTTTCCGTCGCATTGCACCTTGGTGCCGATCAGACGGCGCGGGTCGAAATCGCATCGGCCCGGGTCGCTGATCAGGCCATCCGCGAGGCCGTCCTGCGGATCGCATTGCTTGACCGCGGCCTGGTTGAATGCGTTGAACTCGCACGAAGTCGGGTAGGTGTGCGCCTCACTCATCACCACTTGCGGCCAGAGCGTGGCGACCTCGAATTGGTTCCAGTTGATGGCCGGTGCGTCGGCATTGATGCCGTTGAAGTCGGACGGATATTTCTGGGCTTCCATATAGCCCTGGCGACCGCCCGTTGAGCAGCCGTTCCAGTAGGCGTAGGACGCGGCTTGATCGTAGACGTTGTTCACGACCTGCTTGCCCACGATCGCCAGCTCGTGCACCGAGCGGGAAGCGAAGTTCTCCAGTAGCGCGGTGTTGACCTGACCGGCCGAGTTCAACCCCCAAGTGGTGTCCAGGCCGGTGGTGTCCACACCGGCGTCGGTGGTGGCGGCCGCATAGCCCTGCTTGACCGCCGTGGCCACGCCGCCGATGTTCCCGGCGGCGTAGGCGGCGCCACCGACCGCCTGGAATCGCCCGTTCCATCCGGATTCCGGGAGCCAAACCTGCACCGTGGCATGGTCGTTCGCGCTGGGGTGGGTGAGTGTGACGGTTACTTCGCAGTGTGCGGGGACGTCTGGTACGGGGTAGCCGCCCAGCGGCGGGCTCCCGGGGACCTGAAACGTTCCCGTGGGGACATTTCTGGCGGTCAGGGACTCCACGGTGGCGCCGTCCGGCGCCGGGATCTGAAATGTGGAGCAGTTGAAGGCGTTTGCGCTCGCGGGGGTGGCCGCGGAATCGTTCGACCTGTCCACCACTGCGTAGAGGGCGGCGGCGCCTGCGACGGTGATGCCGACGGTCGCGAGTGCCAGAATTTGTCGTTTCAAGATCTCTCCTCGGTTGGAACTGCTTACTTACTGTCGCCAGCGCACCGGCACCGCCACATCAGTCACCTGACGCCCCCGCCGACGTAATCCGATGCGTCACGCGGTCCGCTGGAGCTGCTCGGCGAAGAAGCCGGTGAGCTGATCCAGCGCCGGACCGACGTACTGCTCCCGGTCGTAGAGGTCGACATGACTCGCACCCTCGATCCAGTGAATCCGCTTGGGCCCCAAAGCCTTCTGGAAGGCTTCGAGGCCCATCCAGGCGGTGATGGCGCGGGTGCCCATGATCATGAGCAGCGGGCGTTGGCCGATCAACGGCACCGCCGCGAAGGCATCGAACATCGCGAGCTTGTCGATGCTGGTCCAGTCGAATGCCTTCGCGGAGCGTGGGTGCTGACCGCGCGGGGTGCAGTAGTACTCGAAGCCTTCAGCGCCGTATTCGCCGCCGAGTTCACGAGCCTGCTCGATGGTCTCGGGGAAGAGTGGCAGGGTGTCCGGCTTCTCGCCCCGAGCCGCGACCGTGCGCGCGAGTGCCGAAGCGTCGAGCATGCCTTGGAAGATCGCGGGATCCTGTGTGCCATCGGGGCCCAGACGGAACAGCCGCGCCACATCCACACCACTGACGGTCGCGACCGCCTTCACCCGATGGTCACTCCCGGTGGCGGCGAGCGCGTAGCCGCCGGCCGCGCAGATACCCAGCGCGCCGATATGTTCGGCATCGACCTCGCGCCGCGTGGTCAGATAGCTCACGGCGGCCTTGATGTCTTCGACCCGGTGAGCCGGATCTTCGAGACCACGGGGCTCGCCACCGCTCTCGCCCTGATATGCGGCATCGAAAGTCAGTGTCACGAAACCTTTTTCGGCGAGTCTCGAGGCGTAGAGCCCGGCGGTTCGCTCTTTCACGCCGCTGGCGGGGTGGCCGACGACGATCGCGGGAAGCGGGCGGTCCACGGATTGCCCGGGGGTGTAGAGATGACCGGCGAGCGGAATGCCGGCGCTGTCGAAGGTGACGTCGATCTTGGCCATGAGATGCTCCGTTTCATTTCCGAAGGGGTGTGGTTCGAGCTAGGACGGTCGCAGCAGCTCCGCGGCGCGTTCGGCGATCGCGTATACCGTCGCGTTCGTATTGGCCGAGGGAATGACTGGTATGACCGATCCGTCCGCAATCCGCAGCCCCTCCACACCCTGCACTCGCAGTTCGGAATTCACGACGGAGAACTCGTCTTCGCCCATGGCGCAGGTGCCCACCGGGTGGCAGTAGGAGCCGAAGTTCCTTCGTGCGTAGTCGCCGAGCATCGCCCTGTCGGTCAAGTCGACGCCGGGCG
Source organism: Nocardia sp. NPDC052001 (assembly GCF_040680615.1). NCBI lineage: Bacteria > Bacillati > Actinomycetota > Actinomycetes > Mycobacteriales > Nocardiaceae > Nocardia > Nocardia sp. NPDC052001. Next base: position 127,354 of record NZ_JBFAXC010000013.1, on the reverse strand, counting down.
CGACTTCGACTGCGCCCCAGTGGGCGAGCGCCGCCGAAGCCGCGATCTCGCGGGCAGCCTCGATACCGGCCACCACGACCTCGACATCAGCGGCGGCGGTGAAATATCCGGGGTCGAGTACCGGTGGCGCGCAGGGGTCGGCCGAGGTGATGCGCATGGAACCCCGGCTCACCGGAAGCATGGGGGAGACGCCGATGGTGAAGCCGTTCGACACCGCGGCAACAGGATTGGGCAGTGGGATATCGATGAAGATGATCTGTACATCCGGTCCCGTCAGGTGCGGGTTGCTGCGCAGCAGGCCGATGATCTCGCCGTGATTGGCCTGCGGTGTGGGTACCGGGCGCTGGGAACTGTGCACCAGGTTGATTCGGGGGTGGTCGTGGAGATTGCGGCCCACCCCGGGCAGCGGATGCACCACCTCGACATGCGCCTCCCGCAGCACGGTCTCCGGTCCGATGCCCGAGCGCATCAGCAGTTGCGCGCTTCCGATGGTTCCGGCGGTCAGTACAACCTCGGAAGTGGCAGTGGCGCGGTGGATTTCGCCGTCTCCGCGGTACTCGACTCCGGTGCAGCGCTGACTCTCGAAGAGCAGCCTGTGCGCGAGCGCGCCGGTCACCACGGTGAGATTGGGCCGTGCGAGTGCGGGTGTGAGGTAGGCATCCGCGGCGCTCTGGCGTTGTCCGGCAACGATGTTGAGGTCGACCGGACCGAAGCCGTCCTCGAGCCCGCCGCTGATGTCGATGGCCCGCGGGAATCCGACTTCGATCGCGCCGTCCAGGCAGGCGAGCAGGATCTCGTTGGGTCGCGTGGTTGGGCCGACGGTCAGCGGCCCGGCGGTGCCGCGACCGAGCGCGCCGCTCACGGCGGACTCGCTGCGCTGGAAGTAGGGCAGCAGATCATCGTAGGTCCAGCCCTTGGCGCCGCGATTGCTCCAGCCGTCATAGGAGGTGTGATGCCCACGCGCGAACACCATGGCATTGATGGCAGACGAGCCACCCAGCCCCCTGCCACGCGGAAGCGGGACCGGTGCGTTCGAAAACCGCTGTGGCACGGTGAGATCGCCCCATCCGGCAGGCGAGTTGGCGAGCGTCGGCCAGGCCGGAGGATATGCGACCGCGTCGGGCAGATCCGCGGCACCAGCCTCCAGCAGCAGCACCCGGAGGTTCTCGTCCTCGGTGAGCCGGGCCGCGAGCACGCAGCCCGCGGTACCGCCGCCGACGATGACGAAATCGTAGGAATCATGTGCGGGCATCTCGATAGTCCTTTGTGTAGAGCGCGGCGAATTCTGGTTACGGGGGTCAGTGGGTTCTTTGTTTCCAGGCCAGCAGCGCGGCCTGCGCGATGAAGAAGACACCGCCGCCGGTCGCGTAGATGGCCAGGACATCCAGGGCGGGGGAATCGTCGATGGCCTGGGCGATGTAGGTCGCGCCGACCAGGAATGACAGACCGCCGGAGATCAGGGTCGGCCACTGTTTGCCCAGGACGGGACCGCGCCGGTATACGCCGACGGTTAGTTGGGCCGCGCCGGAAAGGATTGCCCAGGCACCGAATACGCCCAGTACCGCGGCCACGCTGCCGGTGGTCCCGGCGATACCGAGCGCGGCGGCGATGACCGTACTGAGTACGCCGTTGAATGCCGTCACGCGACGTTCGGCGCCCTCCGGGACCGCGAGAAGGTCGATCAGGCAGGAGACGGCGTCGATGAGCGGATAGAGGACCAGCAGTGCCACCGCGATGGCATCGAGGGTGTTATGGACCGCGGCGAAGGCTATCGCCCAGGCGATGGCGAGTACGCCACGGCTCAGGTACAGGCGGATCAGGGACGAGCGCTCGGAGTTGGTCACGGGCAGTGCGGTTGTGGTGTTCATGGACACCACCCTCGCGCCGGGCCGGATGCCGCCGCATCCGTCGACTGACGGTCCGCGCTACGTAGGTCATCGGGTCGTGAGATGACGTACGTAGCGCTCACCGTCACCTGACGGATGTGCCGCTCGGGCCTCGGCGACGACAGTGGAATCGTACAACTCGCACCCACCTGCTAGAAGGACGAAATCCCATGGTCGACAACGGATATGGCCGCAACCGGCGACGCGCTACCCGGATCGCCGCGGCGCTCGCGGCCGGTATCACCGGCGTCGGTGTCGCGGTTGCCTGCTCCGCGAACACCGTTACCCACGCCGGTCCTGACGAGGACGCGCCGCGGCCGACCATCGTGCTCGAGCACGGAGCCTTCGCCGACGGATCCAGCTGGAACGATGTGATCGAGAAGCTGCGCCGGGACCGGTATCCCGTGGTGGCCGCGGCCAATCCGCTGCGCGGTCCCGCCGCCGATGCCGCGGCGCTGCGCAGCGTGATCGGCCACATCGACGGACCCGTCATTCTGGTCGGGCATTCCTACGGCGGTTCGGTCATCAGCGCGGCCGCGGCCGGAAACGACAAGGTCAAGGGGCTCGTCTACGTTGCGGCGTTTCTGCCCGCGCCGGGTGAGACCGCACTGGAGCTGACCAATAAATACCCCGGCTCCACCCTGCCGGGCACCTTGAATCCGGTGGCGTTCACCAATACCGACGGCAGCACCGGTACCGACCTCTACATCCAGCAGGACAAATTCCGCGACCAGTTCGCGGCCGATGTGCCCGAGGATCGCGCCGCTCTGGCGGCCGCGTCGCAGCGGCCGATCGCGCAATCCGCGCTCGAGGAGAAGGCCACGGTCGCGGCCTGGAGCGAGAAGCCCAGCTGGGACATCGTCACGACCAAGGATCTGAATATTCCGGTCGCGGCACAGCGCTTCATGGCCGAGCGCGCCCACGCGCACGTCACCGAGGTCGACGCCTCGCATTCGGTCGCTGTCTCACATCCCGATGTGGTCGCCAACGTGATCGAACAAGCCGCCAAAGCCACCCGCTGACACCGAAAACCCAAGCACCACAGGAGAACACGACCATGGATATGAAACTCGAAGTCACCGTGCTGCCCGTCGCCGATGTCGATCGCGCGAAGGCGTTCTACGCCGAGCGGCTCGGGTTCCGGCTCGATGCCGACTTCACCGTGGACCAGGACTATCGCGTCATCCAGGTGACCCCGCCCGGCTCGGCCTGCTCCATCATCTTCGGAACCGGCGTCACCACCGCCGAACCCGGTTCGGTCGATGGCCTGCACCTGATCGTCACCGATATCGAGCAAGCCGTCGCCGACCTCACCGAACGCGGCGTCACCGTGGACGGGCCGTTCCGGGACGCGACCGGCGTATTCCATCACGCCGGAACCACTGCTCGCCTCGCGGGTGTGCACCCCGAGCGCCGCAGCTACGGATCCTTCGCCGCCTTCGAGGATCCGGACGGCAATAGCTGGTTCCTGCAGGAAATCACGCAGCGCGCACCCGGCCGCTGACCACGGATCTGAAAGAGAATGCCATGTCTGACAACAACAGCCAGTCCTACGATGTCATCGTCATCGGAGCCGGACCGGTCGGGGAGAATGTCGCCGACCGCACCGCAGCCGCCGGTCTGAGCACCGTCATCATCGAATCCGAACTCGTCGGCGGCGAATGTTCCTACTGGGCCTGCGAACCCAGTAAGGCGCTGCTGCGTCCCGCGCTGCTGTACGCCGAGGCCGCACGATTTCCCGGCGTCGCGAACGTGGTGACCGGACCGCTCGACGCAGCCGCGGTGCTGAAACACCGGGACCGCATGGTCGCCGACTGGAACGATCGCGATCAAGTCGAATGGCTTGCCTCGGCAGGGATTTCGCTCATTCGCGGTCACGGCAGTCTCGATGGAGTGCAGCAGGTGACCGTCCGGACTCCGGACGGTGGCACCGTGCGATTGCGTGCCCGGCACGGAGTGGTGGTCTGCACGGGCACCCGTGCGGCGCTGCCACCCATACCGGGACTGGATACGGTGCGCCCGTGGACAAGTCGCGAGGCCACCAGCGCCCGCGAGGTGCCGCGTCGGCTGGCGATACTGGGTGCCGGGGTCGTGGCGGTCGAAATGGCAACGGCCTGGCGGGCTTTGGGCTCCGAGGTCACCCTCATCGCGCGTGAGTCGCGATTGCTCGGCCGCGTCGAACCTTTCGCGGCAGACCTGGTGAGCGATCGGCTTCGGGCGGCTGGCGTCGATCTGCGCTTCGAATCGGGCATCGCGACCGTTGAACGCTCAGGCGGCCCCGATGACAGTATTCACCTGACCCTGGTCGATGGCACCCGCATTGTCGCCGACGAGCTCCTGCTCGCCACCGGCCGCGCACCGCGCACCGATGACATCGGTTTGGAGACAGTCGGTTTGGTCCCGGGGGAGTGGCTCGCCACCGATGACAGTTTCGCGGTGACCGCGGTCGACGGCGACTGGCTCTATGCCGTAGGCGATGTCAATCACCGGGCTCTGCTCACCCACCAGGGCAAGTATCAGGCGCGCATCGCGGGCACAGTCATCGCCGATCGGGCAGCGGGACGACCGCTGGACACCACCGCGTGGGGAAAGCACACCGGCACAGCGGATCTCGCGGCCGTCCCGCAGGTGGTCTTCGCCGACCCGGAGATCGCCGCGGTCGGCCTCACCACCGAGGATGCCGCGCGAGCGGGCCGCGCGGTCGACATCGTCGACTACGACATCGGCCGGGTCGCCGGTGCACTCCAGCACGATCCGGACTATCGCGGCCGCGCGCGCATCCTCATCGACCCCGAGCGCCAGGTGATCGTCGGAGCCACTTTCGCCGGTCCGGGTGTTGCCGAACTCCTGCACTCGGCCACCCTCGCCATCACCGGTGAGATCCCCCTGGCCCGCCTCTGGCACGCCGTGCCCGCCTTCCCGACCATCAGCGAGGTGTGGCTGCGCCTGCTCGAGACCTATCGCGACCGGTCCGCGCCGCACACCTCCTTCACCCCACCTCTGAAAGCAGCGTGATCGCGATGTCGAACCAGAACCCCGGCGCTCTCGATCGCGGCGTGCATGCCTTCGACTCGGACGGTGTCCTACAGCGGTACCACGTGTACGGCAATGGACCGGTGTGCCTGGCGCATCCGGGCGGACCGGGCATCCACTGGGAATACCTGCGCATGCCCGAACTGGAACAGCACCTGACGATGGTGTACGTCGAGGCTCTCGGCACCGGTGCGTCCGGCCGACTGCCGACGCATCCGAACGGCTACACCCGTGAGCGCTACAGCATTGCGCTGCAACGGATCATCGACCATCTCGGCGTGCCCGAGGCGTTCCTGCTCGGCCACTCGCACGGCGCGTTCGTCGCGGCGTATCACGCCATTCATCGCCCCGAACGGCTCGCCGGAATCATCCTGTACGAGGGCGCGCCGGTCACCGGTCCCGAACACGGCGCGGAGGCCGCGCGGCGGCTCCAGGAGTTCGCCGCCGCACACGCCGATCGCCCCGGCCTGGCCGATGTGCTTGCGACATTCGCTGGTATGCAGGATATTTCGAGCGATGAGCAGACCCTGGCCGTCGCCCGTGGTGTCCTGCCCTCGTACATCGCCGACTACTGGGGTGATGAGCAGCGGTGGGCTCCGCTACGGGATGCGCTACAAGCCAGCTACATCTCGGGCCTGGACGCGCTCGGCGCGCCCGATCTCATCGACGACCGCACCGATCTTCCGAAGCTGACAGTCCCCGCTTTGGTCGTAGTCGGCCTCTTCGATGTCATCTGCGGACCCCGCTGGGGCCGGGAACTAGCCGCCCTCATCCCCGATTCGCGCCTGGTGATCCTGGAGCACAGTGGACACCTCGGGCATCTGGAGGAACCCGAGCGATTCGCCGACGCAGTTCGGGATTTCGCCCTCTCCTCGCGTCGGTCTCGGTCCGAGTCCGCTGTGCAGGATGGTCCGGAATCCGCTGCGCGGACGCACATGGGCTAGTGCCTCGGGGCTCGCGACGAGGAATCGAGCGGCACCGGCGTCGCCCGGATCGCTAAATAGGTTGACAGCGAGCGGGATTACGACAGGGTGTCGCGCACCTGCGACTTTTGGGCCGCGCAGATTTGTCGGTGGGTGGTCGTAAGGTCGTTTACATGAGCATTTCGAGGTGCCGGCGCGCAGGGCCGGATGAATTCGGTTGCGTTAACAGCGGTTCGGAATGCAGTGTGTTCGTCGTAAGTGTTGCAGGAGCAGGGTCATGGGGAGTGACCCTCCGGGGGAAGGAACAAAAGCTATGAATCACAACATGATTCGCGGGTCGCGTCGCGGTCCGAGATTCGCCAAGAGCACGTTCAGCTACAACGGCGACTGTGTCGAGGTGGCGTACCACGAGGGCCGAATCGCGGTGCGCGACTCCAAGGATCGGCACAGCCCGACGCTGTGGTTCACGAGCTCGGAATGGCGTGCGTTCACCTCGGGCGTGCGGGCCGGTGAATTCGATTTCGGTGAGTGACAGCCCCGGTGGTGTCGCAGCCATTTCGCTGCGACACCACCGCCCCACCCCGGAAATGCGACCGACCCCTCGACGGCCGCTGGAAAATGGTCATTGGATAGCGATGTGATGTATTTCGCCGCGCAAGTCGGCAAGAAATGCGCGGGCATCGCTGTCGGATAAAGCCATTCGAGTCAAAGCCGCCCAATGGCGGCGATGAACGTCGACGAGTTCGGGACCGCGGGTCACCATGCTGCCCGGAATGGGCTCGCTGGAGGCGATTGCGTGGTCCTCGTTCTCATAGATCACGAAACCGTGCGGAATCGTCGCGGTGGCTTCCACGTCCTGTGGAATCACCGCGATGCTGACCGTATCGAGGGTCTCCACGGAGATGATGCGGTCCAGTTGGGCGAGTAGGACACGATGCGGCCCGGGCCGAAACCGCAGGGCCGCTTCGGTTACCAGGAATTCGAAACGCTTTGCGGGGTCGTACAGCACGCGCTGGCGCTCCAGGCGCGCTGAGAGCGCGGCCGTCAGAGCATCGGGCGGGTACGGCGGATCGAAGGTGCCGAACACTCGGCGGGCGTAATCGGCGGTCTGGAGTAGGCCGGGCACCAGTGCGGGCTGGAAATTGCGCACCAGATACGCGTCGTCCTCGAATGCCCGCACATCGTCCTGTAGATGCGGGCGTTCGGCGAGCGATGCCGCCCAATCGCCGACCTCGGGCGCGTGCGCGGCCTCGGTGAGCCCGCGCAACGACTGCTGACAATCCGCGTCCGCCCCAACCGCTTTGGCCCAATCGAGCACCTGCGGCAGCGGCGGCACCACCTGCCCCGATTCGATCCGGGACAATGTCGACTGACTGATTCCCACCTGCTTCGCCAACTCGCGTCCGGAGATTCCGGACAGATCCCGCAATCGCCGCAGCTCGGTCGCCAGTTGCTGGCGCGGCTGCGGCTGGGGCACAACGGAATTCGCGGCGATGCTCGCCGCGCCCGTCGCACCCTCTGCGGGTTGATTCACTGGAACCATGATGATTCAGATCGAATCATCTTGATTCAGCCGCGTCAAGCCGAGGCGGGTCACAAACTGAATCAAGAGCGGAATCGCCTGTCCAGCAACGTTGATGCCATGAGTTTGCGCTGGAGGTTCAACAGTGCCCCGGTCTCCGCTGATCGGTGTTGCGGGCGGGGGATACCCCGCGAATTCCCAAATGTGGTGGCAGCGAGAAAGATTGCGATGCTTACACTCGCTCGGTGCCGCCCAACCCGCCGCCGCCGAGGCCAGCGGTGGCGGCGTCGACGTGTTGATCAGATCGGACGCGATCGCACAGGCGGTTGTCCGATGCACCGAGCAGCTGAGCAACCGGATTCTGAAGGTGACCGGTGCCCAGGTCGAGCACGGGCTCAGGCCAATCTCGGTGGAGGCCAAGGGCTCAGTCGGCAGAGTTGTCAGCACCGACAGGCCCATCAACCATGATCCCGGCGTCGGGGATCCGTCAATTCCGCATCCACCGCTGACCGGCGGGCCGGGACCGCCGGATCGCTTCTACAACGGCGCGCGACTATGGCAGGTCGATCAGGTGTTTCCCAAGGCTTTTCGCACGGGCGAGGACGCCGCCGCGGAAGGCTACATCCGCTCGGCATCCCACAGCAGCGCCGGCGAGGTCGTCTATCTGACCGATGGTGACGACATCGCCGGCGTCTACGGGACGATCACCAAATGGACCGATGTCCGCGACGGTGCGATGCGGTTCCACCCCGGAGGCATGGTGCTGGGCATCGACGCCAACCGGATCGTGGTGAATCCCATGCTGGAAGAAGGACATTCGGCCGCCAATTTCGTCGAGGGCGTCAGCGACCGCGTCTTCACCACCCCGGGCCGAGTCGACACCTCGAAGATCGTCAGCGTGAAGTTCGAGTCCTACGACAACATCATGAGCAACCCCGAGGCCACCTTGGTAGCGGACGGTTTCCCCGGATTCGAGGGCATGAGCGCGGAAGCGCTCCGCAACCCGGCGGCGGTCAACGCGCGCCTGACCGATATGGCCGAGGCCGTGCGCAGAAATTATCCGGATATCGACGTCTCGGTTGGCTCCAGCCCACTTACGGCTGACGAAGCCATCAGGACCTTTCTGGCCACCTGACCGCACGGCCGCGGTCGGCGTAGGTCACACAACCCGGCAGCTTGCATGATGCAATCTCCTGCCTTACGCTCAATTGCATCATGCAAGTACGGAGGCTGGCGACCTCTTGCTGTGCTAGCGAGCACTGGTGTCGTCACCGGGAGAGAGGTATGGCCATGACTGCTGACGGACCCTGGAACTTCAACCCGGCCGGTGGTGCCGAGCCGGTGGTGGCGGCGCATAAGGGGTGGACGCTCGTGCTCGCGTCGGCGGGGGTGTTCATGACCGCGCTCGACACCTTGGTCGTCGCGAACTCATTGCCCGCGTTGCGAACCGGATTGCACGCCGACTTGAAGGATCTGGAATGGACGGTGAACGCCTATAACCTGGCCTTCGCCTGTTTGCTGCTGACAGGCGCGGCGCTCGGCGACCGATTCGGCCGCAAACGGATGTACTGGATCGGACTGCTCGGATTCACCGTCGCGTCCGCCGTGGCCGCGATGTCTCCGTCGGTGGGCGCGCTGATCGGGGCGCGAGCGGTGCAGGGAGCATTCGCCGCCATTGTGATGCCGATGACGCTGACCTTGATCAGCGAGGCGTTCCCGGCCGAGAAACGCGGCGCCGCCATCGGATTATGGGGTGGCATCACCGGACTCGCGGTCGCACTGGGGCCGGTTGTGGGTGGCGCCGTGGTGCAGGGGCTGAGCTGGCATTGGATCTTCTGGCTCAATGTTCCGATCGGGCTGGCGCTGGTGCCCCTGGCCATGTGGCGGCTCACCGAAAGTCGAGGTCCGCGCCCCCAATTGGATATCCCGGGACTCGTGCTGGCCGCCGCGGGCTGTTTCGCGATTACCTGGGGACTGGTCCGAGCCGCCGACATCGGCTGGGGTGCGGGTGAAACCACGACCGCACTGGTCATCGGGGCGGTCCTGCTGGCCGTGTTCATCGGCTGGGAACGGCGGGCGCGCACACCGATGCTGTCGGGTGCGCTGTTCCGTTCGCGAAGCTTCAGCGCCGCCAATGTCGTCAGCTTCTTCATGTACGCATCGCTGTTCGGCGTGCTGTTTCTGATGATGCAATTCCTGCAGACCGTGCTGGGGTATTCACCCCTCGCGGCCGGCTTGCGGACGCTGCCGTGGACCGGCGCACCCATGATCGTCGCGCCGATCGCCGGAATCCTGGCGGACCGATACGGCAACCGGCCGTTCATGGTCGTGGGACTGGCCCTGCAGGCGATAGGACTGGGCTGGATCGCCGCCATCGCCGAACCTGGGATGAGCTATCTGCCTTTGGGTTTGGCGCTCGGGGTCGCCGGAGTCGGTATCTCGCTGTGCTTTCCGACCGTCGCGAACGCCGTGGTGGGTTCGGTACCGCCCGGTGAGGTCGGAATCGCGTCGGGAACCAACAGTGCGCTGCGAGAGATCGGCGGCGTATTCGGTATCGCGATCCTGGCATCCGTGTTCGCCTCACCGGAGATCTACTCCGCACCAAGGATATTCGTTGATCACTTCAGTCACGCCGTCTGGCTCGGTGCGGCCTTCTCGGCCGTTGGCATCCTGGCCGCGTTGGCGCTTCCCGTCCGTTCGGGCCCGCCGGTCGGGCCCGCCGGGGTCGAAGTTGGACCTCGACCGGTTCTCGCGACACCCTGACTGACTTGTATGATGCAAGCAAAGAGTGGAGGTGCGTGAACGGTGCTCGGAAAGACATACGACACACAGATCTGTTCGATCGCGCGGACCCTCGAGGTCATCGGCGAACGATGGACTCTGCTGATCGTGCGCGACGCGCTGTTCGCGGGAGCGACCCGGTACGGCGATTTCCAGCGCAACCTGGGAATCGCCACCAACATCCTCAAGACCAGGCTCGACACCCTGGTGGAGACCGGAATCATGCTGCGCCGCACAGCATCCGAACATCCCACCCAGTACGAATATCTGCTGACCGACAAGGGCCGCGCGCTCGCACCCGCACTGATCGCCCTGACCGCGTGGGGCGATGAGTGGGCGACCGAGGGCGAACCGCCGATCCTCTACACCCACTCGACCTGCGGCTCGGCCATCGCTCACCGGACTGTTTGCGCCCACTGCGGCGATGTCAACGACCCCGCCCAGGTCCACGCCACATTCGGTCCGGGTATGCCGGCAGAGCGGATCGCGGAATCGATGGCGCGCTCCTCGGGAGCAGGACCTGCTCTCAGGTCCTGACGGCACGCTAGTTGAGGATTGCCGCGATTGCGGGCGCCAGCGGACGGCGGCGAAATCCGGGTGCGGTGCGTTGTCGCGCGCCGTTCCGAGCATGTCGAGGTAGTACTCCCAACCGGGGCCGACACGGCCGATCTGGCAGGTCTTCGCGGACTGCTACGCGGACGATGCGAAGTTCTCGGTGCCGAACGTCGTCGAATGCACGAGGACCTCGAAAAGGCAGTGCACACACACGGTTTCGTGCGTCCCGGCCAGGAGTTCGATGTCCGGGAATTCGCCGATATCGTCGCCCCATTCCTGGATGTGCTGTTGCGGAACGACTTCGACCTCTCACCGGAGTGGATGCGCGAACAGGTCGCCGATATCGCGAAAGTCCTGCTCTCCAATGTCTTTCGGCAGATGACCTTGCCGCCCGAGTTCACCGTGGTGGCCCGCGCCGCCGCAACCTGTATGGGCGTGCTGTGTCAATTGCGCACCGAGGGACCGATCCGCGAGGAATTCCTGACCTGGTGGCCCGGGTTCGCGGTGGTAGTCGGCAGCTACGAGGCACGCAACGCAGGTCTAAGTCAGATTCGGCCGATGCGTGCAGGAAGTGCCCAGCCTGGGCGATGAGGGGCCATCTCGTCGGGAACATCGAGAATCACCCCCGGCGCGCGAATTGGACAGAGCGACGGAGACCGATTGGTCCTCGGGGACGGAACTGGGCAACGTACTGCGCCTGAGTCCCGAGCTACAGGCCCTTGATAATGCGCCGGGGGCTCGGCCGGAAATTCTCCTCATCGAACAGGACCCACTCGGTCACCGCGATCTCGTACAACCGGGACGCGGCGTTCGGCATCGCCCGCAGAACTCCCGTCGCGTTCGGCCATCGCGCAGCGAAATCCTTTGCCAGCTCTTCTATTCCGACGCCGGGGAGTTCGCGAGCTACTCCGGTGAAGGACACTCCCCGTGCGACCTGGCCGAGTTCGACGATCGGGATATCGATGATCGCACCGGCGACCGCGGGGTTGCGGCTTATGTTCCGGGAGTGCTCTCGGTCCGTGCGTGAGATGAAATGCAATGTGTCGGGGCCGAATCGGGGCAGGTACCAGACACTGCACACCCGAGGTGAGCCGTCCTCGGCAATCGTCGACAGCTGCATCAACTTGCCGCCGGAGACGTAGTCCTCCAAGAGCCCGCGTTCATCCATGGCTTTCCCTTCGCGACGACCGAGTGACACTGTTCTAGACAGTGTCTCCAGTTTCGCGGTGCTCGCGGGGTCGATCGATTCACGGGATGGTTTCGTCGGCGAGGCGTTGCAGGTAGCTGGCGAATTGGCGCCGGTCATGTTCGTTCCATGCCGCGGTGAGCTGGTCGAAGCAACTGCGTTGCCAGTCGTGCGATGCGGTCAGCAGATCGCGTCCGCTGCGGGTGAGTTGCACGACGACGCGGCGACGGTCGCGAGTGGAGTCGCCACGGGCCAGGTATCCGGCCGCGACGGCGTCACGCACCATGCGGCTGGCGCCGGAGTGGTCGAGACCGAGCTGCTCGGCAACATCGGTGACTGCTGCCTGCTCACCTGTCCTTAGCGCGGCGGCGACGGCCTCTACGACCTGTATGTGCTGCACCCGCCGCTGCTCGGTGTCCGGTTCCCGAGTGACTCGGGTGAGTGCCTGGTTGCTCCAGCGGCGAGACCAGAAACGGACCAGCCGAAACAGGGCTGGTCCACCCTCGACAGCGTCCGCATCGGCCATGGCCGAAGTGTTTCGAGCCTCATGTGTACCCACCCTCGACATTGTATGCGATACGCACCTATATTTGTATGCGGATCGCATACAACTACGCTTTCGGGGTCCGTGAAACAGGAGGAAGCAATGTCTATCGTTCTCAATCACACGATCGTCCCGGCGACCGACAAGCATTCCGCGGCAACGTTTTTCGCCGAACTGATGGGGCTGGCAGTGTTCGCTGCCGCCGGACCGTTCGTGCCCGTGCAAGTCAACGGCGATCTGACGCTCGACTTCGACGACCGCGGACGGGTCGAGCCCGGTCACTACGCCTTCCTCGTCGATAACGACACCTTCGATGCCGTGCTGGGGAGGCTGGCGGCATGGCCTGCAGTGGAGTACGGCTCCGGCCCCGAACACGGATGGGACCGCCAGATCAACCACCTGGCCGGCGGGCGCGGGGTCTACGTGCACGCCCCCGACGGCCACAGCTACGAGCTGTTCACCGCCGTTCCCTGAGTCACAGGTCTCGACGGCTGGATTTCTGAGGGCTGGCATCGGGGAGATGAAGGAAATCAAGCAGTGGCGCGCCATTGCCACCAGAGGCAGTGACGCGCCATCGCCACCAGATACGAACTCGCTCTGGCCTATCGCGCCGGGCTGTTCCCGGCGCTGATCATCGAATGGCTTCGACTATTGAGAGGTACTGCCTAGCCCAGGTCCGGGTTGCCGACCCATTCGATGATCGTCCAGCCCTTCTGCGGGCTGCCCTTGAGGACCACGCGGCCGCCGTTGCGCATCGGATCGGTGCCGAGCTTGCTCTTATCGGCGTTGTCGGCATTCATCATGGACCAGAACATGATGGTGCCGCCGTGCGAGAAGATCACCGGGTTGGCGCAGTTGCGGCGCTGTACATCGAGCAGGGCCTGATCGAAGCGGTCGTCGAACTCCTTGCCGTCGATGGAGCCCGGGATCCGTGCGCTGGTGTCGCCGGAGAGCCACTTGATCGGGGCCTGGAGGTATCCGGCCATGGCCTGAGCCTCCGGGGTGCCCTCGTACTGGCCCGCCTCGATCTCCCGGAAGCCGGGCTGCACGTTGAGGCCGAGGTGCTTCTTGGCGACGGTCGGTGCCGCGGTCTGCTCGGTGCGCACCATGTTGGACGCGAAGGCGCAGTCGAACTTCTTGTCGTTCAGCAGGGTGGCCAGGTTGTCCGCCTGGGTCCGGCCGCGCGGGGACAGGTCGGGTCCGGGCACCTTGGTGTCGATCAGGCCCGAGGTGTTGCCGAGGGATTCGGCGTGGCGCACCAGGGTGATGGTCATTTCGTTGGCGCCGCCGCTGCCGGAGCTACTGCCGGAGCTGCCGAAGTCGGGGCCGGCGGTTGCGATGCCGGTGGTGGCGGCAGCGGCCGCGACCGCGGTCGCCATCACCGCGAGGGACAATCGAAGAGATCGGATGCGCATGGGTGGGAAGGCCTTTCATCGTGGCGAAAGCCACTTCAGTTCTGCCGAAAACCGGACATTTGGGGTGTCGCGTCTCACAGAAGCAGCTCTTGCCCGAATCAAATACCGGAGATCCCATTCATCGGGATCCTTTGCAATCCGGCCCATGCGCGGTCGCTACCGTCGGTAGCAGAGGCATCTGCTCACCAGCGGGCGTTTCACCGACACCTCTCCGCCGTCGGTCAGATCGATCCAGCGGTTTTCGCTTCCCGCCGTGAAGGATTGGTTCTGATAGATGCCCGACTCGGCGAAGACGTAGCCGTATCGAGGGGCGTTGTCGAACGCGCCATTGCATACTGAATGCCGCTCTGGGGGACGGTGATCGATCCGTCATGACTGCCCGGACCCTGACTCGTGCGGCGTTCACCAGGGAGGTCGCGACCCTGTTCGCCTCGACCTTGGCGGCCGTGACCTCGCCATCGGACCCGACGGGATCGGTGGCGATCAGGGTGTAGGTCAACAGAGTCATGAGATCTCATCCTTGCGCCGGAGGGTCGGCGCGGGCCGATAACCCGCGCGCGATCGAGAGCCCACGCGCGACGATGCGGCGGGGCCGGACGGGGACAAGCGGCGACACCGTTGTCATACGAAATCGCTTGGGCCCCAGCAGGGCACCCTTCGATTCTGACCCATCCGACCCTGCGCGCACTGCGATCGGCAAGACGATCACCAGCCACATCGCGGTGAAATGTGCTGGGGTACGCGAGCTTTCCCGCAACTCACCTGACCGGGCGACTCCGGCTGCGGAGTCGGCGCCGTCCGATCAGGGGAGATTTTTGGTCAGCGCGGCGCTGACCTTCTGGACCGCGTGGCAGGGGTCGCGCGGATCGCCGGGAGCGCCGAGGTACCGCAGGGTGAGCACGGCGGTGCCGAACGCCGCCACGGAGGCGGTAATGCAGCCGATCTTGTTGCTGTCCTGTACCGAGCGGAACAACGCGAAGTCGTGACCGTAGTACGACGAGCGCCGCAGATCGGTATAGGTGCCCGGTGCCAGTACGGTGTCCAGCGAATCGGCCGAGGCCACCGCGACGAGATCGAAGCTACCGTCGGCGGCGATCCACTTGCAGGCCGGGTATTTCGAGGTGGTGACCCGCTGCTTACCGGTGGAGCTCAAACCGGCTGCGCTGAGCTCGGATTCGGAGAACACACACGGATCCCAGACCGAACCCGCGGGCGTGGCCGGTGCGGTGGCGACCGGGCTGGTGGTGATCGTGGGATCGTCCCGGGTGGGCGGCGTCGCGGTAGGCTCGCCGCCGGTCCCGGCCGTCGTCGGGGCGACGGTCGTGACTGTCGCCGCCGTAGTGCCGGAGGTCGGCTGGGTGTGCACGGTCGTGGTCCCGCACCCCGCGAGCAGTGCCGCGGCGGCCAACACCGCCGTCGCCGACCCGGCGCTCCTGCTGATCATTCTCGAAATCCCTTATCGTCGAGCGTATTCCGTTGACTTCTGCGCTCAGAACGAGCAGTCGGTAGCACGACCCGCCCAGCCGCCCTTCAGGAATCGGATGATGGCGCAGAACGCGTCTTCGGACGAACCGGCCACCTGCGTGGCGACCGGCGCCGACACCACGCTTGCGGTCGTTGAAACAGGTTGTGCCGCTGCGGAACCCGCCGAGCCGATGAGACCTGCGGTGAGCGCGGAGATGACGATGAGCTGCTTCATCGGTGATCCTCTTCTGACGACAATGTGACATCTCATCGTGATTTCGCTGGTCAGAACGATCAAGCGGACATTTCGAATCGAACGATAAGGTCGGCTTAACAGTAGAAAGGGATGGGGTGTGGAGCTCCGGGACATCGAGATCTTCCTGACGCTCGCCGAGGAGCTGCATTTCGGGCGTACCGCCGAACGATTGCACCTGACCTCACCGCGGGTCAGTCAGTCGATCAAAGCCCAGGAACGCGCGATCGGCACCGCGCTGTTCACGCGAACGAG
This sequence comes from Nocardia sp. NPDC052001, assembly GCF_040680615.1. Taxonomy (NCBI): domain Bacteria; kingdom Bacillati; phylum Actinomycetota; class Actinomycetes; order Mycobacteriales; family Nocardiaceae; genus Nocardia; species Nocardia sp. NPDC052001. The sequence goes on along the minus strand of NZ_JBFAXC010000013.1, from coordinate 111,537 downwards.
CCGGGTGGTGCGCTTGACCCGCGCGGGCGAACAGCTGCGCGACGGCCTGCAGCCGATCTACCGGAACCTCAACGAGGTACTGGCGGAGGCGAAGCGGGCCGCCCGCGAGGAACACGCGGTGCTGCGCGTGGGCGTGATCGCCTCCAACGCCCACGATCTGCGGCCGTACTTCGATACGTTCACCGCCCGGCATCAGTCCTGGCGGCTGCACGTGCGGCACAACCCGTTCGTCGATGCCTTCGGTCCACTGCGCCGGGGCGAGATCGATGTGCTGATCTCCTGGCTCCCGGTGCAGGAGCCCGATCTCACCGTGGGACCGGTTGTCTTCACCGAGGACCGCGTACTCGCCGTCGCGGCCGATCACGCACTGGCCCTGCGGGATTCGGTATCTCTGGAAGTGCTGGGTGATTTCAGCGTGGCCACCGGTCCCGATCAACCCGGCTACTGGCAGGACGCCTTCCATCCCTTCGCCACACCGCGCGGACGCCGGGTCGAACGCGACGGCCAGGTCACCAATATGGATGAGCTGTCGACCCTGATCGGTCTCGGCCGCTCGGTGAATCTGCTCGGCGAGCACGCGTCCCGCTTCCACGCCCGCCCCGACTTGGCGTACGTCCCGGTATCGGATGCCCCGCGCTTGCAGTGGGCGATGATCTGGGCCGCGGGCGGTGACACCGAACCGGTCCGCGCCCTGGCGCGGGTCGTCACCGACCTGGGCACCCGCGCGATCTGAGCCCGAGAGGGACAGCAATGGCGAGCGATTAGATCTGCTGCGCCATCAACAGGTCGTCCACGAACTTCTCCTCGAGGTAGTACTCGTTCCGGAGTGTGCCTTCGAGTGTGAAACCTGTTCTGGCGTACAGACGTTGGGCGGCGAGGTTGGTGGATAGCACACGCAGGGTCAGGCGGGAAGCGTGCTGACGGCGGGACTCGGTGATCGCCGCGGTAATCAGCGCGGTGGCAATCCCTCGGTGCCGGGCGGTGTCGTCGACCGCGAGGCCCTGGATCTGGCGGACGTGGGCGCAGCTGTCAACCGGGATCGGTTGTACCAGGCGCAGGTAGGCGACAACACGGTCATCGAGCTCGGCGATGAGGTAGTCCTCGGGGCGGCTGGCCTCGTGGAAGAACGGTTCGCCGGCGGGTGGCTGGGGCGTGATCTCGGTAGCCGGGGACCAGGTTCGCCGCACGAGCTCCGATAGTGCGGGCTCGTCGTCGGTGATGGCCGCGCGGATCCTCACGTCGCTCATGGCCTCCAGTCTTACCGCACCTGAGCGTAATTACCGGTCCGACGATTTCCGGTGTGTTACGGCAGCCAGTTTTAGTCGATGGCGGTAGTTAACACAGTCGAGAAAAACGCGAGGACAGCGATTACCCCGCACCAGGTCGATGCGATGTTCCTGCGCATTCGCAGATCGCAATCTGACACTAAAAAGACTGCTACACCACGTGTTTGGTGATTCGTGCCAACTGCGTCTCAGTGAGTTTCTGGACATCGGCAAATGTTCCGGATGTAACCATTCCGAAATCGACCGGACGTCAACTGGTTTCACCGATGAAAGTGCCCACACCGAACCGCGCCGGTTCGCCTCGCTCATCGGTCCACGCGAATTCCAGGGAGAACCTCATGTCCGAACTGACCCAGTCCACGGTCGATATCGACAAGGCGATCGAGGAGAACATCGCCGCGTCGCTGGCGGAGATTCCGCATCCGGCCTTGCCGAAGGGCACCAATATCTACGGTGCCACCAAGATCTTCCCCGACTATCGGGCCCAGGCCGGGGAAACCTACTTCACGCTGGTGCACGGCATCGCCCACGAGTCCTCGGTCAGCTTCGTGGCGATCCTGCAAGCCACCCGCGCGCTGCGCAAGGGCTTCGAGTCCGCCATCTACTTCTACGGACCCGGCGCGATCAATGCCATTGCCACCCGCGGATTTCCGACCACCGGCGACAGTGGATTCCCGGGCGAGCAGAACATCAACGATGCGCTCTCGACCTTCATCAAGGAGGGCGGCAAGGTGTTCGCGTGCCGGTTCGGACTCGCGCTGCACGGCGCGCGCGAAGAGGACCTGATCGAGGGCGTCATTCCCGCGCATCCGCTCGATGTGCAGGACGCGCTGATCCACTACGCCCGCAAGGGCGCCATCATCAACTCGACCTACCAGCTGTAGGCCTGCCATGACCGAGGTATCCACTCGAGTAGACCTGGCGCTGCTCGGAATTCGCGTCGATGTGCCGGTGCAGCGCCGATCCGGTGCCGGTCCCAGCGATGACGGTCATGTCCTGATCGGGGGTGCCGGCGCTGCCATCCCCATCCGGCGCGCGAGTCCGTACAGCGTGCGCGGGAACCGGCTCCTATTCGAAGGCGCCGATCTGGGGGTGACGGTCGAGCCGGTGCAGCGGCCCCGCTTCTACGATCTGGTGACCGCAGAAGGGATTTCGTACGAGAAGATCGCCAAACTGCACGGCGCGGATGTGCTGGCCACGACTGTGGTGCAGACATGCATTCGCTACGACCAGGACCAGCGCTGCCGCTTCTGCGCCATCGAAGCCTCGCTAGAGGCGGGGTCCACAATCGCGGTGAAACGGCCCGAACAGCTCGCCGAGGTCGCCGCAGCCGCGGTGCGGCTGGACGGGGTACGGCAGATGGTGATGACCACCGGCACTTCTGCCGGAAAAGACCGGGGCGCACGGCATTTGACCCGCTGCGTCCGGGCGGTCAAACAAGCCGTACCGGACCTGCCGATCCAGGTGCAGTGTGAGCCCCCGGGCGATCTGTCGACGCTGAGCGAGCTGCACGCGGCCGGAGCCGATTCGATCGGCATTCATGTGGAGTCACTCGATGATCGGGTGCGGGCACGGTGGATGCCGGGCAAATCGACTGTGCCGCTGAATGAATACCGCGCGGCATGGACTGAGGCCGTGCGCGTGTTCGGCCGCAACCAGGTCTCGACGTACCTGCTCGCGGGACTCGGTGAGGACCCAGACGAATTGGTCTCCGGGGCACGCGAGCTCATCGCGATGGGCGTATATCCGTTCATCGTCCCGTTCCGGCCACTGGCGGGCACGCTCGCGGTCGATGTCGATCACGCGAGCGCACCCGAACCCGAGTACCTGGAATCGGTCACCCGCCGCGTCGCACATGAATTGCAGCAGGCCGGAATGCTCGGTGCCGCACAGAAAGCCGGATGCGCGGCATGCGGAGCGTGCTCGGTCCTACAGAGCGCCGGGGGATGAGATGGCTACTCCGCGGCGAGAGATGAACACCCGATCGTGGCTGGATGCGCTGTCCGCCGAGGCAGTGAATCCGGACATCGGGGCATGTGTGCTATCCGGGAACCCGGCCGGGCATGGCGACGACTTCATGATTCGCGAGGCCGCGCCGATCGAACTGCGGGCCTATCGGCGACTGCGCCGCGAGAACTTCGTCCTCGATCAGGGCTTGTTCGTAGGCAGCGATATCGATGACCTCGACGATGATCCGCGTACCCGGGTGCTCGTCGCGACCGCTTCCGACGGCACGGTGCTCGGGGGTGTGCGCCTGGCCCCGGCCACGCCGACCGATATCGGCTGGTGGACCGGCAGTCGCCTGGTGGTCGACCACGCGCTGCGCACACATCGGATCGGCAAAGCTCTGGTCCGGGCGGCGTGCGCGTACGCCGAGAACAACAATGTGCTGCGCTTCGAAGCCACCGTGCAGGCACGGCATGCCGCGATGTTCACCGATCTGGGCTGGGCGCTGATGGGTCCGAGCAGCCTGGGTGGTGTGCCACATGTGGGCATGCGGTGGCCGATCGATCGCATCCAGCGATTGGCCGACGCCACCAAATCCATGCTGGGTCCGGCGCTCGCGGCATTGGATGTACTGCCGACGTCCTTGGGCAGCAGCGGTTTTCGCGGCGACGATGCCGCACCGGTCCCCGGCGGAGATCTCCTCGCCGCGTGCGATGCCATCGTGCCGTCGATCGTCGAACGCGATCCGGAATGGGCGGGCTGGTGCGCGGTCCTGGTCAACCTCAATGATCTGGCCGCGATGGGTGCCGAACCTGTCGCGATGCTCGACGCGGTGGCCGCCCCCACGCGCTCACTACTGACTCGAATCCTGCGGGGCCTGGGTAAGGCGAGCGCGGTATGGCAGGTGCCCGTTCTGGGCGGTCACACCCAGCTCGGGGTTCCGGCGGCGCTGTCGGTGACCGCGTTGGGCCGCACCGATCGCCCGGTCACCAGCGGTGGCGGCCGCGTAGGCGACCAGCTCGCGCTCACCGCCGATCTCGACGGCGGCTGGCGCACCGGATATCACGGGCGGCAATGGGATTCGTCGTCGCAGCGATCAGGTGAGGAACTGCGCGCATTGGGGCGCGTCGTCGCCGAGTCACGCCCGCGCGCCGCCAAGGACGTGAGCATGGCCGGTATCGCGGGTACCGCGGGCATGCTCGCCGAATCCAGCGGCGTCGGTGTCGAAATCGACCTGGCACGCCTACCTAAACCAGAGACCGCCGCAATGGCCGACTGGCTCAGCTGTTTTCCCGGTTTCGCCATGCTGACCGCCGATCGCCCCGGCACTCCCGCCTGCTCTGCGTCGAGCCCGGCGACGTCGGCGATCTGCGGCGAATTGACCACCACCCCCGGCGTCCGGCTGCGCTGGCCGGACGGCATCACGACCACCGCGGTGACGGGATCCGTTACCGGATTGGGGATCTCATGAACGACCTGACCATCTCCGTGGCAGCCGCCGAATTCGGCCGCGATATGGAGACCTGCTACCGCACCATCGGCACACTCATCGACACCGCCCGCGCACGGGGAAGCCGATTGCTGGTACTTCCCGAGGCCTGCCTGGGCGGCTACCTGCCAAGCCTGGGTGGCGGTGAAGAGAGCGAGGAAGCCCGAGCCCGCCGATTGCGCAGTCTGCCACCGGCTCTCACCCTCGACGGACCCGAGCTGCGCACCGTCGCGGCCATGGCCGGGGACCTGGTGGTAACCCTCGGATTCTGCGAAGCCGACGGCGAGGACCGCTACAACGCCGCGGTCACCCTCAGTGGTGACGGAATCCTGGGCTCATACCGCAAGGTTCATCAGCCGCTCGGTGAAAACCTTTGCTACCAAGCGGGATTCGAGTATCGAGCGTTCGACACTCCGGTCGGCCGGATGGGCATGCAGATCTGCTACGACAAAGCCTTCCCCGAGGCCGCCCGGGCCCTGGCCCTGGATGGTGCGCAGATCATCACCTCGCTCTCGGCATGGCCGACCGCTCGCACCGGCGCGGCCGAGCGGCTCGAAGACGACCGCTGGACTCAGCGCTTCGACATCTTCGACCGCGCTCGCGCGGTGGAGAACCAGGTGGTGTGGGTCGCCTCCAACCAGGCCGGAACCTTCGGATCGCTGCGCTTCGTATGCAGCGCCAAGATCGTCGGTCCGGGTGGAGACGTGCTCGCCACCACCGGCACCAACGCCGGACTGGCCACCGCCACAGTGGATCTCGATCATGTCCTGGCGCTCGCCCGTGACGGCGGCATGTACAACCTGCGTGATCGCCGCCCCGAGCTGTATCACAGCGTGACCCAGCGTTATGGCGTTGTCGGACAACCGGATCGGCCCACGGGTTTGGTGGTCGAACATGCCTGAGATGCATTTCCAGGTGCGCTGGCCCGACGGGGCGGTGCAGCACTGCTACTCGCCATCGCTGGTCATCCACGACCATCTCGCGGTCGGCATCGACTACCCGATCGAAGAATTCCTCACCCACGTCCGGACCGCACTCACCCTCGCCTCCGAGCGGGTGCGCGCCAAGTACGGATTCGCGTGCACCTCGGCGGCCCACACCCTCGAATCCATCGAAACCACTGCCGCACAGGCACTCTCGTCCGCCGAAGCCGGCACCGTGCGAGTGCTGTCGATGACTCCGCCATCGGTGGCCGCCGCGACATCGAAAGGCCGGTCATGACAACCTATTCCACCGAGCATCACGATGTGATCGTGATCGGCGGGGGCCAAGCGGGCCTGTCGATCAGCTGGCACCTCACGCGCAGCGGTATCGACCATGTCGTGCTCGAACGCGACACCATCGCCCACGAATGGTCCGACACCCGCTGGGACAACTTCACTCTCGTCACCCCGAACTGGCAGTGCGTCCTGCCCGGCTACCGGTACGACGGCCCCGACCCGCACGGGTTCATGGCACGCGACGAAGTCTACGCCTGGCTGCGCGGCTACGCGCAAACCTTCGACCCACCCGTGCGTGAGGGCGTACAGGTCAACGATCTCACAGTCGCGCCCACAGGCGGATTCGCACTCGGCACGAGCGCCGGGTCGATGCATGCCGATCAGGTTGTGGTCGCGGTTGGTGGCTATCACATCCCCACCATTCCGCGCTTCGCGGAGAAGCTCCCGGCGTCGATCACCCAGCTGCATTCGGCGCAGTACCGCAATGCCGACGACCTACCCGAGGGCGCGGTACTGGTCGTGGGCACCGGGCAATCGGGTGCCCAGATCGCCGAGGACCTGCATCTGGCAGGACGGCAGGTGCATCTGGCGGTCGGCAATGCCCCACGGGTGGCGCGCTTCTATCGCGGCCGAGATTGCGTGGCGTGGCTGCACGATATGGGCCACTACGACATCCCGATTCAGGACCAGCCCGGCGGATTGGGCAAACGGGAGAACACCAACCACTACGTCACCGGCCGGGACGGCGGTCGCGATATTGATCTGCGCGCATTCGCCCGTCAAGGGATGGGGCTCTACGGACGTCTGATCGATATCACCAGCGGCACAGCATATTTCGACTCATCGCTGGCGAAATCCCTCGATCATGCCGACGCCGTCGCCGAGAGCATCAAGGATTCCATCGACGCCTACATCGCCCGCGAACACCTCACCGCACCGATCGAGGAGCGCTACACCCCGGTGTGGCAGCCCGAATCCGAGCCGACCGAACTCGATCTCGCCGCGCACGGCATCACCTCGGTGCTGTGGTCGGTCGGATTCCGCACCGACTACCGATGGCTGCGCGCGGGAGTCTTCGACGGCGAAGGACACCCCTGCCACAACCGCGGCGTGACAACCACATCCGGGCTGTACTTCCTGGGCCTGCCCTGGCTGCACACGTGGGGTTCGGGCCGCTTCGCCGCGATCGCCCGCGACGCGGAGTACCTGGCCGACCGCATCACCGTCGCGGCCCACACCTCAGCGGTGGCCTAGGCGATGCCCGTCACGCGAATCGCCGCGGTCGCAGCCCACTTCGGCGCCGATATCGGCCGGGCGCTGGAGAAGATCGCCGGCATCATCGAGCGCCTGGCCGCCGACGGCGTCCAACTGCTGGTGCTGCCCGATGCGAGCTTGGGCGGCTATATCGGCGATCTGCGCAACCCCGACCCGGCCACCGGTCCCGAAGCGATCGACGGCGACGGCCCGGAAATCCGGTTACTGAGCCGGTTGGCCGGAGGCATGGTCGTCTGCGTCGGCTACGCCGAACACGCGGACGGCCTGCGCTACAACTCGGCGGTCTGCCTGAGCGGTGACGGCGTACTGGGCCGCCACCGCAAGGTGCACCAACCGGCGGGCGAGCACCTCGCTTACGCTGCGGGACAAGGCTTCTCGGCGTTCGACACACCACTCGGCCGCATGGGCATGCTCATCGACTACGACAAAACCTTCCCCGAATCCGCCCGCGAACTCGCCCTCGACGGCGCCCACACCATCGCGGCCCTCTCGGCCTGGCCCGCCAGCACCACCGACCGCGCCTCCCGCATGCCCAACGACCGCCAATCACGCCTGTTCGACCTCTACGACCAGGCCCGCGCCGCCGAGAACCAAATCGTGCTCGCCTCCTCCAACCAAACCGGCACCACCGGCAGCCTCCGCTTCCTCGGCCAAGCCAAAATCGTCGGTCCCGGCGGGGACATCCTCGCCAAAACCTGGACCAAAGGCGGCCTCGCGGTAGCCGACGTCGATATCGCCGCCGAAGTCCAACGCGCCCGCCGCGTCCTGCACCACCTCACCGAACGCCGCACCGACACCTACGTCAATCTCCTGCAGGACAAAGGAGTTCAATGATGCGGATCGCCCTGCTGACCTACTCGACCAAACCACGCGGCGGCGTCGTGCACACCCTCAACCTCGCCGAAGCGCTGGTTTGCCAGGGAGCCGACGTCACGGTGTGGACCCTGGGCCGAGGCGGCGACCACGCCTTCTTCCGCCCCGTCGACCCGGCGGTCCGGGTGCGCGTTGTCCCTTTCACCGCTCTCGACGGTGAGAGCGTCGGCGCCAGAATCATGCGCTCGATCGAGGTCCTGCGAACCGCCTTCACCCCAACCGATTTCGACATCGTGCACGCCCAAGACTGCATCAGTGCCAACGCCGTCGGCCCCTGCATCCGCACCATCCACCACCTCGACCACTTCACCACCCCCGAACTCGCCCGCTGCCACGAAGCCGCCATCACCAACCCCTACGCCCACATCTGCGTCTCGGCCGCCGTCGCCGAAGAAGTCCACACCGGCTGGGGCCTGACCCCCACGGTCATCCCGAACGGCGTCGAATACGACCGCTTCGCCACCGCCGCAAGCAACGACCCCGCCGCCACCGCCCGCCGATCCGCCTGGCGCACTCGCCTGGGCCGCTACGTGCTCGCGGTAGGCGGCATCGAACCCCGCAAAGGCAGCCTCGACCTGCTCGAGGCATTCGCTCTTGTGCACCGCGATCACCCCGACCTACGACTGGTCATCGCAGGCGGAGAAACCCTCTTCGACTACCGCGACTACAGAAGCCAATTCGACACCCGTGCAACCGAACTCGGCATCGACGTCACCGTACTCGGTGCGGTCGAGCACGCCGACCTACCCGCGCTGGTCGCCACCGCACAGGTCCTGCCGTTCTTGTCCACCAAGGAAGGCTTCGGCCTCGCCGCCATGGAGGCCCTGTCAGCAGGCACCCCCGTCGTAGCCCGCGACCTACCTGTCCTACGCGAAGTCTTCCAGAACGCCGTGCACTATGCCCGATCCCCAGCCGAGATGGCCGCAGGCATACGAGAAGCGTTGCGCCACAACCCACAACGCGCCGATGCGGGCCGCGCCCTCGCCGCCCAATTTCGATGGGACCGCGCAGCCCGCTCACACCTCGACTTCTACGCCAGTGCTGCTGCCGCAGATCGCCGACCGACATCCGTGTCCGGCCATGGCGTCGCGTGATCGATTCGTTCGCTCACAGCACCGCTCCAGACTGGATGAGACAACGATCCCTCAATCGAACAGCCGGCCGAGTAGCGCGCCTTGCCCTGATTGCAGGACGTGCGCGGCTTCCAACGGAATCCAAAAGCATTCGAATCGCGTCGGTTCGCCTACGCCATCATGGCCTTCCCGGCTGTTCCACCGCTCCGGAGTGTCTTGACCGAGCTCGAGTTCGAAGACGTGCCGATGCTGGATCTCGAACCGGTAAGGGCTGATGTCATAGGTGTATTCCCCAAGCTTGCGCACGATCGTGAACTCGGTGAACCCAGTCTCTTCCCGCGCTTCCCGTAGGACGGCATCCTCGGGCGTCTCCCCATCCTGCACGCTCCCGGCAGGCACTTGGATGCCGACTTCCTCCCGCGAGTAATCAATGTGCCGGAAGACGAGCAATCGTCCGTCGCGCACGATATAGGCCAAAACCTGTTCCTTGGTGACCTTTTCGGGCATACGACGAGTAGTCCTTCCTGAGAGGATTGGAGCAGGTTAACCGATTGATGTGCGGGTCGTCACTGTGGTGCCTGCGTGACGAGATAGTCCCGGTAGCGCGGATTGTTCACTGTCACCCGACCACGTTCAGTAGCTCGCCACGTGGCCGGGTTGTGCACAGTGCTCAGTGCGAGGCCGGTAGAAGTGAGCCGGTGCAGAGCCCGGCGGGCCGCTCCGGGCGTAAGTCCTTTCGGTCCTGGAGGAAGCGGAGCGTGGCTTCGGGGCTGCCTGCGATTCGTTCAACGGTGGGACTGTCTCCGGTCTTGTGATTGCTCGTCCTCGGTGCTTTCGGTGCTGGTGCGTTCGTTGTCGCCGTGCGGATCGGCGTGTGTCGCCCGGAATCGGGCTATCACACCGTCGATTTCGGTTTGGGTGCGCACATTCCCACCGTGTGTTCGTAGCTCGTTGACGATGTCGTCCAAAGTGTCAGGGTCGGCGCGACTGGCGTCGCGCAGGATCGCCTCCACCTCGACATGTTCGTCCTCCGAGCGTGCTCGGCGGGGAAATAGGCGTCGTCCTATTTCATTCACATTCCACCTCCGAATGGGATGTCATGGCGTGCATACGTTTTCGTGTGAGTGGATTCGGTGTTCCCTACAGTCGCATTCGTGTCGGTTCGTGACACCTGCGCGACGGTTCGGGGGTCACCTGATTCTTGGGCAACACTGGCTTGCTGGGTTCCTGTAAACGCTGGTCTTGCCCATCGCAATGGGTAACCTGAGGCTGTGCAGGTTCCAGCTGTAGAGAACTGGGTGCGATGGAAATTCGATCGGGGCAGTCGAATCCGAGCGCGCCGGTGATCCAGCCGACGACTCCGCAGGCACGTGGTCGGGAGATGGCCGCCGTGGGAAAGAAGCTCTGGACGACCCTGGGGTCGGTGACGCGAGCGGCGACGGAGTTGATGGCGCGGTATCCGGATGTGCCGAGTTTGCAGGCATACCGACTGATCGCCGAAGCCTACGAACGTCTTCCGATCGAGGACCAGCTTTCTCTCAAACAATTCAGCCTCAACTTCCAGCCGGAGTCTCCGGACCGGCTGTCAAGAACACCCGAATCGCCCAGCGAACCGCTCACGGCCATGCCGAGTTCGCTGCCCGATCAGGTCGGCGAGGAGTTCGTGATGTCGGTGCCCACAGTCGAACATGGCAACCCGGATATCTGCGTTTTCACCTTGCCCAATCCACGTCCCGGTCACCTGTTGGACCTGACCTGGGAATCGTTCGGGTATGGGCTGGAACAGCTTTCAGTCCAGATCAAGAATGTCGGGCGACGACTTGACGTGGATGTGTGCTTCGGCGTCAATGAGGCTGGCCTCGTTATGGCGACCTTCATGGCATCCGCGCGGCTCTCGCGCTGCAAGATCGGTTACCTGCGCTGCAACAAGATTCGTGACGGCATCACCTTGGACGATGCCTCCTTCTTTCCCGATGCTCCAGACACCCCGACTATCGTCATCTGCGATTTCGAGGTCAAACATGCTGACGTTGTCGGCTACCTCGCCCGACAGCTCCGTGTCAGATACCCCAAAGCCGAGCTGTACTTCGCGGTATTCGGCGCAATGACCAAGAGTCGCGGTCTGACGGTGGAAAACTTCGACGATCTGACGGGCGCGAAGATCATGCGCGCCGCCGGTTTCGAGGCGATCTTCGTTGCCGCCACTATGAATCCGCCGGGAATCGAACCTCCTATGGAGCTGCGATGACACAGTCGAAAGGGGGCCCGGAATGATAAGTCCGGCAACGAACACCGAACTCGCACACTATATTGCCGACTTGGTGCGCCAGATGATCACTGAAATTCGTCCACGGCTGATCGACGCTGCCTTGACCGGTCGTCGGGCAGAGAACGAGAACTTGCGCCATAGCGACAACTTCCTGTCCGACTACGACCTGTGGATGCATCAACGGTACAAAGAGTTACTGGCACAGAAGATTCCGTCATTCGTTTACGCCTCCGAGGAAGCCGACCCCGAGATCATCGGCAGGGATCCGGACCCCGACCTGTGTGTGCTGGTCGACCCGCTGGACACCAGCGAGTTGGCCGTACGCGGCCTGTACGGCTACACCCACGTTCTGATCTACTCGCGCGCTCTGGCTCGGCCCGTTGCCGCAGTGGTCGGGGACATTTTTCACCACATCCAGATCTACCTCGCCGCGATGGATGACGCCGGAAACGACCGCGCGCTCATGGTGACCGCCGACGGTGCTCGACACGCTCTCGACCGGCCATCACAGGCCGCGCTGCCGGACGCGTTGGTCACCAACTACCTGATGCGACCTGCTCAACGGTTCGAACCATTGGCTCAACAGGGCGAGTTTCTGAATGCCTTGAGTTTGCCGAACGAGAACGGAAAATCGAACGGGCGCATCGGTGTCGACTTCGGATCGATCGGCCTGTGCCACGTCGCGGCTGGATTCTCCGATGCCATGATCGAGTTCGCCAAGGGATTCGCGATCTGGGACCTGTCGCCAGGGCATTACATCCTGCATGCCGCAGGAGGTGTTGTGACTGACCTCAACGGCAGAGACCTCCCACTGGACTACGGCTTGCGCTCGATGTCCGACATCAGCAAGGCCATGAATACGCGTCAGAGATTCATCGCCGCCGGGAACTACACTTTGGCTAACGAAATCCAGGCCACGTTGCACAGGTGATGCATGGTTTGGCGTGGCCGGACCGCGGCTGCGCGGAAAGCGGATCATCGACACAAGGGAGAGGCGCGATGCCGGAACTTCGAGTGGCGCTGGTGGGCTTCGGGCTTGCCGGATCGGTCTTTCACGCACCACTGATCGCCGCAGAACCCCGGATGCGCTTGGACGTGGTAGTCACCTCGTCGGCCGAACGCGCCGAGCAGGCGAAGCGGCAACATCCTGGGGTACGGGTCATCGCAACGGTCGAGGAGCTGTTCGCTGATCCCTTCGGGATCGATCTGGTCGTGATCGCCACACCCAATCGCAGCCATGCCTCGCTCGCGCTGCAGGCGATCGAAGCCGGGATTTCGGTCGTGGTGGATAAGCCGTTCGCCGTCACCTCGGCCGAGGCTGAGCAGGTCATCGCCGCCGCCGACCGGCGTCGAGTGGTTTTGTCGGTGTTCCAGAACCGCCGGTGGGACGGTGACTTCCTCACCGTCCGAAACTTGATCGCGAAGGGCCGGCTGGGAGAGGTGCAGCGGTTCGAGTCGCGGATGGAGCGGTGGCGGCCGGTGGGCAAGGGTGGCTGGCGCGAGCTCGGCGGGGCAGCCGATGGTGCGGGATATCTGTATGACCTCGGCAGCCATCTTGTCGATCAGGCGCTGGTGCTGTTCGGTCCGGTCACCGATGTCTATTGCGAACGAGACCGCCGCCGTGCCGGAGTCAACGCCGATGATGACGCGTTCCTTGCCCTCACCCATGACTCGGGCGTCCGGTCTCATTTATGGATGAGTGCGGTAGCGGCACAAATAGGCCCGCGGTTCCGTGTGCTGGGATCCGAAAGTGCCTTCGTCATATACGGTCTCGATCCTCAGGAAGCGGACCTGCGCGCCGGCCGTCGCCCTGGCGAGGGAAACCCTTGGGGCACAGTCGAACCCGACTCTTGGGGTGAATTGGGCGCTGAGGGTGATACCGGTCCAATCCCCACCGAGCCCGGCGACTACCCCGCGTTCTATCGAGCGATGGCCGATGCCTTGATCGACGGCACGCCAGTCCCGGTTGATCCGCACGACGCAGTCGAGACGCTCAGGGTTCTGGAGCGTGGAGTCAGCAGCGCGCAGCGGTAGAACTTCCCCTTTGTGAGGGATGCGGAGTGATGTCGTTGACCCACAGGTCATTTGGTTTGCGGCGAATGCGATTTCATTTGCAAGTTCGGTGTTAACCAGGCTGAATGCCTATGTTGTGCTCTGGTTTCCGGTGTGTCAAGATCGTCGGCACCGGCTTCGGGGGGAAGTTCATCGGAGGTAGTCGGCAATCCGCGTTGCGCACCCGTTTTGACTCGCCGCCAACAAATTTCAAGGAGCCGCCATGGGAGCGCTACTTCTCAGCAGGGACGTTCCGGGGACGCTCGAGTCCCTTTTCAACACCATTGTCGCGCCGACCACCTGGGACCACTGGTTCGGTATGCATCATGACTTCATCGGCACGCCACCCGAGCGGCTGGTCGAAGGGTCCGTTGTGGTCGCCGAGGTGCTGCTGCACGGCATGCTCGAGGAAGTCGAGTGGACCGTCACTCGACTCGATAAGCCCAATCGAATTGCCTTGCGTGGCAAGGGAAGAACGGGCATTCAGTACGATCTGACCTACTGGTTGCAGAGCACCGAATCGGGCGCCAACATCACCGCGGGCTTCACCTTCTCCGGACCGTTGATCACCAATCAGGTGACCAAGGCCCTGGAACAGCACGGCTACGAGCAGCTCGACAACACCCTCGGTCAATTGGCCGAACTCGCCTGCGCGCGACACGAATAGACCGGAAACACCACGCTCACATCGATCCCAATGCCGTGATCGGTGAGCGCTTTCGCGGTTGCAGGGCAACGGGTTTCGGACTCATGCCTGTTCTCCGGCCGATACCGTTCGACCGTGGACCGTGCCTTCCACGACGTCCCGATACACCTGGGCGACCTCGACCGCCGGGGTGCCGTCAGCCGGATCCATGTCGAGGCTGAGCAATGTTTCTCGTACCCAACCCGGGCTGACCGTATTCAGGCGAACGCCACGCGGCATCTCGATCGCCGCGGCGTGTACGAACGCCTCCAGGCCAGCATTGACCAGGTACGAGAGCGAACTTCCCGCGATGGGCTCGGTGAATCGGCCGCTGGTGAGTGTCACCGATCCGCCGTCCCGCACATGCGCGAGCGCTCGTCGGACCAGGTTCACCTGGCCCACGAGTTTTCCGTCGAGACCGGTCCAGAAGTCCTTGTCCGACAAGGTATCCAGGGGTGTCAAGCCGCCGCTCGCGGCGCAGCACACCACCGCGTCCACTTCACCCACCTCCACGAAGAGGGCGTCGATCGTCGCGGTGTCCGCCATGTCCACCCGCACAGGTCCCTTGCGTGAGACCGGCACCACCTCGTGGCGCACGGCCAAGGCATCGGTGACCGCGCGGCCGATGATCCCCGTCGCACCGATCACAAGAATCTTCATCACGTCTCCGTTCGTCTGTGGCTGCTCTGTCGGAAACCAGCCTGCGGCGATCGGCATCGCGGACCCAGCCTCTTGCCGGATGTACACCTGTGGTGGGTACACCTGGCAGGTACAGGTTCGGCATCCGCGAATCAGCGACACTGGTTCGCATGAGCACAAATACGGAGCTGGGTGAATTCCTGCGATCGCGGCGCGCTCAGCTCCAGCCCACTGAGGCCGGGCTTCCCGATTACGGCGGGCGGCGACGTGTGCCAGGTCTGCGCCGGGAGGAAATCGCACAGCTCGCCGGGGTGAGCGCCGGCTACTACACCCGGCTCGAACAGGGGCAGAGCCCCAATGCCTCGGACGCCGTACTCGATGCTGTCGCCCGCGTCCTGCGGTTGGACGACGCCGAGCGCGCGCACCTGTACTCCCTGGCCCGGCCGAAGCCGAGAACTCGCCGCCCGGCCGTGAAGCCCGAGCAGGTGCGGCCGGGAGTACGGCTCATGATCGAGTCCTTCGGGGACGTGCCCGCCCTGGTCATGGGGCGTTTCCTCGACGTTCTCGCATGGAATCCGATGGCGCACGCTGTACTGGCAGGCCATCTCGACTTCGATGCGCCGAACCGCGCCTACGACCGCCCCAATATCGGTCGCATGATGTTCCTCGACCCCCACACGCGCGATCTCTATGACGACTGGCCCCGCAAGGCCCGGTCCACCGTCGCCGACCTGCGGCTCGTTGCCGGGCAGCACCCCGGAGCTCCCGCCCTGAGCACCCTGATCGGCGAATTGATTCTCGGGAGCGCCGATTTCGCGAAACTGTGGTCCGCGCACACGGTGGGCGACTGCGGCGGTACGACCAGCAGTTATCACCATCCCACCGTTGGCACCATGGCGCTGATGACCGAGTTGATGGCCCTGCCGAACGACGACGGACAACGCCTGGCCGTGTTCAACGCTGAACCGGGCTCGCCTTCCGAATCCGCCTTGCGACTCCTCGCCGGTCTGACCGCCATTACCACCCCTGGCGCAGGGACCTCGAATATCTCGGCTAGCCGCCTTCGGCTGGCCGAAGGCCATTAGGCCAACTAGACGATCAGCTTCACGATACCGGGGCACCGACCCGATCAGGATCGGTGCCCCGAATCTCACAGCGAGCGCAGCACTCTCCGGCCCATCACCGGATCAGCCAAGGGACGCAACGCAATTCGCATCAGCGCCAGCGCATTGTCATCACCGGCGATGCGGTTCATCTTCAATACCCCGCACCCCATGCACTGGTGCACCAGCGACCATTCACCGTTGTCCCGCACCGTCATACTGACCGCCCGCATGCGGGCACGACAGGTCGCGGCACGATCGCCCGGTAACCGGTCCACATGACGACTGGCCAAGCAGTGCGGGCAATGATTGCGATGCCCGGTCCCCGGCGCGCTGATCGGCACGTCGAGCCGACACCCCACACACCGGAACGACTCACCGGATTCCCCGCCGGGCCCGTGCAATACGGACTTCCCGCGCTGGCGGCGGCCGGTCACCGCATTGTTCTTTCGTGGCATGTCCGGCTCCTACAGATCGCCGAACACTTCGAGCGGGAACGGTGGTTCGGCCAGCGGACGCACCGCCAACCGCATGAGGATCAGCTGATTGTCATCCCCGCACACCGCGTGCAGCGCCAGCTCATGGCACCGCGTACACCGATGCACAATGCCCCATTCGCCACTGCGCGACACCGCGATCGACAGCGGAGCCATCCGCGCCTGACACTCGGACACACCACCCTCGACCTGGTCGACGGTATGCCGCGAATGCAAACAACTGGGGCAATGATTACGCCGCTGGCCATCGGGCCCGAGCAGAGCCACGGTAAGACTGCAACGCATGCAGGAAAACGTCCCGGTCCGCAATGCCGGACTGGGCTCATGGTTGGTAAAGGTGTTGTCGGACAACTCGGTTCACTCCAATGCCGAGAGCGTGAATGCAGGCAGCGGGAGCAGGCCGAGAGCGCCTCGATGACGCTAGCGACTACCGGCCAGATGTGGTGCGGGCAGCGATGTTTCGTGCCGGAGCCACACCCTGAGGCGCTCTCGGCGCATTCCGGGTCATCAAAACACCCTCTTCCACAGTCGGTTCATTCACGCCCGGGTGGCGCGGCGGCAACACTAACAGCGGCCACTCGCGCACCGCCATCTGTTTTCCGCGCGCCGCGATCACGCCGTCTCGTGAAGGAAACGTGACACCGAGGCTGTTGAACGTCGAGGTGGTCTGGAAATCAGCCGTTCTTGTTCTGTGCGGATTCGATACCGGCCCGGTATTCGTCCAACCTGCGCTCCTGCGCCATTCGCGCCCGCTCGCTTCCCATCGGCGGGGTCAGCATCGCTCGCACCTGCTCGGGTGTGATGCTCGCCCGCTGGTCAGGATGGTCGACCAGGAACCGAATGGTTGCCGATAACGCGCCGGGCTCCACGGTCCACGCCCCAGTCGGTACCGTCCACTGTCCCTCCGGATCCTGTTGCCGCGCAAGCGAAGTCGGACTCGATCTGTCGATCACCGCCCCTCGTGGACAGTTGAGGACGATCTCCGGATACGAGCCGCCGCGCTTCACCAGCTTCGTTCTCGTCGCCACATTGGTGATTGCCTCCCAGGGAAGCTCCCAGTCGAATCCGGCGTGTGACACATGCAATGTGTGTTCCCCGAAGGTTATGTGCCGCTCGATCCCCGTGAGAAGAAGCAACGTGAAGAATCCGCTCCCAAGCACGAGAACGAGGCCGCCCGGCACGAACCATTGGGGTGCGTCCCCAGTACGACCGTACTGGAACACCACGGCTCCGGTAATTGTGAGAAGGAAGAACAATCGGAACTCCGGCCTGCGCCAGGGACGATAACGCAGGACTGCTCGTCCGGCCCGGACTGTCACGGCGGGATACTCCGGGGTGGGGAACGTCGAAACCATTGCCAGACCCAGAGATCCGAAAAGCAGTCGGTCGTCCCCCTGTCCGTCGAATACCGCGAGTATCAGGAATCCGATCCCGCCGAGCAGGGAGATCGGAAACATCCACCGGCGGCCCAAGACCGGCACAAAACCCACTGGTCTGTCCGAAACGCGCCGCGCCATGAGAAGACTCCGTCCCTTCGTCGGCAACGAGCACGATCAACACCCGAACGGCGTCTCGCGGCCGACGATCAGGATCTCAGTACTTCTCGTTGCAGGGCAAGGGGTTCCGGCCGTGGGACCCGGCTCAGAAGTCCGTCAGAGTGTGGCGCTGTTCCCACAGCTTTGCCTTGGCGAACGCCTCGTGGACGTCATAGGTCGAAATGCGTACGGTCATAGATTGATTCACGTGCTCGCCGCCCCCATTCGGTGTCGCCCGGACCTTGGTCAGCGCTGCCGCGACCATGCGTTCCATCTGCTGCGAGTACTTCGTCATATATGCCGGATCGGCGTTGATCGCCCGCAGTAGCGGACGGTTCTGGGACGCGGAGGCCGCATTGACGACGAACTCACCGTCGGACAACAACGCGGGAATCTTGTCGCCAATCGACGATCCGGGGCCGGTGACCGCGCCACCCGTGGCGTGCTGTTGCGGTGGCTGAAGGACCGAGGCCGGCAAGACCACATTGCTGTGATCCGGCATGTCGTAGTGATTGTTGATGTATCTCGACACGAGATAGCCCGCCACGGCACCGGCGACGAGACCGACCGCGGTGCCGACGCCGGGCAGCACCGAGCCCAATGCCGCACCGGTTTCGGAACCCGCAAGCGCGGCGGTCAGTGCGGACGTGCCGGCGAGGACAACCCCCTGGGTCGTGTTGAACGCCACCAGCGCTCCCGTTTCCCTGGCCATGGCCTTGTCGAACGAGTTACCGTCACCCGCCATATCGGAGAGTACGCCAAGACCCATGCCCAGACCCCCGCTCGCGGCCGTACCCACCGGCGTTCCACCGACGGTCTTGCCGCCGATCGTTATCTCCTTCATCCATCCTGGAACGGGTATGTTGTTGGCTTCCAGCCGATTCCGTTCCTGGGCAATCTGGGCATCGAGCACGGTGCCCATGGCGCCGGGGAACGCGGCGCCACCGACGTCGGTCGCGCCCGGCCCGCTCGCCAGTGTGGTCGGTGGCTGGATGACGGTGGAGTTTGCCGGGATCTGACCGTCCTGGGGCAACGCGACGCTCACTGAATTGCCGTTGTCGTCGAGTTGGATCAAGATTGTTCCGGGTTTGCCTGCCTCGGTGAATCGCCCCAGGGTGTTCTTGGCCGCGTCGTACTGTCTCAACCATCGTGTGCGTGATCCGTCGGTATCCATGTACGAGTAGCGGCCACCGCCCGCGTCGTCGTCTGCCTGCGCCCAGTCAGGATGCTGGGCACGCATCTGCTGAACCTGCGCCGAATAGTTCGAAATCTCCGCTTGGTCGTGCAACCGGTTGAAATAGTCCCGCGTCGCCAGCGGCAGCTGGGTGCGGTTACCCAGGTCGGCATCGTGTTGAAACGTCTGTATCTTCTGCTCGGGGGTCAACTGATCCCAGAGGCGGTTGAATGCGGAGTCTTCGGTGGGCAGCTTCTGACTGCCGCTGAGATAGGGCGTCAGATCCTGTGTGTTGGTGGTGTATGTGGGCGACTGGCCGGGAATCACAATCGTCGTATGTGTCGTCAGCACATTCTTGTCGTTCGTGACGTCGTTATGCAGGAGCGTTCCCGAAGGCAGCAGCGTTGTTCCGCTGGGCTTCGAATTGACAACGCCGACGACGTCTCCGATGCCCCCGACCGGTGGTGTCGACGACTGTTGTGATTTCTGGTCGACCTGGCTCGGAACGATGGCCGCGATCAACGGGTCGACCGGTTGGCCGTTGACCGTCGGAGATCCGGCAGCGGGCGGAATCGGACCGTCATCGTGCAGGGCCTTCAGGGCCGACACGGGAATCGAACCGGAAGTGTCAGGAGGGTTGGGGGCCATGAGAATTCCTTCAACGAAGGTCAGCGAAGTGAAGATTTTGCGCACTTGGCCTTCGCCGTAGCGCCGAGGGGCGGCGGCTGCCTGCACTGTTGGCGGTCTGAATCCGTTCCGTCCATGCGGCACAATATCTTTGGTGTATGCCAGCATATCCTCGGGCTTCAGCGATACTGCGCCGCCGACCAACATTTCGAGACGCTGTATGTATTCCTCGCCGTCGTCCTGCATGGTGCGGACAGGGTCCACTGATCGTGCGTGACTCGAGGCTGGCGCGGATCACTTCGTGGACAAGGCCCGGTACGACCATTCGCCGCCGAGAGTGAGTTCGAGGGTGGCGGTGTGGTGTTGGTCGACGGTGCGGCGGTGGGCGGTGCTGATGAGGATGAGGTCGGGGAGTTCGGTGCGGATCAGGGCGTAGAGGGCGAATTCCAGGCCCTCGTCGACCGCGGAGGTTGCTTCGTCGAGGAATGCCGCTGAGGGGCGGATCAGGATGATGCGGGCGAAGGCGAGGCGTTGTTGTTCGCCGGTGGAGAGGATGTTTGCCCAGTCGGCACTCTCGTCGAGACGATCAGTTAGATGGCCGAGTTGCACTTTGGTCAGCGCGGAGCGCAAATCGTCGGCCGTGGCATCACCCGGTGGGGCGGGGTAGGTGATGGCGGCGCGCAGATCACCCAGTGGCAGATACGGCAGCTGGGAGATGAACATTGTGCCCGGGATGTCCGGGCGGCCGACGATACCCGTTGTGTAGGGCCACATTTCGGCCAGGGCACGCAAGAGCGTTGTTTTGCCGGTGCCGGAGAGTCCGCGCACGACCACCGCATCGCCCGCGTTCAGCAGCAGGCTCAAATCCTGGACCAGAATCTCGCCGTCGGGTCGGTAGACGTGTACCGCGCTCAGTTCCACCGAGTGTTCGAGTGCTCGCGCTTCGATCCGGGGCAACTCACGCGATCGCTCGTCCGCTTCGAGCAGCCCTTCGAGGCGCAGCAGTGTCGCGCGGAACGACGCGAAGCTGCTGTAACTGTTGCGGAAGAACGATAGTGAGCTCTGGATCTGCCCGAATGCCGTACCTGTCTGCTGGACGTCGCCGAGAGTCAGCTTGCCGGAGAAGAATTGGGAGGCTTGTAGGAGCCACGGCAGTACCGAGGCCGTTTCGGTGGCGGCCTGATTCCAGCCGATGAACCGGGTGGTGAAATACACCAGACGGCGATAGACGCGCAGCACCTCGGCGAAAAGTGCACGCAGGGAATGCCTTTCGGACTCCTCGCCACGATAGAACGCGACGCGTTCGGCGTTGTCGCGCAATCGGACCAGCGCGTAGCGGAAGTTCGCTGTCGCGGCCTGGTAGTCGAAGCCGAGTTGGATCAGCGGGCGCCCGATGCGGAAGGCGATCGTTGTCGCGACGATCACGTATGCGAAGACGAGAAACACCATGGCCCTGGGGATTTCGACTCCAGCGATACTCAACGGTTGGGACAGGTCCCACAGGATTCGGGTGAACGACACTACTGACACCACTGCGGTGACCGCCCCCAGCGAAAGCGAGCGCGCCCCGGAGATCATCTCCCCGACATCCTGCTGAATACGCTGGTCAGGGTTATCGATGGGCGCGTCGATGAATCGTCCCCGGTAGTACGCCTGATGATCGATCCACGCCCCGCTCATGCGCTCGGTCAACCAGTCACGCCAACCGATCTCGAAGATCTGGCCGAGATAGAAATCCAGCTGGGTGCGAATCACCTCGATCACCGCGAGGACGGCGAACACCATGAGCGAATGCCAGAACGCGTGTTCGGCGGCGTCGAGCGCACCGCTGTCTCCGCCGCCGATCGCTGCGGCCGCGTCTTGCAGAGACGAGAACATATCGTTGCCCTGATAGGACAACAGCACCTTCACCCGCACCGATAACACCGCACTCAACAGCAGCACCCCGATGAACGGGAGAGTGCGCACAGCTTCGGGACCGGTGAAGTACGCACCAGTGACAGCGCGAAAATGCCTGCCCCACTGTGTCATCCGCAGCAGCAACGCCGCGACCACCAGGAACACGACCGCCGTGATCGCGACCGTGATCAGCAGCCACTGCGCCGACGTGACCATCTCGTCGCTCCAGTCGCGCGACGCGTTCACAGCGGCCTCCGATCACATCCGGGCATATCCCATGGCAGTCGAAAATCCGCTCGCTGAGGTGAGCGACAGCCAACAATAGCCGCTACCTGCGCAAATCCAGACGAACCCGGAACGGGGTGCCGTTTGATCACACCGCCTGAATACTGGGCGCCATGGCGACAGTCGTGGCTCTGCATGCTCATCCCGATGACGAGATCACTCTGACGGGAGGGACTCTGGCGAAATTGGCCCAGGCGGGGCACCGCACGGTCATCGTGGTCGCGACCGATGGGCACCGGGAGTTCGACGGCCCCATCGCACCGCGACTGCTGGAATTGCAGGCCAGTGCAAGGGTTCTCGGCGTTTCCAGGGTTGAGCACCTGGGATACGCGGACAGTGGGCACGGCCCGGTGCTGTTTCCCAACCCACCGGGTCGGACGATGTTCGTCCGAGCGGATGTCGGTGCAGCGGCGCAACGCCTCGCGTCCATCCTCATCGAGGAGCGTCCGGACATGCTGCTGAGTTATGACCGCAACGGCGGGTACGGGCACCGCGATCATGTTCGTGTCCATGAGGTCGGGGCGCTGGCCGCGAAATCGGCGGGCATCGCACGCGTGCTGAAAGCGACCATGCCACGAGAGCTATTGCGGGGGCTGACCGCTCCGGCCGGTTGGCTCGGGTATGACACCACTGCTATCCGCGACGGTTACACCGCCCGCGCGGAGATCACCCACCGCATCGATGTCGGAGCGTTCACAGCGCAGCGAATGACGGCGTTGGCCGAGCACCGATCGATCCTCGAAGGTCAGAGCCGTTTCGCCACCATCGCCGGTTTCGTACGCCGCGTTCCCGCGCCCCTGCGGGCAAAGCTGTTCCGCTGGGAATGGTTTGCCGAGGAGGGTCTGCGCCCCGGCCCGGCCGGTCCTCTCGATGACATCTTCGCCCGCCCCGGCCCGCATTGACGCCGGGATTTACCTCTTGTCGGGATGGCGCGCGCCGACGATGCGCAGGGCCAGGTCGACGTAGTAGTCGCCGAGGTCTTCGGGGGTCCAGGGGCCGTTGTCGTGGTACCAGCGGGCGATGTCGATGCCCAGGGACAGGATCGCTACGGCGGCCATGTGGGGGTTGGGGTTGTCGAAGGATCCGTCGGTGACGCCGCGTTCGATGAGGGTGCGGACTTCGGTGTCGATGGTGTGGCGGATGTCTTTGATCTCGCGCTGATGCTCGGGGGACAGGGCGGCGAGTTCGTAGTTGATGACGCGGGCGACGGTGTGGGCGCGGGCGTGGTGGATGGCGAAGTCGCGCATCAGGGTGATGAGTTGTGCGGTGGGGTCGGGGGAGGAGGCGATGGCGGATTGGACGCGTTCGAGGGTGTCCTGGTGGCCGACGCGCGAAATCTGGTAAAGGAGTTCCTCTTTGGAGCGGTGATGCACGTAGATGGCGGCGGTGCTCAGGCCCGCGATGGAGGTGACGTCGCGGGTGGTGGAGCCGTGGAAGCCGCGTTCGGCGAAGGCGATGACGGCGGCATCGATCAGCCGGGCGCGAGTGTCGTCCGCGCGTGAGCGGTCGGCTGGTTCGGTCACCTGGCCAGTCTCCCATCGGTCGGACCATGACATGTCAGCAGGCATGTGCTGGGGAGCGTCCCCCGGCATGGTAGGCGGGGGACGCTCCGCGTTCAGAGCGCCAAGACGAGCTTGCCGGTGTTCGCGCCGGTGAACAGCATGTTCAGGGTGTCACCGAACTGGGCGATACCGCCCTCGACGACGTGTTCGCGGCTCTTGATGCGACCCTCGGCGATCCACTGTGCCAGTTGCGCACCGGCTTCGGCGTACCGGTCGGCGTAGTCGAAGACCACGAAACCGATCATCGACGCGCGGAAGACCAGCAGAGACATGTAGCGCGAGGGTCCCGGCGGCGGCTTCTCCTCGTTGTAGGCCGAGATCGCCCCGCACAACACCACGCGTGCGCCGCGGCGCAGGTTGGCCAGCGCGGCGTCGAGAATCTCACCGCCGACATTGTCGAAGTAGATGTCGATGCCCTTGGGAGCCACTTCGCGTATCTGCCGCAGCACATTTCCCGCGCGATAGTCGATGGCGGCGTCGAAACCCAGTTCCTCGGTGAGCATCCGGCATTTCTCCGCACCGCCCGCGATGCCGATCACGGTGGCGCCCTTGGCTTTCGCGATCTGCCCGGCGATGCTGCCGACCGCACCCGCGGCCGCCGACACCAGCACGACGTCGCCCTCTTTCAGCTTCCCGACCTCGAGCAGGCCGAAATACGCTGTCATACCGGGCATTCCGAGCGTGCCCAGCCAGGTGGGGCCCGACGCTACGCTCAGGTCGACCTTCTGCACGCCCCGACCGTCGCTGACCGCGTACTCGGTGACACCGAAGGTGCCGCTGACCGTATCGCCGACCGCGTAGTCCGGATGCGTGGACTCGATGACGGTGGCGATATCGAGCGAGCGCATCACCTCACCGATCCCGACGGGCGGCAGGTACGAGCGGACATCGTTGAGCCAGCCGCGCATGGCCGGATCCAGGGAGATGAAGTTGATCTTCACCAGAATCTGGCCCGCTTCGAGGGCGGGGAGTTCGGTCGTCACCACGTTCCAGGTGTCCGCGGTGGTCAGCCCGGTCGGCCGTTCGGCCAGCAGCACCTGCTGGGTCTTCGTCATGCGGTCCTCCTTCTCGAATAGGTCGAATTCACTTGGGCGCGTCAGCCTTTCCGTCCCCAGGACGGATCGCGGCGGCGCAGTTCGCGCTGGGCGATGGTGCGCTTGTGTACCTCGTCCGGCCCGTCGGCCAGCCGCAGCGTGCGCACGTGCGCGTACATGGCGGCCAACGGGAAGTCCCCGGAGACGCCACCGCCGCCGTGCACCTGAATGGCCCGGTCGATCACCTTGAGCGCCATCTCCGGTGCGGCGACCTTGATGGCGGCGATCTCGGTGCGCGCGTTCTTGTTTCCGACGGTGTCCATCAGATACGCGGCCTTGAGCGTGAGCAGCCGGACCATTTCGATCTCGATGCGGGATTCGGCGATCCAGTCCTGGATATTGGCCCGATCCGCTACCGGCGCACCGAAAGTCGTGCGGGACTGGGCCCGATCGATCATCAGATCCAGCGCCCGCTCGGCCATGCCGATGGCCCGCATGCAGTGATGGATGCGGCCCGGGCCCAGGCGGGCCTGGCTGATCATGAATCCGTCGCCCTCCCCGGCCAGCAGTGCCGTGGTGGGCACCCGGACATTGTCGAAGATGACTTCGGCATGCCCTTCGCGATCCTGGTAGCCGAACACGGTCAGCCCGCGCACCACGGTCACCCCGGGGGTATCGATCGGGACCACCATCATGGACTGCTGGCGATGGGTCGCCGCCTCGACATCGGTCTTGCCCATCACGATGAGCACCTTGCAATTGCGGTGTAATGCGTTGGAGGTCCACCACTTACGGCCGTTGAGCACGTACTCGTCGCCATCGCGATCCATCCGCAACTGGATGTTGGTGGCATCGGAGCTCGCGACCGCGGGTTCGGTCATGGCGAAGGCCGAGCGGATATCCCCGGCGAGCAGGGGAGCGAGCCACTCGCGCTTATGCTCCTCGGTGCCGAACAGCGTCAGCACCTCCATATTGCCGGTATCGGGCGCACTGCAATTGGTCGCCTCGGGGGCGAGATGCGCACTGCGGCCCATGATTTCGGCCAGTGGCGCGTATTCGGAATTGGTCAACCCCGCACCGAGTTCGGGATGCGGATGAAACAGATTCCACAGCCCACGCTTGCGCGCCTCGGTCTTGAGCTCCTCCAGAATCGGCGGTTGATAGTGCGGGTCACCGGATTCGATCATCTGTGCTTCGAAGATCGGCTCGGCCGGATAGACATGCTCATCCATGAAGGCGAGCAGATCGTCCCGATACCGCAGGGCCTTGCCCGAGAGTTCGAACATCGCTACTCCTGATCGTCGTTTACGTTGCGGCACATGCGGTATCAGTCCCGTCCGAGTGGCAGGTCGATCAGCTCGGCCAGCACCGACCGGTGGTAGGCGGGGCTGCCTAGCCCGATCTGATCGGCCTTTGCGCGCTTGAGATACAGATGAGCCGGATATTCCCAGGTCATGCCGATGCCGCCGTGTAGCTGCACCGCTTCCTCGGCGGCATGTACCGCGATCTCACCGCAGTATGCCGCGGCCACCGCACCGGCGATCGCGGCATCGGGATCATTCTCGGCGAGCGCACCGGCGGCGTATCGTGCTGCCGCACTCGCGGATTCGAGTTCGACGTACAGATCGGCGAGTCGGTGCTTGAGCGCCTGGAAGCCGCCGACCACGCGCCCGAACTGCCGCCGCACCTTCAGGTACTGCACCGTGGTGTCCAGGCACCAGGCCGCGAGACCGACCTGCTCGGACGCCAGCAGCGCCGCACCGGTCGCCAAACCCACACGCAGCGCGGGCAATCCGGCACCCGCCGCCACGACGACCTGCCCGGGCACCGAATCGACGGTGATATCGGCCAGGGGCCGAGTCATATCGAGCGCCACCACCGGCGCGACCGACACCAGCGAGGTTTCGATGGCATGCACCTCGGTGCCCTGGGACGTCTGCACCGCCGCCAGCAGCACATCGGAATCGAGCGCTCCGGCCACACTCGTCACCCGCCCCGACAGCCTGCCCTCGGCATCCTTGACGAGGGCAGGAATCTGCTCGACGGTCGCCGCCGAGAACGGCGCCAGCAGCGCGGCGGTGCGCTCACCCGAGGCAAGCTGACCCACGAGTTCGGAATCGCCTGCGAGCAGCACGGTCGCCGCGATCACGCTGCTGGTCAGGAATGGCACCGGAGCCACATAACGCCCCAGCTCCTCCAGCACCACCGCGGCATCGCGCGCCGAACCGCCTGCGCCGCCACGGTTCTCGGGAATCAGCAGCCCGGCCAACCCCAACTCCGCGGTGATCGTCTTCCACAGCGAACGCGACAGCGATCGATCTCCGGCATAGGCCGCCAGCACCGCCGTCGAATCACACCGGTCATTCAAAAGACTCCGCACCGCGCCGCGCAGCGCCGTCTCGACATCGGTGTCGAGCAGCAGGATGTCCTCGCTCATCGGATCAGGTCCTTCCAGGCGATGTCCTTGTCCGCGCGCGCCTCGCCGGGCAGCCCGAGCACCCGTTCGGAGACGATATTGCGCATGATCTCGGACGTTCCGCCCTCGATCGAATTGCCTTTGGCCCGCAGATAGCGGTAGCCCGCGTCCCGGCCCGCGAAGTCGACGCGGTCGGGGCGCACCATGGTCCAGTCCTCGTAGCGCAGGCCCTCCTCACCGAGCAGTTCGAGCTCTAATCCACTGAGCTGCTGGTTGATTCGCGCGAAGGAGAGTTTGAGCGCCGAGGTCTCCGGACCCGGCTGCCCGCCCGCGACGCGCTGGCGCAGCCGGGTGGCGGCCAGGCGCGCGGCCTCGGACTCCACCCACAGGCGCAGCAGTCGATCATGCAGGTCGGGAGTGTGCTTTTCCGCGTGAGCGCGCCAGGTGCGGGTCACCGCGCCGAGGATGCCGCTCTCGCGCGGCACCGGGCGGCCGCCGATGGACACGCGCTCATTGTTGAGAGTGGTGTTGGCTACCCGCCAGCCCTCACCCTCCTGGCCGAGCCGGTTCGCATCCGGAATGCGCACATCGGTGAGGAAGACTTCATTGAATTCGGCCTCACCGGTGAGCTGGCGCAGCGGCCGCACGTCCACGCCCGGATCGGTCATATCGCAGATAAAATATGACAGCCCAGCGTGTTTCGAGCGATTCGGATCGGTGCGCGCCACCAGGATCGCGCGCTGCGCCTTATGCGCCACCGAGGTCCAGACCTTCTGCCCGTTGACAATCCAGTCATCGCCGTCGCGCACCGCGCGGGTGCTCACCGCCGCCAGATCCGATCCGGCACCGGGTTCGCTGAACAGCTGGCACCAGATCTCCTCCCCGGCCCACAGCGGGCGCAGATAGCGCTGCCGCTGTTCGGGAGTGCCGTAGGCCAGGATGGTCGGCGCGGCCATACCGAGCCCGATGCCATTGAGCTCGGGATTGTTGCTCGGTGAACCGTCCTGCTCGAACAGGGCATCGACGAAAGGCTGCAATTCGCGGTCCAGGCCGAGCCCGCCCACGCCTTCGGGGTAGTACACCCACGCCAGTCCCGCGTCGAAGCGGGCGCGGTGGAAGGTCACCGGATCGGTGGTGGCCGGATCATTGTCGGCGAGCAAGGCGGCTACGCGCCGGCGCAGATCCTCGCGTACCGCTTCGGGATTGGTCATCTGTTCTCTCCGAGCGCGGTGATCCCGGCACGCAGCAGCGGGTCCACCATGTCTCCCATAGTGTCGAAACCCGCGCCCACGGTCTGACCGTGGATATAGCGGTAGTGAATGCCCTCGGCGATCACCGCGAGCTTGAACGAGGCCAGCGCGACATAGAACCCGATGTGCGACAGGTCCAGACCCGCGCGCTGGGCGTAGCGATCCAGCATGTCCGATTCGCTCAGGAACCCCGGTGCCGCAGCGACATCGGTGACGCCGGGAATACGATGTGTGCCCATCCGCTGATAGACCAGCAGCAGCCCGATATCGGTGAGCGGGTCACCGACGGTCGCCATCTCCCAATCGAGCACTGCCGCAACATGATCGGTGGCATCGACCAGCACATTGTCCAGGCGATAGTCCCCGTGCACGATCCGTGCGGGCGATTGCGGCGGTTGCGATGCGGCGAGCAATCCGTGGAGCTCGACGGCCGAGGGCAGCTCGCGCGAATACGAAGCGTCGAGCTGCTTCTTCCATCGCCGCACCTGGCGTTCCAGAAAGCCCTCGGGCCGACCGAAATCGGTCAGGCCGACCGTGGCCGGGTCGACCGAATGCAGCGCGGCGAGCGTATCGATCAAACCGGCCGAGATCGCGGCTGTGCGCTCGGGGCCCAGCGCTTCCAGCTCGCGCGCCCTGCGATACGGCGTCCCGGCCACCAATTCCATCAAATAGAAAGGCGCACCGATGATGTCGGTGTCCTCGCACAGTGCGTAGGTATCGGGCACCGGCACATCGGTCTCGGCCAGCGCGCTGATCACCCGGTGTTCGCGGGTCATATCGTGCGCGGTCGCCAGCACATGGCCCAGCGGCGGGCGGCGCAGCACGAATGATGTTGTGCCATCGGTGATCGCATAGGTGAGATTGGATTTCCCACCCGCGATCAGATGTCCCTGCAACGGCCCCTTGGCCAGATCCGGCCGATGCGTGGCCAGCCAGTCGGCGAGCCGGTCGAGATCCAAACCGGGAAGCGCGGTTTCGGCTGAACTCATCACGGCACCAGGACCGCGACGCTCTCGACCACGCAGGCCGGTTTGCTCACGCCCTCGATCTCCACGGTCACCTTGCTGACCGCCTGGAACCCCAGGCTCGCCGGCGTGAGCGAGATCAGCTCGACGCCCGCGCGCAACCGCGAACCCACCGGGACCGGCGCCGGGAAGCGAACCTTGTTGGCGCCGTAGTTGACTCCCATCGACAGACCCTCGACGGTGTAGACCTCCCCGGCCAGCATCGGCAGCAGCGACAGCGTCAGGAATCCGTGCGCCACCGTGGTGCCGAACGGGCCTGCGGCCGCCCGCTCGGGGTCGACGTGGATCCACTGGTGATCCCCGGTCGCGTCGGCGAAGAGGTTGATCCGCTCCTGGGTGATGGTGTGCCAGTCGCTGTACCCGAGATGGGTGCCGACCGCCTTCTCCAATTCGCCCAGGCCATCGAAAGTCTTCATCGCTTGCGGTCCTTCCCGATTCAGTTCTTGGGTCCGCCGGCCACGTAGATCACCTGGCCGGAGACGAAGCCCGCTCCCTCGCTCACGAAGAAGGAAGCGGTATGCGCGATATCCTCGGGCTGTCCGGCGCGTGCGACCGGAATCGTCGCCACCACAGCCTTTTTGAAATCCTCGAACGGCACACCCACGCGCGCGGCGGTGGCCGCGGTCATATCGGTTTCGATGAAACCGGGGGCGATGGCATTGGCGGTGACACCGAACTTGCCCAGCTCGAACGCGAGGGTCTTGGTGAAGCCCTGCAAACCCGCTTTGGCCGC
Organism: Nocardia sp. NPDC052001; assembly: GCF_040680615.1. Taxonomy (NCBI): domain Bacteria; kingdom Bacillati; phylum Actinomycetota; class Actinomycetes; order Mycobacteriales; family Nocardiaceae; genus Nocardia; species Nocardia sp. NPDC052001. Next base: position 81,589 of record NZ_JBFAXC010000013.1, on the reverse strand, counting down.
AGCGTAATTCGCCTGACCACGGTTACCGAGCGCCGAGGTGCTGGACAGGTTGACGATGCGTCCCCACTTCTGGTCGATCATGTGGGACTGCACCGCGCGCGACATCAGGAACGACCCCCGCAGGTGCACGTTCATGACGGTGTCCCAGTCGTCGACGGACATCTTGAACAGCAGATTGTCGCGCAGCACGCCCGCGTTGTTGACCAGAACGGTCGGCGCGCCCAGCTCGGTCGCCACGCGTTCCACGGCCTGGGCGACCGCGGTCTCGTCGGAGACGTCCGCGCCGACGGCGAGCGCACGGCCACCGGCGGCGACGATCTCGTCCACGATTGTCTTGCAAGCGTTTTCGTCCAGATCCAGGACGGCCACGGCCAGGCCGTCATCGGCCAGGCGACGGGCCACGGCCGCGCCGATACCGCGCGCGGCTCCGGTGACGATCGCGATCCGCTGGGTCGGTGTGCTCATACTGTTCTCTCCTCGAGTGAGTGTGCCGGGGGAAAGTGGGTGTCAGGGGGAGTTAGACGCCGCCGGTCAGCGTGACGCCGCCGTCGACGACCACCAGCTGTCCGGTGAGCCAGCTCGCGTCCTGCGAGAGCAGGAACGCCACCACGCCACCGATGTCCTCGGGGACGCCGAGTCGTTTGAGCGGATAGTTCGCCGCCACTTCGGCTTCGTGGCCTTCGTAGAGCGCGCTGGCGAATTTGGTTTTGACCACGGCCGGGGCGACGGCGTTGACCCGGATATCGGGACCGAGTTCGACCGCGAGTTCCTGGGTGATGTGGGTGAGCATCGCCTTGCTGGCACCGTAGAAGCCGATGCCGGGGGCGGGTTTGGTGCCCGCGACCGAGGAGATGTTCACGACCGCACCGCCGTGCTCATGCATCCAGCCCTTGTAGATCTGCTGCACCCACGACAGCGCGGCCAGGCAGTTCACCTCGACGATCTTGCGGGCCGCGGCCAGATCGAGTTCGACCATCGGGCCGAAGACCGGATTGATGCCGGTGTTGTTGACCAGCAGATCGGCGCTGCCGAAGGTCTCGATGGCGCGCGCGACGGTATCGGCTTGATGCGCGATGTCATCGGACTTGCCCGCGACGGCCAGCGCATGGGCCGGGCCGCCGAGGCTCGCGACCGCCTCGTCGAGCGCCTCCTGCTTGCGCGCGGTGATCACGACCTTCGCACCCTCGTCCACCAGACGCTGGGCGATGCCCAGGCCGATGCCCCGGCTCGCGCCGGTCACGATCGCCGTTTTGCCGTCGAATCTGTTCACAGAGTGGTCCTCTCGGAGGTCGGGCGATCCGGATCGGGCGGTCGTGCACCCGCCGCGCGTCGTCAGCGCCACCGACTCGGAGTCGATTACTAAGCGCTTGGTAAGTCATGAAAACCATGCGTGACGCAGGCCTCACGGGTCAAGGGTGTGCGGTGCGGTCCGTGCTGTGACTCGCGACACATGAATGCCAGCGTAGCGCGCCCACCAGCGGTGATATCCGGTATGTCGAATCCGGATTCAGGTTTTCAGGATGTGGCGCTGTCCAGCAGGCGCTGCTGGTACTGGCGCATACCGGACAGCCAGCGGTCGTAGTCACCGCCCTTGCGGCGGTACATGTCCAGTACCTCGGGGTGCGGCAGGATCAGGAATCGCTCGTCATCGATCGCGGCGAGGACGATCTCGGCGACCTCGTCCGGGGTGAGCACCGCACCGGCCGAAGTCACCGCGCGGGTCGCGGCCGCGCCGAGCGCGTCGCCGGAGTTCTCGCCCGCGCGCAGCAGCGCGGTCTCCACACCCATCGGGCACAGGCAGCTGACCCGGATGCCGCGATCGCCGTAGGTCACCGACAGCCATTCGGCGAAGCCGACGGCCGCGTGTTTGGTGACCGAGTATGCGGCGGAACCGATCTGGGTGAGCAGACCGGCCGCCGACGCGGTGCTGACGAAGTAGCCTTCGCCGCGTTCGAGCCAGCCGGGGAGCAGCAGGCGCGCGGCGCGCACATGGGCTTGGAGGTTGACGTCGATCGTGGTCGCCCAGGCCGCGTCGTCGTCACCGATGCCGACGGGTCCGGCGACACCGGCATTGGCGAAGTAGAAGTCGACCGGGCCGAATTCGGTTTCGGCGCGGGCGATCAGGGCTTCGATCTGGGCGATATCGGAGACATCGGAGCCCATCGCGATGGCCGATTTCGGATGGGTCTCGTTGATGGCGGCGGCCACGCTCGCCGCGGCGTCGGCATCGAGATCGGCGATCACGACCCGTGCCCCCTCGCGCGCCAGCCGTGCGGCCAGCGCACCGCCGATGCCGCCGCCGCCACCGGTAACCACCGCGATCTTTCCCGCGACCTGCACGAGTACTCCTCTGTCGAGTCGGATGCTCGAACCCGAAGCCGGATTCGAGTCGATGATCTCGTCTGTCTACTCGCCCGCGCGTCCGCGTTCAAGAGTCCCGGGATGGGGGAGTGGCATGGTTCGGGATTGAAAACTGTGTGACACAAAGGAATTCATCCCGTAGTTGAACTCGGCGTCAATTTTGCATAGCGTGTGTGCCACTCCGGACCCCTGGCTCAGACGCGAGATGAAGGACAACCGTGACCGCACGAGATCTACTCCAGGACTGGCAAGGGCTCGGCAGCGCCCAGGTGGCGGCCAATGGCATCGAACTGCGGGTCGTCGAGCACGGCGACGGGGTGCCGGTGGTGTTCTGTCACGGGTTCCCCGAACTCGGATTCTCTTGGCGGCACCAGGTTTTCGCGCTCGCCGACGCGGGGTTTCGGACGCTGACCCCGGATATGCGCGGCTACGGCGGGAGTTCGCGGCCCGAGCGGATCGAGGAGTACGACCTCCTGACCGTGTGCGCGGATCTGGTCGGGCTGCTCGATGCCCGCGGTATCGAGGACGCGATCTTCGTCGGCCACGATTGGGGCGCGTCGGTGGTGTGGCAGCTGGCGCGGGCCTATCCCGATCGCGTGCGCGCGGTCGCCGGTCTGAGTGTTCCGGCCACACCCCGCTCCTCCGGACCGCCGGTGTCGATTCTGCGCTCGCGACTCGGCGACGACTTCTACATGTGCTGGTTCCAAGAGCCCGGTGTCGCGGATAAGGTCCTCGCGTCGGACGTGCGGCGAACCCTGCTGCAAGACGAGGTGCTCAGCGCGCGCACGTTCCTCGACACCGACTCCGCCGAACCGCCGCTGCCACCGTGGCTCACTCCTGCCGAATTCGACTACTACGTCGAGACTTTCACCGCGACCGGCTTCACCGGCGGGCTCAACTACTATCGCAATCTCGATCGCAGCTGGGAACGCACCGCCCATCTCGCCGACACCAAAGTCACCCAGCCGTCGCTGTTCATCGCAGGCTCTGCTGATCCGGTCATTCAATTCACCCCGTTGGCGAAAATGTCCGCGGTACTGACAGATCTGCGTGGCTCGATCATTCTCGAGGGCGCGGGCCACTGGATTCAGCAACAGCGCCCAACCGAAGTCAACGCGGCGCTGATCGATTTCGCCCGCGAAGTAGCTAACTGATCTCGCCGTCGGTGGCGGTAGTCAGGAAGTCGAGGACGAGACGACTCGCTGTGGTGCGGAACTCCTCGAAATAGGCGTGTCGCGCTCCGGGGATGATGTGCAGTTCGGCTCCGGGAATGCGTTGTGCGAGAACGGATGCGTTGGCAGCGGGGTTGAGGAGGTCGTCGCTGCCGTGCACGACGAACGTGGGGGCGCTGATGTCAGGCAACAGGTCCCACGCGTCGTGCGTTCCGCTCGCCGTGAGATGGTGGCGTCGGGCGTGAGCGGGTATCGCTGGATCGCCGAGGGTCTGGTAGGGGCCGGGATGGGCGGCGAGCCATTCCGGGGTGTACATCAATTCCAGCAGAGCGTGCCGTGCGGCACCTTGATCGGCTTGCGCCAGCGACCTGCGCACTTCGTTCCCACGCTCGAATCCGTGTGGGCCTCCCGGTGAGGTGCAGCCGAGTACGAGCGAGCGCACTCGCTGTGGGTACCGCGCAGCGAGTTGCTGGGCTACCCGTCCTCCCATGGACGTGCCGTAGACGTCGGCACGATCGACGCCCAGGTTATCGAGAACGGCGATCACATCGCAGGCGAAAAGCTCTGTGCTGTACGCCATATCGGGCTTGTCGCTCTCGCCTGTGCCGCGGTAATCCATCGTGAGGGTGGCCCGGCCGGTGTGGAAGTCGTCGCGAATTCCGTCCCACCAGTGATGGTTGTTCGCCTGCCCGGCCAACAGGATGAGCAGTTGCCCTTCGCCTTTGACGTTATAGGCGATAGTGGTGCCATCGGGGGTCGTCGTGTACATCACCAGACAGATCTTCACATCATTCCGGGTCGACCAGCCTTCCCGGACTGGGAGGCGCTACCTAGCCGTCCGCAGGCGTGAGCGGTGTCAGCTGTAGTCCGTTGATCCACAGCTGGGTCAGAGTCGTCACCAGCTTCTCGAACGAAATGCGTTGATTCTGAACGAAAACCGTATACGCCATCCGGCTCACCATCGCCGAGAGCGCGTGCGCGGTAATCGTGGGATCGAGCTCGGCGCTGGCCTGCCCCGACTCCTGTAGCGCCCGAATCATCCGCGCGTTGCGCTGCACGAACGCTTTACCCCGCTCCACTCGCATTCGCCGGAAATTCTCATCGACATGCGCGACCTGTTCGAACAACGCCATCAACCGGGCATTGCGCTTGTACGACAACAGATAATCGCGATTGGCCATCTCGATCAGCGTCCGAGCATCGGTGACCCCGCTGCGCTCACGCAGATGCGGATGCAGCATCTCATCCTGCACCTGCTCCACCAAGGCCGCGAAAATCTCTTCCTTGCTGTCGAAATAGGTGTAGAACGACCCTGACGCCATTCCCGCCGCCTTGGAAATATCCGAGATCCGAGCGTCGAGATACCCGTCCCGCTCGAAGACCTCCCGAGCCGCCGCGATCAACGCCCCCCGAGTCCGCACTCCCCGCCGAGTCCGCGGGCCCACCCGCCCGGATTCGCCTTCGACAGCAACGGATTCGGCCACCAGTCAGCTCACAACCTGTCAATCAACGGACATTCATCGAGGTGGCAACCGTATCACCGGGTCGGATCGCGCTCACCAGTCTCGGGTGGCGATCAATTCCTCCGCGTCCGCGTCGGTGAACCCGTAGGCCGCGGCGATGAAGGCGAAGTCCTCGGCGATCTCCTCGCGTGCCACGGTCTCGATCTCGCTCCCGGCGGCCTCGAACTCCTCTTCCAGAAGGTTGAATTCCTCGGTCGCGGCCCAAGTGAGCACGTACAGGGCGGCGAGGTCGGAGGGCTTGTCGGCCTCGATTCGCTCGCACAGGCGAAGCAGGATCGCGGTGCACTTGTCGAGCACGTGATCGGGGAAGTACGGGTCCGCATACAAGGGTTGCAGAAACGTGCGCCCCACCACCTGCTGGTTCGTGATCGCCATGGTGCTCCATCCACGAGGACTGATTACGCGTCGATCATGGCGCAGCCCACCGACAAACGGGCGGGCAGATCGTTCAGGGCAGTCTGCTCATGAGGTGGTCCGCGAGTCCTGCCACCAGCGTGTGCTGTGGAACGTCGGCCTGAGGCACGAGAATCGGAACCCACTTGCCGTGCGGGAAGATGGCGATGTCGTTGCGGTCCAGCTTGATGGTGCGGATTTGGCTCCAGGCGAGATCGCCTTCGGGGGTGCGGAGTCCATTGCGGTCGAGGGTCAGTGTGCCGAAGGTCAGTACCTCACCTCGCTCGAGTGCGTCGAGGGCTTGGTGGGCGTCGGGTCCCAGGGCGGTAGCGGCCAGGCTGGTACGCATGTGCTCGATCAGGTCCACCGCCAACCGGCCCTGCGGCACTTTCTTGGGCGTGAGAACGATCGGAACGAGTTTGCCGCGTTTGTTGATGATGATTTGCGGACCGTCCAGCTTCGCGTTCTCGATTTCGGTCCACGCCAACTCACCCTTGCGGGTGCGAAGTCCGTTGGGGCCCAAGGACAATTCACCGAAGGTAACAACCTCACCGCGGGCCAGCGCGCCGAGCGCTTCGTCACGACCGGTATGACTTGTGGTCGGAGCGGGAGCGGTCGATGTGCGCGAGGAGTCTTGTGCCCCAACGGGAGTGGGTGGGCGCAGTCCGAGGTAGATGATTCCGCCGCCGAGAAGGACGAACACCATGCCGATGCCGGCGTTCCCCCACGCGGAGCTGTGCTTTTCGGACTTCTCCTCGTCAACGCTATTGGTGCGCAAGGTCGCACGGCCGACATGCTCACACCTGTCCCCAGCCCGCATCGTCTCCCCGGCGCATGAGCCGGTCTCGTGCGCGATGTCATACGCGGTATACAGCAGAAATGCGCCGAACAGCATCATGACGAGGCCTCCGAAGATGAAGCCGCCCTTTCCCGTACGTGCTTCGGCCATCGTCGTCCCCCTGTACATCGAATCGCCGGTTCCGGTGTCGCGTCGGCATAGCCCCGAAACCCCCATGAGCACGATTTCATATCACCCACCCGCAGAGGAAATCCCTATGCCGCCCACTGCTTTTTCGTCTTGTCATTGCACGAATCGACTCGAGTGGGGTTGGTACCGCAGAAGCGGTACCGGCCCCAATGTCGTTTCCGGGTTACGACCAATGTCCGGGCTGAACCACGTCCATCCAGTGAGTCGGCCAGGTGGCCGCCTGCGCCCCAACGATGATCACGCATCAGTGCTTGCATCGGGTGAGTTCGTCGGGGCCGTGGCTGAGCAGGAAGTGCCGACGGCGTCGAAGTTCAGTCGGGAGAACTGACGTCTGTTTCGATCGCGGACGGAAATCGGGCAGCGCCGCACGGTTCGTATGCTGGTCCGTCCCGAACGGGCTGGACAAGCATCATCGGCAGCGCCCTGTCCGCAGTGGTAGCGAGAAACGGCCGCCGCGATCTAGGGTGCGGTGCTGCGTGCCGCGTGGTCGAGAGCAGCGGTGAGTTCGTCGAGGACCCGCCGGGCCGGTAGCAGCACACACGCACCGGGTCCGATGATCTCCTCGGCTATCGGTAGCAGGGTCCGGTAGGCGTCGGCGACGATGTCGTATTCGCCGACGATTGCGGCGGCGAGGCCGATGAGGGCGATGTCGAGTTCGTAGCTGGCATCCTGCGGGGGCGGCGGGGCGGTATGGAGCAGGTGCTTGGCGCGTTCGTGCTCCCCGGCCAGGGCGAGGGTGAGCGCGAACCGGGGTGCCGAGGCCGGCCAGTTGGGGTAGTCGCGAAGCAGCTCCGGCAGGAATTCCGCGGCGCGGCCCGCTCGATAGGCTCGGCACCAGTCGACGGTCACCAGCAGCTTGTCCGCGCGCTGGACCCCGGCGTTTTCCAGTGCCTGTGCACCGGCCCGATAGGCCGCGGCCACTTCGGCATCGGGTGCGTCGGCCAGTTCGAGCAGCATCGCTCGATGCCAGAGCACCCGGGCCGCGCTGGGCGGATGGTCGTAGCGGCGTGAGTGCCGGTCCAATTCGGTTATCGCCGTTGCTGTCTCGGCCAGATCCCCGCGCCGCTCGGCGGTGTAGATCTGCCAGAGCAGGCCGAGCCGTTCGGACGCGACGAGATGGTGCGTGCCGGCCAGTTCGACCAGCTCCGCGGCTACCCGAGCGCGCTCGTCGAGCTTGCCCGGCACCCAGAACGTCTGGGTGTGGGCGGCGATCAGAACCTCGGCGCGGGTATCGGGGGACAGTTCGATGCGCTCGGCGATCGCCATCGCTTCCATGGCGGCCTGCCTGCCACGATCGGACGGGTCCCCGTAGAACTTGCTGGCGAGTTTGGTCAGCAACAGCACGCGTAGCTCGCTGTCCCCCTCGGGCAGCGAGCGCAGGTTCTGCTCCAGTAATCCGACCACTCGTTGCAGGTGCACGTGGTGTTGCGGATTGACGCGCCGCTCGGCCAGCAGCGGGTTGGCGGGGTCAGCCGACACCATGATCCGGGCGGTCATCGCGGGATCGGCCGCGGCCGTCAGCGGCTCCACCGCCGCCGCTTGCAATTCGCGCATCGCCTCCCGATCACCGAGGTAGGCGTGCGCCTCGATCAGCTCCCCGACCAGGGTCAGCCGTTCGCGAGTGGTGTCGCCGAAGCGGTCCATCAGGGTCAGCGCGGCACGGCGGAGCCTTTCGGCCTCGGTGAAGGCGAAGCGGGCGGCGGCCTGGTCGGCGGCCGCCCGCGCATACCGGACGGCTGCCGCGGCCGATTGCGCGGTCGGCGCGTGCAGGTGATGGCGAGCCAAGGCCGCGACGTTGTGCGGCTGGAGTCGTTCGAGCACGGCGGCGGCCTGCCGGTGCCATAACGTCCGGCGGGGTGTGGAGATACTGGCGTAGACGGCCTCGTACATGAGCGCGTGGGTGAAGCGGACCGTGCCATCGGTGGTGCCGTCGTCGAGAATGCCTGCGGCCAATCCCACCTCGATGCCCTCGACCACTGCCTCGTAGTCAGGCTCGGCGGCAGGTCCTCGGCCGTCGACGAGCGCGGCGAGCACATCGAGATCGAATTCGTCGCCGAGCACGGCGGCACTGCGCACCAGGGTGCGCACCGGTTCCGGCAGCCCGGCCAGCCGCAGACCGAGGACGTCTCGCACCCCGCTGGGAACCTGGGACAGGGCCGCTCGCGGCCCTGCCGTCGCGAGTTGCCGGGCCACTTCGCGCACCAGGAACGGGTTGCCTCCGGTGCGTTCGGCGATACGCGCGGCGAGTTCGGCGTCCGTGTCGAGTGCGGCGGCCATCCGCACCAGCGCGGCGACGGCCGCGACGTCCAAGCCGCCGAGCTCGATTCGCTCCGGCTGCTGAACGGCCAACTGGCCCAGTGCGTTGGCCAGCGGCTCCGAATGCGGTCCCGGACGGAGCGTGCCGATCACCAGCAGCCGGTCCGTGTCGAGTCGGCGCGCCACTTCGACCAGCGGAGTCAACGTGTCCGCGTCGGCGAAATGCAGATCCTCGACCACGAGCAGGACCGGTCCGTCATTCGCCACCCCCTTCAGGTGTGCGATCAGCGCGCCGCAGAACCGGAAGAGGTTGGCAGTCGCGTTATCGGCGCTCACCGGCTTATCGGCGATGGCCCTGCCCAGTAATCCGGCGAGCTCCGGCGCCGGTGGATGGTGAGCGACGGCGAGCTGGTCGAGGATCTCCCACCACGGCCAGCCTCCGGGTGCGCCGGCCAGCTCCGGGCATCGGGCGGTGGTGACCGTCCATCCTTCGGTTTTCAATCGGGTGAGCAGGTGCGACACCAAGGTCGTTTTGCCGATTCCCGCGGGGCCTTCCACGAGAACCAGCTGCCGATGCCCGGTATCCGCCGCGGCTGCCAGCCGAGAAAGCCGGTCCACCTCGGCGGTGCGGCCCGCCAAGGGCTCGTCGGTCAAGTATCGGTCGGCCTCGGACGTCTCGGTCGCCGTCACGACGCTCGGCTGCTGAGCCGAGGGACGTGGGGTGAGGCCGGGAGCCTGACCCAGGATGTCGGCTTCGAGCTGCCGTAGTTTGGGGCCGGGATCGATCCCGATCTCTTCGCGCAATACGGTCCGCACTCGCTGCAATGTCGCCAGCGCGTCGTCTTGGCGGCCCGATTGGTAGAGCGTCAACGCCAGCAACCGCCAACCCTCCTCGTGCAGAGGGTGTTCGGCCACCTGCGCGGTGAGATCGGGTATGGCCTCGGCGGAGCGGCCGAGTTCCAGCAACGCCGTGGTCTTGCCTTCCAACGCAACGTGCCGAAGTTCGATCAGCCTCGAAATTTCGGACCGCGCCCACTGGTAGTCGGCGAACTCGGCGTATGGCCTGCCTCGCCACAACTGCAACGCCTGCCGGAACCGGGTCAGCGCGTCCGCCGCCTGGTTTCGTGCCAGCAGTTCGGTGCCTTCGTCGATGAACGCTTCGAACCGCCCGATGTCGGTGGCCCCCGATTCGGCCCGCAGCACGTATCCCGAAGCAGCGGTGGTCAGCACCTTAGCGGGCGTTCTCGGCAAGCGGCGCGGTTCGAGGGCCTGGCGCAGGTGGAACACGAGGGTGCGCACGGTCGCGATGGCGTGCCGCGGTGGTTCTTCGCCCCACAGGTCGTCCACCAGCCGCTCCACCGACACGGCTTGTCCGCGCGACAGCAGTAGTCGAGCGAGTATCTCGCGATGCCGGGAACCGCCGAGCTCAATCGCGGATTCGCCCTCCCGCACCTGGAGTGAGCCGAGTACCTGGAACGTGATCATGCCGGTCGAAGCATACGGCGGTAATCCTCGGCGGGATAAACGCCAGATAAATAGCCGGACAACCGATCCCGTCCACTACGCCCAAACCCGCGTTTATCGCCGTCGATCAAGGTTGGTCTCGACCTCGACCAGCCCGGTCAGGGCGTCGGGAAACCTCAGGGAGTTGGTGGGTATGCGAGCGACCGCGTTGTTACGCAGTCCGAAGATATGGGTGTTCACCGTGTTCGCCGCGGTGCTCGCCGGGGTATTGACGCTGGGCTACCTCGGCGGTGTCCTCGACACCGACACCCCGAATCAGCAGATGCCGATCGCCTGGGTCGACGCCGACACCGGGGCCGATACCCAGCGCGTGGGTACCCAGCTGGACGAGCAGGTGTTCACCGGATCAGCGCACAACGCCGCACGTTGGGTCCGGGTCGGCACCGAGGCCTCGGCGCGCGAGATGCTGGCTCGCAACGAGGTGTACGCGGCGGTGGTGATCCCGCCCGAGTTCACCGCCCGGATCACCGCGTTGACCACACCGGGCAGCGCACCGGTGCCGGTGACCGTGCTGAGCAACCCGCTGGCCGGTCCGGCCGCCACGGGTACCGCGGTGGGTGTGGCCGAGTCCGTGTTGAACCAGCTGTCCCACCGCATCGGCGCCGACCTCGCGGCGGCTGCGGCCGATGCGCCCACCTCGCGGGCGTTGCTCGAGGATCCGCTGAAAGTCATTGTCACACCGTTGAATTCGGTGCCCATGCACAGCGCGGGTGGGATGGCGGCGTTCTACTACGCGCTGGTACTGATCCTGACCGGATTTTTGCTGGCCCAGCTACTGCACTCCGGAGTGGACGGCGCGTTGGGATTCGCCCCGCGGGAGTTCCTGCACCAGCGCTCGACTCGATCACCATTGCCGATCAACCGCGTGCACACCCTGCTGGTCAAGGTGGGGGTGCTGGCCGGGTGCGCGGTGGTCGCGGCCACGGTGATCGAGACCCTCGCGGTGGTCGCACTCGGGATGCCCGCCGCGCATCCGATCGCGCTGTGGGGCTTCTCGGTCCTGGCCGTCGCCACCGCGGGAGTGGTTCCCCTGGCACTGCTGGCCGTGATCGGGGCACCCGGAGCCCTGGTGGCCACCGTCGTGTTGGTGGTGTTCGGGGTGCCCTCCTCGGGCGGAGCGTATCCGCCGGAACTGCAACCTGCGGTGTTCCGCTGGCTGGGGGATGTGCTGCCGATGCGCCACATCACCACTGCGGCTCGCGAACTGATCTTCCCGACGACCCAATACCACCTGGCCACCGCTGTGCTCGCGGTCATCTCGTGGCTGGTGCTCAGTCTTGTCTTCGGGCTCGGCACCGCCGCCTTCTACGACCGCACCGGACGAGTGCGGACCAGTACGCACGAACGCACACCGCAACCCGCATGACCAACACAACTCATCAGGAGCCCACGATGAACCCCACGGCACCATTGACCATTACCAGCGCCCTCGGCTCGGTCTCGAAGACCGGCCGTTGGCAGGTCCCCGCCCAGATCAACGCCACCTCGACGATGGGCTCGGTCCTGCTGGACTTCACCGAGGCCGACTGCGCGCTGTCCGAAATCGAGGTCCACGTCAATTGCCAGGCCGGACGGATCACTCTCATCGTCCCCGACGGCTGGGGCGTGGACACCGGCACGCTGACCGCCAACGGCGCGGGCGTCGAGGTCACCGTGGGCGGCGCCCCCGAACCGGACCTGCCGCTGCTGAAAATCACCGGCCAGGTTACCTGGGGGCGGCTGGTCATCACCGATTCCCAGCGATACCGGGCACGCCAGAACGAGCGAGCCGATCGCCACCGCCGCCGCGACGAACAGCATGAGCAGCGTCACGCCGAGCGGGACTCGCGCCACGAGCGTCGTCGCCGGTGAGTCACGTCAGCCGTCCCGAGCCAGCCGAATCCGTCAGTACCCCAACCCATTTCATCTCGAGGAGAAGTATCGTGACCAACTCCACCATCGTCCTTGTGCACGGCGCGTTCGCCGATGCCACCGGCACCTGGAACACCGTGGCCGACGTACTCATCCGCCGCGGCCATCCCGTCATCGCCGTTGCCAACCCGCTGCGCGGACTGCACCACGACGCCGAGTACCTGCGCACCGTCCTGGCCACGACTCCGGGGCCGATCACCCTGGTCGGCCACTCCTACGGCGGCGCCGTCATCTCCCACGCGGCCACCGGTCTCGACCAGGTCAGCGCGCTGGTCTACATCGCGGCCTTCGCCCCCGACGAGGGCGAATCCGCCGGACAGCTCGATGAGAAGTTCGGCGGCCGCGCCCAGCAGGTCACTCAGGCCCGCCCCCTGCCCGGTCCCGCCCCGCTGCATGGCCCCCCGCACATTGAACTCAGCATCGTCCCCGCCTGCTACCGCGAGGCGTTCGCCCCCGACACCGCCCCCGACACCGCAGCCGTACTGGCTGCTACCCAACGTCCCCTCGCCTTGGCCGCCATGCTCGAGCCCGCCGGGCCCCCGGCCTGGAAGACGCTGCCCAGCTACTACGCCATCTCGACCCGCGACCAGATGATTCCCACGGCTGGACAGCGTGAGATGGCCGAGCGCATGAAGGCCACCACCATCGACCTCGACGCGGGTCACGCCGCCACGCTCAGCCACCCCGGCCCCATCGCCGACCTCATCTCCACCGCCTCCACCGTCTAACTCCTCGGCGATCTCTCCGGGACGGCTGCTCAGCCGCCCCGGACTCGTCGTCTTCGCCGACGATCCAGGTGAGTATCGGTTACGAGAGATGTGATGCAGTCACCCGAGCGGGACGCCGTGATCGAGCCTTCAGGCGCGAGGTGATGCCTTCGACTGTGGTGACGACCGGGCGCGCGAACGTGCCGGCGAGTCGGGTGTAGGGCCAGATCGCGACGAAAAGTAACAGGATCAGTCCGCGCGCCTGGTACAGCAGCGGGGCGTGCGACATCGTGTCGGCGTGCGGGTGAATGGTGAGCAATGACCGGAACCAGGCGAATAGTGTTTGCGAGCTTCGGCTCTCGGAATGGATCGAGTCGAGACGAACAATGACCCCGGACAGCAGCACGGCGGCCAGGGTGGGCAATGTCGCGCGGTCCAGCGGAGTGATCGGTCGTCCACCGGTGGCGGCGATCAAATTCGGAATCACCAGCAGTGCGGCGCCGATGACCGCGGGCGGTATCGCGATTATCTCGATGATCGTGATGCTCGAGTAGATGCCACCCTGTGGTGGGGACGGCGTTGCCGAGGTCAGTGAATCGGCGATCCTTGCGACGACGATCAGACTCGCGGCAATTCCGAATGCTGTCGACCCGATGCGCTCGGCCTGGTCCAGATCAGCTCCGCTGGTGTAACGGCGGAATCCGTCGTGCCGCGCCCGCCATAGGTGACCGCCGACGAAGGACAGAAAAGCACCGTAGGGCAACACGATCCACACCAGAGACGGCATGCGTTCTCCTTCCGATTCTGGATGCCAGGCGTGAATCACCCTCGCAAATTCGCGGACCGCGATCTAGGGCACAAGGACTCTACGGTCCCAAACGGGCGATCACCTCCAGATCGTCGGTAGAACTGGCTGTCCCGCAACGTGTTTCGTCGTACGGACACGGAATCCTGCACGGTGGCCCGGCCCGAGGGCACGGGCCCGATGGATATCGGCGGTTCGACGCTTGCCCGCGACGGCCATGCGGACCGGGCCGATCGACGAGTACGTGATCCTCACCCATCCGGTTCTGGTGGGTGGCGGCATGCCGTTCTTCACCTGCTGGACAGCTGGTGAGTCTGAATCTGTTGCAGAGCAATACTATTCCCGGTGGCGTGACGATGACCCGAAGCGAGACGAGGAGATGAGAACGGGCCGCACGATCGACTCGTGCGGCCCGATTGCAGGCATCTCCGGTGTGCTCGGTTCAGTGAGGTGGAAGCGCGGCCTCGGCGACGACCGCGGTGAACGCGGCGAAGGTGAGCGCCGCGGTGGTGAGGTGGGTGCGCCGGTAGTGCGTGGTCAGCACCGCGACGTACTCGCGAAGGAACGCGGCGGGGACGAAATACGCGGCGGTGCGGGCGCCGACCACTCCGGCGTCGATGCCGGCGCGCCGGGTCAGCGCCGCGGTGCGGAGCACGTGAAAATCGCTGGTAACAAACGTCATTCGAATCTTGTCGGCCGGAATTCCGCGAATGTCGAGCTGGCGCAGACAGTTTCGGATGTTCTCCTCGGTATTGCGCGAGTAGCGTTCGCGGACGATCGCATGCGCGGGAATGCCCCGTGCCATCAAATGCCTTGCCATGGCATCGGCTTCACAGGTGCCCTCATCGCCGCCCTGGCCACCGCAGGTGACGATCACCGGCTGCGGACAGTCCACCGCCGCGGCGTGGTAGGCGTCGATTCCTCGGTCGAGGCGCGCGGCAAGCAGGGGAGTGACCTCTCGGCCGTTGAGTCCGCACCCCAGGATCACGATCGCATCTGCCTGTTCGCGACTGGGGAGAGCGTCGTAGAGCAGCGCGTATCCGCCGAACGCGATCAGATGCAGCACCAGGTATCCGCCGATGGCGCACAGGATCACGGCCAACGCGGTCACCGGTGCGGGGGCCGGGACGGCGATCGCGATCGCGGCGATCACGACCCCCATCATCGCCAGTCCCGCCCCGACAACCATCGGCGAGAGCGTGGTCAGTGACCGTCCTTCGCGCCGTACCACCACAAACCCGTTCGCCACCAAGGCGATACCGATGCTGCCCAGCACGCCCGCCGCCGCGCCCGCGATCTGCGGCACTGTCACCGAGATATCGGCGAGATCGCCGATGAGCACAGCCGCACCAGCCGCGAGTAGCAGCGCCGCCGCCAGCAGCACCCACCCCGTCGACAGTCGGCGCGGTTCCCGCGTGATCCGAAATGCCCCCAGAGCCACCAAGATCGAGCCGATGGACAGCAACGCCGCGGCCATCATCAATCCTCCCAGTTCGTCGCCTTCGCCGAACCACACCATCGGTGCCTGTCACCGACAACAAGGTCGATTCCCGCTCCGCCCCGGCGTAAACCCTCCGATCTCCGAAGGGCAAAAATCGGGCAACGCGGCCCGGCGGCAATGCCATCGTGCCGATGCGTCGATACTTCCGCCGGACGCGAACGGTCAAGGGCCTCCGATAGCCTCGATGATTGTGCCGACGTCATTTCCCCTGATCGATCCCTACGCCCACGGCCTGCTCGAGGTTGGTGACGGCAATCGGATGTACTGGTGCACCAGTGGCCATTCCGCCGGTCGGCCGGTGCTGGTGGTGCATGGCGGGCCGGGTAGCGGCAGTAGTGCGCGGGCGCGGAAGTCGTTCGATCCGAACGTCTTTCGGATCGTGCAGTTCGATCAGCGCGGATGTGGGCGCAGTACTCCGAACGCCGCCGATCCGGACACCGATATGGCGGTGAACACCACCGAGCACTTGATCGCCGATATGGAGCGGCTGCGCATCCATCTCGGCATCGACCGCTGGTTGTTGTACGGCGGCTCGTGGGGGTCGACGCTCGTTCTCGCGTACGCCGAGCGTTATCCGGAGCGGGTCACCGGGATCGTGCTGATCGGCGTCACCACCACACGGCGTCGCGAGATCGATTGGCTGTATCGGGGTCTCGGGCGACTGCTGCCCGAGCAGTGGGCGCGGTTCCTGACCTTGGTCCCCGGCGATGGCGACCCGGTCGAGGGCTATCGGCGATTGCTCGAACACCCCGACCCGGAGATGCGCCGCAACGCCGCGATCGAGTGGTGTCGCTGGGAGGATGCGGCCATCGCACACGAATCCCACGGCAGTCCAGGCCAATACAGCGCCCAACCGGATGCGGAGTTGCTCACCTTTGTCCGGATCTGCACGCACTATTTCGCGCACGCGGCCTGGCTCGAGGAAGGGGTGCTCTTGCGCGAGGCTCATCGGCTGGCCGGGATTCCGGGCGAACTCATCCACGGACGCCTGGATTTGAGCGCTCCGCTCGAAACCGCATGGGAACTCGCGCGAGCCTGGCCGGACGCTCGGCTGCACGTCATCGACGATTCCGGTCATACTGGCAGCCCGGCGATGGGCGAGGCGCTCGCCCGCGCTGTTGCCCGTTTTGCCCGGACTGATATCGACGAGACCACGTAAAGAGTCTGTATCGAGCGGCGGCCCATGATCGGTCCAGGCGAATTCGAGCCGAAGCGGGGCCGCGTTGCGCGCAAAACGTTGTGTCGCAGAGAGATTCGGGTGTGGCTGCTCGGCGATCATGGGGTTGGGGGAGAACGGCCGTCGACATAAGACCGACCGGTCGCTCTGCTGTGGGCGCCCGAAAGGCAACGGGCCGAGATCATCTCGGCTCGCCGGAGATATTGACGTTCGCGTAAGAAAACCTCTCTCGGGCAATTGCCCAGGATCTGGCCTCTACCAGCCCAGATGCGCTATCGGCGATTTCACCGCGCATCCAAAGCTCTTGGTGATCAACGCATTCGCGCGAAATTCGCCACGTGGCTGTTACATACTGGTGGCGATCTGGACACACCACACTCAGGAGTCTGCGATGCCCGAGTCCGACTACCCGAGCTCGGTGCCGGTAGGGGTGGACACCACCCGTGCCAGCATCGCCCGGGTTTACGATGCCTTCCTCCACGGGAAGGACAACTTCGAGGTGGATCGGGAGGTGCTGGCGCGGGTACAGTCCGTCGCACCCCAGGCCACCGACCTGGCCTGGGCCAATCGTGATTTCTTGATTCGGGTGTGCCGCTTCCTGGTTCGCAATGCGGGGATCGACCAGTTCCTCGATCTCGGGTCGGGGTTGCCGACGGCCGAGAACACCCATCAGGTGGTGCAGCGCGTCAATCCCGATGCGCGCGTGGTGTACGTGGACAACGATCCGATGGTGCTCGCGCACGGGCGGGCGTTGCTGGCGGAGAACAATAGGGCCACCATCTCCACCGCCGATATCTTCCAGCCGCTGGAAGTGCTCAAGAACGAATCGGTTGTCGAGAATTTGGATTTCACTCGTCCGCTGGCGCTACTGCAGGTCGGAACGTTGCACCATTATCTCGGCACGGACGCGCCCGAGATCATGCAGACCTATATCGACGCACTGCCGTCCGGATCGTTCGTGGCGATCTCGCACTTCTTCGATCCGAAGGATCCCGAGGAGCCCGAGCTCAGCGAGCTGGCGGTGAATATGGAGGACAAGTTCATTCACAGTCCGATGGGCAGCGGGCGTTTCCGCACCCGCGAGGAAATCCAGGCCATGTTCGGTGATCTGGAGATGATCGAACCCGGACTGGTGCTGTGCGATGACTGGTGGCAGGACGGTCCGCGACTGACCCATCTCAGCGCCGTGCGGCACTGCATCGTCGGCGGTGTCGGCCGCAAGCGGTAGCCCGAAGATATCGAGCCGTGGATCGGTCAGCCTGCGGGCGTACCGATCCCGGCCTGCTCGAGGATGCCGCGCAGCTGCGAAAAAGCTTGCGCGACAGTCGATAGCGATGAGCTCGGCAGATTGCTGCCGAGCAACTCGGTCAGGCACTCGGCGAAGGTGTCGTCCGTCGCCCGCACCAGGCGCATGCCGTCTTCGGTCAATGCCAGCAGCGACGATCTGCGATCCGCGGGATTCGGTTGACGCGCAACCCATCCCTGCTGCTCCAAGCGGTCGATGCCTTTGCTGATCGCTCCGACGCCCGCGGCGAATTCGCTCGCGAGGTCGGCTACCCGCGCGCCCGGATGTTCGCGCAGGAACCGCAGGAATTCCACCTGCGAGGTGACGATCCCGTGGCGTTCGCGCAGGCGATCGTTGAGCGCGTTATAGAGCCGCGTCTCGCACCGCACGAGGTCGGAGAACAGTTTCGGCAGGTCAACAGGCGCGCTCGCTGATATGTATTCCATGGCATATAGTGTACTGGAAGATACTTCTTAGGAAGGTGCATATGAGCAGGGAGCAACGCGCGCGGATCGACACACTGCTACGCCAGCCGCGACCGGCCGGAAATCGATCGATCGAGGAGATCCGCACGGGATTCCGGGCGCTGATGACCCAGATGAACGTGCCGAGCGAGATACACACTCGGCCCACCACCCTCGGCACCCGGCCCGCCGTGCTCGTCGAACCGGCGAAAACCGTGCGCCCCGGAACGATCCTGTATTTCCACGGCGGTGGTTTCATCAGCGGTTCACCCGAGACCGCGATGTCACTGACCGCGAACCTGGTGACCCGCACCGGATGTCGAGCCGTATCGGTGGATTACCGGCTCGCGCCCGAACATCCGTTCCCGGCCGCGATCGAGGACACCGTGAACGCCTACCGGGCCTTGCTCGACAGCGGCGAAGACCCCTCGGCCATCGCATTCGCCGGTGACTCCGCGGGCGGGGGACTGACCATCACCACCTGCCTGGCCGCCCGCGACGCCGGATTGCCCCTGCCCGCCGCGATCGTGGCGTTCTCACCCGGCCTCGACGCGACCCGCACCGGAGACAGCATGCGCACCAAAGCGGGCATCGATCCACTGTTCACCCGGGAAAGTCTCGACCACAACGGTGCCATGTATGCCGCGGGTCAGGACCCACATCAGCCGCTGCTCAGCCCGGCTGTGCTTGCCGATTTGGGTGGCTTCCCGCCGCTGCTGCTCCAGGCGGGCAGCAATGAAATGCTGCTGGACGATTCCACCCGCTTGGCCGAGCGTGCGCGAGCCGCAGGGGTGGATGTCATCCTCGACATCACCGCCGACGTACCGCACGTCTTCCAATCCTTCACCGGCACACTGGATGAAGCCGACCATGCGCTGGACCGCGCGGCGCTCTTCCTCGTCCAACACCTCGGCGTTTAGTCGAACGCGTCGGGGACGGTGGACAACAGCAGTTCGAGGAACTGCTCGGGACCATCGGCGAGCACATTGTGCCGAGCCGCCATCTCATGCACGTTCCAGTCCGAATCCCCTTGCAGCCGTTGATAAGTCGAGGTGAAGGGACTGTTGTCGAACTGCGCCGCGTACACGTAATCCTTGCGCCGGAAGGTGCGCTCGGGTCCGATCAGCCGCAGGCGCTGAACCACCGACGCCAGCGGATGCGGTGTGGCGCGCGGGTCGAAGAACGGCAGCGGTGCTATCCCGATTCCGTCATCGGATGCCCCGTCGATATACCAGGCGCGCTGTTCGTCATTGGTGAGATTCCACGCGGCGTCCCCATTGCCGGGAACGAAAGCATCGACGTACATCAACGCGTCGACCCGCTCACCCATCCGATCGGCCACGCCAGTCACGACCATGCCCGCATAGCTGTGCCCGACCAGGATGACCTCATCCAAACGCTCATTCTCCAGCAGTGCCAGCACATCACGGATGTGCGTATCCAAATTCACCGACGCATTGAGCAAATGCGCCCGATCCCCGAGCCCGGTCAGCGTCACCGCATAGGCGATGTGCCCCAACTCGCGTAGCCGCTGCGCGACCGGCTCGAACCACCACCCGCCGTGACATGCGCCAGGAATCAGAACGAAAGTGCTCACCACGCCCACTCCTCTCTCGCCACCAGTCCGATGGAACCATTGTCCCGCAGGGGTAATTCCGCTCCCGAGCGGGCGCGATCACTTCGGCTGGTGCGCAAAAGGTTCGTGCGTAGATCCCTGCCAACGCTGAATCAACTCGCGAATCCGAGAATGCGCGATCAGTGACCTGCCGCTTATTCGGTCGCGAAGGCGGGAATCGAACCCGCGCCTTCCCGTCTGAGCGAATGGTGCTCTACCAACTGAGCTACTTCGCGACCGATGGCAATCGTAGAATCCGAGAACGATTGCGGCAAAGGACTTTCCGTACAGACGGTGAAAACCGTTGTGCGAGTTGATGTGCCCTTGCCCCTGAACCCTGGTCTGGCGGTGTTCGACGCAAAGTCCGCTGATGTCAGCGGATCTCTGCGTCGAAGGGGCAGAGGTCGATGACGACCTTGCCTCGGACGTGCCGGTCCGCTTGGAGTTCGACAGCGGTGCGGATGTCGTCGACGGGGAATGTC
Source organism: Nocardia sp. NPDC052001 (assembly GCF_040680615.1). Classification (NCBI taxonomy): domain Bacteria; kingdom Bacillati; phylum Actinomycetota; class Actinomycetes; order Mycobacteriales; family Nocardiaceae; genus Nocardia; species Nocardia sp. NPDC052001. The sequence continues at coordinate 61,425 of NZ_JBFAXC010000013.1, read as the reverse complement.
GCGGCGATGGGTACGCGCAGACTGCCGGAGGCGATCAATCGCGCGATCTTCTCGAGCGCGTCGGGCGCGGCGTTGGCTCCGGTGGCCGCGGGGATCCCTTCGAGCACGGTCGCGATGGTCCAGATGCGGTTGTCCGGGACGCCGAGTTCGCGGACGGCGCGCACCGTGTCGGTGCCGTGCAGATCCAGTGCCGCTGTGACGGTGCCCATTAGCGTGCGGCGGTCTCGGCGTCGGCGGTCATCACCCAATCCATCGGGTTCAATCACGCGGCCGTGACCCGAACCCGCAGCTGCCCATTGCCCGCCTGGGGTTCGGGTACGTCCTGAACGGTCAATACCTCAGGGCCACCGAATGATTCGAGCCGAACCGCCCTGCTAACGTCGGCTCGACGTCCACCATTGTGCTGCTGCATCGTTGCCGTCTCCTGGTGTTCGTGGAGCCATCGGAGCGAGCCATTCTCATCGGCATCGATCATTGCAGGAGCGGCCAGCCACCCGCGAACGACACGACAAATCGGTCACGAGGCCGCTCCCGCGTGGCAATCAGGTTCACCGCTGCGCGGCCAGCACTGCCGAGAGACCTTCCCTCAGGTCCTGGACGAAGTACTCGGGAACCTCCAATGACGGGAAATGTCCCCCGGATTCGGGCGATCGCCATCGGACGATGTGCCGATACCGCTGCTGCGCCCACGGACGCGGGTATTTCTCGATATCGCGGGGATAGATGGTGATCGCCGACGGAACATCGACCCGCAGCTCGGGGTCGAGCGAATTGTGGCTCTCGTAGTAGATGCGCGCCGCTGACGCACCGGTCCGGGTCAGCCAGTACAGGGTGACATCGTCGAGAATTCGGTCCCGGGACATCGTCTCGAACGGGCTGTCCGAGGTGTCGGACCACTCGGCGAACTTGTCCAGGATCCAGGCGAGAAGTCCGACCGGAGAGTCGACGAGCGAATAGCCGATGGTCTGCGGCCGGGTCGCCTGCTGTTTCGCGTACGCCGCGCGATGGTGCCAGAAGTCGTGGGTTTCCTCGGTCCATGCGCGCTCGGTCGCGGTCAGCCCGTCGGTCGTCAGCCCGGGCGGCGCTTCGGCGAAGGTGGTGTGGATGCCGAGCACGTGCTCGGGGAATCGACCGGCGAGCACCGTGGTGATATTGCCGCCCCAATCGCCGCCGTGCGCGGTGAACCTGTCGTAGCCGAGCCTTGTCATGAGTTGCACCCATGCGGCAGAGATTTTTTCGGTTCCCCACCCGGTGGTGTCCGGCTTATCGCTGAAACCGAAGCCCGGCAGCGACGGGACCACGACGTGGAACGCGGGCGCGTCCGGGGCTGCCGGATCCGCCAAATCGTCTATCACATCGACGAATTCGGCGATGCTGCCCGGCCACCCGTGCGTCAGGAGCAGTGGAGTGGCGTCCGTTCGCGGGGATCGCCGGTGCAAAAAGTGGATACCCAGATCGTCAATGGTGGTGCGGTACTGGCCGATTCGGTTGAGGCGCTGCTCGAACGGCCGCCAGTCGTAGTCGTCCCGCCAGTAGGTCACGAGATCGATGAGGTCGGCGAGCGGAACGCCTTGGCTCCATCGGCCGGGGCCCGGCTCGGCCCGGTGGACCGTCTCGGGTTCCGGTAGCCGAGCCGCCGCCAATCGCCTGCGCAGATCCTCGAGGTCGGCGTCGGGGACGTGGGTGTCGAATGCGTGCACGTCGCTGGTCGGACGGGGCATGAGTCCTCCTGGTCGTCGTGTCAGCCGGTCCAGGTTCGTAGTGAACCGTCTAAGACGGTTCTAACATGTCCTCCGACCGGCCCGCAACCAGCTAAGGTGGTTCCATGCCTGCTGGGTTTCCCGATTTTCGCCTCGGTAGCGTGCTGGCCACGAGCTTCACCGGGACGCTGTCCGAGCGTCACGGCACCGCCGTGGAGCGCATTCCCACACCGCGGCGACTCATCGACTGGTTGGCGGTGTACGGCCTCGACGTGGATTCCTGCACTCCCGCCCAGCTCGCCCTCGCTCGCGAGTTACGGGAAGCGATTCACGTCGCCGCGACCGCGGCCGCATGCCACGAGTCGCTCCCGGAGTCCGCGGTCCAGATCATCAATGACCGCAGCATCGCGGGTAGCCCCGCGGCGATCCTGACCGCCGACGGACGTCGGCGTTGGCGACTGGGCTCGGACTCGCGAATCGACGATGCCCTCAGCGTGATCGCCGCCGACGCGGTCAGCATCATTTCCGGTGAGCGGGGCGGGAAACTCGCCCTGTGCGCGTCGCCGACCTGTCGCGCCGCCTTCTTCGACACCAGCCAAAGTCGTTCTCGCAGATGGTGTGACATGAACACGTGCGGAAACCGGCAGAAGAAGGCACGTTTCAATGCCGCCCAGCGCAAAAGCGCACAGGCTGCGACGTAGTCGCCGCCGAAAATCGTTTGCGGCGTTGCACGCCGGTTTCTAGGGTGGCTGCCATGTGTAGCTTCCAATTCTTCGTGCGGGTGCGTTCCAGCCGGGCTCTGGCCCGCTAGCCGTCGCAGGTAGACACGTACCCGCGTCGGCAGGCGCGCCCAGGGCCCTTCGAGAGCCATCTATTTCTCGAGGACCCGAAAGGGCATGTGCTGTGGCGCAACGCTTTTCTTCCCGTAATTCCGGATATCAGGACTACTCGCACACTCAGGGCAAGGTCGGCACCGGCGGTGGGCGTACACCGCGAGACCGGGCTCGCCGTGAGCTCTCGCAGAACTTCCTGGTGAACCGGCAGGCCGTCGAATCGATTGTGGAGGTGGCGAATCCGCGCGGACTCGTCCTAGAACCCGGTGCGGGCGAGGGTGCGCTGACCCTCGCGCTGGCAGACCGCGCCGCGCAGGTGATCGCGTACGAGCTCGATCCGCTTCCTGCGGCGAAACTCTCCGCGCGCACTCGCGCACGACCCGAAATCCGGGTAGTGCGAGGCGATTTCCTCCGTGCCCGAGCACCGCGTACCCCGTTCGCGGTGGTCGGCAATATCCCGTTCTCGGCGACCGCCGAGATCGTGGATTGGTGCCTGAACTCACCGGCACTCACCTCGGCGACCCTGCTCACGCAACTGGAATACGCCCGCAAACGGACTGGCGACTACGGCCGCTGGAGCCTGCGCACGGTGTTGAGCTGGCCGTGGTTCACCTGGCAGCTGCATGATCGGGTGCCGCGCAACGCGTTTCGCCCGGTTCCGGCGGTCGAAGCGGCGATTGTGCGTATCGACCGTCGCCAGCAACCGCTGGTGGCCGATCGCGCATCGTATGAGCAACTCGTCGAACTCGGCTTCTCCGGGATCGGCGGCTCGGTCGACGCGTCACTGAAAACCCGCTACCCACACGTGAATTCGGCACTCGCCGCAGCGGGCATCGCACCCGGCACGGTGGTGGCCTACGTCCATCCGGACCAGTGGGTCGCGCTGCACGAGGCGCTCGCCGGACAGCCGCCTCGAACGAGGCGCATCGCCACCGTGTAGGGGCCGCACGCGGCGGCCGTCCAGCTGACCGGGCAGAGACTTGGTCTCGGATGCCACTCGGATCCGACTGGTCGGCCGCCGCGCATCGCATCGGGTCCGGTTCGCCATCGAACAGGCCACCGCGGCACCGGTCGAGACATTGCCGATGGTCTGATTGCGACTCCGCTGACCGCTGAGATGCTCGCGGCAAGTCTTCAATCAGTATCGCCGCCGCGTGGAGAGGCTAGTGAAATGCATTGGGAACAAGCATGATTCAGAGTGGAGATCACGCCATTGCGCTTACTGCGGCGAGGATTGGGGGCATGACCGCAGCGCCGCGACCCTGTTAGTCTCACGGCTCATCGCATCAAGCTGGAGGAACTTATGTACCGTCCCATGCTGAATGTCATCGCCGGTGGCGCGATCGTGGCCACGCTCGCCCTGCAACCCGCGCTCGCCGCGGCCGCGCCGAGCGGGCCTCCGGCGGCACCATCGACCACCGCCGTCACCGCGCCGTTCGATCCCATCTGCCCGCTCTGCTTCGTTCGGGAATTCCTCGAAAGCGGTTCTGCGCGCTGATAATCGGTCCCCGGTGAGCGGCAACTGCTCGCCGGGTTCGATGGACAACGGCTCGTGCTCGCTGTCGCCCATGACCGTCCGGGTGTCGGTGACGGTCATGGGCGCCACCCGCTGTTCGGAATATTCTCGTGGTGACCATGGCTACTGGTTGGCGGATCCGTGCATCCGATGCACTGACGCTTTGACCAGTGAGGAGCCTTGCCATGTCGGCCGAGCCATTCGAGGTCAGCATCAGCGACGCCGAGATCGCGGACCTGCGTGAACGATTGCGGCGGACACGATGGCCCGAGCGCGAGCCGGTGCAGGACTGGTCGCAAGGTGTGCCGCTGGCATACGTACAGGAGCTGTGCCGCAGCTGGGCCGAGGACTACGACTTCGGGTTCGCCGATCGGCTGAACGAGTTCCCGCAGTACCGCGACACCATCGACGGGCTGGGCATCCATTTCCTGCACGTCCGTTCGCCCGAGCCGGACGCGTTCCCGCTCGTGCTCACGCACGGCTGGCCGGGTTCGGTGCTCGAGTTCCTGGAGGTTATCGGCCCGCTGACCGACCCGCGCGCGCACGGTGGGGACCCCGCGGACGCGTTCCATGTGGTCGCGCCGTCGTTGCCCGGATACGGCTGGAGCGACAAACCATCGACGACCGGCTGGGGCGTCACTCGCACCGCGCGCGCCTGGGACGCGTTGATGGTCTCGCTGGGGTACGAGCGGTACGGCGCACAGGGCGGTGACTGGGGTTCGGCGGTATCCGGCGCGCTGGGCGAGGTGGCGCCCGAACGCGTCGCGGCCGTACACCTGAACCTGGGATCGGTGGCGGCGGGCACCTTCGACGACCCGACGCCCGCGGAGCTGGCGAATCTGCAGTCCGAGAAGGAGTTCCAGCGCACCGGCCGTGGCTACTCGGCGATCCAGGCGACCCGGCCGCAGACCCTCGGCTACGGTCTCACCGACTCCCCGGCGGGGCAGGCCGCCTGGATCGCCGAGAAGTTCTGGGCGTGGACCGACAACAACGGCCATCCCGAAGACGCGGTATCGCGGCAGACAATTCTCGACGAGATCTCGGTCTACTGGTTCACCGCCTCGGCCACATCCTCCGCGCGCCTGTACTGGGAGAGCTTCGCCAACTTCCGCGACAAGGTGACCGCGCCATCCGGACTGTCGATCTACCCGCGCGACATCACCCGCCCATCGCGGCGCGAGGCCGAGCGGCGGTTCACCGACCTGCGCTGGTTCGAGCAGCTACCGCACGGCGGCCACTTCGCCGCACTCGAACAACCGACGTCACTGGTCGACCAGGTGCGCGGATTCTTCCGCCTATTCCGCTGATCGTGCGTGCCGTCCCCAGGTCGATTCCCAGCGCTTCAGTGGTCGCGGCGGAAATGGCTCGGTGGCAGTCCTTTCCAGCGGTGAAATGAGCGGCGCAGCGTTCTGGCGTCGCTGTATCCGAGTCGCGCTGCCACCGAACTGAGCGGAAGGTCGGTATTGCGCAACAGATTCACCGCATGTTCGTACCGCACCGTCTCGAGCTCGTCTTGCCAGGTGGTGCCCTGCTCCTGCAACCGGCGCTGAATCGTGCGCGGACTGACCGCGAGACGGTCCGCGACCCAGCGCAGATCTGTCACGCCCTGCAGCATCGCCTCGTGAATCGCGACGCGCAGCGTGCTGCTCCAATCCGCCGCGACCCGGAATGACGACATGAGCATTTCGGCGTAGTGCCGGTGTACGCGAGCCTGGTGCGGGTCGCTGTCGGTCGGAAGATCCGCGGCATCGAGGAAGGTCATTTCCGCATAGGGAGCGCCGAACTCGATTCTGCGAGTGCCGAATACCTCGACCAGGTGCTCGTGCCCGGATGGCGCGTCCTGGGTGAGCAGGACGCGAACGGGCACCAGAGGTACGCCCGTGGCATGCCGCATCCGATGCAGCATCAGCGAGAGCGTGAACTCCTCGCGCGCCGGAATGATGGTCTCGGGCAGCGGGTTCGCGATCTCGCGAACGGTGAGCAGTCCGCCGTCCACGATGATCGCCCCGCCCACAGCCGGACTGGCGACCAATGGGCGGAACTCGTGCACGGTGCGCAGGCTTGCGGCGAGGGTCGGCGCAGTGGTGAACAAGTAGTCCCACACTCCGAAGCAGCCGTGGTCGGCGGCGGCGGATATCGCCGGACCGACTCCCGCCCCGCCCATCTCATCGATTAATCGCCATGCCTGCCCCACCGCTCCGGAGGGGATCCGGATGAGTTCCTCACCGAACAGGCTCACATTCAATCCGGGAATGCCGTGCAGGAGATCGCGCGGAATCCCGATCCGCACCGCGGTGGAATAGATGGGTGCCGCGGTGCGAGCCGGAACAGTGCCTTCGAGCATTCGGCGAAGTATATGCAGCTGGTTGCCTTGCCGGATTCATAGACCTACTGGTTGGTATTTGACCGGACGGCCTCGAGCTTCGGGCCCTGGCGCGTGCGGTCCTCCGCACGGCGCGTTCGGTCCCCGGGTCGCCGCATGGCGGCTCATAGATTCGAGGTCGAAGCGCTCATTCATGTGACCCAGGAGTTCTTAGTGCGTATCGACATTCACGCTCATCTGTGGAACGAGGACTACCTCGATCTGCTCGACTCATATGGCCGCACCGACACCGCCACCCAGCGCAATATGGGCGCCGGTGGCAGCGCCGCAGAGCTGGAAGCCCGCTTCGCGCTGAATGATTCGGCCGGCATCGAGCACCAGGTGCTGTCGGTCACCCCGCAGAGTCCGCACTTCACGCACCACGACCACGCCGTGGATGCCGCCCGCCTGGTCAACGATCAGTACGCCGATATCGTCGCCCGCCATCCCGACCGGTTCTCGGCGTTCGTCGCGCTCCCGCTGCCGCATATCGACGCCGCGCTGAAGGAAATGACCCGCGGCCTGGACGATCTCGGCATGGCCGGAGTCGCGGTCACCACGGACATCCTCGGACGCTCGCTGGCCGACCCCCACTTCGCGCCGCTGTTCGAAGAGCTCGATCGCCGCGGCAGCGTCCTGTACGTGCACCCCTCCGGCCACGACGCGGGCACCCCGCTCATCGCCGAACACCACATGCGCTGGATGGTCGGCGCGCCCATGGAGGACACCATCGCGGCCATGCAGCTCATCCTGGCCGGAATCCCGTTGCGCTACCCCAACGTTCGCATCGTCCTGTCTCACCTGGGTGGCGCACTGCCGATGCTGCTGCAACGCGCGGACAACCAGTACGCCTGGGAATCACCCGATACCCCGGAGAAGCCCAGCCTCTCGGTACGCCGCATGTGGTTCGACACCGTCAGCCACGGCCACGTGCCCGCGCTGCGCGCGGCCGCCGAATCCTTCGGCGCCGACCGGCTGGTGCTGGGCACCGACTTCCCCTATCAGAGCGGTGAGTTGCTCCGCCGCGCTGTGACGTCCATCCGGGACGCCCTACCCGACGACGACGCCACCCGCGTGCTCGACCACAACGCCGCTTTCGTGTTCGGCCGCTGAGCACCGGCATACGTTCGCGCTCAGGCGTGGAAGGAGATAGCTGTGGCGACATTTGTTCTGGTTCCCGGTGCGTTTCACGGGAGTTGGTGGTTCGAGCCACTGGCCCGGCAGCTGCGGGAGCGTGGCCACGAGGCATATCCGGTGAGCTTGACCGGGCTCGGGGACCGAGCGCACCTGGCCGGCGCCGGGGTGAATCTCGATACCCATATCGCCGATGTGATCAACGCGCTCAACGCGCTCAACGGCAACGACCTGACCGATGTTGTCCTGCGCGCCGGTGAGGTGCCCGCTCTGGCTTCGCCGTTGGGCTGAGGCTCACCGCTCAGGGGGTGCAGTCGTAGCCGTTGACGTAGTCCGGGGCCTCGGCGATATTGCCGGAGATGCCGAGGAACTGAACGGGTTTACCGTCGGGGCCGATGATCGCTGGAAACCGCTTTCCGCAGTCGTAGGTAATCGGCGTCGGGGTGCGCTGGGCGATCCGCCAGGGGCCTCTCATCGTGTTGCCTTGTCCGACAACGCCTTCGGTGGATCGGCAGTTGCCTCGGCCGGTGATGACGACGGTGTCTCCCTGCTTGTACCCCAGCGGTTGGATCACCACGGCCTCATCTCACACGTAGGTGGGGATGTGGGCGGGGCTGGCGTCGGTGGGTGCGGTGGTGGTCGATGTGCCGAGCACCTGCGCGGCCGTGGTGGATATCGGGGCGTCTTTCGTGCCGGTGCCGGAATCTGTCGAGCAACCAGTGACCGCGAGTAGACCCAGGACTAAGTAGACAGCTTTGCTCACGAGGCAGTCACCATGCCCTACGGTAGTTCAAGCCCAGCACGAAGACGAAGCCTAGGCAGCACCGAGCGCCATGGACGTCACCGTGCGTGTGGAGCAACCTGTCGGTGCGGCCTGCCCTGTCAGCTGCTCGTCGATCCAGCGCAGGACCGCGGGAGTCGCGCTGATCGCGAGACTGACGTGATCGCTCAATTGGTCTCGCGTATAGGTGATGTGGGCTCCTGAGGCGCACCACTGCGCCACCGCCCGGTCGGTCGGCGCAATGGTGACGATCTCGTCGTGCACGGCGTTATAGAGGAACACCGGCGCAGTTGGCGGCATGGGGCCGAAGTCCAGATCGGCGAACGCTGCCTGTACCTGCTCGAACAGCTGCGAGAACGGGATCGTCAGGTAGTCGTCCATGCGCAGGAACGCATGCTGAGCCACGTTCGGCACCGCGCATTTGCTGTCACCCTCGGCGATCAGCGCCCGCCCGGCAGGTGTCAGATATTTGTCGAACGCCGCCCCCAGCTGTGGATCCGCACGCATCATGCCCGGCAGCAGCGAAGGCAGGAAACCGGCGAACGGACCGGAATCGAGCGACTGCAGATACGGGCCGATGGGTGCGGTCCAACCACCCACTGCGACACCGACCAGCCGGATTTCCGGAGCGTAGGTCGGTTGCATCTGCGCGATCCAGCGGCTCGCGATCGACCCGCCGGAGTAGCCCGCGGCGGCGACCGGAGTATCGGTGCCGGACAATCCGAGTGGCGCGAAACCCTCGGCCGCGCGCACTCCGTCGAGCGCGGCGTACCCCGGCTGTTTCGGGCTGAACACCGACCCTTTCGGCCCTTCCCAATCGGGTACGGAAATCGCATGGCCCGACGACAACATCTGATCGATCTGGATGAGATCGAGCGAGGAGTCGTACTTGTCCGGTGCTCCCGGCCGAAGCACGTACGAGGGAGCGCAGTGCGGCGCCGAGGCATCCGTGGCGGGCTGATAGGAGATCAACCCCTTGATCTGCCCGGTGCGCGGGCGCAGCACCGTCGTCACGGTCGCCATGGGCTGACCGGCGGTATCGGTCGTTCGATACAGCAACTGCCAGGCATCGGCGTCCTGCGCCTGCGGCCCCAGCGAAACCACCTCGACGGAGCGCGAATTCAAGATGGTGCCCGGCGCCTGCGAGTCCCACCTCGACGGCGGGGTATAGAACGGATCATGCTGCGGCGGTAGCGGATCCGCGCCAGCGACAGTCATAGGAGCACCGGCCCAGCACAATACGGCCGACGCCGCGATCAGCGCCGAGCGCAACGGACTACGCTTGGCCACTGAATACGTTGTGCCACAGGTTGATAGGACACTACTCATTCGCCGGGCTTCCCTCCCTGGTGGGGGCCGACTCCCGCGAATCCCCCTGAAGGCGCTCAGGGTACAGCTTTCGATCATGATGGACAGCTGAACCGGCGACTCTGTTTCAGTGGCGCGACCGAACTATTCGGGCGGCAGGGTGGGTGACCAGACTCCGGTCGCTGTGCCGTTTTCGACGTGCTCTCGGTAGGTGGCGACTTTGCCTCGAATGATGTCGAGGCTTTCGGTCAGGTGGCTGATCTTGTCCTGCACTGCTTTTTCGTGGGATTCCAGCAGTGCCAGGCGTTCTCGCTCGTTGCCGGGGCCGGATCGGACGAGCTGAGCGAACTCCCGCAACGTGGCGATGGGCATGCCGGAACCGCGTAAACGATTGCACAGCAACAGCCATTCGACATCGACCGCGTCGAAGGTGCGTTGTCCGCCGGTGGTGCGGGGGATCGGGCGCAGGAACAGTTCCTCGCGTTCGAAGAAACGCAGGGCGTGCACACCCAGACCCGTGGCTTTCGACACATCGCCGATGGACAGACCGTCCGGGTAACCCATCATCGCTCCCATAGCTTGACCTAGATTGCACTCTAGATTTTAGGTTGGGCCGCATGACCTTCACACGGCAAGCCATGATCGACTCGGGCCTGGGCGCGCACAGCACCGCTGAGGACGCGCTCACCGGTATCGACCTGAGCGGCAGAACCATCCTGATCACCGGCGGTTATTCCGGTCTGGGTAAACAAGCCACGATGGCGCTGGCGCGCGCCGGTGCGCGCGTGATCGTGCCCGCGCGCCGCCCCGCGGCCGCACGTGCGGCGCTCGACGGTATCGCCCGAACGGAAATCCATGAACTCGACCTTGCCGACCTCGACAGCATCGCGATCTTCAGTGATCGATTTCTCGCGTCCGGGGTGACTCTCGACATCATCATCAACAACGCGGGCGTCATGGCCTACCCGCACCGGCATCTTCGGTCCGGTTGGGAGGCGCACCTGGCTATCAACCATCTCGGGCACTTCGCTCTGATCAATCGGCTGCGGCCCGCGCTGGCGCACACCGGCGCGCGGGTGGTGTCGGTGGCCTCCTCGGGGCACTTCCTCAGCGATATCCGCTGGGAGGACCCGCATTTCACGCAGGGTTACGATCACTGGCTGGCCTACGGCCAGTCCAAGACCGCGAACTCGCTGTTCGCTACGCACCTCGATACCCTCGGCGCGGGAATCGGGTTGCACGCCTTCGCGGTTCACCCGGGCAGCATCCTTACACCTTTGCAGCGCAACATCTCCCATGCCGAACACCTCGCGCAGGGCTGGATCACCCCCGAGGGTCACCACGCGGAGGGCTTCAAAACACCGGCCCAGGGTGCGGCGACGGCGGTGTGGGCGGCCACCTCCCCGCAGTTGGACGGCCACGGCGGCGTCTACTGCCAGGACTGCGATATCGCGAATCCGGCGACCACCGACGATATGCTCATCGGCGGTGTCAAACCCTGGGCGGTCGATCCCGAATCCGCGGCTCGCCTGTGGAAGCTGTCGAGCGAACTCACCGGTCTCGACAGCTTTTCCTGACCGCCGATGAGTTTCGGGTGGTTACATCGTCCAAGCCTCTGAATTGATCGAGAGAAGGAGTTCGATGTGACCAGACCATTTCGATTCGGAGTTGTCGCCCCGATCATGACCGATCTGCCGACGTGGCGGGACAGCGTGCGCCGCATCGCTGGCCACGGCTATTCGACGCTGCTGGTGCCCGACTTCCCGCTGACGCAACCCGCGCCCGCCGTCACGCTCGCCAGCGTCGCGACTATGACCGATATCCGAGTGGGCACCTGGGTGTACGCCTCCCCGTTCCGCGCACCCTGGCTGACCGCGTGGGAATCGCACTCGTTGTCGCTGTTGACCGAAGGCCGCTTCGAAATGGGCATCGGCACCGGGCGGCCGGGTATCGAGGATGAGTTGCGGGACAAGGGAATATCCGACGTGCCCTCGCCGTCGGCGCGATTGGCGCAGATTCGTGAAACCGTCGCCAGACTGCGCGATCTCGACGGCCCCGATCTGCATACACCGGTCGCGATGGCTGTATTCGGTCCCAAGGCCCGGGCGCTGGCGGCCGAGGTCGCCGATACGGTCACCTTCGTGCTGGGCGGTCAGCCGCGCGATGAAGTCGCCAGGCTCGCAGCCGATTTCCGCGCTACTTCCGATGCCGAGCTCGCCCTCGCGGTGCCGGCGGTCGGTGATACGGTCGCGCCGCATATGGCGCCGCCCGGCACCGACCCCGCCGTGTGGCGCGCGGCGGACGCGATGACCGTCCTCCCGGAGGACCCGGCGGCAGCCATCGAGGAGATTCAGCGCCGCCGGGAGGAGAACGGGTTCTCCTACTTCGTCATCGGCGCGCACGTCGCCGACCAATTCGCTCCGGTCGTCGCCAAACTCACCGGACAGTGATCAGGCCACACGGTAACCTGACTACCGCATGATCGCTATCGAGTTCTCATGCGGCGGCGGGGTTTTCGAGGACGATGGCGACGCCCTGGCCCGAGCCGATGCAGACCCCGATCGCCCCGTACCGTGCGTTGCGCTCGCGCAGTTCGGTGGCCAGGGTCAGGACGTAGCGGGCGCCGGTGGCGCCGAACGGGTGACCGATCGCCACCGCGCCGCCGTTCGGTGTCAGCTTCTCATCGGGAATGACGAAGCCGCCCAGCTGATTCGGCAGCTCGCGCAGCACGCCCAAGGCTTGTGCGCTGAATGCCTCATGCACTTCCCAGATATCGATTTGTTGGGGTGTGAGTCCGGCCCGCTTCAGCGCTAGGGGCAGCGCCCACGCCGGAGCCAGACTCATGTAGAGCGGGTCGATCCCGTACACCGCCGAGGACACCACGCGCGCCAGTGGCTCGACGCCGAGCTCGGTGGCCCGTTCGCCCGAGGCCAGCACCAGCGCGCTGGCCCCATCGGTCAGCGGCGTCGAGTTCCCGGCGGTCATCTGCGTCGTCCCTGGCTGCGGGGGCAGTGCGGCGAGGCGTTCGGCGGTGGTGTCGTCCCGGATGAATTCATCGTGTTCGAACAGCCGCGCGGGGCTCTTGCGAGTCCCCGGAATCTCGACCGGCATGATCTCCTTGGCCAGGCGTCCGGAATCCCTGGCCGCCTTGGCATTTCGCTGCGTGCGGAGCGCGAAGGCGTCGATCTCCTCGCGGGTCAGCCCGTAGCGGTTGGCCACGTTCTGGGCTGTTTCGATCATTCCGATGTAGGCGTTGCGCGCCAGCAGCGCCGGATTGGCCGGACCGCCCGCGCCCGCCCACATGGTGTCGAGCAGGATGACCGGCCCGCGCGGCCCGAAGGGGGAGTCGCCCTTCATGTACGCCCAGCCCGACCGCGACATCGACTCCACACCGCAAGCGATCCCTACGCCCAGGTCTCCGGCTTTGATCGCGTGCGCGACATTGACCGTCGCGCTCAGCGATGACCCGCAGAACCGGTTGATGGTCGCACCCGCGACCGTGTCCGGGAATCCCGCCGCCAGCGCCGCCCACCGTGCGACATCGCCCATGCCCTCGTGGGCCGGGTTCACGCATCCCGCGACAATGTCCTCGATCTGATCGAGCCCCACGCCGACGCGTTCGCACGCGCCCTTCATGGTCATCCCGAGCAGGTCATCGGCCCGAATATGCGACAGCGAACCACCGTATTTGGCGAACGGGGTCCTGACTCCACCGAGCACGAACGCATCCGTCATCACGATCTCCTTCGACAGGGTCCTGCGTGTCCGCCAGGATCGATCTTGGCGCTATCGATCTTGCCAGTTGCGCGGACGTGCGGGGCGGTCAGCCGTCGATGCCGAGGATCGTGGCCACATCCGCATCGGCGCCATCGGTGACCTCGAGCCTCAGGTGAGCGAAGGCCGGGGCCAATGCCGCGAGCTCGGTGGGCCGGTCGCCCTCGATGTCGTGCTCGTGGATGTACACGCTGCGCAGGGTCAACGATTCGAGCTGAGGCAGCAGCGGAGACTCGGCCAGAGTCACGAGGGTGTCGTAGTCGTCGGTGTCGAACTCCGCGGCACCCAGGTCGCGGTGGCGTAATGCGGGGAACCCGGCCGGATCCAGGGCGGTCAGCTGTTCGTGGCGGATCCAGGCCCGCGCCCGAGCGGCCCGGCGCGCGGAGTGGTGAAAGTCGGTCAGGTGCAACTCGAGTCGGCGCAGCTCGGCCGAGGCGGGGTCGGTGAGCAGCGCGTCGATCAGCGCGGCCTCCCACTGCTCCGGGTCGCTCGCGTCCCCGCCGAGCTGTTCGAGCAGCGCGCCGCGCACAGCGATGGTGTGCGGGGAGAGCCGGAATACGGCCTCCTGCAACCGGTTACCGGACCGGGTGAGCTGCCAGGAGCCGTCTGTAGCCAATGCCTCGAAGTCGATCACGGCATAGTAGTTGGCGCATAAGACATTTCACGCACATGGCCTTTGGTGCACGGCATTCGATGTGCGCGCTAGAGCTCTTGTGCCAGCTCCTGCTCTCGGATCGTGGCCAAAGCTATGGCTTTGTCGAATGTTCCGGTGAGTACCGCGCGCCGCTGGGTCTTGAATTCCTCGCTGGGGCCGAGCTCGTCGATATACCCGTCCCACACCCGCAGATACCGTTCGCGCCATTCGCTGAGCACCGCCACCGAGGGAATGTTCGCACCGACCCGCGCGGGTTCGACCAGCTGAATGAGGATTTCGAGCCATGCGGGCACCATGTCCCCGCCCCATTCATCGGGTTCGAGTGCGGTGTCATCGGACGGGTCCTGGAATTGTTCGGCGATATTGCCGATGATGTGATCGGTCAGCTCCCCGAGCCCGTCCGCAGCGGTATCGCTGTCAAAGTTTCCCGGACCCCACACACCCATGACAACCTCTCCGACCGAACTCTTTTGGCGATCGCAGCCTATCGCGCACGCCCGCACTGCTTGTCCAGCAGTCGGCGGATCTCCTCATCCGGATACGGGGTCGTCCTACTCGTTTGCTGGAACGCCTGCGTGAACACCGACATCGCCGCGGCGACCGGCGCGTGGCGGCGCAGGAGTTCGGCGGCTCCCTCGGGGATGCCTTCCGGCGGGGCGCCCTCGGCGATGGCGTGCGCCATCGCGGCGCGTGCCTCCCGGTCCTGCGGCCCGTACAGGGCGTACAGCAGCCAATTCACCAGATAGGTGGCCGTGAAGCTGCGGTCATAACTTTGGTTCTGATCGAAGAACGCGGCCTCCTGCGGCGAGAGGTCGAACCCTTCGGAGAGCGCGAGGCCGTAGTCGGCCAAGTAGAGTCGTCGGCCGTCGGTGAGGATGTTCCAGAAATGCGCGTCCAGGTGCAGTAGCCCGCGGCTGTTCATGAACGAGACTCCTTCGGCCAGTTCCCGTTCCACCATGGCGCAGGCTCGATCGGTGGCCGCATCGCCGGACTCGAGCTGTTCGTTCAGCCACTCATGCAAGGTCTGCGGGATGTACTCCAAGAACAGCGCGATACTGGCTGACGAGTCCCGAAGTGCCTCGATCCGACGGCGAACCTGGGCTCGGTCATCCCAGTACGCGACGGCGCGATCGATATCGGCGAGCTCGGCCGGCAACAGCGTCGTGTCCGGCAGCACCCGCCAGTGATACGTCAGCGGGAAGCCCTGATGTTCGTGGGCGAGTACCCAATTGGTTGTCATCGTATGCACGGCGAGCTCGCGCCAGGCCCCGAATCCCGCCCCACCGATGACGCCGACGCCGTAGTGGTGAAACATCGGCAGATCGAACAGGTTCGCGGTGGACCGCACGTGCTCGGGTCGGCGCTCGAGATCGGTGAGCGGCACTCGCTTCGGCCGCCGCCCGATCGGCGGATTCGTTGTCGATGTATTCCATGTAGCCGCGCGCCTGGAAGTCCTTGCCCTGGAATCCGCGGGCATGTTTCGATGATCAGGCTGTCCCGCGTGACCCGGAATCGGTTGCCGCGCTGTGGGATTGCTTCTTCGCCGCCGCTCAAGCCGGGAACAATCCGTATCTCATGCCCGTTGTCACGGCCTGAGTTTGTCCGCCCCGATCGGTAATGTCTGCCCGGTGACCGACGCTACCGACCTGATGCGGATGTATCTGGCCGATCCGGACCAGCCGTTCCCGCCCGTCGAGCTCGCGGACCCGTCCGGACTGATCGCGTTCGGCGGCGACCTGTCGCCGAAACGACTACTCGACGCCTATTCCGCGGGCATCTTTCCTTGGTACAACCCCGGCGAAATGATCCACTGGTACTGCCCGGACCCGCGCAGCATTCTGCTTCCCTCAGATCTGCGAGTGAGCAAGTCCTATCGCCGGTCCGTCACCGTCGCCGATTATGCGGTGACCATGGATCGCGCCTTCGCCGAGGTGATGTCGCAGTGCGCCGGGCCTCGGGCCAACGATGCGGGAACCTGGATCGGCTCCGATATGCAGGCGGCGTACCAGGAGTTGCATCGGCTCGGTCATGCCCACTCGGTCGAGGTATGGCGCGACGGCGAGCTGGTTGGCGGCCTCTACGGTGTCGCGCGTGGACGCTCGTTCGCCGGTGAGTCCATGTTCTCCCGCGCCCGTGACACCTCCAAGGTCGCGCTGTATTGGCTCTGCGCTCAATTGGCCGCCTGGGATTTCGCCCTGATCGACTGCCAGATCACGACCGGTCACCTCGCCTCGCTCGGGGCTGTCGACCTGCCCCGTGCGGACTATCTGCGTCTGCACACCGAGGCTGCCGCTCGCCCGGAGCTGCCCGGCCCCTGGCAGTTCGAGATCTCGGTCCCCAACTCCGCCAACCATTTACCCGCATGAATGCTCGCCGACTCGACAGGTCGGCAATGGATGGCGAGGTGTTTTAAGAATCTTGTAAGCACCGATCATGGTCCGGCTTCGTAGGGTCGCCACCGTAGCGCCCTTGTGAGGAAACGGACTGTGGATGAGCGTTCGAACCATCGAGCCGGGCCTCGGTGCCGAGGCGCCGACGCGGCCGGAAGCCGTGCGCTGGCAACCGATTACCAGAATCCTGGTGCGGTTCGGGCTGCTGTATTTCGGCCTGTTCGCACTGCTGACCCAGGTGATTCTGGAGTTTCCGGGCCTGGCGGTCGTGGTGCGGCCGATCGTCGTGGACTGGCCGCAACCGGTGGTGCGGTGGGTGGGGCGCACGGGGTTCGGAATCGCGGCCACACACCGGGATTCGGGAAGCGGCGATACCGCCTACGACTGGGTGCTGCTGTTCTGCATTCTCGTGACGGCGGTTGCCGGGACGGCGGTGTGGAGCGTCCTGGATCGCAAGCGCACCGAATACCGCAGGGCCGCAAGCTGGTTGCTGGTGTTCGTGCGGGTGTGCCTGGCGGTGACAATGCTGAGCTACGGCTTCGTCAAAGCCTTCCCGCTGCAAATGCCATCACCGTCGCTGACCCGGTTGCTCGAGCCGTACGGCGATCTCACCCCGATGAGCGTGCTGTGGAGCCAGGTCGGGGTATCCCCGGTGTACGAGATCCTGCTCGGAGTCGCCGAAATACTCTGCGGTGTACTGCTTCTGGTGCCCCGAACAGCCGTGGCCGGGGCACTGCTGACCGTGGTCTGCGCGGCACAGGTCTGGATTCTGAACATGACCTACGACGTGCCGGTGAAGATCCTGTCGTTCCACATACTGCTCATGGCGCTGGTACTGGTGGCTCCCGAGGCGCGCCGCATAACGGCGGTACTGCTGGGCAATGCCGTCGGACCCTCAACCGCGCCGCAGGCCCTCCGCACCTCGCGTCAACGACGGATCGGCACGGGTATCCAAGTGGGACTGCTGATTTGGCTGACCGTGGTGGGCACGATCAGCGGTGTGATTTCCCTGCAGCAGCGCGAGTCGACCTCGGAGCTGTACGGGATCTGGGAGGTCGGTTCGTTCATCCGCGACGGACAATCGGTCCCGGCCTTGCTCGACGATGAAATACGCTGGCGTCGAGTGGTGTTCGATCGACGCGACACCGCGGATATCCAAATGATGAACGATCGATTCCATCCCGTGCGGGCCGACATCGGCGCCGACCTACGTCAACTCCTGCTGCGTCCCCTGAGTGATCCCGACTCCGCCGCCCCGTGGGCACACCTCGCCGTCGAGCAACTCGCACCGAACCAGCTGCGACTTACCGGTGAGGTGGACGGCCACCCGGTCACGATGGAGCTGACCCGCTTCGATTCACGCCGTTTCACCTTGCGGCAGAGCGGATTTCACTGGGTCCACGAGTACCCCGACAACAATTGCGTTTCCGGCAGACCGGCTTGTCCGGCACCGGCAGGATCGGCGGCAAGATGATCAAGGACGTCTTCATGCGTGTCGCCATGGCCCTGACCGCAACCGCCATCGCGTTGACGACCGGTTGTTCCAACCCTCCCGAACCACCACCCGACACCCCCGAACAGGCCGTGCGCGACCACATCGAGGCCGCCGAATCCAACGATATCGATACCCTGCGCCAACTCGCCTGCGGTGGCCTCGCCGATCAATTGGCCACCCGCGATGATGAACAGATCCAAACAGCCTTCCAGCACTACTACGACCCGAAACCGGACGAGTTCAGCGCCCTCGATCTCGCCAAGGATCCGGTCCAAGTTCTCGGCTTCTACACCGGCATAAGCGATCTGTTCATCTCGTTCGACACCGAATATCACGGCCGCTGGCAGGTGTGCGCGATCTACCTGAGCAACGGACCTTTCGGCGCATTACCCGACCCCTTCGGCGACTACCGAGGATCCAAACGGGTCCGGTAATCGGCAGGCGCGGGTACCCGAGGCGAGTCCGTGCTCCTGTCATATTGACGCAAGTGGGTTGCGCGGCAGTTTGTTTCGGACTGTCCCTCCCGGTCACCGGCCAATGGTCACACCGGGGGTGGGGTGAATCCGCGCGCCTGGACGAGGTCGTGGGTAAGTCGGGTGAAGGCGTGGGTGGCGGCGCTGAGGTAGGCACCGTCGCGGTGCAGCAGCGCGACGGTACGGGCAGGCAGGGGTGGATCCAGGGCGATGGGGGTCAGGTGGGGGTGGTCGTGGGTGATCGCATCAGGTAGGACCGTAGCCAGCGGTGTGCGTTGCACGATTTCGGTCAGCGCCTGAATAGTGTTGGCCTCGACCATTATTCGCGCCGCGACGTCATGCACGGCGAAGTAGGCGTCGATATGCCCACGGGTAGCGAAGTCGCCGCTGAGCAATGCCAGGTGCTCGGCGCCGAGGGCCTGTACCGGAAGAACTCCCGTCGCGGGGTGATCGGGGCGGGAACCGACGACGAGACTGAGGGTTTCGGTGAACAGCGCGGTGGCGGAAATGCCGGGCAGATGGGGTCCGGTGAAGGCGATCCCCAGGTCGAGATCATCGGCGAGCAGGGCCGCCTCGATGCGGTCCTGTGAATCCTCGATCACGCGCAAGCTGATATTCGGGTGGCGGGTGTGTAGTTCGGCGGCGAGAGAGCCGATGAGGTACGCGGTGAACGTGGGTGTGACCCCCAGGCGCACGTGTCCCTGGGACAGGTCGCCGACATCGTGTACCGCACGCTGAGCGGCACTCAGCTCACCGAGCGCGCGCCGTGCGTGCGCGGCGTACGCGGTACCGGTGTCGGTGAGCCGCACCGTGCGCCCGGTGCGGTCCAACAGCTGTGCGCCCACCGCGCGTTCGAGCTGTTTGATCTGCTGCGACAGGGTCGGCTGGGAGATGTGCAATTCGTCCGCGGCGCGCGTGAAATTGCGATGTTCGGCGACCGCGAGCAGATAACGCAGGTGTCGCAATTCCACAGTCGCCATGCCGCCACTATAGACACCAGCAATCGAGTGGATCGATATCAAGTCTTGGACTCTATAGCCGCAGGTCGTGAAGAGTAGGTGATGCCGGCCCGGTCGGGTCGGCGAGCACCGAAGGGAGTGACCCATGCAGGATCTCGCCGAGGGCGTCGCCCGTTTCCAGCGCGATGTCTTCCCCGCCAAGGCGGACCTGTTCGCCCGCCTGGCCACCCACCACGCCCCGCACACCCTGTTCATCACCTGCTCCGATGCCCGCGTCGTCCCGGAATTGATCACCAGCGCGCAGCCGGGTGAGCTGTTCGTGATTCGTAGCGCCGGCAATCTGGTGCCCGCCTACGATCCCGGCGCCGACGCGGTGACCGCGAGCATCGAATACGCGGTCGCCGCGCTCGGAGTGTCGGAGATCATCGTGTGTGGCCACTCCGCGTGCGGGGCGATGACCGCGCTGGCGCACGGCGACGATCTGAGCGACGCACCCGCGGTCGCGGCCTGGCTACGGCACGCCGACGCCTCCGTCGCCCGCACCGCGGCCGTCGGCGATGTGCCGACTCTTGTGCGCGAGAACGTGCGCGCGCAACTGGCGAATCTGGCCACCCACCCTGCGGTCGCACGCGCGCTGGCCGAGCGCCCGCTCGCCCTGCGTGGCTGGGTCTACGACATCGGCACCGGCGCCATCGAGATTGTGTCCACCACCGACTCGGGATCCACGACCGCGGCCTGAATCACCACCGGCGGTGCACCTTTCGGGCCTGACGCCCCGAAGACACCGACGCCACCAACTGCCTTCCGTACCTGCGGAGGCAGCCACTCCACGAAAGGAAGTACCCACAATGTTGCATTCCCAGTTCGATCCCACCGCTCGCCAACTGCTGGCCAACGCCGCGGTCGAGGCCAAGATCGCCAAGGATCTGTCGTGGCAGCAGATCGCCGACGCGGCAGGGTTCTCAGCCGCGTTCGTGACCGCCGCGGTCCTGGGCCAGCATCCGCTGCCGGCGGACGCGGCTACGGCGGTCGCCGAATTGCTGGGCCTGGACGCAGACGCGGCGCGGCTGCTGCAGACGATCCCGACCCGCGGCTCGATCCCCGATCGCGTACCTACCGACCCGACCATCTATCGCTTCTACGAGATGCTCCAGGTCTATGGCACCACCCTGAAAGCCCTTGTCCACGAGCAGTTCGGCGACGGCATCATCTCCGCGATCAACTTCAAGCTCGACGTGCGCAAGGTCGCCGACCCCGACGGCGGCGAGCGCGCGGTGATCACCCTGGACGGCAAATACCTTCCCGCCAAACCGTTCTGACACCTTCGACACCCAAGGGAGAACATCCATGGACTTCGCTCAGCGCACCATCGATCTGGCCCGCCGCAATGTCGACGAGGGTGGGCGGCCGTTCGCGACCGTCATCGTCAAGGACGGCGAAATCCTCGCCGAAAGCCCGAACCTGGTCGCCCAGACCAGCGACCCGACCGCGCACGCGGAAATCCTCGCCATCCGCCAGGCCTGCCTGCGACTGGGTACCGAGCACCTGACCGGCACCACCATTTACGTTCTGGCACATCCCTGTCCGATGTGCCTGGGCGCGCTCTACTACTGCTCTCCGGACGAGGTGGTCTTCCTGACCACCCGAGATGCCTACGAGCCGCACTACGTCGACGACCGCAAGTACTTCGAACTCGACACCTTCTACACCGAATTCGCCAAAACCCCCGACCAGCGCCGCCTACCCATGCGCCACGAACCACGCGAGGACGCTCTCGAGGTGTATCGGTTGTGGCAAGACCGCAACGGCGGGCAGCGCCGGGTTCCCGGTGCCCTCACCGCCTGAGATCGGCAGGAGGTGGTGCCGGAGGGCGCCGGGCATCGCGACGTCGACCTCGACACGACATTCCAACTCTTTGATCATTGCCGCGGTTGCGGGCACCGAGCTTCTGGCCGGTCACGTGCCCACGTTGCGTGCGATACCGAGAACGGACCGGGTACCCATTGGCGGGCATCCGGTCCGTTCGAGTTATTCAGGCGCGCAGGCGATTACTGCCCTTCCTGATACAGGCGCTGGCGCTGCTCGTTGACCTCGGCCTCGACACGAGCTTTCTCGGCTTGGGCCTCCTTGGCGGCAGCCTCGCGCTGAGACTCGGCCTTATCCTGCTGAGCACTGCCTTCCTGGCGCAGATCGTCGTTCCCCACAACCGCGCCGACGACCTCCTTGGCCTTGCCTTTGACAGCTTCGACGACCCCTTCAACAGCTTCGAGGGGACCGCTCTTGTGCTCGGACATCGCATACCTCCGAAATATGTTGCCGCACATCGACAAACGAGACCTACCCGGCTAAACGGAAGTCAATCGGCGACTACGGAGGTGGTTCATGCGATCCCGATCACACTGACGAGCGATGCGCGCCGGTGCCGTCCACATCCCGGCTCGGTCGGTGCTCGACGCCGTTGAGAGGCCCGGTCGGTGACGTCGCGTGCACGATGACGGACCGCCAGTGCCAGGTCGGTGCGCAAATGGGTGCATCTGGTTCATTTCTGGCTACTCTACGAGTGGGGATCAGCAACCGCATGCCGGATTCCCATGACGGGCTATCCTTACCGTCGCTGGGGGACCGTTCCACCCAAGAGCGGTCCCCCTTCAGCAGGGATCTCCGACCGAGTTAAGCGATGGCAACCAGGACCTCGCTTCGTGAATGGCAGTGACCAACAGTCCGCAACGGCGGGTCAAACGCAGGTGTGCGATCACCGGTCAGTGCTGTGGCAGCACTCGGTAGACGATCTCGACCCCACCGCCGTCCAGCGGTCGCGAGCTTTCGAATTCCAGACCGGTCCGGGGGTCCAATGAATCGGTCAGGCGCATGCCGCCGCCGACGAAGAACGGCAGCACCACGAGTTCGAGTTTGTCGAGAGCGCCGAGGGAACGGTACGTCTCAATCGTGCCGGGACCGCCGATGAGATGGACATCGCCACCACGGTTTGCCGCCCGGATCTTGTCCAATAGTCGCTGCGGATCATCGTCGAAGACGACTTCGTCGGGTGTGCCCTCGGGCCGGTGCGAGCCGAGCACAAAAACCTCCAAATCCGGCCAAGGCCACCGATCGGCCGTCAGCGCGGGTTCGAAAGTGGTGCGCCCCATCAGCGCGGCCTCGCAGGTCTTCAGGAATTCCGCGATCCCATGACTGCCCGGACCGTGTGCCGGATCGATGACCTGAGGCGGCCAGCCGTCTGGCGTCGTTACGTAGCCGTCAGCAGTCACACACAAGCGAGCCAAGATTTGCACGAGTTCGTCCCTTCGTTCAGTCACAGAGGAGACGACCTTCGCCACCGGAATTCATCGGCGGACACAGAAGTGCCTAGACCGCGACCGTTCCCAGGCCATGACATATACCGCAGCCGCTATCCCATACTCGGCAAAAGCGTAAGCGGCCGCGCCGAGGTGTTGCGGTGTCCACTCCTGGCCGGTTCGAACAGCGCGGCACGCGGCAGGGTTACCTGTCGGCAGAGTCCTGCTCAATAACGTTCTCCCCCTGGCGAATTCGACCGTGTGCGCGCACCCCGCGCACGGCGCGATTTCGAGGCCGTGGCCGAAGCGGGCCGCTTGGACATTCGCGATCTCGATCTGTCGATCGGGCGGGGCCGAGCGCCTCGCCCGAGAATGATGGCCGCCGCCGGAGGGCAGAATGAGCGCGTGGACACTCGCGCAATCGCTTTCGACTCGACGTCCCCGCCCGAGGCGCAGCTCAGTGCTTTACTCGGACCCCTGCGGCGCGCTGTGCTGCGGCGAACACGCTCGGCGGAAGGACTGCCGGACCTACCGGAAGCCCAGATCGAGTTGCTCCGGCTGCTCGTCGCGACCGGCGGTCTCGCTCCGAGCCGAGCCGCCACCGAACTCAAAGTGGCACAGTCCACTATCAGCAACCTCGTTCGGACCATGTCCGCCGCCGACCTCGTAGAGCGCCGGCCACTGCCGTCCGACGGGCGCGGGGCGCTACTTGTGGCGTCGACTCGAGCGCGACAGCTGCTGGACCGGTATGACCGGGCAAGTGCCACCGTCTTGCGTGAGACCATGCGCGAGTTGCCTGCCGCGGACCGTCACGCACTGCAGGCAGCCCTCCCATCTCTGCGACTGTTGCTCGACGCTTTGAGCGGTTGATCTCGCACGGTCGGCATTCGGCGAAATCGATCAAAGCGGCACGCCGGGGTCACCGCCCACTTAACATCCTTTTGTCTCAAAAGTATTTGATAGTGGGAGTTGCACATGCGGTTCACCGGCACCGCCTTCGAGCGCCACCGATACCCGGCGCGGTTGTTCTCTCTAGCAGGCATTATCGGCCTTGTCGTCGCGTTCTCGCCGGCTGGCGCAGCGCCTGGCGATATCCCTTCCGATCCCGTCGTGACGGTCGCCGCGGGCACCATCCGTGGCATCCACGCCGACGGCATACAGAAATATCTCGGAGTGCCTTTCGCGGCCTCGACAGCGGACGCCGGCAGGTTCGCGCCGCCTCGACCCGCACCATCGTGGACCGGTATCCGTTCGGCGGTCACGCACGGCCCGCAATGTCCGCAATCGCCACCGTTACCCAATCTGCCTGCGCTGCAACCTTCCAGCGAAGACTGCCTGACCATCGATCTCTACGTCCCGGAACACACCGACGGCGAAATACTGCCGATCATGGTGTGGCTCTACGGCGGTGCGTTCGTCCTGGGATCCAACGCCCAATACGATTCTCCCGCTCGGCTTGTACGCGAGGGCCGGGTTATCGTCGCGATTCCGAACTACCGGGTAGGTCCCTTCGGATTTCTCGCGTTACCCGAGCTGGCTGCCGAGAACGGCGGAATCACCGGGACCTGGGGCACTCTCGATCAACAAGCGGCACTGCGCTGGATCCGAGACAATGCGTCCGCCTTCGGCGGAGATCCGGGGAACGTGACCCTGTTCGGCGAGTCCGCCGGCGGTATGAGCGTATGCACCCAATTGGCCTCTCCCACAGCACGCGGTCTGTACGCGAAAGCCATCGTCGAAAGCGGTTCCTGCGCGCGTAGCCCGCTGGCTCCCCCCACCGCGGATGTCGCCTACCAGCGAGCCGCCGACTATGCCGCGGACCTCGGCTGCGGTGATCCCGAGTCTCGGTTGCGATGCCTGCGAGAGCTACCCACCGATCAGCTGTTGAGCTCCCCCACAACGACATTGAGTACGATGAACGTCGGATGGACCCCGGTGCGAGACGGTGTGGTGATAACCACCAGCCCAGAAGACGCCCTGTCGAACGGTGCCGCGCAGAATGTTCCGCTGATCGTCGGCAGTAATGCCGAGGAGGGCGCGACCTTCATCGCGCTGCTCGACTACGCCCGAGCCGCCATCCCCACCGCCGACAACTACGCCGCCTGGGCGCAGAATCTCTTCCAGGACAACAGCACCCGGATCCTCGATCGATATCCCCTGTCCGACTTCGCATCTCCCGCCGCGGCCAAGGCCCGGGTGATTACCGACGGTTTCTTCGCCTGTCCCGCATTGTTCACCGCCGAGGCGGCGCGTCGCGGTGGAGCGCAGGTGTGGCAGTACCAGTTCAACGACGCACCGCTTGGCTCAAATCCTGTGCTGCCAGGAGCTTTTCACGGCGCGGAGGTCCCCTATGTCTTCTCCGCGTTAATGGGTGTTCCCATCCCGCTCCCACCGGCCGGTGACCAACTGTCCCTGCGCATCCAGCAGAGTTGGGCACAATTCGCACACACCGGCGACCCCCGAACCCCCGCCTTCACACCTTGGTCACCCACCGCATGGGATACCACCCTCGAACTCGGCAGTGACCGCATCGTCCTCGGCAACTCATTCTCCCCGCAACACCGCTGTGACCTCTGGTCGGATATCGACCACATCGGATAGCCAAAGCCACATCCCCGCAGAACCGCGTGCCACAGGGGCACCTCTCGGATTCAACGAAAGCAGATCACGACCCGCCGTCACCATTGCCTGCCATCGGCAGATCAGTGAGCTCCAGTCGCAGGGGGCCCGGCACGGGATTGAAGGCGATCTCGTATTCACTGCTATCGAACGCCTCGATCGTCGCCATGATCGTGCCGCTTACGTCGGTGGCAACAATCCGGCCGTCGATCATCTGGACCAAGCCGTCGGCGAACTGCTGGATTCCGTCCCAATCGAATACGGCGGTCCCGGCCTCGATATTGCCATCGAACTCCGCCCACGTGACGCCCCCAGGGAATCGTCCGACGCCCTCGAACTCTTCGACTCGCCACCGCCAATCGTTCGGCTGGAACCGCGCCAAGACATCACGCAGGTTCACCATGGTGCGCTGGTCGGTCCACATGGGAATCGTTTCGATGAGCATCGAGCATCCTCACTGACATCGCCATACGATGCGCATTCGGCGGGTGAGTACAGCAGAACATATCCGGAAATTGGCAGTTCAGTGTGTTCCGGCCAGGCCGAGATTGCCTCGGCGCGTTGATCTTCGGCCCTGCTACGTGGCCGCTTCGAACCGCGCGCCACGCGGCATTTCCGTGCGTTGCTGAGATGTAGGAAATCGCAGATCATCGACAACACGAAACCGACGAAGCCGCATCGTAACCCCGCCCATCCGGCCCCGTCGTCACGGTCGGTTGCGCGGCAATGGACTGGTACACCTCCGGCGGGCAGTAGGCCCCCGAACAGTCCGAGAAGTCGAACAAGGCGGGATTCTCGACCCACTTACCGAACACCCACAACCCGCAGGACAACACCAACAGCACCCCGAACACGATCACGTACTTCTTGAACCACACGCGCGCCATGCTAGCCCGATACCGCCCCCCGTATGGCCCCGTGCATTGATGCACTGAACTCGGCATTTTGGTGCCTCGCTCGCGACCGAACGAGGCTCTGCCCGTTGATCTTCGGCAGGCTGGCACGGCCGCTTCGGGACGCGCGGGTCGCGGCAAGAGAGTGCGTGGTAAGACGCGACCTGGCAGGCGTGCGCACTGAAGCCGGCGGGCCGAGGCAGCGGGCTTATTTGCATTGGCGGGGCTCGAAGACCAGTCCAGGCACGACGACGTGCCTGGAGGGCAAGACGGACAAGGTCCTAACGGAATCTCCTCGGACTCGATGGGTGCTCGCCGCACACTGCGGCGCGGTCAGGGGCGGGCGGTGAGGGCGGGCCAGAGGGTGGTGGTGAGCTGTTCGGGCAGGCTGGCGCGCGGCGGCGGCGCCGCCGCGCAGGAACGCGCCGAAGAAGGCGCCGAAGACCATGGTGGCGATGGTGCGGGTGTCGATATCGGCGCGGACCGCGCCGATATCGATGAGCTGGTGCAGGACGTGTTCGACCTGGGTGACGCGGGGTTCGACGGCGTGGGTCACGACGTGGGCGAGGAGTTCGGGCACGCGTTCGGCTTCGCTGATGAACCCGCCCTGCACGAAATCGGCAGCGCCGCAACAAAAACGGCAGGTAACCTGACTTGGCTCAAGATCGCTGATCTTGGGTAGGGTGCTGGCTGTTGAGCTGCGGTTTCGTCGTGTGAACGGCGAAAATCTGCGCACTGAGCCAGCCGGTTCTAGGGGGTCTGCCCATCGCTTCCCGGTTGCGGCTTCAGCGACAAGCCGGGCGTTGTTCGTCGACGAGGTCCGGTCATTCTTCCGGCTGGTCCGCTGATGGTCACCCGTACTCGGTAAGCGGCTGGCTAAAGATCAACAAGTGCCCATCGGGTGTCCGTACGTTGAAGTCGCGCATCCCGTAGGGCCGGTCAGCCAGTGGCTCGACGATGTCGGCGCCGCGGGCGCGCAGCTCGTCGTGGCAGGAATCGACGTCATCGACGACAACCACCACCCTGGCCGGGCCGACGCTGCTTTCGGCGTATAGGTGGAACTCGGCGGTGTCGCGGATCACGGCCGCGTAGCTAGGTGGGGTCTCCCAGGTGAATATGGTGTCGAATCCGAGCACGTCCGTGAAGTACGACCGCGCTGCCTGCACATCTCGGCACGGCAGCACGGGAACCGCCACCCGCATGACCATTCCGTCACCTTAGCTGACTTTGGCTCGAGATCGCTGATCTTGGGCAGGGCGCTGGCTGTTAGCGGTTCCTCTCGGTGGTAAGGGGAAGCTCTGCACGTTCACGGTAGGGCCTGCAGAGGCGGGTCGTGCGGTGAACGGAATTCCGTACCGATCGTGAGATGTGTTGCGCCACAGGATCACATTCCAAATGCGCGCCTCAGCGAGAATGCTCGCTCGCCAGAATAGTGCGTTCCGATGTCGGAGCCAGGACCGCGATGCGGGCGTCGGCTGACCACCGGATCTGTGTCGTCAGCGCGGGCCCCGGACAGGACGCCGTGGCGATGAGACCCCCTATGGCCGATGCGGTCTCGAAGGTGATCGGATCGGTGAAAATGGTTCGGCGCGTTGATCTTTCCCATCCGCTCTGCGCGGGGCGTCGAGCTCGCTTCGGGTGAAAGTGTCACGAATGAGGTTGTGGCACAAGTATCATGGGTGATCGGTGGGAACGCGCGCACCCACCCTTCTCGATACTCTTCAGAAGGGGCGGGCCGATGAAGGCTAGCTACCAACACCAGATCGCGTTGCCCGAAGGCATTTCGTTCGATGTCACCTGGGTTCCGGACGCCGCGATTGTGCAGGCCACCGTGGACGCCTACGTCAATGCCCTGGCCAAGCCCGCCTGGTATACCGATCCCAGCCAGTTGCGGGTTACCCGGGACACCCGGATCTTCATGCTCAGCCACCGCAAGTTCCAGGCGGTGGCCGATCCGTGGAATCCGCACCGGCAGATGCGGATCTACCAGTGCGAAACCTGCGGCAACGGGTGTAGCGAGAGCGGTATCGAATTGGGCCATATCCAGAAGTGGCGGGACCATCTCAAGGCCGCGGCCGTGACCACTCCCGCTGAAGCCAAAGCGGCGTACAACAACCTGAACAACCTCCGGCTGGAATGCCGATCCTGCAACGCCAGCCACGACTGGGAGTAGACCGGGCAATTCGGTGACCGACCAGCATCGTTGCCCGGAGCATGGCACTGATCGGTTACCACGGAAATCCTTGGGTCGCACCGTGCATCCAGCCATCACGGTCGCGGTGGTCGGTCACCGACCAGCTCACCCGAGTGTCCGGTAGCTCGAGGTAGTGGTGCAGGATCGAGACGCACTCGAGCGGTGTCGTGCGCCGGGTGAAACCTGTTGTGCGCCGGTAACCTCGGGCGTCATGAGCACGTTCCCCGACCGAGCGCGACTGGTCGCCGGCGTCGCATTGACGAAGTACATGCTGGATGACCTCGACCCTGACGAACCCCGGTGGGACGAACGCTATTCGAGTATGCGACGAGGGCTTTACGCCAATTTCTCGATGGGTGCCGTGATGGGTGTCGATTTCGGCGACGACAAGGTTCTCGCCGAAGTGGACAGAGCGTACAACGACTTGGTCGCGGAACGAGCCCTTGCTCCCTCGGCAGGCCACACCGACGAGCAGCTCGCCGCCGGTATCGCTCGGGCGCAGGAACTCATCGACGGCCACTGTGGCGCACCCGACTGTGAATCATGGTGTCATCGACTGCGTGGGCGCATCGGGCTGTTGACGGCGATGCAGCGCGTGCGCGCGAATTCGAAAGGCGCGTAACGCCGAAGCCTCAACGCCTGGCGTGTGCCAGCGGCCTATGCGGATATCGGGGGCTGGTTGCCAAGCTTCTTCTAACTCCGTGGGCCGCTGCGCCCGCGGTCCGCACTCCAGTCTCAGCCGGATGTCCCGCCGTACTGCGACGACAGAATTCCTCGAGGCAAGAACCCCTTTTCGGTCCAGGAAGCGCTGGCAGTCATACGGTTTGGACGGCAGGTGTGCGCGGGCGTGTTCGCGAGGGCAGCGATGATCCCGACAACCGGTATGCCGGTGTGCGATTCTTCCGGGAGGGCGAGCCGATCGCACACGCTGCGGCTCTCCCCGGACGTGTTCCCGTTTGTGGCACGACCACACGATTCATCGTTCGGGGTTTGCCCTGGTCGGATCCGATTTCAGGTGAGTACAGACGCTGCCCGGAATGTGCGGTGTTGTGCCCGTTGTAGCGCGTGCTCGTGTCGAGCCGTCGGCCACCTCCTTGGGTGAGTGCTCAACGTCGACCACTGTGTACGAACTTCGGTGCGGGCTCGGGCGGTAAGAATTGCGGCGTGCTACTCGATCTTCGGCCGTGTCGGCGGGCGGGTGGGTCAGGCCGGGGTGCCGAGCGGCGGGTGCTCGAGCACCGTGGGCAGGTACTCGACCAACTGGATGCGGCCGTCGAAGGTGCGGTGTTCGATCATCTCGAGGGCAACGTCCGGATAGCCGTCGTAGATGCGTTCAGCGCCCGTGGCGCCGGTGATCACCGGGAACATGACGACCCGGAATCGGTCGACGAGTCCGGCTCGGAGTAGGGAGCGGCACAGGCTCAGGCTGCCGATCGTGGTCAGGAGCCCTGAGCCATTCGATTTCATGGCGCGGACCGCTTCGACGGCGTCTCCGCGCACCAGCGTGGAGTTGGCCCACGTCAGCGGGCCTTCGAGCGAGGAGGAGAACACCACCTTGGACGCTTTCGTGAGCCCGTCGACCGAAGCCTCCTCTTCGGGCCTGAAGTCGTCCTGCCCGGCGGCGAAGCCCGACATCAGTCGATAGGTGTTCGCTCCCATCAGATGGGTGGCCTCGGGTTGCTCGCCGAGCCATGCGAGGTACTCCGGACCCTCGAGACCCCAGAACCCGGGCCAACCCTCACCCGACGCATAGCCGTCGAGAGAGGTGATGAAGTCGACGAGAAGCTCCGACATGGTGATGTCCTTTCCTCGGGTGTCACAAGCTTTGACCGACCGGGAGCCGCAAACTCATCGGCCACGCCGTGCAACGACATAATCGGTGGCGGATCCAAGCGTCGACACCTGTGGTTCGCCGAGCGAACTCCGATAGTCGGTCTCTCGGAGACGGGGCGATACAGCGGCAGAACGAAAAGATCCCCTGACCGGACTGTCTGGTCAGGGGATCGAGGTCGTGAGCCCTCAGAGACCCGAATCCTTAACTTGCTGAGAAGGATTCGGCGTGTTCTCGGTTTGTTTCGGGTCCGGAGCTGCGTGGCGAGGGCGGGGAGTTGCGGGCGGTGCAGGGGGTGGTTCGCCAGGTTGGGCGGCGCTGGAACGGTGGCGGAAGGGGTGTGGTGGGGCGGGTGTCGGCGGGCACGGGCCTGCTCCTTCGGATGCTTAGTTGGCGGTAGGGCGGGTGGTCAGGACTGCGGCGGTGGCCAGCAGGCTCAGGGCTGCGGCGAACCAGAGGACGGTGGTGAGGGGGAAGGTGTTGGTGAGGAGACCCCCGAAGAGGGCGCCCAAGGCGATGGCGAGGTTGAAGACGGCCGTGTTGAGGGCGGTGGCGGGTTCGGCGGAGCCGGGGGCCGCGCGCAGGATCCAGGTTTGGACACCGACGGGGATGCCGCCGAAAGACAAGCCCCACAGGATCATCAGGAGAGTGCCGGTGACCGGGCCGGTACCGACGAGAGCGATCAGAACCAGGACCGTGGCGAGGGCGACACTGATCGCGATGATGGTGGCGCGGACGTTGCGCCCGGTGGCCGCACCGGTGGCGAAGTTGCCGATGATGCCCGCGACGCCGAAGGCCAGCAGGACCGGGCCGAGGAAGGACTTGTCGATTCCCATGTGGTGCTCGACGATCGGGGCCGCGAAGGTGAAGGCGGCGAAATGACCACTCACCAGAAGAAACGTGATGAGGACGCCGGTGCGGACCACGGGGTTGCGGAACTGATCGGCGAGGGTGCGCAGATGGATGGCGGTGTCGGCGGGCAGCGGAGGCAGGAGCCAGAGCAGGGCGGCGACCACCAGCAGGCCGAGACCGCCGAGCAGGCCGAAAGCGATACGCCAGTCGGTGAGTTCGCCGATCAGAGTGCCCGCGGGGATGCCCAGGACATTGGCCGCGGTGGCGCCGCCGAAGGCGATCGCGGTGGCCTTGGGGACGTATTCGCCGGGCACCATGCGGACAGCGATACCGGCTGCCAGCGACCAGAATCCGCCGATGGCAATGCCGATCAGCAGGCGGGAGATCAGCAGAACCGCGAAGTTCGGAGCGAAAGCCGACAGCAGGTTCGCGCCGACCATGAGGGAGATGAGACCGATCAGGACGTGTCGGCGGTCGAGACGGCCGATGGCGACCGGAAGGATCGGCGCCGTGGCGGAGGCGACCAGGCCGGGCACCGTAACCATGAGGCCCGCAGTGCCTTCGGAGATGTCGAGGGCGCTGCTGACCGAGGTGAGCAGCCCGACGGGGAGTTGTTCGGAGGTGACGACGGCGAAGGTGCCGACGGCTACGGCTCCGACACCGAGCCAGCGGGTGAGCGATACCCGCTCATCGGTGCCTGAGGGGGCAGTGGTGGTGGTCATGGTTGTGCTCCTTGATGGTGAGATATTGCTTCGCGCTCAGGCGATTCCGCCGTCGACGCGAATGACCTGCCCCGAGATCCAGGTGGCGGCCTCACTCGTCAGCCATGAGACGACCGAGGCGACGTCCTCGGGTTGGCCGAGACGACTGCGCGCCGAAGAGGGGAACGGGACGTTCGCCGCGGAATAGATGGAGTCCGAAACGGGGCCCGGGGCAACGGAATTGACGGTGATATCGCGACCCGAGAGTTCTCGCGCGGTCGCCGACACGAGGTGCTCCACCGCGGACTTGGCCGCCGCCGACATTCCCGACGCGTGCGTGCCGGTGTCTACGAGCGCACCGGTGATGACGACATAGCGGCCGTTGTCCGAGAGATGCCGCGTCGCGGCCCGCAAGGTATTGAAGGCGCTGCGCGTGTTGTGGTCGATCAACAGATCGAAGTCCGCGTCGGTGTGCTCGGCCAGCGGCTTGTGCACCACCGCCCCGACCGCGTGCACCACGATGTCGAGTTGGCCGTGACGGGCGATCACGCCCTGGAAAAGACGTGTGACATCACAGGATTGGATGGCGTCGGACCGGATCGCCTCTGCCCGTACCCCGTAGCCTTCCAGCGTGGACAGGGTCCGTGCGGCGGCGTGCTCGCCGTGGGCGTAACTGATCACGGTGGTCGCGCCGCGAGCGGCGAGCACCTCGGCGCAGGCGGCCCCCTGATTGTGGCTTCCACCCACCACCAGCGCCACCTTGCCGACGAGATCCTCTGTGCCGGT
This sequence comes from Nocardia sp. NPDC052001, assembly GCF_040680615.1. Lineage (NCBI taxonomy): Bacteria > Bacillati > Actinomycetota > Actinomycetes > Mycobacteriales > Nocardiaceae > Nocardia > Nocardia sp. NPDC052001. Next base: position 28,876 of record NZ_JBFAXC010000013.1, on the reverse strand, counting down.
GTGCCTTTGCTGCCGCACGAGGGCTGTCGTGATGGGTCGCACCGGAGTTCCTTTCGTAGCGGTCGGTGTGTTGCCACAAGCCTGCTGGGCGCGCGAGGAAAGCGGAAACAAAAGAACTCGGTGCCCGCCACCGATCAAGCCGGTAGCCGAGCGAACGATAGGGTGGCTGCTGTGATCGACCTGGATATTCGTCAGTTGCAGTCGTTTCTGGCCGTCGCGGCCGAACTCAATATCACGCGTGCGTCCGCGCGCCTGCACCTGAGCCAGCAGACCGTTTCCACTCAGATTCAGCAGCTCGAACGGGCGATCGGAGTGACACTGCTGGTCCGAACCTCGCGGGGAGTCCTGCTTACGCCCGCCGGTGAGGAACTCGCGCGCGGCGGCAATGTCGTGGTAGCGGACCTCGGCGATCTTCAAGACCGAGTCCGCGCCGCAGACCGCGGCCGCCTCGGCAGACTACGCCTGGCCTGCTGCCCTTATGCCACAGCGCTATTCGCCACCGAGGTCGCCGATGCCATGGAGGCCGCGGTCCCCGGACTCGAGGTCGAATTGACCACCGTGCACACCCCACCGGAGGAACGCGCGCTCCTGCTGTCCGGGGAGGTCGATGCCGCATTCATGTGGCTCCCACTCGGCGACAACCGATTCCAGCACGCGACCGTCCGCAGCGACCCGCGCATGGTCGCCTTGTCACCGAAACACCTACTGGCCCAGCAGGAATCGGTGACACTCGCCGAACTGGCCGACGAGCCCGTGCTGCGCCCGGACATCTACCTGTCCGAACAGAACCTCTGCCATTGGCTCGCCGACCCGCGTCCGGACGGCACCCCCGCCCTGCGCGGCTCGGTCGTCGACAAGGTCGAGGACGCCCTGATGATGGTCGCGCGCGGCAAGGGCGTCTGGCTCGCCCCCGAACCGTTGACTCGCTGGATCCCCGGCACCGCCGTGGTGTGGCGCCCGGTGGTCGACGCACCCGCGTCCGACCTCGCCATCGTCTGGACCGACAGCGCCCCACAGCATCTCATCGCCCGCATGATCGCCGAGGTCCGCATGATCATCGGAAGCACCGAAGCCGCGCTCGTCTGATCCGGATCAGCAGAGAGCGGGGGAGCATGCGCCGGGCTGTTCCCGCGCGGCGAAGTGGCTGCCCGCAGGGTGTTTCACGTACTCACATGCTCAGGTGACTCGTGCGGTCACCAGTGTCTCGAAGGTATAGGGCCGCAGGCCATCGCCACGGCCCGCGAAGTATCGCTGCTGGAGATCTGCGCGTGTGGGGTGGTCCACGACCTCGAGCCCGCATCGGCTGATCAGGCTCTCGATCTCCGATACCGGCCAGCCCGGTTGAAGAGGCTCGCCGACAGCAGCCGCGATCGGGGTGTAGATGCGGGCGAATTCGGTCCCCGCGTCATCGAGTGCGCAGTCCTCCGCCCGGTAGGAGAACACCACCTCGGACCCCGGAGCGGCCGCTGAGATCGTGTGCAACCCCGACTCGATCGCCTGTGCCGTCAGATAGGGTGCGACGCCCGTCCAGCAGAACATCGCCGGCCGCGTCCAGTCGAACCCGGCCGGGCCCAAGGCATCTCGCACCAGTCCGGCCTCGAAATCGACCGGCACGAATACCTGCGAGTCGCACAGCGGCAGGCCGAGTTCGGTGACTCGCTCGAGCTTCCATGCCTGGGAGGCAGGATGATCAACCTCGAACACCGTCAGCGATCGGAGCAGATCCGGCCGCCGCCAAGCGAACGAGTCGAGCCCCGCCCCGAGAATGACGTACTGCGTGAAGGCACCCGCGGCCAGCCGGTCCTCGGCATATCGGCTGCGGGTGCACACAGCCGCGCGGGATTCGCGGCGGACCCGGTCGGGAAACAGCGGATCGAACCGGTCGCGCAACTGCTGCCACACCGGACCGACAAGCACCAGGGCCAGCGCATCGTCCAGTACCCACGGCGACGCGTTCTCCAGGCGGAACAATCCACGCGACACGGCCGCGAACATCGCCGTCCTGCTCGGCGCGCTATCCATGCATTCCTCCTCGCCAACGAGAACCCGGCAAGCCGACCACGCTCGTCCATTGCGCGCACTTCACAGGATGCGCCTGAATTGCCCTGACAGCCATGCCGGATCGCGTGGCCGTGCCATCGGGATACTCGCCTGACAAGTCAGCGGGCATAGCCCTTGTGCTGGAAGCTATTCGGTGGCAGATGGGTCGGCGTGTGCGTCGTTCGCGATGTTGGCCTGGTCGATCTCGGCCATATGATCCTCGGCCCAGGTGCGCAGCGCCGCCAATGGGATCTCCAGAGACAAGCCGAGTTCGGTGAGCCGGTAATGCACGCGCGGTGGCACCGTCGGTTCAACTCTGCGGATGACCAGACCGTCTCGGACCATGCTGTGCAGAGTCACCGAGAGCATCTTCTGCGATACACCGGGCATGCGCCGCCGCAGTTCGGCGAACCGCACCTCGCCGGGAGCGGCTTGCGCGAGGACCTTGACCGCCATCGATGTCCATTTCGTTCCGATGCGGTCGAGTAGTTGGCGGGTCGGGCATTGGGAATCGAACAGATCACCGCGAACCGGTGTCGTCGTGTGCGCTGATCGGGTGGTCACCTGGACCTCACCACCTGTCGTCGAAGTGCCTTCTTGGCAGCGCAACTGACGTTACCTACCGTTTCTTGGTAACCGATGGTAACCACCTGGAGGTCCCATGGCACACACCCCACCGCTGCACTCCGCGCCGATCGAGCTGCGCTGGATCGAGACCAACGGTATTCGCGCCAACGTCGCCGTTGCCGGCTCCGGCCCCGCAGTCGTTCTGCTGCATGGTTTTCCGCACACCTGGCGAGTGTGGAGCGAGATCATCGGCCCGCTGTCCGCGCAGTACCGGGTGATCGCTCCGGACTTGCGTGGATTCGGAGCCACCACCCGTGCGGCCGACGGCTACGACGCCGGAACACTCGCCACCGATATCGCCGGGATCCTCGACGCGCTCGGCGAACCCACCGCGGCCGTGGTCGCGATCGATGCCGGAACCCCCGTCGCGGTCCTGCTCGCCCTGCGCCACCCCAAACGGATACGACGGCTGGTGGTCATGGAGGCACTACTGGGTAGGCTCCCCGGCGCGGAGGATTTCCTCGCCGCCGGACCACCGTGGTGGTTCGGATTCCACGCCGTCCCCGGTCTCGCCGAAACGGTCCTGCTCGGCCACGAGGCGCGGTATATCGACTGGTTTCTCACCACCGGCACCCGTGGCCGGGGTGTGCGAGCAGATATCGGTGACGCGTTCGCCGACGCCTACACCGGCCACGATGCCCTACGCTGCGCCTTCTCCTACTATCGAGCACTGCCGACCAGCGCTCACCAGATCGATCTCGCCGTCGCCGATAACCGGCTCACCACACCCACCTTGGCGATCGGTGCCCACCCGGTCGGCGATGCGCTGGAGCGGCAACTTCGACCCATCGCCGATGACCTTGCAGGACAGGTCATTCCGGACTGCGGTCACATCATCCCGCTGGACAAGCCGCACGAACTGCTCGATCTGGTGATGCCGTTCCTCGAGGCGGACTCCGCCCGGATTCGGCGCGAAGCGCAGGCTTGCTCCTGACGTAACGTCAGGTCTTAGCGTCGTCGATATCGGCGCACAGTGCGCCGATGGGAGCGAGTGGAAGCGGATGAAGGTGCGCGAAACCGAAACGGTGTGGAAGGTCGGTGAGCTCGCGGCCGAGGCCGGGTTGACGGTACGGACGTTGCACCATTACGACCGCATCGGCCTGGTGAGCCCGGCCGAACGCAGCGGGACCGGGCACCGGTTGTATACCGAGCCCGATGTCGAGCGGCTGTATCAGGTGCTGGCTCTGCGTCAGCTGGGTCTGAGCCTGGATCAGATCGCCGAGGTACTCGCGGGCACGGTGGAGATGCCGCAGGTGCTGGCAACGCATCGCGATTACCTGGCCGCTCAATTGGCTGCGACTCGGGAACTGCATGCCCTGGTGGCAAGGCTGGCCGCGACCGCGCAGAACCGCCCGCACATCTCCGCGGATCGCTTCCTGGAATTGATCAGAAGGACAGTCATGGTCGACGACATTCTCGAGCAGTACTTCACCCCGGAGCAGTTGGCGCAGCTCGCCCAGCGCCGGGAGGATCTCGGCGAACAGCAGATCCAGCGCGCCGAATCCGCCTGGAGCGAACTGATTCCGCAGGTCGATGCCGCGATCGAGGCGGGCATGGACCCGACCTCGGTACCCGCTCAGCAACTTGCCGCACGGTGGATGGGATTGCTGGAGGAATTCCACGGCGGTGACGCCGGGCTGCGCGAGAGCATGAACCGGATGTACACCGGTGATGCGAACCAGGGCGGGGTCTGTGGCCCGTCACCCGCGCAGCTCGAGTTCATCTCAACCGCGAATTCCGCCCGCGGATAACCGATTTCGACAGTCCGGTGGGTGATGCGCGATCCCGAAACATCACCCACCGAGCACCGCTGCTCAGGGTTACAGGCTGAATGCCAGGAAACTGATGTTCTGCTGGGCGCCCAGATTGCGTTGTGCGGCAACTCCCATCTGCGGCGTCGTCCCGATCTGCGGCCCCTGCTTGTCGGGTCGATCCGTTTGGTAGTCCACGAAGACCAATCCATCGGGTGTGCGGCGCGCGAAGTTCCAATGCCCGGCCGATACGACCAGCACCGCGAAAACGCATCCGTCGTACTTGGGCTGCAGCATCGCCCGCACCGCGTCCGCGAACGGCAGTGGATCCGATTGCGTGCCCTGTTCGGTTACTCCGAATTGCTGCGCGATATTCTTGATCCCGTCGGCCGCTTTGATATTCACGTTCGCGGTCTTGGCGAGATCGGCCATGCTGCTGCCGCCCTGCAGGTTCCGACCGAAGCTCACGAACGACTCCGGGTGCTGGTAGACCGTGGCGTAGTCGCGTCCGGCGAGACCGGCCTGCGCCAACGGGTGCAGCTCCGGGGCCGGATGCCGCTTGCGAACCACGTCACTTGTGGTCACGAAATCGCCTGTAACCGAGGTGATTACGGCAGCCGCGGTGCACAGGCCGCAGTTGATGTCCGCGGGCACCGCCGGTCGGATCCTGGTGTTGTACCACTTGTCGGCGACCAGATTGCACTCCTCGGTGCGCCCGTCGTTCAGGAGCATGGCGTGTGACCTCTTGTGGTCCATGATCCGGTCGCGGATCGCCACGACGGTCGCCGCGTCGGCTGAGATGGCGAATTCCCGCAGAAAGGCGTCGGCCGCGAGCAACACCGCGTCAGCGTGCTGATAACTCGGATCCCCGGTCATCACCCGGTCGGACCGATGCACGGCGACCAGCAGCACACGCCCGACTTCGGCGGTCGCGTCGTCGCGCACCCGCGTCACCGCCGCGTTCCGCCCCTCACCCGGATGCTGGGTGAGTTGCTGCTGGGCCCGCTCCCGTACCTGGCGCAGCACCGGCACCACTGCCGGATCATCCGGATCGGCCTTGCTGGCCACCTCGTAGAGGTCCAGCGCCGTCAACAGCTGTTCGTACTGCGTATTCGATGGCTCGATGTTTCCCACACCGGCAACATCCAAATTCGCTCTGGTCCATGTGAGCATGCGTGTGTCCGCCTCGAATAGCCCAGGCCGGAGCGAGTTCTCCGGCCACATCGGCGTACCGCGCCCGTCCCGGGACGAATTCCGTGCACCATGCGGTGTTGCCTCGCTCAAGTGTTGCACGCTCAATTCGCTTGGGCCAGAACAACTATCGAGATCAACCGCCAATGAGGAACCGACCGGTAGCAATGCATTCGGCGGCTACCGTCGCTACCCTCACGCCATGGGAGTTGACATGCGGGTGGATCGGGCGGGGGCCGTCGAGATCGCCGAGGCGGCAAAGAAATTCGAGTGGACATGGACGCGGGAGAATCTGGAGCGGTTCGCCGCTGACCTGCGATGGGGTGAACTGCAGGACTCGGAGTCGGGGGAGGTGTGGCTCGAATCGGTGACCGGTGTGCTGGTGAACCGGCCGAGGGCACAGGTTTTCGGTTCGGATGGCCGGGTGGATTATCTCGTCGTCACAGTCGCGGATATGACCGACGACGCGGCCGAGCCGGGGCCGACTGTATCGGCGGCGTTCCATCACGTGCTGATGGGTTTGTGGACGCCGTCGGGTCCACCGGCCGAGCGGACTGTGCTGGCCCGATTCGGTGCCAGTTGGGTTCTCGACGATGTAGTGGTCGGGGTGCGGATGGGGGAGCGGTCGGTCGAGTTGTGCCTGATCGCTCCCGCCGAGCGGAACCGGGTGCTCGGACTGCAGTCCGAGGCCATCGAGGAATTCACCTCATCTGCGCGGTGGGGTGCCGGTGCGCAAACGATATCGCTACTGGCGCACGCGGATCCGGGGGATTGGTCCCGGGTGGCGATGGAGTGCATCGTGGACGCGATCGGATGGGAGAGAGATCTCGAGGCCGAGTACGGAGCCTTGCGGTCCGAGTCCGAACTCGGATCGCTGTGGATCGGCCGGTCCAGTGCCAACGATCATGGCTACGGGTTCGGTGAGTATCACAGCGCGGATCTCTCGCTGAGCTTTCCGGAGGCCGTGATGCGGATCGCCTACCTCACCGCGCTCGATCTGTGTGTGCGGGAACTGGGTGAGCCCTCGCTGGTCGGCGGTCCACACGCATTCGCGACCTGGCGGCGAGGACCGATCACGCTGACTCTGTCGCGGCGTACGGACGGATGGGGTTCAGGTGAGGTGCAGTTAGAACTGACACCGACCCAGGCCGCCGAGAACGAGGACTACACCTACTCGAAATACGATGAGCTGTGGGAGCCGTCGTACTGGTGGCGGGTGCGGCCCGACCGCAATGCCGACCGGTCGGATGTCATCGGCATGTACACGCCGGGCGAACAACTGCTCACCGAATGGGAGCAGTTCGACAGGCGACTCGAATCGGTATTCGGTTCGCTCGGTGCCGATCTGCCGTATATCTTCCGTTTCGCGGCGACCCTCGTGTGGGTGATCACGAGCGTCTCCGATACGAGGTTCATTGCGCAGGGGTGGTTCTCGGCCGACGAATGCCACGTGGAGACCTATGAAGCCGGGGAAATCGTATTCCGCGACTTCCCTCCGGGCCGCTCCGGTGCCGAAGGAGTGACAGGAATCGTGAAGTCCGCGGTGCGGGAGGCTGTCGACTCGCCGGAGCAGTTGCTGCACTACGCGTTCGTGCCCAGTGCGCCGCAACAACTATGGGACTTCCGCCTGGGCTTGGCTCGCGACACCCGAGAGGAGCCCTGAGCGCGAACCGATAGCTGCGGCTGTGTAGGAAAATAGCTGCCGCCAGATCGACAGGAGACCGATCATGAAGTTCACCACCGAGGTCGAACCGCCCGAGCCCATGCGCGGCCTGGAAGTCCCGCCCGAGGTGGTGGAGGCGCTCGGCGAGGGCGCGCGGCCGCCGGTGACGATCACGATCAACGGCCATTCCTGGAAGAGCCGGATCGCCCTCATGCGCGGGCGCCACCTGATCGGCCTCAGCCACGCCAACCGGAAAGCCGCGGGCGTCGAGATCGGCGAGCAGATCGAGGTCGAGGTGGAACTCGACACCGAGCCCCGGGTCGTCGTCGAACCCGAGGATTTGACCGCGGCTTTGGACGCCGACCCCGTCGCCCGCGCCGCCTACGACAGCCTCTCTCACAGTCGCAAGCGCGAGCACGTGATCTCCATCGAGAGTGCGAAGAAGCCCGAAACCCGCCAACGCCGCATCGAGAAGGCCATCACCACCCTGCGGGGCTGACGCCCGAGCGCAGGAGAACCTGCCTCTCAGTCGGATGATTGAGCCAAGGCAGCCACGGTTCTCTCGTCCCAATAGGCAGGGTCGCGGCCGTAGTTGGGAGTGGTGAACGCACGATCCCATTGCGCCCCTTCGGCAATGAGTTCACGCCAGGGAGCGACTACGACGTAGAGGACGCGCATCGAATTGAGCGCGCCGTAGTGCAGGGCGGGTCCGTCCGTGGAGACGGCGTCCTCAGCGATGGCCATCTCATAATTGCGTTCGAGACCTCCGCGCACCGTCGCTTCCACGCACACGTTGGTTTGCAGGCCCGCCACAAGAAGGCGTTGTACGCCAAGGCTTCTCAGTATTGGATCGAGTTCGGTGTAGGTGAAGAAGCTGTGCCGGGTCTTGTCGAGCACCAATTCTCCCGGCGCGGGCGCAACCAAATCCATGATTTGGCTACGCCATTCGCGCTCGGCGGCGGTCAACGCCGGAAGTCGTGCGCCCCGAATCTTCTGATGATGGGCTGCCCGCGGATTGGCGGCCAGCAGCCCGGCCGGACTGGCCGTCTGCCGTGAGTACACGATCGGAATGTCAGCCGCCCGCGCCGCAGCCAGCAGTTCCGCGCATTCGCTGACGACTCCGTTCAACCGCCAGATCGGCGGCCACCCCAACAGATCCCGAACGCGGTCCTCTGCGATGTACCCGTTCTGTACATCGATCATCAACACTGCGAGATCGGCCATGCCCCACCTTCCTCACCCGAATCCGCCCCTGCGGCACTGAACCGATCATCCGCTGTCCACCGCGCCGCCCGTGTCGATTCCGCCGGTTCGCCCGCGCCTAGGTGCTGTCTGCGGCCTGGTAGCGGGTCCGGGCTCGGGCCGATCTGTCGGTCGGCCCAGCTACGATTCGGCGGAGCTCGTCACCGAATCTGTTCCCGATCAAGAGAGTTGAAGTCCTTCCAGGGAAGGCAATGCGAAAGGGTGTGTGTGCCATGCATTCCGGTGGTTGCTTGTGCGGGAATATCAGGTACCAGGCTTCGGGGGAGTTGTCGTTTCCGCATCTGTGCAGTTGTCCGCATTGTCAGCGATTGTCGGGAAGTCCGGTTATGTCGTGGGTGGACTTTCCTCGTGCGGGGTTCGAGTGGACCGGGCCCGGTGGTGAGCCGGTGTGGTACAACACGTTCCCGGATTCTCAGCGTGGGTTCTGTGGGGTGTGCGGGAGTTCGGTTGCCGCGCAGGATGACAGCGACGCGGCGTTGGTTGGTGTCACGATGATGAGTCTCGATGACCACGGTGCGCTGGTGCCCGAGCGGCAGAGTTTTCGGCCCAATGCTGTGCCGTGGCTGCCGATTGTCGGCGCGCGGGACTGACCTGTCACGGGTGGCGGTTCACGAATTTCAGCTGTGTGTGGCGGAGGGTGTTTCCCCGAGTCGGAGCGCCAATCCGTCGAGCAGGCAACGTAATCCGTATTCGAAGGCGGCGTCCGCGCGTGCCACTACTTCGGTGGGCGCGGCGGCGATGGCGGTGGTCATGTTGGGGTGCTCGGTGTCGTCGGTTGCCCAGATCACGTCCGGTGCGGACAGGTCCAGTGCTGAGCCCAAGGCGAAGCTGTCGAACACCATGATCACCGGGAGTGCTTCCTCGCGGGGGAAGCCCGCGTCGATGATGACTCCGGCGATGTATTCGTACTGGTCGAGTACCTCGGGCGCGGAGATCGTCTGCCCGATCAGCAGCCGCACCAGATCGGGATAGGGGCTGAAGGCGGCACGGTATTCGCGCAGCCAGGTGGCAAGTACCGTGCGCCACGGGCCGTTTCGGTCGACGTTCACGAATTCGCGTCCCGCGATGCGGCCGCGGATCAGTTCCACCAGCTCGGTCCGGTTGCGCACATGGTGGTAGACCGAGGACACCGATACCCCGAGCGTATCCGCCAGCCCCGGCATGGTCAGCCCCTTGGAGGAGGTGACCAACTCCAGCGCCACGTCGACGATCATTGCCCGGTTCAGGCGCGGGGTCTTCGGTCTGGCCATGCCTCGGGACCGCCTTTCTGTTTTCCACGAAGTTACCGCGACGCCTTGACGGGACCGTTGTCGTCCCTCAGCATAGTTAATCGAATCACATTCGATTAATCTTCGTGCCGGTGTCCGCGCCCGGAGAACTCTGGAAGGCCGCCCGCCTATGTCTTCACTCGATCAGTCGATGGCTGCAGACCGTCCTGGTGACGGTCTCAAACGAAATGCCCTGGGGGCCAGTGGAATTGCTTTCATGGTGATTGCCGCGGCAGCGCCGCTGACCGTCATGGCAGGGGTGGCCCCCCTGGCCTTGGCGGTTGCCGGACCAGGCGCGCCCATCGCCTATCTGGCCGCCGGGGTCATCTACGCGGTATTCGCGGTGGGATTTCTGGCCATGACCCGCCATATCGGGGGAGCGGGGGCGTTCTACAGCTACATCACCCTCGGGCTCGGGAAAACCGTTGGTCTGGCCTCGGGTGTGCTGGCGGTGGTGTCCTACAACGCGCTTCAGATCGGCGTATACGGGCTGATGGCGGTGCAAACCCAAGCAGCCATCGACCGGCTGTTCGGCATCCAGGTCGACTGGCCGATACTGGCCTCGAGCGCTATCGCGATTGTCTGGTTCGTCGGCCGCCGCGGCGTTGATGTCGGGGCGAAAGTCCTGGGCGTGCTGCTGATCGCCGAAACCGCGATCCTGGTGGTGCTGGCTGTATCGGTCGTCGTCAAGGGCGGCGCGAACGGCATCACCTTCACCTCGTTCACCCCCGATGCGGCCTTCGGCCCCGGTATGGCCGGGGTGCTGTCCTTCACCTTCGCGGCGTTCATGGGATTCGAGTCGACCGCCGTCTACCGCGCCGAAGCTCGTAAACCCGACCGAACCATCCCGCGCGCAACGTATTTCGCGGTCGCGTTCATGGCGCTGTTCTACTGCTTCATCGTGTGGTCGATCGTGCAGGCGTTCGGCGATGCGAATGTCCAAGCGGCCGCACAGCAGGACACGGCCGGGCTGTTCTTCACCGCTATCGAACAATATGTCGGGGTGTGGTCATCGGATGTGATGTCCGTGCTGATCGTGACCAGTGCGCTGGCCTCGCAGATCGCCTTTCACAATGCGATCAACAGGTACACGCTGTCGCTGGCCCGCGATGGCGTGCTGCCGAAATGGCTCGACCGGACCCATCCCACGCTCGAGTCGCCCAGCCGGGCGGGTGCGTTGCAAACCGTGCTCGCGGCGGTCATCGTGATCGGCTTCGCGATTGCCAAGGCCGATCCGTACCGCCGCCTGCTGATCTTCGTCAATACCCCGGGGATCGTGGGAGTAATTGCCCTGCAAGCACTTACGGCCATCGCCGTGGTGGCGTACTTCGTCAGGAAGAAGGCCGTCTCGGTCGAGCGCGCCGGGGTCATCGCCGCCGCCCTCGGAGCGATAGCGCTCGGCATCGCCCTGTTCCTGGTGATCTGGTACATCAACCTGCCGACCGCCACGACCGGCACCACCAACGCCATTCTCATCGGTGTGGTCCCTTTCGTCATGATCCTGGGCGCGGCTGCCGCCGTCTGGTTCCGCGGATACCGCCCCACCGCCTATGCCGCCATCGGCGGTTTCGGCGAAGACCGCGACACCGCGACCCCAATTGCCCTCGAACGCAAGGAGACAGCCCTATGACAACGGCCGATATGATCATCACCGCCGCAACAGTTCACACCCTCGACGGCGCAGGTTCCGGCGCGCGCTCGGTGGCCATCGCCGATGGATATATCGTCGCCGTCGGCAATCAGGCCGACACCCGAGCTTGGCGCGGCGCGGCCACCGATGTCATCGACCTCGGAAACGGAACTCTCACACCGGGACTCATCGACGGCCACATCCATCCGGTCACCGGCCTGAACCTGACCTACGGCACCGACCTGTCCGGGGTTCGTGACCTCGAAGCTCTGCGTGAAACTCTCAGCAGGGCAAGTGAATCCATCGACATCGACGGCTGGATCCGCGGCTGGGGCCTGGACCCCAACGTCTTCGGCGACCTCCCGGTCACCCACGCCCCCATCGTGGCGGCCATCGGATCATCCATCCCGGTATTCATCGAAATGTTCGACGCCCATTCGGCATTGGTGAGCCCCGAAGCCCTGCGCCGCGCGGGCATCACCGGCCCGCGCGAGTTCGCACAGCACTCCCGCATCGTCTGTGACGAATCCGGCACCCCCACCGGACACCTGCTCGAACCCGCCGCCATGGCCTTGGTCCGCGAGATCCTGCCCCGCGAATCCACCCAATCGCGCCGAATTCGCCTGCGCGCCATTCTCGATGGCATGGCCGCAGTCGGCATCACCGCCGCCAACGCCATGGATTTCGAAGGCGACAGCAGCGACCTGATGTTCGACCTCGAATCCGACCGCGACCTCCCGATCCACCTGCGCTTCGCCCCCTTCTGTCTCCCCGGAAGCGACCGCGCGACCCTGGATCACATCATCGAACTCCAATCCACCTGCGGCCGCCGCTGGCGAGTCGACGGCGTGAAATTCATGATGGACGGCACCATCGACGGCGGCACCGCCTGGCTCGACGAGCCCGACACCCACGGCGAATCCACCGCCCCCTTCTGGCCCGACCCAGCCGAATACCGCCGCGCCGCAATGTATCTGGCTCAACACGGCGTCCCCATTGTCACCCACGCGATCGGCGACGCCGGAGTCCGCTACGCGCTCGACACCCTCTCCCTCGCGGCCCTCCCGCCCAGCGGTGCCCGGCACCGCATCGAGCACATCGAAACGCTCCCCGACGACCTGGTCCACCGCTTCGCCGAACACGGCGTGGTAGCCAGCATGCAACCCACCCACTGCACCCACTACACCCGAGCCGACCACACCGACAACTGGTCTACCCGCCTCGGCCCCGAACGCGCCGCCCGCGCATTCCGCACCCGCGACATCCGAGACAACGGCGGCACCCTGGCCCTCGGCTCGGATTGGCCTGTGGCCCCGTATGATCCGCGCGCCATCCTCGCCGACGCCCAACTCCGCCGCCCCGCCGGTCACCCCGACATAGAACCGGTCTGCCCCAAACAATCCCTCTCCGCCCTCATGGCCCTCGAGGGCTACACCACCCATGCCGCCACCGCCGCAGGCCAATCCGCCCTGACCGGTCGGATAGCCGTAGGCATGCGCGCCGACCTCACCGCCTTCATTGTCGACCCCCTCCAGGCCCCGCCGGACGAACTCGCCGACGCCCCCATCGCCCTGACGGTGAACACCGGCCGAATCACTCACCGGCACAACTGAAGAACGACCGGACTGCAACGGGACGTCGTGCGCGGGGAGGTACCGCTGGTCGCCGATCAGGGGGCGGTGACCAGCGGTACCCCGTGAAATCACTTGCCCGGCATCGGGGAATTGATCGTGGTGAAGTATTGCGCGGCGGCGAGGATCGCGGTGGGGGCGGTGACGAAGAGTTGGCCGGCGAGGGTGCCTAGGAAGCCGATGGCGGCGGTGCCCGCGATGCAGCCGACGAGGGCACCGGGCAGGGCACCGAACATGGCGGTGAGGGCGCCGGTGAGGGTGGCTCCGCCGATGCCGCCGATGAGGCAGCCGATGGCTGCGCCGCCGATGCCGCCGACAAGGGTGCCGATGGTGGCTCCCATGCCGATGGTGCTGGTCATGCGGCTCCAAGCGGCCTGTTCGCGGTCGTACTCGGATTTCCAGGGCGCGGAGTTCTCGAAGGGGAGAGCGATCGGGCGGTAGGTCGCGTGCGCCAGATCGAATTGGGGTGTCAGGGTGTCAGGGTGGCGGTGCGGTCGGTGATTTGTGCGGCGATCGGGAAGACGAAATCGTCGACGCGGAAGGCGAGTTCGGTGCCGCCCAGTACGGTGCCGTCCGCCGCTCTGATGGTGAAAGTGCCGTTGTCCGCAGCCAGGGAACCGGCGTCGGTTCGAATGGTGGTGCTCGTCCGGTCAACGGTCGCGGTGTAGTTCACCGGCGCCTCGGCGGTCACGGGTCCCGCAGTGGCGGTCGCGGTGGTGGCGCACGCGGCGGTCAGCACGAGCGCGGTGGACAGCACAGAGCGGTGGGCGGCATACCCCATCGATTGACCTCGAATTCCTCATCGGTTGTCGCGGACGTCGCACAGGTGACGGCGTCGGCCTTGGCTCGCAGGACCTTTCGGCCGAACCCTGGCGGTGGGCGAGCCTACGGGATTTTCACAATAATGACAATCGTTATCATTAACGCTGCGAGGTGAGGAAAGCAGAGGGTATCCGCGGCTCGAGAGCGCCGCCGCACGATCGCGTCGGCGCCAGCGGCAACCAATTTCACCAATGAACAGCCGGGAATCAGCTCACCGGTTGCGGGCTCGCGTCCATCGCCTTGTCCAGGGTCAGAGCCGCGTCGATGAGGGACAGGTGGGTGAAGGCCTGGGGGAAGTTGCCCAATTGCTCACCGGTGAGGGCGATTTCCTCCGCATATAGCCCGAGGTGATTGGCGTAGGTGAGCATCTTCTCGAAGACCACGCGGGCCTGGATGAGGTTGCCCGCGCGGGCCAGGGCGTTGACGTAGTCGAAGGTGCACAGCGAAAAGGTGCCTTCGGAGCCCTCGAGCCCGTCGGGTGAGGCGCTGGGGTCGTAGCGGTGGACCAGGCTGTCGGTGACGAGTTCGCGGCGGATGCCCGAGAGGGTGGACAGCCACATGGGGTCGCGGGGTGCGATGAAACCGACCTGTGCCATGCGCAGGAGCGCGGCGTCCAGGACCTCGGAGTCGTAGCGTTGGACGAAGGCGTGGCGATGTTCGTTCCAGCCGCGATCCCAGATCTGTTCGTCGATGCGGTTGCGCTGCTCGCGCCAGGAGTCGATGGGGCACGGCAGGCTGTGGCGTTCGGCCAGGCGGATGCCACGGTCGAAGGCGACCCAGCTCATCAGGCGGCCGTAGGTGAAATCGGCTCTGCCACCGCGGGTTTCCCAGATGCCCTCCTCGGGTTGGTCCCAGTTGTCGACCAGCCAATCCAGCAGTTCGGTGACGCGCTGCCAGCCCTGATGGCCGATGCGCAACCCGCGCCGGTCGGCGGCGTCGATGCTGTCCAGCAGCTCGCCGTAGATGTCGAGTTGGAGTTGCCCCGACGCGTCGTTGCCGATGCGGACCGGACGGGAGCCGCGATAGCCCTCCCAATGCGCGAGGGTCTCCTCCTTCAGATCCGCCGAACCATCAACGCGGTACATGATTTCCAGGCGGCTGTCCTTGTTCTGATAGCGTCCGCGCAGCCAGGTGGCGTAGTCGGTGGCCTCGACGGTGAAGCCCAGCCCCAGCAGCGCCGAAACCGAGAACGAGGCATCTCGGATCCAGGTGTACCGATAGTCCCAATTGCGTTCACCGCCAAGCTGTTCCGGTAGCCCGGCGGTCGGGGCGGCGACGATCGCACCGGTCGGGGCATAGGTCAGCAGCTTGAGGGTGATCGCGGAGCGGTGCACGATCTCGCGCCAGCGACCGCGATAGGTCGAATGCGATACCCAGGTGTGCCAGAAGCGGACCACATCGTCGAACATGCGCTCCACCTCCGCGACGCGAATCGGTTGCGGTCTGCGCGCGACCCCGGATTCCAGGACGAATCCGCGCACCTGTCCGGCCCGCAATGGCAGCAGACCGTGCAGCGCGTTGTCCTCGGAGATCTGGACCTGTGCCAGCCGGGGGTCCTCGGGTTCGCGCACCGCGTGCAGGGTCAGCGCGGTGTCACCGGCATCGAAAACCGCTCCGTCCGGCGTGATTTGGGTGGCGTGGGAGCGCCGCCCGTAGTCGAAGCGCGGGGCGACGTCGATCTCGAAGGTGATGCGTCCGCGCACGCAGCGCAGCATCCGGACGATGCGATGGGTCTCGGTGCTGTCGCGGCCCGCGGGCGGCATGAAATCGATAACCTCGCCGGTGCCGATATCGGTCATGAATCGGGTGATCAGAATGGCGGTGTCCGGGAAGTACATCTGCTGGGTGCGAAATGGCCGCTGTGCGGGCCGGATCCGGCAGTGGCCGCCGCGCTGCTGATCCAGCAGCGATCCGAACACGCTCGGGGAATCGAAACGGGGGCAGCAGAACCAGTCGATGGTGCCGTCGGTGGAGACCAGCGCGGCGGTGTGCAGATCGCCGATCAGGCCGTGGTCGGCAATGGCGGGGTAACGGGTCATGATTCGGCTCCTCGGGTGAATTATGTTGTCGATACCGGGGTTCGATCGGTCGGTACGGATTGCGCGAGGGTCTCCAGGACCATGAGCGAGAGTCCCGCGATCGCCGCTATCCCCACCACGACCATGGCGGTGGGATAGGGCCAGAACAGCACTGCGAGCGCCGCGAGGGTGAGCACGGCGATGCGCAGGGGTATGCGCCGGCGTGCGGCGAATCGCGCTGCGGCGGTGGGCTTGCGGTCTTGTCCGCGACTCGTCAGGGCGGTGACGAGTCGCCGGACGTCGGCGCGCGCCGTGCGCGCCGACGGTGATGGACCGGCCAGATAGGCACCCAGCGCGGTGCACAGGCACAGGGTCGCGACCGCACGCATACTGGTGCGCAGCGGAGCGACCACCGTGTCGAACATGGCGCGGGCCGCATCGGGGGAGACGGTGTCCGGCGGTATCGCCTCGAGGTACAGGCCACGCACGATGACCAGCCCTATCCCGAGCATCACCATGGAAAACGCGCCCGTGAGCCCGGCCAAAGCGAGCCCCCGGAGTCGAAATCCCCTCGGCGATAACCAGATAGCGCCGATGAGTCCGCCTGCCGCGATCAACGGCAGGATGGTCGCTGCGCGGTCGAGGAAGCGCACGATGCGCTGCGCCTTGGGCAACTGGGTGTCCTCGAAGAGCACGAACCGCGCATCGACATCGGGAATGCGATCGGCGAAAGTGAACCCGCGCTCATCGAGCCGCTCGCGCACCGTCGCCAGAATCGGTTGCAGCGCAATGCTTACCGTGCCATCCGCGTCGACCTGCACCCCCGGTCGGGTATCCCCGGTGACGATGCCGACCAGCGCCTCATGCGCCAGCCGATTCGCCGCGGTCCACGCCTGCGCGAATTCATCACTGCCGACCACCGATGTGGCGGTCTGGTGAATGAACGACTGGGCCTGCGAGGCCACCAGCGTCGGCAGATTGTTCAACGCCGCGGCGATCCGCGGGCGATCGGTCACCTGTGCGGCATTGTCGGTCAACGCCGTGATCGCCTGGGTGGTCATCCCCGCGATATCCACATGCGTCACAATCGATTCGGTGAGCCGGTCCGCCAGCTCATGCTGAATCGCCGGATCCGAGGCCAACGGTGCCACGGTGGCGACATAGCGATCGGTATCGAAGATCTCGCTGCGGGCGAAACGCGCGGTCACGGTGCCCAGCAGCACGATCGCGGTGAGGGTCAACAGGATACCGACCGCGCTCCAGCGCAGTAGTTGCCCGCCGCTGTGCGATTCGGCGGCAACCGCGGCGCGTAGTCGGTCCAATTCGGCACGTTCATCACCCGAGAGCGAGCCGTCGGCGTCCATCAGCCGATCACCATTCGCTTGATGCTGGCGAATTCCTCAGCGCTGATCGCGCCTTCATCCAGCAGTTTCTTCGCATCGGACAGTTGCGCGGTGGTGTCCGCGCGGGCGACCTGCCGGATGTAATCGTTCTGCTGTTCCTGGCGTCGAATCCCTTCCGCGGCCGATCGCGCCGCCATCGAATTCCCCCGGGTGATCAGGTAGACGAGCGCGGAGACGAACGGGAAGAACAGCAGAAAGAGCACCCAGATGGCCTTCACCCATCCCGAGACGCCGCTGTCGCGGAACAGGTCCGCCAGGATCGAGAACAGCAGCATGAGATAGGCGAAGAACAGAAAGCTCAGAACGATGAACCACACTATGTCCCAGAACGACATTGCGAAAACCCTTCTGTGCGGCGGACTTTCCCGCGACGGGTGATACGGATTCGACCTTGCGACGGCGGCTGTGGCATCTCCTCCTACGCAGCGGATGAAGTCCGCTCCGCGCGCCGGAACCAAGTCCCCGCCCGGCACGCGCTCATCCGAATCGGAGGAGGCGCGCGGTGGCGGTGGCGGTGCAGGTTCGAGGGGCACCCATCACAGTCGAGAAGGGGTAGACCATGACACTCAGTGCAGACAGCGATCAGGTGGTGCGCGAGCAGCGCACGCCGGGAGGAGCCGTCGCCGCGGCGATACTGCTGGTGACCGTCGGCGTACTCGATATGTTGCAGGGCATCTCCGCGGTGGCCGCCGACCAGCTGTACTTCGTCGGGCTCGAGTACATCTACAAGTTCGACACCACCGCGTGGGGGTGGATCCACATCGTGACCGGAATCGTGCTGGTGCTCACCGGAATCGGGTTGATGAGCGGGACCGCGTGGGGTCGTGTCGCGGCCATGGCGGTGGCGTCGCTGTCGATCATCGCCAATTTCATGTCCCTGCCGTACTACCCGGCGTGGTCGATTCTGGTGATCGTGCTGGACGTGGTGGTCATCTGGGCGGTCGCGACATGGCATACCCAAGCGGCCTGACGCAAGCGCCGGACAGTCGGCGCTCCCGTGCGGATACTGTTGTGCGCCTGGTACTCTGGGCAACTCTGATCTTGCAGGCGCTGCGATTGACCGGCACGCTCGAGGGCGTGCACGCGCTCATCGCGATCACCGTTGTGATCGAGGTGCTGGATATGGCGGCGCGCCGCTGGGCTCGATCGCCGCGTGCGCATCAGCGCAGGGCCGCAAGCGATTTCGGTCCGGCACGCCCCCGGATGACGTGGCGTGGAGCGCTGTTGCGGGCGGTCGCCGTGGTGAAGCGCATCGTCGGCTCACCCAGGCCCGTGCGAGATCCACACCCTGCGGTGCGTCTGCCCGCTGCGGGCCAACATGTGTTGTACATCAACCATATTCGATAACGCGGACATTCAGAGCAGCCCGGTGCGCCGCGCGAGATCGAGCGCACCCGCGCGGGAATTGGCGCCGAGTTTGGCGTAGATCCCGCGCAGGTGTGTTTTCACGGTGGTGATCGATACGCCCAGCATTTCGGCGATCTGCTGGGCGGTCCGGCCCGAGGGTAATTGATGCAGCACCGTCAATTCGGTGGCAGTCAGGTGCGCGACGGTGTTCTCGCGGCCGATGGCCGGATGTCCGCGTACGACATCGGCGAAGTCGCTGTCGTGCCCGAAGGTTCGCGAGTGCGTGTCCAACAGCGCGCCGGCGCCGGGCACGTCGAGGAACGGGCGCACCAGATGATCGGGGGCGGCGCGATGTACGGCCGTCGCGATCGCCGCGCGCGCCTTGGCCGGATTCGCCAGCGCCGCCTGTGCGCTCGCCTCCACCACCCAGGCGGTGACCATGCTGACCGGATGGCGCGGATGCTCGGTGTCGAGCAGCGGTTCCACCTGCGCACGAGCTGACGCGGGGTGATCGTGCACCAGGCTCAGTGCGCGGGCAAGCACGATATCGACCGTATCGCCGAGCACCGCGCCCGCCTGTTCGGCGATCAGGCGGGCGGAGTGCGCGGCCTCGACCTCGAGCAGCACCCGGACCACATGCGGTACCAGTCGGCCGACCGCGGAGGGCAGTGACGGCGGCCGGTGCAGCAGCACCGATAGTCCGCGTCGCAGCGCCTCGGCCGCATCGTATTTGTCCTCGGTATCGTCGAAGGCGATCAGTCCCCACATCAGCTCCGCGTACCGGCCCCCGGTCGGCGCGTCGCCCACGACCGGGCGTGGGCCGGTGTGATCTCGATCCAAATGAGTTGCACCGCAAAGATATTCGGCGAACGCCGAGAGCGCAGCGGCTTGCCGGGCGTCACGTGAGTCGAGTAAATCGTGGGTGACCGCCAGGTCGGTGGCGGCGTCGGCGTGCCGGCGCATGCGCCCGACCGCGCCCCCCAGTCCGGCCGCGACGGCGCGTCTCGTGCCCGCGCGTACGGTCAATCGCGCGTTGCCGCAGGAGTCCGCCAGTGCGAGCGCGCGTCGGAAATGCTGATCGCCGGAGGTGATATCGCCGCGCGCCATCATGATGGTGCCGAGCTCGATAGCGGTGTAGCTGTCGATATCGGACTGCCCGGTGGTCGGAAGCCGCGGTGGAATACGGAATTCAGCCAATTCGGCACCGGTCGCCACGGTGATCGCGGCGGTCGTGGCCAGGGCCAGCGGTGTGAGCCACGGATCGGGGACGATCGTGGCGGAAGCACCGGGGCGGCGGCGCAGCAGCAGATCGAGCTGGACCGTCGCGGTGGCGATACTGTGCCGTTCGAGCGCGTCCACCGTGCGCAGCGCCCGCAGATACGGATCCCCCGCGAGCTCGGGCCTGCTGTGCTCGATCTGCTGGAAAAGACCGGGGCCGTTGCCCTCGAGAACCACGGGCAACGCTCGATCACGCAGAAATCGATGCAGGGGCGCGGGCTCACCGGCGCGCAGCAGATGCGGTAGCGCCGACATCGTCAACCCGTGCGCCAGATACCACTCCGCGGTGCGCGCGTGCAGCTCGGCGACAGCACGCGAGCCGCCGCGACGGAGTTCGGCGAGCAGATGCGCGCGCAACAGTGGGTGATAGCCGCACCACAACTCACCCGCTCGCGCCGTGCGCCGCATCGGGAATCCGCGGCGCACGAGTTCGTCCAGAATCGGCTGTGCCGTTGTGCCGGTGAGGTATTCGGCCTGCGCCGCGGTGTACCGATCGGGCACGCTGGTGACTGTTACGAACCGGCGGATGTGCGTGGGCAGTGGTTCCAGAATGTCCTGGGTGAACAGATCCGCGATCGCGGGCGGAACCAGGGCCAGTTCGGCGAGTGCGGTCGGGCGATCGTGATGCGCTGCCAAATGCCGGATCGCGATGCGCACCAGCGCGGGCCAGCCTCGCGTCAGACGCATGAGCGTGGCGAGTTCGCCGTCGGCGGGCCGGTAGTCGTGGTGCTCGCACAGTTCACGCACGCGCGCGGTGCTGAGCGCGAGATCTGTTGCGTACAAACGCGATACGCCACCGCGAAGTTCCACGGTGTGCCAGCGCAGCGGCGGGTCGCCGCGAGAGGCCAGGACCGTGGTCAGGTTCGCGGGGGCGTTGTTGAGCACGTTCTCGAGGACCGCGACCGTTTTCGGATCGATAATCTCGTGGGCGTCGTCGATGACGAGTACGGTGTGCTGTTCGGTCTCCGCCGCCCCGAGCGCCGAACCGAGGGATCCGCCGGTATCGGGATCGAGGCCGAGGGAATGCCGCAGTGCGCCGGTGAAGGCGGCCGGATCACGGTTCGCGCCGGTGACGGTCAGCCATCCGATGCGCGCATCGGGGTGGGATCGGCGGAACCTATTGCCCAGCCAGTCCGCGATCAGCAGGGTCTTACCGGTGCCGGCGGGGGCACAGATCCGCAGTACATGTGCGACGGGGGATCGCACCGCCGCGTCGAATGTGCCGTAGAGCTCGGGGCGTGCGATGGGGGTGAATGAATCGGTCATCGTCCCTGCCTCGATTCGATCGGGATAACGGTGCGTGGGTGCGGAATTCAGTACGACGACATAAAGGAGAAAGGGCCGTACTCATGGACGTGACCGTCGATCCAATTCCACGGACACGCGTCGTTGACCTGGACACCCTGCTGGACGCGCAGGCGCCAGCCGTCCGCGGTCCGCTCCCAGATATCGCCATCCCGGTCTCGATACAGACCGGGCACACTCGGCTCCGAGAGTGCGGAAAGGTCCAGTTCCGAAGGGGAATCGGAAGGAGCCGGAATGAGCAGGTAGCCGGTCAACTCCATCACGCGCTCGGCGACGCCGAGTAATCCGGTCAGTACGGCGTGCTGCTGCGAATCTGGAAGCTTTCGCAGCGAGTCTTTCACGCGAACATCCCGGTCGAATTCGCTGCTCGGCGATATATTCATGCTGTTCAACTCCTGATGTGTGGCAATACGTTTCGCCGATTGTCCATCGGAGCACTTTCCGATTGCTTACTCGTGACTTCCCCGTGACTTCACATTCGTTTCGATGCGATCTTGTGATTCTGTCGCGTCACGACACCGACGGATTCTGTGAATACAGTTGCGGCAGCGCCGGTGTGATTCTGCCGGGCGAACCGCCCGCCGCGGAGCGATTTCGAGCTTCCAGTAATCCGATGTGGTGGACGGGTGTTCCGAGTCGGAGGTGCTCGAGTGGCATGGACAAACTACGCGGCGTGCCGGGAAGCCGCGCCGGGGATCTTTCATCCCCCGCCCCCGCCGAACGGGCATATGGGATTACGGCCGGTGTATGGCGACCGGTGGACGGCACCGGCTGTCGGGTGCTGGCCCGCATCGCGGTGGTACGTGCAGTTCAAACACGGTGCGTACGGTGCCGGCGGATCCTCGATGCGGGGTCGGTGAATCAGGCGTGTCGGCTGTGCGGATTCGCCGAGATACCAGCGTGATACGCCAATTGGGTTGACAGTCAATGGCTTTCATGACACATCAAGGTGTGTCGATGATTTGTCAAGACTGTTTTCCGGAGGTAATTTACCGACGACTGTCTGAGAAAGCGTGACCGAAAGCGTGGAGATCGAAGGGAACGCAGTGTGATTACAGAACCGAAGGTGCGAGTGTTCGGTCCGCTGCAAGTCGTGCTCGGCGACCGGACCGCACGGATAGGGGCCGGACGCCAGCAGGCGATCCTGGGCCGTTTGGTATTGGCTGGGGGCCGAACCCTCGGTGCCGATCGTTTGGTCGAGGATGTGTGGGAGGGGCGCCCGCCACCGCATGCGCCATCAGCGCTCCAGGTCCAAATCCATAATCTCCGGCGGGTGTTGGAGCCGAACCGAAGACCCCGGACGCCGGCTCGAATTCTGGTCTCCGAGGGCAGTGGATACGCGCTGCGACTGGACTCCGGAAATGTCGATGCCTGGCAGTTCGAGACCCTTATGCGGCAATACGAAGAGCGCGTTCATGATTCGGCCGATCGTCCCGGTCCGGTGGAACGGTATCGAATTCTCGGGGAGGCGCTGGCATGCTGGCACGGCGCCGCTTTCGAATCCTTCGCCGATGCGTCCTGGGCGGCCTCGGAGGTTTCGCGGCTGACCGATCTGCACGCCAGCGCGATGGAGATGCGGGCGCAAGCCGCACTCGAACTCGACCGTTGCGGGGAAGTGGTCACCACGCTGCGTCGTCAGATCGAGGAATTTCCGGGCCGCGAGGAAACCGCGAGGCTACTCGCGCTGGCGCAATATCACCTCGGACAGCAAGTCGAGGCGCTGGCAACGGTGCGCCGAACCCGGGATTTTCTGCGCACCGAATACGGCATCGACGCCGGGGCCAAACTCAATGAACTCGAATTCGCGATTCTCGGTCAGACCATCCCGACCGACCGGCAAAGCGAGCTGGTGCCGGAGACCCGGTCGCGCACCCGGTTTCCCGCCTCGACAGTCGCCGAGCGCACGAATCTCGAGCCCGTGGAACCTCGCATATCGCCGCTGCCGCAGCAGGGCACCAGTTGCTATCCGCAGCAGTTCGCGGCCATCATCGCCGCCGCGCAGCAGGCCCGCGACGCCGGAGTGCGCCTGGTGTGGCTGACCGGTGACATCGGCACCGGGAAGACGACCCTCGCGGCAGCCGCGTCGACAGCTCTGGCCGCCCAGGGGTGGGCGACAGCGGGCGGGCGGTGTCCCGATGTCGACGGCGCTCCACCGGCGTGGCCGTGGTCCGAACTGCTCAGTGGACTGGGCGGCGAGCCGGTCGATCTGTTCGAGTCGGTCGACCCCTTCACGATCGTGCGGGCGGTGAGCCTGCGCTGCCGAGAACTCGTGCGCGGCGGGCCGGTCGTCCTGGTACTCGAGGATGTGCACCGGGCCGATCCGGCGACCCTGCAGGTGCTGCGGCAGCTGGTGACCTGGTTGCAGGATGAGCCGGTGCTGATCATTGTTACCGCTCGCGATCGCGAACTCACTTCGGCGGTGCGCGCGACCGAGGCGGTGCTGGCGGACCGGGTCAGCGAACGCTTGGAGCTGACCGGGTCGGATTTGTCCGGCACGCGGCAGATCGCCCGGGACGCCGGTCTGGTGTCGGTGGATTGCGACACCGTGCGGTCATTGCACGAAAGGACTGGCGGCAATCCGCTGTTCATTCGTGAGCTGTCCAAATTGATTGCGGTACAGGGAGATCGGCAGTCGATGCCGACCAGTATTCGCGCGTTGCTGGTCGAGCGGATCGAGCAGTTGCCGCCGGAGGTGCGGACGGTATTGCAACATATCGCGGTATGGGGTCGTGCGATCGATGTCGAGACGCTCGCCGCGCTGTCCGGTATCGCCGACGAACAGATCGTCGATCATGTCGAGGCCGCGACCGCGGTGGGGCTGGTGCGGTTCAATGCCGACGGGCGGATAGAACTCTGTCATGTGCTTGCCCTGGAGGCGCTGTACGACAGCATATCTCCATTGCGACGGCATCGAATGCATTGTGCGGCAGTGGAATTGCTACGGATACGACTCCCGACGCCGTCATCGCGGGGCGATGATCCGCGACTGCGCGCACGGCACGCCTTCCGCGGAGCCACCCGCGCGACCGCCGTGGACGCCATCGAGAGCGTCACGGTCGCCGCTCGCCTGTGCGATCAGCAGGGGGAGTGGCGTGAATCCGCCGAATTATGGCGCGCCGCAGTCGAATTGCACGAACTGGCCGGACGGTCCGAGGAACGGGACGGCGTCGATCTGCTCGAGGCGCTGTGCGCGCTCACCGATGCGCTCGCACGGGACGGCCGGACCGCCGCGGCGCGCGCCGCCCGACTGCGGGCGCTCGATGTCGCCGAAACGCTGAGCGATCCGGCGGCGGTGGTCGAGGCGCTCACCTGCTGGCGATCGCCGGTGCTCTGGTCGATCAGAGATTGGCGGCACCCCGACGCCCGAATCCGAATCGCGCTGGAGTCCGCCCTGACTCGGTCCACGGAGCCATCACAGCGCTGCCGACTGCTGATCGCACTGGTGCATGAGTCCGAGGTGGAGGGCAATGTCCGCAGAATGCATGAACGCGCTTGCGCAGCAGTCGATCTGGCGCGCGAGACGGGGGATGGGGAACTGCTCTGCGCGGCCTTGGCAGCGCTGGCGTTCACCGTGACCGGTCCCGCCATGTTCGAGGATTGGCAGACGGTCGCCGATGACCTTTTGCGGGCCGCGCGCGCGGCACGCTCTTTCGAATATCAAGCGCTGGCACACTATCTGCGCTTCCGCGCCGCCTGCCGCGCCGCCGATGTGGCCGCCGCGCGCCTGCACGCGGCCTGCGCCTTCGAATGCGCGTCGACCGCACAGCTGCGGCCCCTGCTGGACACACTCTCGGCGTTCTCGCCCGTCACCGCCGTGCTCCGCGGCGATCTGGACGCGGCCGAGGCCGGCTATCGGCAATTCGGCGTCCGCATCGCCGGATCCGGCGTAGCCAACGAGAGCGAGCTACTGCTACTCGGCGAACTCGTGGTGGCCTGGGCGCGCGGCGATATCTCCCCGCTGGCAGAGCAACTCGACGCGCTGTACCGCGTGGAGCCCGACCTGGTGGCGCAGGTGTACATACTCGCCCAACTGCACGCGGGGGATTGGGAGCGCGCGCGAACACTATTCGACCGGCACCCGCACATTCGCACCGACTTCTACCCGCAACTCATGACGGCATTCCGAGCCCACGCCGCGGTCGAACTCGGCGCGCTCGAGTCCGCCCCCGAACTCTACGCCGCCCTCACGCCGTATTCCGGAACCCTGATCGGATTCGACAGCGGCGCGGCGATATTCGGCCCCATGGACGCATTACTTGCCGACCTGGCCGATCTGATGGGCGATAGGAGAAGCGCCGCCAAACTACGCGCCCGCGCGAAAACCCAACTCACCCGCGCCCATCGCGAGCTCGATACAGGCGAATCACCAGCACGATCGAACTGGCGCTCGACCCGAGGGAGCGGCACCGACCCACGATGCGAATGCCCCGCCTGACCTCGACCGCGTAACCCGGTCCGAGCGCGCATATCTCGCCGACCATCGGTTCCCGAGGCGCGACGGGGCTTCGAAATCCGCGCATCGACGCCGCGCTGCGAGCGGAATCGCCTGGTGTTCAGCATGTTTTGCGCATCGCTGGACCGTATGACACGAATCTAAGGGTGATCTCGGCACCGGGCGGGAGCTCGAACCCGACGGGTGACACCGACGTCACCGGTGCAGGGCAGGCACATCTGTCCCTCGGTGAGGTCGGCACGATATGCGCAACGGATCCTGCGCTCAGGCAAGGCTTTCGCGCCGATCGTGGTGCCGATCGAATCCACACCCATGACGTCGTACGCCATCGGCGGCAGCGCTGTGCGAATGTATCGTGAAATAGTCAGCGGTGCAGTACTTTTGGTCGACGTGCACAACCATGAGCCGACCGGCTATCAGTGCCCGTTCTGTTTTCTGCTCGATGGCGGCGAGACGCCGCTCGACGGTCCGCGTGACATCGTGCTGCGCACACCGCTGGCCACCGCGTTCACGGCCTCGCGATGGTGGCCCAACAATCGCGGGCACGTACTGGTGATACCCAACGCGCACCACGAGAACCTCTACGACCTGCCGCCCGAATACGGATATGCCGTGCACGATGTGGTCCGCGAGATCGCCATCGCCATGCGGGCCACGTACAACTGCGACGGCGTTTCCACGCGTCAGCACAACGAGCCCGACGGCGGCCAGGATGTGTGGCACTACCACGTGCACGTCTTCCCTCGATACCGCGACGACAATCTCTACGGATCGCAACCGTTGCCGGACATGGCAACCGCGGACGCGCGGTGGCACTACGCCGAACGGCTGCGCAACCACCTCGAGTCGCCGACCGTCACGTGATGCCTGAGGCATATTCGCCACAGCATTTCGGACAATGAGCCACCGTGGTAGTCTCATTGTGTTCTTGGGTAGTCTCAGCCAGTGGCTATCCACCTGTACTACGCGCTCGCGCAGATGATGAGGAATGCCGGCGTCGGTCTCACGCCAGAGCAGGCCAAGGATCTGATGCGTCGATGGCTCGCCGGTCAAGCCAAGGCATGGGGCGAGCCCGCACATGACCCCGCGACCGGGTGGGTGATGTACCAGCTGTGGATGCGTACCGACGACGGACAAGCCGTCCAGGTCACCGGCCGAATCACCCCGCCCGATTTCTATATCGTCGATGTCCGTCCGTTGACCAGCACCGAAATCGCCGAACTCGCCAAGTGGGAGGCCAGCAATGATTGACAACACCACCCACACCGATGACGTCACCCCCGAGCAGATGGCGCAGTTGCTGGCGCGCGTGCAGCGCGGCACTGCTCCGGCGACTGCGCCCGAGCCGGGCAACGAGGATCGCATGCAACCGCGGTCGGTGAAGTTGACCAAGGACCTGGACTTGCGGGTCGGGATCCGCGCGGCCGAACTCGGCATGACCAAGAGTCAGTATTTCCGTTGGCTGGCGGAGAAGGATCTCGAGAACGCCTACGGTGACAAACCGGAAATGGTGTCGCTCAAGCAGGTTCGCACCATCGCGACCCAGGCCATCGACGAGGCGCTGGCACGGTTGTCGCACCGCCCCGGCGACGCCGCCTGAGCGTCGGGAATCCCAGGGACAGCGGATTGGACAAGGGTCCCGCCCCGCGTCCCAGGAGTACACGCAGAGCGGAACCCTCGTATCGGCTCGGACACACGGGTCGCGGCTGCGCCGACAATCACCGCATACCAAGATCGGCGCGTTCTAAACCTCGAACGGATCGAAAAATCAGGTGGTGGTCGCGGGCGGCTGCGTGTGATGCATGATCGCGTTCCACCACGATTCCAGACGACTCGGCTCGGGCCACCGAACTACCGGCGCCTCATCCTCGGGCTCGATCGCAGGCGTACGCCGACGCGGTGCGGCCTGGGTATCGGGAGCTGTATCGCGCGAATGTGAGGGATCTGCTGCCATGACGAAATCGGTCTCCGATCGATTGCTTGCCCGATGCTCATCTCACCGAGCAGGCTGGGAGTTCAACTCACCACGGCGGCGACATCGAGGCCGACCAAGCGCGGGAGCACCGACGACGTTGTGGGCGACACCGCGACAGCGGTCACGGTTCTCATCGTAGGCATCCAAGGTCACCGCTAGGCCAACGTCGGTTTACATCATCCCGACGCAAGCAGGCTGTTCTGAGGTCGGAGCGGTCACGATCGGCTGTCAGCGGCGTCGGATTCAGTGCGGTCGTCAGTGGTTGCCGAGCCGCGATGGGTCAGGGCGATTCCGGAACCGACCAGGCCGATCAGGGTCAGCGCGATGGCGATGCTCGGCCAGCCCGCGGTCTGCCAGTAGACGTCCTTCAGGGTGATGAGCAGCGCTGCCTCGTCGACGATCAGTCCCAGGGCGATACCCAGGGCGAGGCCCATCCAGGTGCGGGCGCGTGGGCTGCGGTCGACCATGCCGAAGATGGCGACGCCCGCGAGCAGCAGGATCCCCCACAGGTAGTGATGCAGGTGGGTGCCTCCCGCGGAGACGTTGCCGACATTCTTCGGATCGATCTGGATCAACCAGGTCACCAGTCGTGCCCCACCGAAGGTGACGGTGAATGCCACCCAGGCCAGCACGATGCCGCGACGAGATTCGTCGATGTCTGCCCATCGACGAGGTACCCGGAAACCAGACCGATCGCGCGCGGAGTTGATCATGCATCCGGTCTACTCCCTCTGCTCGGCAGCAACCTGTGCGGGTCTGCCGACGCGCCTCACCTGCGCGATGTGCCTACCCACATAGTGCGCGGTCCGTTATCGAGTGCCGGATTTCATCGCGCGCCAGTTGTTTTGCGGGTGATGAGCTTGAGGATCCCCAGCAGGATCACCGCGCCGATCAGGCAGGTCAGCAGGCTGAACAGCAGTCCGCCACCGGATACGTCCACCCCGAATCCGCGCAGCAGGAATCCGCCGATCAGTCCGCCGACGATCCCCACCACGATATTGAGCAGAATCCCCATCTGCGCGTCCGTCTTCATGAGCTTGCTGGCAAGCCATCCCGCCAGCCCGCCGATAATGATCCAGCCGATCACACCGAGTGTGAGCATGTGTCCTCCTCCTAAGACCGTGTCTCACGTCGTTGAATTCTGTTTCCAGCGTGTCGTGATGGCGTGTGCTGCATGATGTTCGGCCGTGACCGACGAGCTGTCCAAGCGG
>NZ_JBFAXC010000012.1:0-178132 GCF_040680615.1 Nocardia sp. NPDC052001 | reverse complement strand
CATTTGCCAACGCGGACAGTACTTTCCAGCTCACCTCTGGCGGGGCACCGCTTCGCGGCGCCCCGCCAGACGAACTACTTTCAAAACACGGCCTAACATCCGAACGTGGGATTAGGTAATGAGTGGGACGAAGCAGATCTGATCGCGGATGGCTTCGAGCGCGTGTACGTCGAATTGAGTCGCTATGACTGGCCGCGCGAGGGAATCGCCGACATCGACGGTCGGCCACACTATTTCGAAGGCTGGAAGTTCGACCGCGTCGACGACGACTACGAGTTCTATGTCTGGCCCGCCAGCGAGCAGGCGGTCGCCTGGGAACTCGAACATTGGGCGATATTCGCTCGCTGGGACCAGCGGTACTGTGCAGGTGAGGTCGGCGACGACACTCATCCGGGCCACCGCGGCATCGATGCTCGCTACGACGAACTGGATAGTCTCCTGGCCCCGTACCGGCAGGTTCCAGCTGACGCGCGAAAGCTCGTGGCCGAGATGCGATTCGACAAAGGCCCGCGCTATCGCGTCGAGGGCACCGATATGTGGTTCCGATGGCGGGCTTGAGGGAGTCCGCATTTCCGCGGACTCCCTCTGGACTCGGCCCGGCTCGAACGGGCGGCTACCCTCTCCATCACTGCGGGCGCGGTCAACCAGAGCCAGCGCGCCTTAGGCGAGACATCGCAGACGGTAGTCGCCGAATCGGTTGGCGGGCAATGATTTATTCGGGTCGTGGGCTACCGGAATTCGTGGACGACTTCGATGGGGCCGACCAGGTGGGCGTTGAATTCGGCGAGGTCTTCGGCGGGGACCCAGAGTTCGAGGATGGTGTGGCCGCCGGCTTGCTGGACGGGGTAGCGCTCGAGGAAGGCTGATTGGACTCGGAAGCGGGTTACGTAGCCGACGCCGTGGTGGGGGACGTTCCAGTCGCGGGCGATTCGGATCGCGTAGTCCTCGTTGAGTACGGGGTAGAAGATCGGTTGTTCGGGGAGTCTGGGCGGCCAAGCGCGCCAATCTGATTCGCGAACCAGGTCCAGTTCTTCCGGGCCGGTCGGACGCCACAGCATGGTGGTCGGGATCTCTTGATCCGCCATCACTATCCCCCTTCGTCCTGCTCACTCGAACAACTGCCGACGGGTATCGTCGGAGCCCGGCTGGCAATTGTGCCTGATTGCGGTTGTGTGTCAACGCAATTGAACGCCGGGGCGGTCGGTGGGGGATGGCTCTGTTGAGGATGTGGATATGAGCGTGCTCATTCGAGCCGGCGGTATCGGCGATATCGATGCTGCGGCAAGCGTTCTCGCCCTGGCGTTCGAGGGCGACCCCTATGTCGGGTGGTTGCTGCCGGACTCGGGGTCGCGGGTGGCGCGAGCGAGGTGGATGTTCAGCGCGGTGACGCGGCACCATCTGCTGCGCGGGCATGTCGATATCGCCGTTGATGCCGACGGAGCGGTGCGTGGTGCGGCGCTGTGGACCCCTCCCGGATGTTGGCGGCACACCGTTCGATCCCAGGCGCGCATGCTGCCGGATCTGCTGAAGGCGTTCGGTCCGCGTATCCCGTTGCTGGGATTGGCTGATCGCCAGAAGCAGCGCAGGCATCCGAGTGAACCGCACTGGTATCTCCAGGCGATCGGGACCTCACCGGCCGCGCGCGGGCTCGGCTACGGTCGCTCGCTCCTGGAATCGAAGCTCGCCCTGTGTGATCGAGAAGGTGTCTCCGCGTTCCTGGAGACCAGCAACAAGTCGAATCTCGCCTACTACGAACGCTTCGGATTCACGGTGTTCGACGAGATCACAATGCGTTTCGGCGGCCCACGAGCGTGGTTGATGTGGCGCCCCCACAGCCAGGTGGGTGATCGGTGATCGCGACCAGACCACCACCTACGGCTTGCCGCGCAATACTTGCGGGATGGGGAACCGCTGGGTCGGAGTGACCATCGACTGCATCGACGTGGAACGGGTCGCGGGCTTCTGGAGCGCACTGCTCGATCGCGAGCGTGGACCGTCCGAGCCCGGGTGGGTCTACCTCGGAAGCGCAGACGATCCGTTGCCGCGTCTGGTATTTCAACCGGTGACCGAACCCAACCACGGCAAAGTGCGGATCCACCTCGATATCGCCGTGGACGATATCGAGGAGGGGATCGCACAGGTGATCGCGCTCGGCGGCCGGTTCACCGGTGAGCGACATGACTATGACGCGGGCGTGGTGGTCGTGATGGCCGACCCCGAGGATCACGAGTTCTGCCTGGTCCAGTACTACTGACCCGCGACGCAGCGGGGTAGTCAGTCGAGGCAGAACTCGTTGCCCTCGATGTCCTGCATCACCAGGCACGATTCATTGACGCCATCGGCGCGCAGCAACTCCACCCGCACGGCACCGAGTGCGACCAGCCGCGCGCATTCGGCCTCGAGTGCGTCCACCCGCTCGTCACCGACCAGTCCCGTCCCGACGCGCACATCGACATGCACCCGGTTCTTGACCACCTTGCTCTCCGGAACCCGCTGGAAGTACAGGCGCGGGCCCACACCCGAGGGATCGACGCACGACACACCCTGATGCTCGTATCCCAGTACCTCGCTCCAGAAACGAGCGACCCGCTCAGGATCCGCGCAGTCGAAGGTGATCTGAACCTGTTTGACCGATGGCATTGGTCAAACCTAAAGGCACAGCCGGGTTCTCTCCAGAATTCGACTCGTCCGGTGTCGAAGCGAACACCACGTAGCGCAGATACCAGACCAGCATCAGACCCGAACTGATCGTGTGGAAAAGGTGCAGCGCCCAGATCGGCCCCGGGGGCAGGTCCAGCACGTACACCATGTAGACCAGGTTGCCGATGTTGGCCAGGGCGATATTCGCCGGGCTGTACGAGCGCACATCCTTGGTGCGTCGCGCTTTGGCCAGCATCGGCAGCGTGCTGGAGGCGAAAACCGCGCTCGCGACCGCACCCGCGATGACGGGAACCTCCATGGTCGAACTCTCCTGATAGATAGCGGTCAGTGAACGTTGGCGGCGGTATGCGGGCCGAATTCGCCGGCGATCGCCGTGACGAGGTTCGCGGGGAAACCGCCGCGGCGGGCATGCTCGCGAATGGCGTCCTCGTCCTCGGCCTCGTGCAGGCAGTAGAGCTTGTCGCCCGCGACGTAGGTGGTGATCCAGCGATACGGCACACCGAGCGAAGACATTGCGGCATTGGACTTTTCGGCGATCACCGCGAGTTCGGCGGGGGTGAGGTCTTCCGCTCCGGGGATCTCTCGTTCGATGAGAAAGCGTTTCATGATGTGTTCTCCTGTCCGGTCCGGCGCTGTCGCGTCCGGTGACCTCTACGCTCGGCCATTCGGGAACGGAATTCATGGGGATCGATTCCCTATCTTGGGCCGGTAACATCCCCACGGTGAGGCTGACCGAGCGGGAAAACGAGCTGGCAGAGCTCAGCGCTCGAGCGGATAGGGCACGTTCTGGGCAGGGCGGGGCCGTGCTGGTGCGCGGTGAATCCGGTGCGGGTAAGACCGCGTTCGTGGAGACCTTTCTCGACAGCTGGTGTGCGGACGAGCGGGTGCTGTGGGGAGCCTGCGATCCGCTGTCCACACCCCGGCCGCTGGGCCCGCTGCACGATCTCGCGGATCGCTTCGATGACCGCACCCGCACGCTATTGCGCAATGGGGACCAGTCGTACGACATCTTCGCCGCGGTCTTCGACGCATTGCGCGAAGTTCCCTCGGTACTGGTGGTGGATGATCTGCAGTGGGCCGATCAGGGCACCATCGATCTGTTCCGATTCCTGTTGCGCCGCATAGCGAATACCCGACTGCTGCTGATCGGTATCGCACGTGATGACGAAGTCGGCGTCATTCATCCGCTGCGCGGACTGCTCGGCGATATCGCGCGCTCCCCGCACGCCTGCCCGCTCACCGTGCCACCGCTGAGCCTGGCGGCGGTGACGACGCTGGCGGGGGATCGGCCCGTGGATCCGCACTGGCTGTATCGGGTGACCGGCGGCAATGCCTTCTTCGTCTGCGAGATGCTCGATCACCGCACCGGGGAGCTGCCCACCACCGTGCGCGACGCCATTCTGGCTCGCACCGCCGGATTGGACACTGCCGCTTGGGATCTGCTGCATTTGCTGACTTGCGCACCCGGTGCTATCGCCGATCATCTGCTCACCGATCTGGGTGTCACGCTGCCCGCGCTGCGCGCACTCGATGACGCCAAACTCATCAAGCGCGACAACCGAGGTGTGGCCTTCCGGCATGACCTGTGCCGCCTGGCGATCACCAGCGTCATCCCGCCCGGTGCCGAGCCGAGCCTGCACCGCCGTTTCATCGAAGCCCATTACGCGACAGCACAACCCGATCCCGCCGTGATCACCCATCACGCGGTGGGAGCGGGTGATCGTGCGTTGATCACCAAGGCTGCCGCACAGGCGGGGTACGCCGCGGCGCGCTCGGGCGCGCACACCCAGTCGACCGAATTCTTCCGTCTCGCACTGCAAGACCGTGATCTGCCGCAGACGATGGAAGCGGAATTGCTCGAATCGCTGGCTGACGAGTATTACCTGACCGACCGGCTCGATGACGCGATCACCGTGTGCCGCAACGCCATGCGCTTGCGCGAGGCGATGCTGTCGAACGCCGCGGTGAGCGCCGACCATCACGCCCTCGCGGTCTACGAGTGGTACAACGCGAACCGTGTGGTGGCGGACACCCATGCGTCGGCCGCGCTCGCGGTACTGGACGGCGATGCCGAATCTGCCGCCCGAGCTCGCGCCGGATACGCGTTCGCGCTGCAAGCGTTCCTGGCCGTCCAGTCCAGCGAACTCGGCACCGCGACGCGACTGCTCGCCCGTGCCCGCGAAATCGCAAGCACCGCAGGCGATCCCCTGCTGAGCGTACGAGTGGAGATCATCGAGGGCTTCTGCGGAGTCCTCGCCGGAGTGCCGGTCGCCCGCGAGGACCTGCTGCGCCTGCTTGCCACCGGCCCGAAGCACATCGACGAAATCTATTCCAGCGGTTACACGAACCTGTCGTACTTCGACGTCGAACAGCGCCGACTCGGAGCCGCCACCGAATTGCTCGACACCTGCCTGCCCCTGATGATCGAGCACGATCTGCCCGTATGCCATGTCGTGCAACTGGGTTCGCGCAGCCGACTCAAACTGCTCACCGGCGATTGGCAGGGCGCGCTGACCGATGCCGACTCGGTGCTGGACAGCCCCGGCGCACCCCTGGCCAGGGTCTGGCCGCTGCTGATCCGTGCCATGGTCGCATTGCGCCGCGATGGAAACGACGACGGCGGTATCGACCGCGCCTGGCAGCTCGCCTGCCGTTACGGCGAGCCGGTGCGCATGCTGCCGGTGGCCTCGGCAATCGTCGAGAAGTGCTGGCTGACAGGGGTTCCCGATGACCGTGTCGATCAATGCCGGGCACTGCTCGACACCGTACCCACCCTCGGATTGGAATGGGCACGTGGCGATTTGGCCAGCTGGCTCCGTCGAATCGGCTCCCGAGTCGACACCGAATCCGTAGCCGAACCCTATCGGCTGCTCGCGGCCGGACAGTACGAATCCGCCGCCGCGGCCTTCGAAACCCTCACCACCCCTTACGATCTGGCGCTGGCCCTGGCCGACTCCGGCGAAACCGCTCCCGCCCGTCGCGCCCTGGACATCCTCGACCGTCTCGGCGCGCAGGCGGTCGCCGCCAAGGTCCGCTACGACCTGCGCGCGAACGGCGCCCGTGATATCCCCGCACCCCGCCGCGCCACCACCCTGGCCAACCCCATGGGTTTGACCACCCGCCAGATCGAAGTGCTGCGCCTACTCGAAACCGGCCTCACCAACGCCGAACTGGCTGAGCGACTGTACCTTTCGGTGAAAACCGTGGATCACCACGTCTCCGCAATCCTGACCAAGCTCCAGGTCGCCAATCGCCGCGACGCGGTACGCCGGGCCAGGGAATCCGGACTACTGCCTTGATCGCGAGGGCTAAAGCCCTTGGTTCGAGGTGGCGCAGGCGCTCGCGCTCGCGGGAATCCCGTTACCGAAAGCGCACCACAGGTCGTGGAACAGCTTGTTGGTGCCGGACCCGGCATTGAGGATGCTGCTCCCGGTAGCGGTGCTTCCGGTTGGGGAGCTTCCGGTTTCGGCGAAGCCGGCCGTGGCGGGACCGGCCAGCGCGGTCAACGCGGCGGCGACGGCAAGGGCGGCGAAAGTGGTGCGCAAAGGTGTTCTCATGCGCGGGAATTCTACTGAAATGAATTAATTTCAGATTGTCGAATCGTTGCCCCCGAAATTGGGGGCAACTGAGCAGAACCCCGCGTGTGCCGAGTTTTGCTCGCCTCCACGGTGTTTCGGGAGGCTGACGCAGCAGTCGAATACCGCGTATTCGCGTGCGGTTCGCTACCGTGCTTGGGGTGCAACGGATAACGGCTCTGGTGTGTGGGGTTCTGCTCGGTTTCGCGGTGCCGCAGGCGGCGCACGCGGAGGCACCGGCGGCCTATGAGGTCGAGACGGTGCCCTCGACCGGGGCGCTGTTCTATCCCAGTGTGTCGGGTGTGGGACCGCGTATCGGTGCCCCGCACTTCTGCTCGGCCAGTGTCGTCGCTTCGCCGTCGCATGATCTGCTGGCGACCGCCGCGCACTGCGTCCTCGGACCCGGTGCCCTCATCGAATTCGCGCCACTGCTGCACGATGCCGAACTCCCGCAGGGGGTTTGGACGGTGACGAGCATGTACATCGACCCCGCGTGGCAGGAGTCTTTCGACCCGCGCCATGACCTCGCGATTCTGCGAGTCGCCCCGCGCGACGGCAAGCGGATCGAAGATGTGGTGCCGGGACTGCCGCTCGGCACGCCGCAGTCCGGCGCGCCGGTCACGGTCAGCGGCTACCCGATGGGCAGCCGCGGCCGTCCACTCACCTGCACAGCGCCTCTGGAGACGACCGCGGACGGTTCCGCGCTGCACTGCACCGGTTTCGGTGAGGGCACCAGCGGCGGTCCCTGGGTCCAGAACGGTCAGCTCGTCGGCGTGATCGGCGGACCCGAACAGGGCGGCTGCACCCCCGACATCGAGTACAGCTCACCCTTCGGCCCCGACACCCAGGCCCTGCTCGCCCGCGCCGCGGCAGGCGGGAAGGGCGACGTGCTCCCGGTCGGCTTCACCGCGAATCGCTGCTGACACCGGCCGTGTCTGCTCAACGCGACGATGCGAAGTCAGCGGTGGGGATGGCTTGTCCGGTAGATCGGGTGATTTGCGCCAGTGCCAGCTCGTGCAGGGTGGCGTTGTAGTCGGCGACGGCATCGGAGACGACGAACAGTTCGATATCTCGTGCCAGGGCGTCGAAGCTTGTCGCGACGATTCCCTGGGATGCGAAAACCCCGCATACGACGAGCTGGCTCCTGCCCTGCCGACGCAGCTCCACGTCGAGGTCGGTGGCGTAGAACGCGCTGAGGGATCGCTTGCGGACCCAGGGCACCCCGGGCTCGTCCATCCCGCTCAAACATGACCGGGCCACCTCGCTCGCGTCCGGACCCTGCCCCCACAGCAGTCCACCCAGACCGCGCTGCCGTGTATCGGTGGCAGGGCGCGGTGCCGAGGCGATAACCGGCACATTCTGGCTGAGAGCCCAATCCACAATCGTTCGACATCGCTCGACTACCACGGTCCTGGTCTGCGCGGTCAGCACATTCACGTAGTAGGGGAGCAGATCGTGCACCAGGACCGCGCAGCTGTCGCGCTCGAGCTGCCAGCCCACTCCGCCACGAAAGTCGGCGAAGAGCGTCGGCTCGTACGGCTGAATATCAGCGGCGAAGGTGACCATGCTGTTGATAGTTTCAGAGTCGTTCCAGGGGAGGATGACCGTATGCACACCGGCGAAGCCCACATCGACGACACGGGCAATATCTTGGTTGCGCCCGAGGCGTCGCGGATCGAGGACTTCTGCGGGTCCACGATCACGCCCGAGGAGTTTGCGCGCGGTTCAGACGATCTCGCGCGCGCGAGCGTGTATCTGTGCGGGGATGTCTCGGAGATCAACGCCAGTCGATTGCGCACGGCGGGAAGGGTATTCGTCATCCGGGAGCTGTCGCGCGGGTTTCGCGAGGACAGCGACGTATGGACGCCGATCAACCTCGGCCAGGTCCCGGTCCGTGTTCATAACGCCGGTGTTCTCTACCGCCGCTTCTTCGATATCGCCGACGATCACTTTGGGCGAATCCAAGCCGAGCACGAATTCCAGTCTCTGACCGAGTCGACCAAACCCGGAACGGCTCACCGCAGCGGCATCTACCTGACCCCGGTCACCCGCAGTGGTGCGGACCTGCGTTTCCGGCTGCTCCGCTGCTCGACGAATCTCTCGGGCCCGACCGAGACTTTCCGCGCGACCGATACGAGCATTGTCAAGGCGCTGAATCGCGAGGCCGCCACCATCTTTGACGGCCATGCCCCGCTCAATCATGTGCTCGCGCAGATCTATCACAACACCCGCGCCACGGCCGAGCGCAAACAATCCAAGGCCAAGATCTCGGCGCACGCGGACAAGACCAAGGACATGCCCGGCAACGGCATCATGGCCTTCTGCACGTTCTATGACGGGCTCGACACCTTGCGGCCGATGGCCGACGACGCGTTCGATTTCGGGTTGAAAAATGCCAGCGGGCTGACGAGTCTCCGTTTCCGCCTCAAGGATTCGATCGAAGCGAGTGATGGGTTGCCCGCGCAGTTCACCGTGACCCTGTATCCCGGCTCGGTGTTCTTCATGCCGCTGTCCACCAATCGTCTGTACACCCATGAAATCCGGCCCTCGATGCTGGATGCCGAGGTGCTGCCGACGCGCCTGGGATATGTGGTGCGCTGTTCGAATACCGAAGCCGTGCACAAGGATGGCCGTACCTTCCTCGACCGGGACGGCGAGCTGGTCGAGCTCGGTCCACCCACCGAGGAGGGTATGGACGAGTTGCGCAGGCTGTACGCCGAGGAGAATCGCAGCGCATCCTTCATCGACTACGGCGACCGCTTTCTCTTCAGCATGAACGCGGGGGATTACGTTGCTCCCCGAGCCTAGAGTTCTCGACCAGATCGCCTCATACACACTGCTTTCCGAGCAGGATCTGTTCGCGGAACTCTCCGAGTCGGTCCAGTGGGAAGAGCTGGGAAAAGGCCGCATAGGAGCTACGCTCGCCAAACCCGATGCGGCGGACCTTGTTCCGCTCGTCCGCACCACAACCCGATACGCCACACCCGCACAACGCTTCCGGACCGTTCATGACCTTCTGGCACAACAGATTCAGACATGCGCGGATCTCCCGATCGCCTTCAACAACGCTCTCATCGAGACCTACACCAACGCCTACGCCACCATGGGCAGCCATTCGGACCAAGCCCTCGACCTGGCCGACGACTCCTTCATCGCCGTCTTCTCCTGCTACCGCAACCCCGAACCGATCCCGCCGAGAAGACTGATCGTCGAACCGAAGGGCTCCACCGACAAGCTCGAAATCCCCTTGACCCACAACGGAATCGTGGTGTTCCCGGTCGCCGCGAACCGCCGGCTCAAACACAAGATCGTGCTGGGCGCGCCCGCCCGCACCGCGGAGAACCAATGGCTGGGCGTGACCTTCCGAACCTCGAAAACCCTCATCGCCTTCCGCGAGGGTCAGCCGTACCTCCCAACGGGCATCCCCCTCACCCAGGCCGACGACGATCAGCAACGCGAGTTCTTCCAACTCCGCCGCCGCGAGAACAACGAAACCGACTTCACCTACCCGCCACTGACATACACCGTCAGCGCGAGCGACCTGATCCCGCCCATTTAATCTGCGCCGCAGCGCAATTCACCGCCCTGGCGTAGCTCGTTCGCAAGTCGCCGAGCTCGCTCACAATTTTCCCCATCGGTCCGGGTGCTGACACTGGGAACCTCGGCGTACACCACCTTGTCGCCGAATCGCACCACCACGCCGTGAGCTGGGTTGCGGGGACTTGCCGGAGACCTCACTCACATCGACACGCCCTAGTGCGGATAGACGGATTCGTCGATGTCGTAGGCCGGTAGGGGGCGGATCGGGGTATCGGCGTCCTCACGTGCCCATTCCGCCACATCTCGGCAGCGCGCGAAGGTGACGTCGCCGCACTCTTGTGCGTATGCGATCAGGTTGCGTAGGGCCAGCATTCGTCCCGGGCGGCCGGTGAGGAATGGGTGCATGCACACGTTGAACAGGCAGTGGTAGTGGCGCATGCCGTCGAGTTCGGCGCGCCACATTTCCTCCACCTTGACCGGGGATTCGATGACCGAGCCGATGCGCGGTTCGGGCAGGTAGGCGTACTGCTCCCAATCGTCGAGGGACCAGTGCACGGGCAGTTCCACGACCGGGCCGTGGGGGGTGTCCACGTGGTACGGACGGTCATCACCCATCAGCGACGAGTCGTAGTTCAGGCCGTATTCCCTTACCAGGGAGTGGGTTTCGAGGCTGGCGCTCCACATGGCGGCGCGATGCCCGGTGATTTCGATGCCCTGTGCGGTGAACACATCCATCGCGCGTTCGAAATCGGCGCGCTCGGCCCCCGGCGGCAGCGAAGTAGGCGCGCGGTGGCTGTAGGAGTGGTGCGCGACCTCATGCCCGCGCTCGACGATCGTGGCGGCCAGGCCGGGCCGCTGTTCGGCGACCCAGCCGGGGACGAAAAATGTTGCGGGGATGCTCATCTCGTCGAGCAGGTCGAGAATGCGCGGCACGCCCACATCGGGTCCGTAGGACTGATGCGACATGACCATCGGCTGTTCGGCGTAGCGCCGGCCCTCGGCGAGGATGGGGGTTTCCGCATCCACGTCGAAGGTCAGCGTCGCCACCGCGGCCGCGCCACGGGTCCAGGTGGGGGTGCTCATTCGCCGACGCGTTCCCGCCACGCCGCGGTGGAGTCCAGGTTTGCCATGGGATGCAGCATCTCATGATCGAATGCGGCCAATTCGGACCCGGTCTCGACCCGACGCGGCAGATCCGGATTCGCGAGCGCGCCGGTGCCCAGCGACAGCACGTCCGCGTGCCCGCCATTGAGCACATCGGCGGCCTGCGGCAGATTGTGCATGCCGCCATTGGCGATCACCGGGCGTCCGGACACTTCGCGCGCCAGCTTGGTCACGGTGGTGCCGCTGGCGAGTTTGGCGGTCTCCAGGAAATTGCGGCCCTCGCTGGCGATATGCAGGTAGCTCGCGTCGCGCAAGGCGGCGAAGATGATGCGCGCGTCATCCTCGCCGCCGGGCCAGCGGTAGACGAAATCGTTGACCTTGGTCTGCGACAGCCGCACGCCGACAGGGAAGTCGCCCAGCTCCTCGCGGATCGCGTGCAGCACCCGCACGGTGAGCCGAATGCGGTTCTCGACCGAACCGCCGTATTCATCGGTGCGCTCATTGGTGTAGTCGGTGAGGAACTGATCGAGCAGATAGCCGTTGGCCCCATGGATTTCGACACCGTCGAATCCGGCCGCACGCGCGTTCCGCGCCGCGGTGACGAATCCGGCGACGACCTGCTCGATATCCTCGGCGGTCATCTCCCGGGGTGCGCTCCACGCACCGCCGACACCGCCGTAGTCGACCATCATCTGCCCGCGCGGTGCCACCGCGGACGGGCCGATGGTCTCGAATCCCCGCTGATTGCCCTGGGAGATCGCCCCGGCGTGCATGAGCTGGGCGACGATCGGCGACCCTTCGGCGTGCACGGCGTCGACCACCGCGCGCCAACCGGCGATGTGCTCCTCGGTGACCAGGCCGGGCTGGTTGAAGTAGCCCTGGCTGTGGGCGGCGTCGGGATAGATCCCCTCGGTGATGATCAGCCCGAATCCACCTGCGGCGTAGGCACGGTAGTACTCGGCCATCTGCTCGGTGGGCGTGCCGTCGGGGGTCGCGGAGATCCGCGTCATCGGCGCGACGGCGAAGCGGTTGCGCAGTTCCAATGTGTCCAGGCCGGTCGGCGCGAGTGCGGGATGGGTGAGTTCGGTCGTGGTCATCGCTTCTCCTCGGTATCGGTGGGCAGCACGGTCATCGCCAGTGGTGTGGGTCGAGCGCCGTTGATGGGGTTGTGGTCTTGGGGGCATGCGGAAACCACCACCAGGCAATCCATTTCGGCGCGGAAGGTGATGGCGTCGCCGGGCGCGGTGGCGGCCTCGAGCCAGGTCAGACTCTCGTCCGCCGCGACCGGAATGCGCATGAAGACATTGATCGGCTGCGGAATGACCGGCGGCGCCGCGTATCCCAGCTCGATGAGTGCCCGCGTCAGGTTGTCCGCGCAGCTGGCGTGATCCGGATCCCCGTATGCCGCATAGCGTTCCGGATCGCACGCGGCGATCAGCATGTCGTGCACACCGGGGGAGGTGTCATCGATATAGGTCAGGATCGGCCGCCGCCGATTGGTCACGAACGATTCCCCGAGTGCGGGAAACAGCCGCGCCGTATGCGTACGGGTATGTGAGGCGCTGTGGTACTCGGTGAGATCGTCCGCGTTGTAGGCGAACACATCACCCACCTGGCCGCCGTCGATATCGGTGATCCGCACGCGTTGCCCGGCCCGCACGACCACCGATCGGGCTCGCCCGGCCGGTATGGTCACCGGCTCCGGATAGCTCAGCAATGTCATGGGAGTCAGTCAACCGAATCCGAGGCCGCTCGGATATGGATGAGTACACAGTGTTTGGCTCAGAGCATGGATGTTTCACCATCCCGCGCCGGGAATAATGCTCAGTATGGTTCCGCTGTATGACCACCGCCACATCCATGACCCGGGCGCTCGCAGCGGGTGACACAACCTCTGCTCAGCTGACAGCCGCGGCCATCGACCGTGCGCGGCAACCGGAATCGACCGCGGTCCTGCTCGCCCTCACCGCGCACCGCGCCCGCTACCAGGCCGAAGCCGCCGATCGCCGCCGCGCCCGCAGCGCGTCACGCGGTGACCTCGACGGAATCCCGATCGCCTGGAAAGACGTCTTCGACATTCAAGGCACCGTCACCACCGCTGGCTCGGCCAGTCACCTGCACGACGCTCCGGCGGCCGTCGACAGTCACCTGGTCCGCCGTGCCCACGACAGCGGCCTGATCACCCTCGGCAAAACCAACCTCAGCGAATTCGCCTTCTCCGGTCTCGGGGTGAACCAGTACTTCGGCACTCCGATCAATCCAGTTGCCCCGGACCGGGTTCCGGGTGGCTCCTCGTCGGGCTCGGCAGTCGCGGTAGCGCGCGGCATCGTCCCCCTCGCGGTCGGCACCGACACCTCCGGATCGGTCCGAGTCCCCGCCGCGTACTGCGGCATCATCGGTTACCGCGCCACCCCGGGCCGCTACGGCCCCAACGACTTCGCCCCGCTCTCGCCCACTCTCGACAGCATCGGCCTGTTCGCGACCACCGTGCGCGATATCATCGCGTTGGACCGCGTCTTCGCCCCCGTGGAACCCGCCGACTCGCCACGATCCCACCGGTTCGTCATCCCCACCGGGGAATGGGCCGAGGACCTCAGTCCTGAGATCGCCGCCGGATTCCAGGACATCATTACCGAAATACGCGGTGCCGCAGTGGATATCCGCATCCGCGCCATTCCATCGCTGGACATGGCGCAGAAACTGATGGACAGCCACGGCACCATCGTCGGCGCCGAAGCGCACCGCCTGCATCACCACCGTCTCGACTCCACCTTGCCGATCGAGCCCGCGACCCGCCGCCGCCTCGAAAGCAATGCGCACACAGCCGATTCCCTCGTCCCGGTCTACGCCGCCATGTGCGCATTACGTGCCGACTTCGCCGCCGAACTCGATGGCGCGACCCTGCTGTGCCCCACCGTGCGCCACGCACCCCCGCTCCTGTCCGATCTCGCGGACCCGCTGCGCTACGACGCCGCGAACGCATCCACCTTGCGCACCACCATGGCCCTGAGCTATCTCGGCGCGTGCGGCATCACCCTCCCGATCACGGCGGCATCGTCCGGTCAGCCCTGCGGACTCCTGCTCTCCCGCCCCTCCGGCCACGACAGCGAATTACTCGCCCACGCCGAATGGGCACACGCCATCCTGCGGCGGAGCACGGCGTCTGCTATTTAGAGTTCCCTTAGGGAACTCGGCATGCTACGGTCTGGTGATACCGCCTCGAGTACCGCAGGAGATTCTGATGAGCTTCATTCAGCGCTTCGACCACATCGGCATCACCGTCGCCGACATCGATGCGGTGACGGCGTTCTTCGTCGGCCTCGGCCTCGAAGCGGACGGCAAAATGGCCGTCGAAGGTGAGTTCCTGGATACCGTGATCGGCACCACCGGCGCCGCCACCGAAATCGTCATGTTGC
This sequence comes from Nocardia sp. NPDC052001, assembly GCF_040680615.1. Lineage (NCBI taxonomy): Bacteria > Bacillati > Actinomycetota > Actinomycetes > Mycobacteriales > Nocardiaceae > Nocardia > Nocardia sp. NPDC052001. The sequence goes on along the minus strand of NZ_JBFAXC010000012.1, from coordinate 163,836 downwards.
GAGCGCCCGGCGGTGGAACAACCCTGGAGCTATCCAGTTTCACACGCCCGCAACACCTTCCGGGCTCCGCATCGGCACCCGCCAACGAGCTGGGCCTGCGCAACGTCGCCTTCGAGGTCAAGGATTTGCAGGCCGCGGTGGAGCATGTCATCGCGGACGGCTACTCCCTGGTCGGCGGCATCGGCGAATTCGAAGGCAGCTGGCGCATGGCGTATGTGCGCGGCCCCGAAGGCATTATCGTCTCGCTTGCACAGCGCCTCGGAAACTGAACCGCCAGGCTCAGTTCAGATATCCGGTCAGCCCGTCCACGACCTGCACCGTCGCCGCGCACGGCTCGGGCGCATCGGACTTCAGGTTCCGTGTGACGAACATGGCCTGACCACTCGCTACCGCGAAACTGACGTAGCATCCGGTCTTGTTCGTGTCCTGTGCCGCGCGGTACTGGTAGGCATCGTGACCGGCCGCCCGCACCGGGGTGAAACCCGTGTACCGTCCGGAGTTCTGCAGGTCTTGCAGTGTCTGCCGACTGGACACGATGGTCACCTCCGACTTGCCCGAAGTCGACTGCCAGCGGCAACTCGGTTCACCGGCGGACCCTTCGACCACCTGCTTGCTGTCCGCCCGGAACCCCAGCCGCGCGATATCGGCATCGGCGATCCCACACGGATTCCACATCGCGGCAGGCGTTTCCGCCTTCGCCGTGGTCGTGGCAGGCGTGGCCTTGGCGGATTCCGATGCCGCCGTGGGCACTCCGCCACCGGTCTCCGTCCCTGCCGCAGAAGTGGTTGTGGCGGAGGATGTCACCACGCCGTCGCCATTACCCGAACTCGTTCCCGTATCGGTGGAACTGGTACCGCATCCGGTAAGCACGAGCGCCGCGCCCAGTGCGGAAACCAAGATCCCCTTCGACATCGCTGCACCCATAACTCCGAAACCCCTTCCACTGCTGCGTGTTTCCCAAGTGGTCCATCGCTATACCCGCCATCCCGTTACGCAACCTAACGAAATCGCTGGTCGGTACAGTGGGCAGCCGTCGGGGAGCCTTGCGCGAACCGGCCGGAGATCACCATCACACGGAAATGGTTTGAGCACAGTGGGTTTCTATGACTGCAATTGCATGATCACCGGCGTCAGTCTGGGGCCGGTTGATGCCACAGCGGTTGTCCTGCGACGGCGGGATGCGGAGTATCGGCCGATTGCGCTGGGGATCGCGGGTACGTACGACCGGCTCGGCGGGATCGACGGGGTGGAGGAGGATCTCAATACCGAGCTGATCGTGCGATATTTCGTCGAGCGGCATCGTGCGGGCAGGTTCTTCGCCGAGAATCAGGTCAATGACGGTGAGGAGTTCGGCGCGGATGTCGATATCGAGGGGTTGTTGCAGCTCATCGAGCGCACGCATTTGAGCTTTGTGGATGACTTCTATGCCGCGTCAACGGTTTTGGATGGTGATGTCATTGCCTTCGCGTTGATTGCTCAGCCCGTGTGGGATGCCATTGTCGATGGCGCACCGGCGTCGGATCGGTCGCTGGAGCAACAGTTTCACGGAGTGTTCGGTCGGGCTTCGGCAGCCGCTGAAATCTATGCGGACCGGCTGACGGAATTGGCTGTGCCCCTGCACCAGCTCACCGCGATCAATGATTTCGTCGCCGCGCACGGGCTGCGCTGGGCTCCACCGTCCGAGCCCGCGCAGCGCTACCCCGGCGACTATGGCAGCCAGCATTTCGAGGAGGTCAGGGAATTCCTGGATCAAGCCAAAAAGGACTACCGGGACGACTCGGTTGCCTTGACCGGCTTGGCCGCGTATGAACGGCTGATCGACTGGGATGACTACGAATAGGCCGTGACCTCCGCGCTCCCCGGTGCGGACCAATGAGGGGAGTGGAATCGTGCTTGGCGATGAACAGGTTTCGCGAGCGTACGCGCGGAACGCGGACTTTTGGATCGGTATCGTCCGCGAGGGGCTCGATCCTTTCCAAACCCAGCTCACCGACCCCGCCCTGCTCGAGGTGATCGGTGATCCGAGCGGGCAGCGGATTCTCGATGCCGGGTGTGGGGAAGGGCAACTGTCGCGGGCGTTGACCGCGCGCGGTGCGCGGCATGTGCACGGGGTGGACACCTGCGCCGAATTCATCACTGCCGCAGGGGATCATCCCGAGCATCAGGAGGAATCGGCGACCTTCCACCACGCCGATGTGGCAGCACTTCCGCTGCCCGACGACAGTGTCGATCTGGTCGTGGCGAATCGGCTTCCGCATGGAATCGCGTTCCCGCAGAAGCGGTTTCATGAATTCGCCCGGGTGCTGACCCCGACCGGGCGGTTGATCCTGCTGAGTATGCACCCGTGCTTCTACGCCGCGCGCTCCGAGCGCTCCGCCGCGAACGCGTTCGACCTCGACGCGTACTTCGGCGTTCGCACCGTCGAACAGCATTTTCAGGTCGCGGACCGCCGTTCACCGGCGGCGTCGGTACAACAGTTCCACTCGCTCGAGGATTACATCGCCATGGTCACCGGTGCCGGATTCGTGGTGACAGGGTTGCGGGAGCCGCATCCGAGTCCGGCGCAGCGCGCGGAAAACCCTTGGTGGAACGAGCATTTCACTCGACCGCTGTTCCTGCTGCTCGAATGTGTCCCCGGCCCGCGACGGTAGGTGCCCGCTTCCGCTTAAGTGGTACATGCATACCATTTAACGTGATATGGTCGTACCGTAAAGCGGAGGAAGGGGAGAGACGATGCCGAAGATCGGGCGATTCACCAGCGAGGAAGCCAAGGCGACCTTCCTGGGCCTCTATGAGCGCGTCGAAGCGAAATGGCCGGTGGACTCGACAGCGATCGACGTCGAAACATCGTTCGGCAAGACGCGCGTGCGCAAATCCGGCACCGGGGACGGCGTGCCGATAATGCTGCTGCCGGGTATCGGCGGCAACGGTCTGGTGTGGTCGCGGTTCATTGCCGACCTGGCACGGGACCACGTCGTGTACACCCCGGATGTCATCGGCTGGGCGGGCCGGTGGGAGCAGACCGCGCCATTGCGCACGGCGGAAGATATCGCGACCTGGATGGGGGAGGTGCTCGACGGGCTGGGCGAGGAGCGCGTGCACCTGGTCGGAAATTCCTTGGGCGCGTGGGTAGCCGGAACGATCGCGACCTACCGCTGCGAGCGCCTGGCCACTCTGACCATGCTCGAGCCCAGCGCCGCGACCTTCGCCAAACCGCGCTGGAGCGTGCTGTTCAAGTTCATCGTGATGGGCATGCGCCCGACACCGGAACGCATGCGCAAACTCAACAAATGGCTGATGCCCGGCTACGAACCCTCCGAGGAGGAATTCGCGGCCGCCATGGCAATCATGAAGTTCCGCATGGGAACCCCGTGGGACCGCCAGTTCACCGACGCCCAATTGGCGGCGATCACGGTCCCGACCCTGGTGCTGTTCGGGGCCGAGACCGTCGTCAACGATCTGGAGGTCGCGGTCCCAAGTGCCCGTACCGGCCTCCCGCGAGCGGAGGTCGAGATCTGCCCCGGTGTCGGGCATGACCTGCTGTGGGCGAACCCGGAGGAGATCATCCCGCGGTTGCTGAGCTTCACCGACAGCCACGACCCCGCTCGCGCGAGCACCGCTAGATAGAGCGGTCGGCACGCACCCGTTCGGCCGGGCGGGAGTCACGCCGCTGATGACCCAGTAGCGCGACACCCGCCGCGACGGCGGTGAATGCGGCCCCGCACCACAGGGCCGTGGTCGGATGACCGGTCCGGTCGACGAGCGGACCGGCGGCGACCGGCCCGAGGACCGCACCGATGTTCAACGCGGTGGTCGCCAGCGCCCCGGCGATACGCGGAGCGACAGGCGCGGCGGTCCGCACAATCGTCGCGATCAATGTCGAGCCCACACCGAATGCGAACGCGCCCAGCACAATCGACAGGACCGATACTCCGATCAGTGTGTGCGCGAGAACGGCGGCTAGCATCCAGACCCCGGTGAGTGTGATCGTTCCGGTGCGGATGATCCGAGGCTGATGATCGTCGCCGAAGCGACCGATGACCATCACCCCGAGGAATGAGCCGATGCCGAACAGGGCCAGTACCACCGGAACCCACCGATCACCCCCGGCGATGCCGTTCGTGATGGTGCCCAGATAGGTGAATCCGGCGAAGGTCGCGGCATTCACCAGAATCCCTGCCACGACAGGAATCAGAACCGCCCGTTGCCTGAGCACCAGCCATTCGCGCCGTACCGGCTGTCCCGGCGAATCACTTTGGCGCACAACATGACCAAGCATCATCCACACCGGAGCCAGTGCCGCCGCACTCAATATGGCAACCGCCCAGAACGCAGACCGCCAACCCCAAACCTGCCCCAGCAGCGCCCCCGCGGGCACACCGGCGATGCACGCGACCGTCACCCCGGACACCACCACCGAGGTCGCCCTCCCCACCATCGCCGACCCCACCAGCCCCGGCAACGCCGCCAGCACGACCGCCAAGAATCCCGCATTGGCGACCGCCGCGACCACCCTGGTCACCAACAGCACCGCGAATTCGTCCGTCACCGCACCCACCACATGCGCGACGCAGAAGAGCCCCAAAAACGCTGTGACCGAATACCTTACGGACAACCGCTCCGTCACCATCGCCATCACCGGCGCACCCGCGACCATGCCGCCCGCGAACAGCGAAGTCAGCAACCCGGCCGCCCCGAGCGATACCCCCACATCCGCCGCGATCAACTCCAACAACCCCGACACCATGAACTCGGACGTACCCTGCGCGAAAACCGCAGCGGCCAAAACGAACACCACAATGGGCATAGAAGAACTCCCCGGACACAGAGCACCGCAACATTTTTCGCGGCACTTCAGATGAGCGCGGATCAGATGAACGACCACCCGACCGCGAGAACGACATCCGGCATCGCGAGACACCCACCGACACAGTCGATCACCGACCGGGTGGGAACACTCTCACAACGCCGCCCGGCCCACAGGCCGAGCGGCTACCTTCTGGATGCCTCCGGAGAATTCACCCCGCCACCATAACCCACCGGCGCCACACGGGTCGTCGAGGTCAGTGTCGGCCGAGGGCGCGCTCGAGCATCTGCTCGATCATGTCGGCGCTCGGCGGTCTGCCCAGCAGTGTCTGAATGAAGAGCCCGTCCACAGCCGTCAATGCGGCACCGCGCGCGGCTTCGTCGCTGCTCCAGTTCGCGACTATGTCGTGCAGCATGGCGTTGAAGCTCAGCGCCGCCGACCTGAGTTCCGGTCGTCTGGCGGCGAGCGTATAGAGCTCGTACTCGGCGATCAATCGTCCCGGGTGATCCCGCGCGTACCGCGCGGCGAACTCCGCGTAGGCGCGCACCGACGGTTCGGGGGCCAGTGCGGCGGCGATCTCCGCGGCGAAGCGCCGGATACCGGCGTCGATGACCGCGACCAGCAGATCGTCGACAGTCGGAAAATAGTAGGTGCCCGCTGTCGCGGCCAGATTTGCTTCCTTCGCGACCGACCGGTGGGTGAGAGCTGCTACACCGTCACGCTCGACAACTCGCAATCCGGCGTCCAGAAGTTTGCCGCGCCGCAGATCGCCGCGTGCCCGGCGCCCGTCCACCGTCGATGGCATCTGCGATTCTCCTGTCCCGCGCCGGTGAGAGTGCGTTTATCGAAGGATGGTGGCGAAGTAGCTGAACATCTGTCAGACTATCTCACGTCGAGATAGTTGAACTAATGTTCAGCTAGTTTCTCGGCGTCCTTCTACCGCGCCGTGTGCGCGTGTGCGCTCGGACGAGGGCGCTCCTTCAGGCAGAGAGTGAGAATTGCGAATGGATTGGCTGGGTTTGACGAACGCCCGGGTGCTGGTGATCGGAGCGGGCGCGATGGGCGCGCCGTGTGTGCGCGGCCTCATCTCCGCCGGTGCGCGCGTGGTCGTGGTCGATGCGAACTCCCAACGGCTGCAATCTCTTCGAGCCGAACCTGAGCTGGCCGCGGGCGACCTCGAAGTCATCCAGTGTGAGTTGAATTCGTCGTACGCGTGCGATGCGACGGTTCGCGCGGCCGCCGACATGCTCGACGGACTCGACACCGTCATCCACGCGCTCGGTGTCAACGATCGCCGACCCATCATGCAGCTGCCCGATGAGGCATGGGAGCGAGTCATCACCCTGAATCTGTCCACGGCCTTCTGGTGTGGCCGCGCCGCCGCCCGCCTGATGAGCGCGTCCGGAAGCGGCAGCATGGTGTTCTTCTCGTCGGTGTCATCCAAGCTCGCCGACCTCGAACAAGGGCACTACGCGGCCGCGAAGGGGGGTCTCAATCAGTTGATGCGGGTTTTGGCTCGTGAGCTCGCGGAGTACGGCGTCACCGTCAATGCCATCGCCCCGGGATACACCGAGACATCGATGAACAGCGGCTTCTTAGCCAGACCGGGTGTGCGCAGGCTGTTGACGGCGATGGTTCCGGCCGGTCGGCTCGGGCACCCTGCCGACGTGGTCGGCCCGGCATTGTTTCTCGCATCCCCACGGGCGTCGTTCATCACCGGCCAGGTGCTGTGCGTTGACGGCGGTCGGACGCTGGTGTGACGCGTGGAGAAGTCGATGCGATCCATCCATCTCGACGCCGTTGCCAATCCATCCGCCATCGCCGTGGTGGCCGGATCGATTCTCGTTTATGTGCTGGCCTATTCGATCCTGACCACGGCGGCCGGTGCGAAGCCGCGACGCATCGGGATCCTGGGCGGGACGCTCGCCATGTTCGTGCTCACCACAGCGACCGTCGGCAGCGTCCACGGGCGGGAAGTGAGCTCGACGATGTTGGATGCCGACCTGCCGTCAGGTGTACTCGGACTACCGGTCCTGCTCTACCTGACCGCGAAGTTCGCTGTCGGCGTGGCTGTTCTGATGTTCTTGCTGCTCGAGCCCGCTGACCAGTAGTCCAGGAGACCACGTAGTGAAAAAGTGTGTCTGCGCCATGATGTCGATCATCAGGTTGTTGAACGATTTCGAGTCCGTGCCGGGGCCGGCACCGTCGATCCGGTGCTGCTGTGAGCGGTGTTCCCCGGCGGCTCCAGCGGATGGCGCGCTACCGCCGCTGAGTTAGACGGTTTCGCCGATATTGCCGAACACGCTGTTCAACTTGGCCTGCCCGTCGGCGAGATTGTATGTGACGCAAGCGATCGCGCATTCGCCCGCCATGACGCGCTGTGAGATGAGAGTCGAGCGCTGCAGGAGTTGACGGGCTGTTTCCTCGACGTGGCGACCTTCGAGTTCGTCGACGGTGGTGAGTCCCTCGCGGCGGCCGAGCAGGATGGACGGGGTGACACGCTCGACAATGCTCCGGATGAAACCGCCTGGCACCGCACCATTGTCGAGGGCGTCGATGGTCGCCCGCACCGCACCGCAGCTGTCGTGGCCCAGCACCACGATCAGCGGTACGCCGAGCACCTGAACGCCGTATTCGATCGAACCCAGTACGGAACTGTCCACGACATGCCCCGCGGTGCGGACGACGAACATATCGCCGAGGCCGCGGTCGAAGATGATCTCCGCCGCGACGCGGGAGTCGCCGCATCCGAACAGGATTACCGAAGGCTGCTGTCCGCCTGCGAGTTTCGCGCGGTCCGCGGCGCCCTGGCCGGGGTGCAGCAGTTCACCGTTGACGAATCGCTCGTTTCCTTCGCGAAGCGATTTCCATGCGCTGATGGGATTGGAGTGGGCCATGGCACATATCTTGCCGACGAATTGGAGATGACACGAAACCGGGGCGGGAGTACCGCCGGGGAACGTCGGCACTTCGAGTTGAGGACACCGATCGGGTGATGCTCCTGAATAGGACACCCGCCCCGGGGTATTCGACCGTTGTCCATCGAATGAACCAGGTCAGGAGCACAACATGGGCACGAGCGGCCTCACCGGCGAGATCGACCACCCATTCACGATCACCCCCAGCTCGGAACAGCTCACCGTGGTGCCCGGTGGCGAGCCGATACGTGCGGGTGTGAGCGTGGAGGCCCTCGGCGACGGCGACGCCGGAACGGGCACGGCCCGAGTCGTCATCGGCCTCGGTCCCGAATCAGGTCTGACCTTCAGCCGCAGCGAGCTGACGGACAACACCGGGGCCACCTACCCGGCAGGCACCGACTCCCGCGCAGACACCCTGTCCTTCGACGCCGTCACCATCGACTCCGCCTCGAACCAGGAGCTGTACATCGAACTGAAGGCCGCCGAAAACGCTTCCCCCGAACCGTCAGCCGTCACCTTCGCCGTCGGCTCCGCCACCTGCTCGGTCCCGATCAGAATCGAATCCACCGACTCCGACTAGCCGGTCGGGCGGGTGCCAACGGAGCTGAGGTGCAGAGCTCCTCGATCGAGTTGTCTCAAAAGTGTTTTGCGCCAGTAGAATTCGATTATGGGTCGACGGCGGTACGTCGCACGCGGCGTGTCCGGGGGCTACCGCGTCTGGGACAACAAAGCCTCCCGCTGGTGGGGTGACCTGTACGAGTTGTGCCCCGATGAGCTGGTGGCTGAACTGAACGGTTCGCATCGACCTGTGCGGATTACCGAACTCACCAGGCAAGCCCGGGCCCGTAAACGCTGAACGTTCTTTGCGGCAATCGGCCCTCCCGAGGCGCGGTCGGTATCGGCTTCGAGTCTGCCCGCACTGTCATGTCCGCACCCTGACTCGAGGGGCTGGGCGGGGTGGGGCTGTTGTTTAGTACAGGTCGCGCGGCGTCGCACTCGGTGTATGAATGCTTCCCGTAGGATCAGCCTCCGCCCTTGACTGCTCGATGCTCGCGTGCGGGTTGTTGTCATATTTCACCGAGTTCGGCTGTGTCATACCGTGAACCGACGAAGGAGACTGCCGTGCTCGCACGCACGATGCTTACCGCCGGTGCCGCGGTCGCCACGGTAGTGATGTTGTGCCCCGGATCCGGGAGTGCGCGAGAGGTTGCGGAGGGTGCTCGGTACGTAGCCCTCGGAAGTTCCTATGCCTCGGGACCGGGGTTGCCCGACATGGTGGATGTTGGTTGTGCGCGGTCGGGGCACAACTATCCGCATCAGGTCGCGGCTGCGGTGGGGTTGGAGTTGGTTGATGTCACCTGTGCCGGTGCGACCACGGCGAATATTTTGCGTACGCCGCAGTCGCTGGCCGGCGGCAGGGCCGCACCCGTGCAGGTGGAGGCCGTCACCGAACGCACTCAGCTGGTGAGCGTCACCATCGGTGGGAACGATCTCGGGCTGGCGGGTTCGATGATCAAGGCGAGTGCGTGTGCGCGATTGCTCGAGAGCGTTCCCGCCTTTTGCGAAACAGCGGCCGGTACGAAGCCGCATACGCAGGGCGACTTCGATGCGGTCGAGAGCTCCATTGTTGCCGTGGTGCGCGCCATCGAAGAGCGGGCGCCGCAGGCGAGCGTGATGCTGGTGCAGTACTTGCCCGCGCTGAATCCCAGTGGCGCAACATGTCCGGCGTTGACGATGTCCGCCTCGCAGGCCGCCGACATCCGGCGAACCTACGACGGGCTCGTGAGTGCGACCGAACGTGCGGCCCGCCGGACCGGTGCGACAGCGATCGCTGTGCCCGACGCCGACGCGCATTCCGCGTGCTCAACCACTCCGTGGGTTAACGGCCTGCTCGATCCGCTGACCGCACCGGGAGGTCTGGCCGGTGTCGCGGGCAGCGTCCACCCGAATCTCGCGGGCACCACGGCTGTCGCACACGAGATCATCGCCAGGCTTTGATGCCCGTGCCCCGGGGCTGATTGGTCAGCCCGAGAACGACGCCCCCTGGGGCAGGTGCTCAGCCGGGCACCCGGCAGACTGGGCGAATGGGTTCTGGTTCGTCAGCTCGGCCGTCGCCCGCGGATCTGGCCGCGGCGCAGGACAAGACGATTCCCGATGTGATCGGGCCCGGCTTGCGGGTGTTGTTCTGTGGCATCAATCCGGGTCTGTGGTCCGGGGCCACCGGAATTCACTTCGCTCGTCCGGGAAATCGGTTCTGGCCCGCACTACATCGGTCCGGCTTCACGCCACGGCTGTTGCAGCCGAGCGAACAGCATGAGCTGCTCGGGCTGGGCTTGGGAATCACGAATGTGGCTCCGCGCACGACCGCCAAGGCAGACGAGCTGACCGCCGAAGAGTTGCGTGTCGGCGGGCGTGCTCTGGTCGAGCGGGTCGAACGGTATCAGCCCCGGGTACTGGCTGTGCTCGGAATCGGTGCTTACCGCACCGCTTTCGGTCGTCCGCGCACCACTGTCGGCCCCCAACACGAGCGGGTCGGTGAGACCGCGGTATGGGTACTGCCCAATCCCAGCGGGCTCAACGCCCACTACACACTCGACGCTCTCGCGGCAGAATTCCGCGTACTGCGCGAGGCGGTCGGCACCGAGTGACCGAAGGTGGGCGCGGTCTCGGACGCCGGCTTGCCATCGAGCCAGTTCAGGAGCGCGTTGTAGACGCTCTCATGGTTGAGCAGGCTGAAATGGTTTGCGCCGGGCAAATGTAGGCCGTTGGCGTCGTCGAATCCGATGCGGCGGGCACGGTTTCGTCCGGAGCCGCTGCTGGGTAGCACCAATCCGTCGCCGATGATGCGGCCCAGCGGGTGCCGTGGACTGCGGGTGATGGACGCCGTGACGAAGTAGTGGTCGGCGCCGGGCAGCAGCGGAACCTCTTGAATAGCCTTGAGCCGCAGCGCATCCGCGTCGAGGTCCTGCCAGTCCTCATCCACCAGCGAGCCCTGCCGCAGATCGCGTATTCCGGCACTGCGCCGACGCAGCAGCCGGGCGAACGGGCGCGTCTCGGGCACCTGGTTCAGGGCTGCGGAAAGATGGTGTGCCATCTGTTCCAGCGGCGCGCCCAGATGTGGTGAACCCAGGCAGACGATCTGGCGGACTCGCCGTACCCAGCCCCGCTGTTCGGAGTCGGCTCGGTGGCACGCGCCGCGTGCGATCAGACCGCCCATCGAATGACAGACCAGGGCGATCTCCTCGACCTCGACCGGCCAGTTCGCGACAAGTTCGCCTAGGAGCGTGTCGAGTTGGCGGGCGTTGTCGGCGATGTGCAAGCCGCTGTTGTAGCGCACCATGAGGGTCGTGCGGTCGAGATCGGAGTCGAGTCGCTCGGCGTAACTCGGTCTCCCACCGAGCCGCCATGCATGCTCGGTCTCTACCAGCCCGTGGAGGAAAACCACGATCCGCGGGCGCGGATTCCCCACCACCGCGCCGATTTCATCGGCGCCGACAGGCTCGCCGTCGACGCGAAAAGTCATGGGCGAGGCCAGGATCGGCCGCTCCTGCTCGAGACTGTCGCCGATCAGACCCTGAAGCGCGGCGATCAGGCCGGAGCCGTATACGGTGCGCGAGGGTGTGGGAAGCGCGGAAACCTCCGCCGCGAGTTCGGCCACTGATCCGGCCGCGACCGCGCCACCACTGACCATTCGATATACCCCGGAGGTGATGGCGTCGTGCACCACCTTGAACGGCTTCGCGGCCGGGCCGACACCCCACGACACGGCCGCGAAAACATGATCGCTGACGGCGCGGTGCGTGGTCGCGATCCCGTCGACCGCACCGCCCAGTTCATCGCCCGCTAGACGCGCGAGCGCCCGGATCTCAGCCCGCCGCTGGCTCATCGACTCCACCATCAATTCAGTGTACAAGTGTGCACTGAATTGTGCGTGTTGAAGACTGGACTGACATCGCTAGCTCCGGGAAGACCGCATGCCTGCGGACCGTGCCAATGGTCGGCTGATGCCGCGGGTCGCTCAACCGCCGGTGTTTCCGGGGAGCAGCGGGCGCATAAAGGTTCGCTCATAACGAAGCACACAGCCGCTTTCATCTCTGATGCGATCGGCTTCGACGAAGTCGGGGTCGATGCCGAAATTCGCACGGTAGGTCTCGTAAGCGGCGAGGCTGGAGAAGCTGAACAGCGCCAGGGCTTTGTCGCTCGCACCCTCGGCAGGAAGGAAGTAGCCGTGGTGTGTGCCACCATGGCGCTCGACCAATTCCATCCACCGTTTCGCGAAGCATTCGAAGGCATCGATCTTCCCGGCGTCTATGACGTACTCGACGACACAAGTGATCACGTCTCAACATAGCAACGCTCGCACATCCGCGGCATGAATGTTCTTGGGCCACGGTCGCCGTCGCCGTCGCCCCGCTGGTTCACCGTTAGCTATCCGCTCACGCAATGCGCGGTTGACGCGAGGTTGGGCGGACCTCCGTGTTGGTGTCGGACGAGGTCTGTTAGTCGGGTAGAAGCGCGAGTCACAGGTCACTGCGGAGAGGTCCCGCATCGGAAATAGGGGGTGATTCGATCATTCGATTCGGGGCGCGAGGTATTGCAGGGTATAGCTTGTGCCGGAAGGGGTTACGCGGGCGATGCCGGGAGAGTCGAGATGGGCACCGGCCACGAAATGATTTGGTAGGGAAAGCCGTTCGAGCAGGGCTGCTCGCGCGACTCGGGCTTTGGCTTGGTCGCTGTCGAATTCCCAGGACACCTCCGGCTGGTCGAACTGGAGCGTCGGGACATGCACGGTGTCGCCCCAGATGAGGAGATGGCCTGCGCTGCTCGCGATTTCGTAGACCGTGTGGCCGGGTGTGTGGCCCGGCGTCGGGATGGCGGTGGTCCAGTCGTTGATCGCGATCCGCTGCGCTACGGGCACGACTCGGTCGCGCAACGGATCGAGGCGGCCGGTGAATACCGCGGCGTCGCCCGCGCCGATCCACACGCGCTCGAGTTTGGCGAACGCCTCCGAACCGTCCGGTGTGATCAGCCCGCTCACATGGTCTTCGTGGTTGTGAGTAATGGCCACATCGGTGATCTGGGAGCGGTCGACGCCCGCTTCGTCGAGCGCGGTGTAGATCAACCCCATGGTGGGATCGTGCCAATTGTCGGAAGCCCCGGTATCGATGAGAACCGACCGCGTGCCGTCGGTGACGTAGAAGGCGTTGACCGATAGCCGCAGGTTGCCGCCCACCAGCGGCACGGCGACCGGCAATACGGGGAGTGTGCGCCCTTGCTCGTCGCGGAGCCGGGTCGGTGGCATATCGATGTACCCGTCTCGCAACGAGATCACCTGCAGCTCACCGAATTCGAATCGGGCATGGTGCCGGCCACTCGAGATCAAACGCATGGAAACTCCATCAGGTTGGCGCATATCGCATGTCTTCAATAGAAGACTGTATCTTCTTTAGAAGAAATCTACACTGTGGGCGGCGAACGCACCCATCGATCGAGGAGCACGGTGACCGAGCGAGACGACAACGCGGCTGAACCTCCGCACGATGACGAGCGGGCCGAGGTGTTCGGCGGCAATGTGCGGCGACGCCGTGAGGCGGCGGGCCTGACCCTGGAACAGCTGTCCACTCGGTCGTCGGTCAGCCGGGCGATGCTGTCGAAAGTCGAACGCGGAGAGAAGAGTCCGACGATCGGCGTCGCGTCGAAGATCGCCCAGGCGCTCGACGCATCACTCTCGGACCTGATCGGCGGACCGGCTGCCGCGCCCGGGGTAGCGGTCGTCATGCGCAAGCATGAACGCGCCGTATTCCGTGATCCGGAAACAGGTTTCGAGCGGCATATGGTCTCGGCGGCTCCCGGTGCGGCCGGAGCCGAGATGATCGTCCACTACCTCCCCGCACAGATCTCCACCGGACTGCTGCCCGCGAATCCGGCGGGCACGGAGAAGCAGCTCATGGTGCTCGACGGCACCCTCACGGTCCTGATCGGCGGAATCACCGAAACCCTGAACGCCGGCGACTCGCTCTTCCTTCAGGCGGACACCGCCCACGGCTTCGCCAACCACACCGGCGCGCCCTGCCAATACATCATGTTCATCTCCCGCAGATCCTGACTTTGCCGAGGCGTGCCGCCGTCAGTGTTCGAAGTAGTCCTGAACTCCGTTGTGGGGAAGCGGCTCCGAGGGCGGCGGGGGAGCGGGTGCATCCTGTACAGGCGCTGCCGTCCGGGTGAACGTCATGGCAAGCAGCGCCAGGACCGTCACGATCAGCACATGCGCGGTGAGCATGACCAGCATGGGGAGCACGAACCCCTCATTGGTGAGGGCGCCATGGTCACCGACGCAGTACAGGGTGTAGTTGGTCGAGGTGCCTTCGGAATCATGGAAGGTATCCGAGACGACCATGGGCTCGGTGCTGGAGGAACAGAACAGCGGTGCGGTGAGCTTTGCCTCGCCGGGCCAGATCGCCACGGGCACAACGGTGCTCAGGGTACCGACGAATAACCCGGTCGCAAGGGCTGTGACTACACGTGGCATCGGCTATACCTGCTGGGCTCGGAGGAAAGCGCCGGTGTGGTCGAATTCCGCGACCGCTTCCGAACGGGCGGAGACGATGTTGGCCACGATGCGGATGTCGCGGCCGAAGCGGCTGACCACCAGCGCGGTGACCTGGCCGTCGGGGATACCGCTGCGGGTACGGGCGGTGTCGACGATATCTTCGATTCGGGACAGACCGGGAACCTCGCCGATGGTGAAATTCTCGGCGTCGAGGTCATCGAAAGCCGATACCCGCGCCGGGGTCGGGGCACTGAGATCGCCGAGGGTGAACGAGTAGTCGTCCATCGTGCGCGCTGGCCCGGGCGGGCGGACGCGCAAGCGAACGGTGGGCTCGCGGGCGGTGAAGTCGCCACCGGACAGAAACCTGGTCACCTGGGCGGGCTGATTGTTCAGGACGAGCCGGAATCCGCTGGAGTTCGGCGCGGTGAGCAGCATGACGTTCACGGTGGGGTCGGTCACCCCGAGCTCCCGACCCAATGCGGCAACCGCGGCTTCGGGCAGCGCGCTGACCAATCCGCCACCGCGCGTACGAATCCGGTCCTCGAAGTCCGCGCGGTCCACCGCGCCGATGCACGCGCTGGTACCACAGAGCACGGCCGCGCAGAGCAGGATGCGGAACCAATTGCCACGGTGCATGTCCCGAATGCTAGGCGTTGCGAGCCGATTGCGCCGGAGAGGAGACAGCTACCTCCGCCCGCATCCCTCTATAAGGGCTCATCCGATTGGTCGGCGGTGCTGGCGGTGCAGCGGGCGACTCACGCTGCCCAAGAAGCACGTCTGCGCGAAGGCGTCGGACGCCAAACCCTCTGCTGCCATTCGGACTGTCGGTCACTGCGAAGTGCATCACTGAGCGGAACGACGGTCGCATGTCCGGCAGGCTCGCGAATGGTTGCCCAGAAATTGCCATATCTGCTGATGGCGGCGTATACGCCACACAGATATGGACATACCGGACGGGTCGAAATGCAGGTACGGCCACCGTATCGCGGAGTAGGAGTCCGCTCCCTCCGCTGCTTACTCTGGTCGCAGCAAGAGCGAGAGGTATAGGCAGCGGATGGGACAGGAAGGTGCGCTCCAGCTGACGCTGCTCGACGGCGTGGAAGTACGCCGGCACGGGCAACGGCAAGCGCTGGGACCACCGCAACGTTGTGCGGTGCTGGCCGTGCTCGCGATTCGGCGGCGGCAATGGGTTTCGGCCACCAGCCTGCTCGACGCACTCTACGACCAGACGCCGCCGGCCAGCGGCGTTGGCGTTGTCCAGACGTACATTTCCGCACTGCGGCGGATTCTGGAGCCCGATCGGCCACCGCGTACCCCACCCGCGGTATTGCTGTCCGGCCATGGCGGCTATCAGCTGCGAATCGACGATGAGCAGATCGATATCGGCATTCTCGATCGATTGGTAGCCGAGGCGTCGCGCGCTCGTCGCGTGCGTGATTGGGATCGCTCCGGCCAACGCTACGCCGAGGCGCTGGCGCTGTTCTCCGGTGATCCGATGGCGGGCATCCCGGGCCCGTTCGCCGAACAGCAGCGCGCGGCGTTTTCGGAACGACGGCTCGCGATCCTCGAGGACAGCCTGGAAGTCGAGGTGCTGCGTGGTCGCGTCGATCAGGCCACCGATACATTGCGCATGCTGGTCACGGAATATCCGCTGCGCGAAGGACTCCGGGTGACCCTCATGCGAGCGCTGGCCGAGCGTGGCCGCCGTTCCGAGGCACTGGAGGTCTATCGCGAAACCCGGCGGCTGCTCATCGACCAACTCGGCGTCGAACCCGGCCCGGAAATGCGGCGACTGCAGGAACAGATTCTCGACGGCACCGAGTTGGTTCGCACCACACCGTCGGTATCGACCGTGAAACAGACTGTGCGCAGCGGTGATTCAGTACTGCCGGGCGATGATTCGGCACTTCCACTCGTCTTCGACCGAGATCCGGAGCTGGCCCGTATCGCCGCGTGCGCGCGGCGCGCGGCCGAGGGCGTGGGCGGACTGGTGGTGATCGCCGGCCGTCCCGGATACGGAAAGACTCAGCTGCTCAACGAAGTCGCACGCCGGTACCCGCACGCGCTGCGCGTCGATCTGGTCGCGGAGAATGACGATCTGCCGGCGGAGTTGCTACGCGAACTCGGTGACCGCGTTGACCCGGAGGATTCTCGCGGCGAGAGCGACAGGGCACTCATCGACCGGCTGCGCACCGCCCTCGCGCGAGCCTGCGCCGACCAACCCGTTCTGATCCTGATCGATGATGCCACGCGGATGAATGCCCTTGGGGCACAAGCATTGGTCACCATCGCGCCCTGGTTGCGCGGAACCCGTACATTGATCGTCCTGACGCTCGACGAGCGTCCCTGGGATCAGCACGCTCTGGATCTGCACGGCCGGTTGGAGCCACTCGCCGCCGCGGTGCTGCGGGTCGGGGGACTGAGCGTGCACGCGGTCGCCGGTCTGTATCAACGGCGCACCGGAATGCCCTGCCCACCGGATCTCGCCGCACAGGTTCAGCGCGCGTCCGGCGAAATACCCTTGATGGCAGGCGCTTTGATTGCCGACCTGGTTCACTGCCGGGATAAATCCCGGGTGCCGGATCGGCTGCCGGACGGGTGTTATTCACGGTCGATCAAGCGCCAGCTGGGCCGCTACTCGGTTACCGGAGCCAACACCTTGCGCGCGCTCGGTGCCCTGCACGAATTCGATCCCACCGTCGATATTCTCGCCGTGGCCTGCGATGAGCCGGTGGCGGATATGCGGCATCGGTGCGAATTGCTGCAGGCGATCGGTCTGTTCGAGACCGCGGATCCGCCGCGATTCCGGCATCCATTGATCGCCAACACGATTCAGTGGCTCAATACCCGTGAGGAGTCCGCGCACTTCCGGACTGCCGCGGCGGCGAAAGCGCGCAGCGCCGGACATTCGGCACGGCAGGTGGCCCGCTATCTGCGAGATCTGTCCGGCCCCCACTACGCGTGCTGGACCGTGGTGCTGATCGACGCGGCCGAGGAATGCTTGCGGGACAACGCGATTCCCGAGGCCGTGCGGCATATGGAGCTGACACTGCGGATTTGCGCACCCGATGATCGCGATGATCTGCTGGTCCGGCTCGGACAACTGCAGCTGTGGACCAATCCGGCCGCCGCTCGCGCGCATCTGACCGAGGCGCTGCACAGCCAGCGCAGCCGCGCCGTCGCGCCGACCGCCCTGATCCCGTTGGCCTGGACCATGGCGATGCGGTACGAGGCCCGGCAGGCGGTTGCCCTCATCGACACGGTGGTCGCGGAGTGCGAATCCTACGATCCCGCGGCTGCCCGAATGATGCGGGCGTCGTCGTGGATGGTGGCCGCTCTCACCGCGCCGACCTGGCGCGCTCTGGTCGCCGACCTGCGTGCGCGGGAGCACCTCGATCGAGTCTCCGCGGCAATTCTCACCTGGGCCGATGCCTTCGGCGTTCGCATCGACGCCCGAATGGCGCTGCAACGGCTCGCCAGCGCGGAGGCGAATGAACCGCTGCCGAATCAACTGCTCGGATTGCGGGCGCACCTGGCTATGTGGGCGGGAGATCTCACGCTTGCCGCGCACCTCACCGAACAGCGCGGAGACCAACATTTCGGGACCATCGACACCTATCGCGTGATCCTGCGTTCCGAGGTATTGCTGCGGGGCGGCGCGTACCAGCGCGTGCTGCGCGAGCTCGAACCGATCATCGGCGATATCGACGACGAGCTCATCACGCCGCCGATCACACTGGTCGCCCAGTACGCGCACGCGCTGATCGGACTCGACCGCCTGGCGGAGGCGGAGCGGTGGCTGGACCGCCGTACCGCGGGCGCCAATACGGAGACGTGGGAATGGACCGTTGTCATCCATATCCGCGGGCTTCTTTGCTCGGCGCGGGGGTCGACCGCGGAGGCGATCATGTTTTTCCTGGAATGCGGACGCCGCACCACCGCGACGGGCATCGTCAATCCCGCGCATATTCCCTGGCGTAGTTCGGCGGCGCTGGAGCTGGTGCGACTCGGGCACCATGATCAGGCCCGGGAGCTGGCCGCGGCGGAGCTGGCGTCCGCGCAGCAATGGGGCAGCCCAGTCACAATCGGAAGGGCAATGCGCGCAATGGCATTAGCCGCTCCCGGCGATGCCGAGCTGCTCGAGCGAGCCGTCGCGCTGCTCCGCGCCGCCCAGTCGCCCGTCGAACTCATTCCAGCCCTGCTGGACCTCGCACCGATGTGCGCCGGGCACGGCGAACTCGAGCGGGCACGTCAGCTGGTGCGTGAGGCGCGGGCGCTATCGGAATCACTCGGAGCCCCAAGATATCTCAGCGCGAGTGATGACCTGCTCCGGCGCTACGCTCCGGCGCCCGAACCGACTTCGGTTGGACGCCGGAGCGTGGACTGATCAACGGTTGTGCGCCGCCTGCTGGATGATGCGGGCGATCTCGGCAGGCTTGCTGACCATGGAGGCGTGCCCGGTCGCCAGTTCGACGATGCGCTCGTCATCGGTGATCTGTGCCGCGAGCTGCCGTTCCAGGTCGGGGTGGATCATCGCGTCGTCGCTCGACACCTGGTACCAGGTGTTGGCGCGATGGGTTTCCCACGCGGGCACCCGGTTACCGGCACCGGCCAGCGACAGCACCGACGTCGGCTTCTGCACCGCGGCGAGCACGGCGCCCTGCTCGGCACTGAGATCGGCGCAGAAGTCCTGATGGAATCGAGCCCGGTTGATCAGGAAATCCGGGGTCGTGTCCGAACCGATGTTGATCAGGTCCGCGCCACTCGGGAGCTCGACGCCGAACTCCTGGTTGATCTGGAACGCGGATTGCCCGGCCTTCGGCGCGTAGGCGGCGACGAACACCAGACCGGCGATGTCCGGCCGGTCCGCCCCGGCCTGGCTGATCACCGCACCACCGTAGGAATGCCCGACCAGAATCGTGGGACCATCCAGCAGGTCGAGATCACGCACGACAGTGGCCACATCGTCGTCGAAACTGCGCAGCGCCAGCTGACTGGCCACCACGGTGCCGAATCCCTCGGCCTGCAGAATTTCGATCACCTTGTTCCAACTCGAGCCATCCGCCCAAGCACCGTGCACGAGCACGATATTCGGCAGCTCATGGGTGTTGCTCATTACTTCTCCTTGATTCTCGGTGTTCGATTCGTGATGACCGAAGAGGTGAGTCAGCCGGTGCAGCGGGCTTTCAGAAGACACAGTTGCCGTCCTTGCAGCTATCGGAGGGGTTGTGGGGAACCAAGAGACGCCAGGCGAGTGGTCGAGGCCGTACGCTCATGCCGCCGGTCCCCGGGACGGTCGATAGAACAGCGCCAATTGCCCGGCGCCACCGGCGATACCCAGGACCGACGCGACCGCGATTCCGGTCCAGCCGTGGATCACCGTGTGCCCGAACAGAAGTTGCTCGACGCTCAGCCGTCCCGCCCCGAGACCGGCCACGGCCAGCGCGGCCGTCGCGATGAGGAGGTTGTATTCCCATCCCGAAGCCATGACGAAGAATCCGTTGCGGCGATGCACGGTCCAGAACGCGACGAGCATGAGCGCAACGAAGATCGCGGCGGCGGGTGTGGTGAGAAACCCTGCGGCCATGGCGATTCCAGCAGCGATCTCACTTGCCGCGGCAAATCGCACATGCAGCCATCCGGGCCGCATTCCCAATTCCTCGAACCATTGACCGTTACCAGCGAGACCGTTCCCGAGAAAGATCTTGTGGTAGCCGTGCGCGGCCAGCATGCCGCCCAGCGCCAGCCGCAGGATCAGCACCGCGAAATCACATGAGCTCACAGCTCGTGCTCACCGGTTCGCGGGAGCGGTGACGTAGTTGGTTGTGCCCTTTCCATCGAAGTCGGTGGCCTTTCTGTCCGCCGGGGTGCGGCTGTTCCGCACCCCTAGAACTTCGGGCACACCACTGAACATCCGCTATACGCCCGAAGAACGTCCAGCTCAAAGCCGGTATGACGATCTCGATCGGTCGTGTCGCGCGGCGACGGCGGCAGGGGCTTCAGCCGTGCAGTCCGAAGTACGCCAGGCTGCCCACTCCCGCGATGAGGCTGTAGATCGCGAACGGGGTCAGGGTCTTGGTTTCGAAGTACGCGGTCAGGAATTTCACCGAAATGTAGGACAACACACCGGCTACCGCCGATCCCGCGAGTGCGGGGCCGAGGATGTCGTGGTTTTCGGGCTTGAACAGTTCCGGTGTCTTGAGGACACCGGCGGCCAGGATGACCGGGGTCGCGAGCAGGAAGGCGAAGCGGGCTGCGTCCTCGTGGCGCAGTCCCTTGAACAGTCCTGCTGCGATGGTTGAGCCCGAGCGGCTGATACCCGGGCACAAAGCCGCGATCTGGGCGGAACCGATGAGCACGGCGTTACGCATGCCGAGCTTGGACAGCTCGGTATCGGACGCCTGGTCGGGATCGACGATCGGCAGCACCGTGGTGTCGACTGTGGAGATTTCAGCTGAATACGTTGTGGGAGCTGTCATTTGGGCGAGCTCCGGTTGACGCCTGCGCAGCTTCTCGGCCGACAGCAGGACAATCCCGTTGAGCGCCAAGAAGATCGACGTCGGGATCGGTGCGCCGAGATGGTTGCGAACCGTCTTCTCCAGCGCCAATCCGGCCAACCCCACCGGGATGGTGGCCGCGATGATGAGCACACCCAGCCGTGCCTCGGGTGTGCGGATGCGGCGCGTGCGGACCGCATCCCACAGTCCGGCGATGATGTGCACCCAGTCCCGCCGGAAGAAGAGCACCAACGCCAGTGCGGTGGCCACATGCATGGCCACCAGCAACGCCAGATACGGAGAATCCTTGGCGGACATATCCAAATCCCGCGCCCATTGCCCGCCGATCCAGGCGGGCAGCAGAATGCTGTGCCCGAGGCTGGAAATGGGGAACAGCTCACTCACCCCTTGCAGCGCGCCGACGACAATGGATTCCAGATAGCTGATGGCCATGCACAGTCCTGTTCGATGAGTCCGAGCGCCGAAGGCCCAGCAGGTGCGGAAGCTGCGGGCCGGAGTAAGCGAGTGCGAGGTCGACCGGTGCCGACCTGCGAATTCGTCATCTCCGTCACGGCAGGTGACCGTACTCGGCAGCCGCTGTGATGACGCTGAGAAGCTTCCGGCGCGAACCGGCCCCCGCCGATGTGCAGTGTGGTTCGGCTAGTTGTCCGAGGAGTCGGGTCGATCGATCGGCGCGGCGGGGAGCTCGGCGACCAGCCGGGCCCCACCTTGCGGAGAGTCGTCGATGGTGATCGAACCGTGATGTGCGCGAACGATTTCCGCGACAATCGCCAACCCGAGACCGGTGCCGCCGGAGGTGCGGGCGCGATCGTCCTCGAGTCGGACGAACCGCTCGAAGACCCGTTCGCGCTCGGCGGCCGGGATGCCGGTTCCGTCATCGTCGACGATCACTCGCGCGAGGCCGGAACGGGATTCGACCGTGACGGCGATTGCGGTGCGGGCATGGGCGGCGGCATTGTCGGTCAGATTCCGGATCACGCGTTGCAGCGCACTCGGGTCGCCGACGACCCGGGTGGGCTGCAAGCGCGCCTGCACCGTCAGCTCGGGATGGTCGTGACGCAGTATCGCAACGGTATTGGCGGCCAGATCATCGAGATCGACATCGATCGTGGCCAGTCGCATTCCATTCTCATCCGCCCCGGCCAGGGTGAGCATGTCCTCGACGAGCTGCTTGATTCGTTCGGCCTCGGGCAGCGCGGTCGCGTTGATCATCTCCGCATCGAGCATCCCGGGATGGTCGCGGCCCAGCTCGAGCGCCGCGATCACAGTCGCCAGCGGACTGCGCAACTCATGGGAGGCATCGGCGATGAACCGGCGTCGCGCCGCGTCCGATTCCTGAATCCGGTCGAGCATGGCGTTCATCGTCACCGCCAGCTGCGCGATCTCATCGGTGGTCTGCGGCACCGGAACTCGATCCCCCAACCGTCCGGCATCGATCGCGGCGACCTGACGGCGGATTGCCTCCACCGAGGTCAGCGACCGCCCGACCAGAGCGTATGTCGCGGTGGCGGAAGCCAATAGCACCAGGGGAGCCAGCACCGCCACCACGAGCCCGACATTGCGGACGGTCTCCTCGGCCTCCTCATTGCTGACCGCGACCAGCACCGTGAAAACGCCGTCGGGTCCGGAGACGGTGCGGGTGGCCGCCCGCACATCATCGAGTTCGGGCACCTCGACACCTGGCGAGGAGTCCGGCACCGGGGTGATCAGCGGCTTCGACATCTCAGCCTCCGACGACGCCCGCACCACAGCGCCTTCGGCGTTGATCACCTGCACCGCGACAATCGTCCGATCCCGAGCGAACAGACCCTCATCGGCCTGCGCCGGTGCGCGATGCGCGAGCTGCCCGGCCAACTCACTGGCCCGCCCCGACGCGGTGGAATCCACCGATTCGAGCAGTGATTGATACATCAGCCACAGGCCCGCGAGCGCGCCGAGGGCGAACACGACCGCGAGCACCGCGGTACTCAGCACCGCCGACCGCACGCGCAATCCCCACCGGGCGGGCCGTAGCAGTACTGACACATCAACCATATCCGCCATCATGCAGTCCACATCGCCCCGACCGCTGTTCACTCTCAGCGTGTTCACAGCGGACTACCGGCAGCGTGGTGACGATGCGAATGTCCGCGGGCGACCGCTGCCGGTGAGTCGATAGTCCTCTCGCGCTCGGTTCGAGGTTCACTGGTATTCGACCGAATCAGGTTAGGAGGCACGAGATCAGCGCGGTTGCGACTCCGGGCGTCGGACTGGCGGTCGTCTGCGTCGTGCTGGTCGCGGGTGCGGCAGCGGTGTATCGGGTCGCGCGGCTCGGCCCGGTGATCACCGCACCCGCCGCGGCTGTGCGGGCGGTTGTCCAACTCGCCGCTGTCGCATCGGTGTTGGCTGTTGCGCTCGCGCATCTGTGGTCCTCGCTGTTGGTGCTGCTGGTGATGTTCGGTGCGGCGGTCGTCACGGCCGCGCGACGCAGTGACGCGGGGTGGTCGGGGGCGTGGCTGGTGCTGTCATTGAGTGCGGGAGCGGTCGCCGCGCTGCTGCCGATGCTGGTCAGCGGGGTGGTTCCGATGACAGGTATTGCGGTGGTACCGGTTGGCGGAATCGTTCTCGGCGGCGCCATGACCGCGACATCGCTGGCAGCCCGTCGTGCCCTGGACGCGCTGACCATCGGACACGGGGAGTTCGAGGCCGCGCTGAGTCTGGGGTTCACCGATCGGGATGCCCGGTGGGAAGTCGTCATTCGCACCGCCAGCGACGCACTGCTGCCCGGTGTCGACCAGACTCGCACCGTCGGATTGGTCACGCTGCCAGGTGCTTTCGTGGGTGTGCTGCTCGCCAGCGGTTCCGCGGTGCAGGCGGCGGCGGTGCAGGTGCTGGTGCTGTTGGGGCTGTTGCTCGCGCAATCGGTCGCGGTCGCGATTACCGTCGAGTTGATCTCACGCGGCTGGATTCAACGGCGTGCGCACGAAAGCAACTGAATCGCACCAGTCCTATCCACCGACCGAAAGGTGCTAGTCGTAATGAATACAGCAACAACAGATCTCGCGGCATTCATTCGAGGGCTTCCGAAAGCCGAGCTGCATCTGCACCTGGAAGGGACGCTCGAACCGGCGTTGAAGTTCGAGCTGGCCAGCCGCAATGGCATCGAGTTGGCCGAATCCACTGTCGCCGAGGTCGAAGCGACGTACCAATTTCACGATCTGACCTCGTTCCTGCAGGTCTACTACCCGGCTATGCGGGTGCTGCAGCAGGCGCAGGACTTCCATGATCTGGCCTTCGCCTACTTGACCAGGGCGCACGCGGACGGTGTGCGGCATGTCGAAATGTTCTTCGACCCGCAGGCGCACACCAGTCGCGGGGTGCGGTTCGATACCGTGATCGCCGGATACCGGTCGGCAATTGTGCAGGCGCGCAGGGAGTTCGGCATCTCCGCCGAGCTGATCATGTGTTTCCTGCGCGATCAGTCCGCGGAATACGCGATGGCGACACTCATGGAAGCGTTGCCCTACAAGGAGTGGATCATCGGAGTCGGCCTCGACTCCGATGAGCGGGGCAATCCGCCGAGCAAATTCGCGGAGGTATTCGCGCGCGCTCGCCGCGAGGGTTTCCTGCTCACGATGCACTGCGATATCGACCAGGACAACTCGATCGAGCACATCCGCCAGGCGCTGGAGGACATCGGTGTGGACCGAATCGACCACGGCACCAACATTATCGAGAACGATGCGCTGGTCGAGCTCGCTCGATCCCGGGGGATCGCGTTCACCTGCTGCCCGGTGTCGAACTCGTTCGTCACCCAGAGCGGCAAGTCCGAAGAGATCCTCACCCTGCTGAACCGCGGAATCCTGGTAACGGTCAACAGCGATGACCCATCGTATTTCGGTGCGTACGCCGCGGATAACTATGTGGCCCTAACCAAGTCGGGCGACGTGACGATCGACCAGGTCGTGGCGTTGGCCAAGAACTCGTTCCAGGCATCGTGGATTTCGACCGCCCAACGCGATCGCTTCCTGCTCGAAGTCGACCAATACGTCAGCGACAACACCTGATCGGTGGTGCGCTCAGGCGGCGGCGAGGTGTCGAGCGAAACCTGCCACAGCCGTGCGGCCATGATGGGAGGGTGCTGACGATCGCGCTGTTCCATTCCGTCTACGGTCTCCGGACTGTCGAGATGGAAGCTGGGCGTCGGCTGCGCGAGCTCGGGAACACGGTTCATGTTCCTGATCTCTACCACGGGCAGGTCGCGTCGACGCTCGACACGGGGTTCGAGCTGAAGGACCGCATCGGTTGGGACACGATTGTCGCGCGCGCAGCGCACGCGCTGGCCGGGCTCCCCGCCACGACCGTCCTGACCGGTTTTTCCATGGGCTGCGGAGTGATTCAGGACTTACTGCCGTCGCGACCCGCTACAGCGGCAGTCCTGCTCCTGCACGGCTATGCCGATATTCCGGCCGACGTGCGGGCAAACCTGCCGGTGCAGGTGCACATCTCGGCATCGGACCGGTTCGCACCTGCAGAGCAGCTGACCGCCTGGCAAGCCCGTGCGCGCCGCCACGGAGCCGTAGCGACGGTCCACACCTATCCCGGCGCCGGGCATTTCTACACCGACGACACTCTGCCGGACTTCGATCGCCGTGCCGCCGAACTGACGTGGGAACGCGCTACCCGGTTCTTGACCGACCTCGAACCACGACGACCCCGAGCCATCTCGAACAAGCGGGACGACACCTGAAGACCGTGGTGGCAGCACGCGTTTGATGCGAGTTTGCCGTGAGAGCCACGAATCGCCGTCGGCAACGAGTTGTCCCGATTCGATTGACGATTTCACGCGCCAGCACAGTGTGTCGAGTCACCGACTTCCAGCTCGGCCATCACCGGCTGGACGACGCGGGCGATGGGTGCCCACTCCGAACTCGCGGCGTCGAGGAGCGCAGCATCGTAGTGATCTGAGAGCGGAAACCAGGTTGCCGTCGTCATTTCCGTCGGTAGTGGCAACGTGCGGACAGACGATCGCGCTACGGCGGTTCCTCCGAGCCTGGAGGGGGTGAGTGCAGTAGGTTCCGACTGAACGGTTCGATCGAAGGTGCTCGGGGCGTGAGGAGGTACTTTGGCGGGGGCCGATGGAGACTCGATATCCCGGTCCGCAGTGCGGACCGAAATCGCCGACGCTGCCTACGCCGCCCCCGATGCCGGGCTGCCGCTGTCCGCGGCGCAATTGCGTTGGTGGGTAGCGCAGCAGTTGTATCCCGAGGTGCCCAATACCGTCGCCATGTATCTGGCGCTGCACGGGCCGCTCCAGGTGGATGTGCTGGGGGAATGTGCCGGGCTGGCCGCGGCGGAAGTGCAGTCGCCGCTGCTCCGTTTCCGAATCGACGGCGGCTACCCCACCCAATATCTGGATCCGGACGCGTTCGGGCCGATGGGGTTCGAGGACTTCAGCGCGCTGTCCGAGGCGGATGCGGTCGCGGTCGCGCTGCTGCGGATGGAACGCGATCACGGTTCGCCGCTGGACCTGATCGCCGATTCACCGACCGCGGCCACGGTATTCCGAGTGGCGCCGGAGTATCACCTGCTGTATTTGCGCAGCCACCATATCGTGCTGGACGGGATCGGTGCCGCGGTGATGCTGCGGCGTACGGTCGAGTTATATGCCGCCGCAACAGGTTTGGCAGAGCCCGGCGAGGCCGCACGGACAGTGCCGGGTTGTCCGATGACGATCGCCGAACTGCTGCGGGACGAGCGCGCCTACTCCGATTCGGCACGAGCACGGGCTGATGGCGAGTACTGGCGGGAGCAGTTGGCGGGGATGCCCGAACCGGTACGGCTGGCGGGACGGTCGGCGGTCCGGCCGCGCACGCCGCATCGGGTGACGGGCCTCGTACCGCCGCATACGGCGCAGCGTATGGCGGTGTGGCGGCAGCGGGGATACACGCTGCCGGAGCTGACCATCGCGGCATTCGCGTGCTATCTGGCCGCACTGACCGACGCCGAGGATATCGTGCTGTCCCTGCCGGTGGCGGCGCGCCCGACGGCTGCGCTGCGCCGCTCGGCCGGATCGGTGTCGAATGTTGTTCCACTGCGGCTGCGGGAGTTTCGTGACGGTACGGCAGCGGGTGTGGTGGAGCAGGTGCGCGCCCGCGTGGTCGGGGCCTTGCGGCATCAGCGGTACCGATACGAGGACATTCAGCGCGATCGCGGTGAAAGTCATACCGTGCGAGGTGGTTTCGGCCCCGTGGTGAACATGCTTGGGGCCGTCGCACCGCTGAATATGGGACCGCTCACCGCGCAGGTGCAGCTGCTGGCATTGGGGCCGGTGGAGGACCTACTGGTCAACGGCTATCAGCTGGGGCCGGACGATGATGCGATCACCATTGGCATGCAGGCCAATTCGGAGCTGTACTCCGCGGACTCGGTGCAGGCGCTGCATGAACGGTTCCTGGCCTACTTCGATGGATTCCTCGCCGATCCCGGACGGCCGGTCCGGAGCTTGGAGCCGGGTGTCTTCCGAGCGGCCCCGCCCGCACCGGGTGCCGATCGACTGCTTCCGGATCTGCTCCGCGGCAGGCTGAGCGGGTCGGATCTCGAGGCGTTCGCCGAAGATATTGCGCTACAGGATGGTTCCCGCTCATGGTCCTATCGCGAGCTGGACGAGATGTCCTCACGGTGGGCGCGCGAGCTGATCGACATGGGTGCGGGGCCGGGCACCGCTGTCCTGGTCGCGGTACCGCGTTCGGCCGAATCGGTGCTGGCGGTGTGGGCGGTGGCCAAGACGGGCGCCACCTTCGTCCCGGTCGACCCGGCCGACCCGGCGCATCGACTGGGCGTTGTCGCGGCGGATTCCGGTGCGCGCCAAGGGCTGACGGTGGTGTCCGTCCGCGACGCGCTCCCCGTGGGACCGCAGTGGCTGGCGATGGACGACCCGGACACCTGTGCGCGAATTCGGCGCCGGTCGGGTACCCCGATCCGGGACTCCGAGCGGATTCACCCGCTGCGACCGGACCATCCGGCATACCTCATCTACACCTCGGGTACCACCGGCACCCCGAAGGGGGTGGCCGTGACCCATCGCGGACTCGGGCCGCTCACCGACTACATAGTCGAACACTATGGGGTAGAGCGGGATTCGCGTGTTCTGCACGCGCATGCGCCGTCCTTCGACGCGCACCTGCTGGAATTGCTGGCGGCGTTCGCGGCCGGGGCCACCCTGATCGTCGAACCGCCGTCGGTCGTGGCGGGTGCCCCGCTGGCCGAGCTGTTGAACGAGGCGGCGATCACCCACTTCCTCACCACCCCCGCGGTACTGGCCACGCTCACTCCGGAGCGGGTGCCGTCGCTGCGGGTCGCGGTGGTGGGCGGCGAATCCTGTCCGGCGGATCTGGTCCGGCGCTGGGGCTCCGCGCTGCGGCTCTTCAATGGCTACGGTCCGACCGAAACCACCGTGATGGCAACACAATCGGCGGCTCTGACCGCTGCGGGTCCGGTGTCCATCGGCCCGGCGCTGCCCGGCGTGCGGGCGCTGATTCTCGACCACCGATTGCGTCAGGTGCCTCCGTGCGGCGCGGGCGAGTTGTATCTGGGTGGCCCGGGCGTGGCGCGGGGCTACCTCGGGCGGCCGGTCGCCACGGCCGAACGCTTCGTCGCCGACCCGTCCGGTACCGGCGAACGCGTCTATCGCACAGGCGATCTGGTGCACTCGGCACTGGACGGCACCCTGGATTTCCTCGGGCGCGCCGACGACCAGCTCAGCGTTCGCGGGCGTCGCGCCGAACCGGCCGAGGTCGAAGCCGCGCTGACGACGCTGCCGGAGGTCGCACACGCCGTCGTTACCGCACATGAGGGACCCGGCGGCATCCGCCTGATCGGATATATCGTTGCGGCGCAAAAGGATCGACTCGACCACGCCGATATGACAGCGCGCCTGCGTGAGCTGTTGCCCGCCGCGCTCATGCCGGCCCAACTCGTCGAGATGGACCGGCTCCCGGTCACCGCACACGGCAAGATCGACCGCTCCGCACTCCCGGTGCCGTCCCCTGTACGCCGGCCCTACCGTGCGCCGGAGTCGGATCTGCAACACCTCGTCGCCGACCACTTCGCGCAGATCACCGAGACCGATCGGGTGGGCCTCGATGACGATTTCTTCGAGATCGGCGGCAATTCGCTGACGGGCGTGGCGCTTTCGGCCGAGCTGGCCGCGGCCACCGGGCTTCCGGTGACGGTGCGCTGGCTCTACACGGCTCCGACCGTGCGGGAGCTGGCCGCACGGCTGGCCGGGCACGTCGGCGGAACCGCCACCGATGACGCGCTCGGCGTCGTTCTCGCATTGCGCCGCAATGGATCCCGCCCGCCGCTGTTCTGTGTGCATTCGGCGGTCCCGCTGGCCTGGTGCTATGCCGCATTGACGCAGCAGCTCGACGACCGCCCCGTATACGGTCTGCAAGCCTTGACGCTCGAGGGCGAACCCCGCGCGGGGGCCACCATCGACGACCTCGCGGACGGCTACGTCCAGGAGATCCTGCGGGTGCGGCCCACGGGCCCCTACCATCTGCTCGGCTGGTCACTGGGCGGGCAGATCGCGCATGCCATCGCCATTCGACTGGCCGAACGCGGTGCGGAGGTCGCCACACTGGCCATGCTCGACAGCATCGTCTTCCCCGACGATATGCCGCCGCCCCCACTGCCGCGCATGCGTGATCTGCTGACTCATCTACTCGGGGACGAACCCGACAATGGTGATGACCTCCCGGACCTCACCGCCGAGCAGGCCGTCGCCGAATTGGCCGCTGCCCCGGCCTCGTTCGGCACCGGGCTGACGGCCGAACAGCTGACTCGCCTGCATCGCGGCTATGTCGAAGGGGTTCGCCTCTCGCATGGGTGCCGCCCCGGCGTATTCGGCGGCGATCTGCTCTACTTCTCGGCGACTCGCGGCGTGACCGAATCGCTCGGCGCGGATATGTGGAAGCCACATGTCGAAGGCACGCTCATCGAGCATCCGGTCGCCACCACCCACGCCCAGTTCTGCAATGCCGACGTGGTTCCGATCATCGGCCCGCTGCTCGCCGCACACCTGGAAGCAGGCGACGGCCGATGAGGATCGGGCCGCGCTCGGGGGTGCGCTGGTGGAATGTGTACGCGGACCCCGGACAGTGGGAACGGCAAGGGCCCGAGGCCGCGGCATTGCTGCGGTGGATGACCGAACACCTGCCGCGCCCGCATCCGGAGCTGGGGCGTCCGGGACCGGTATGCCCGTTCGTGCGCTACAGCGCCGCACATCGGCTCGTCTGGGCCGGATCCGTGCCCGGAGGCGATGCGTTGCGGCAGGACCGGATGTGCCTGGCGATCGACGACGCGTTCGAGGTGTATCGACGGCTTGTGCGGGAGAACCCCGGGGAGGCACGACGTTCCACGCTGGTAACGACTTTTCCGGGGTTGACGCGATACGAACTGATCGACGCGGTGCATCTGGCCCGCAAGTCGGAGGCGGTGGCCGATGGGCTGATGCTGGGGCAGTTCTATCCGGGCTGCACGGTGCCGGGACTGTGGAATCGCGACTTCCATCCGCTCGACGCGCCGGTGCCGATGCTGGTGCTGCGTCCGATGATGAGTACCGACTATCCCTTCCTGGTCTCTCGCACAGAGTGGCTGTACTCGTATTTCACCCAGCTGGCGCCGGACCTGCCCCGCGCACTGCGATGGTCGATTGCCGAGAGAATGCTCGTCTGCGGGTCCGAAGCGGATGAGATAACCGCTCTGCGAGTGCATTCCATCGACGAACACGCTCGGTGAAACACGTGGATCCGGCCCTTACCGGCTGATACTGGAATCATGCACCGAATCCTGCGCTGTTCTCTCGTGGTCATCGCCGCATTCGCTGCCCTATTGCCAATACCCGGGCACGCCGATCCGGGCTCCTCGATTCTGGAGGTACGCCCGCTCGGTGGCCGGCAATTCGAAGTCATGGTCTTCTCGGCCGCCATGAACAGGGCGATACCGGTCTGGGTATCGCACCCCGATGGTCCCGCGCCCGCGCTCTATCTGCTCAACGCGGTCGACGGCGGCGAGAGTGGCGGGCCGTGGACCAACCGCACCGATATCGCTCAGTTCTTCGCCGATAAACCGGTCAATGTGATTCAGCCGATCGGCGGGCGCGCCTCCTACTACACCGACTGGGTGGCCGACGATCCTGCGCTCGGGCGCAACCGGTGGTCCACCTTCCTGATCGATGAGCTGCCACCGTTGCTGGAGAACCACTTCGGCATGACCGGCCGCAATGCCGTTGCCGGAACGTCGATGTCGGCGACCTCGGCGCTGAACCTGGCCATCGAGGCGCCGGGCAAATATCAGGCCGTGGGTTCCTACAGCGGCTGCCCGCGCACCAGTGATCCGGTGTCGACCGCGTACGTGTACTCCCAATTGCAGCCGTTCGGTGCGAGCGCGTCCAATATGTGGGGCGCACCGGGCAATCCGGCCTGGGCCGCACACGATCCGATTGTGAACGCGGACCGGTTACGCGGTGTGGCACTGTATATTTCGGCCGGAGACGGCGCGGCCGGAGTGCATGACACGCTTGCGGATCCGTCGATCGGCGGTGATGCCGCACGACTGGCCGATCGCATGCTGGTGGGCGGCACGATGGAATCCGTTGTGCGCGGATGTACCGCCGCACTGACCGATCGGCTTGCCGCACAGGGTATTCCGGCTCAGGTCGTATTCCGGTCCGGTACCCATGCGTGGCCATATTGGCAGGATGACGTGCACGACTCCTGGCCCATGTTCGCCAGTGCGCTCGGGGTCTAGACGGCGTTCTCGCGAGTCACGGGTTCGGGTAGTGCGAGCGTGAGCACGCCCATGGCCAGCGCCACCACCGCGATCGCGCTGAACATGGTGACGCTTCCGGTCAGGGTGTGCGCACGGAAGAACACCGCGCTGAGCAATGCCAGGCCCAGTGCGTTGCCGAGCTGCTCGATGGTCGGTACCAAGCCCGAGGCGGCGTCCAGCTGCCGCTGCGCCAGTCCCGACAGCATGATCGGTTGCAGTGGTACACAGAACATTCCGACGCACAGACCCGCCAGCAGAACCGGGCCGATCACCAGGGGCACCGAAACAACACCCGCGCTCACCCTCAGATAGATCGCGCCTATCGCGACGCAAATGCCGTATCCGGTGATCGCTACAGCCAGCGTGCGAACTCCCCAGCGTCGCACCAGGATCGGGGAAGCCAGCGCGCCCGCGCAGGCGCCCACCGCGAAGGGGGTCATCAAAAGACCTGTGCGCCAGGCGGAGAAGCCGAGTTCATCCTGCAGGGTGATGGAGACCGCGAAGACGAAGGCGGTGAACATGCCGAAAAACGCGGTCACCAGTGCGGATCCGATGGCGAACCGGCGGTCGGCGAACAGATCGAACCGCACCATCGGGCTGCGTCCACGCCGTGCCTCGCGCCGCTGCTGCGCGAGGAATACCGCTGCGCAAATCGCGGCCCCGGCGATCATCGCCAACGGTATCGGCCGCCAGCCGTTCTGCTGGATATCGGTGAGCGCGTACAGGAGTGCGAACAGGCTGACCGTGGACAGCAGCGCTCCGGCGGGATCGAGCCGCTCGCGATGTTCCGGTCGGCCCAGGCGCAGATACCGCAGGGCCAGTGCCAGGGCGGCCAGTCCGAGCGGCAGGTTGATCAGGAACACCGAATGCCAGCCCAGCCCGAACAGATCGGCCATGACCAGCGCCCCGCCGAGAATGGGCCCCACCATTCCGGCGAATCCGGCCACCGCGCCGTAGATGGCGAACACCTGCTGATGCCTGTCACGAGGGAAGGCAGCCGCAACGATGGCGATGGTCTGCGCGGTCATTCCCGCCGCCGCACCGCCCTGCACAACCCGTGCCGCGACGAGTTCTCCCGCACTGCCTGACATTCCGCACCACACCGAGGCCGCGGTGAACACCACCACCGAGGCCAGGAACATGACACGCCGCCCCACCAGCTCGCCGATGCGTGCCGCGGTGAGCAGCGTGCACGCGAACGCCAGCGAATACCCCGACACCACCAACAGCTGTGCCTGGCGCGACACCGCCAAATCCGCGGTGATGCTGGGCAGCGCGGTAGTGACGATCGTCCCGTCGATCATCTGCATGAAGACCGCGATCAGACAACCCGCGAAGGAAAGCCACGCCCCCGCCCGCCTGCCCGCCCCCGCATGCGAGTCGCCCAGATCACCCCTGAAGTCGGCGGCGACTCGCTCGCTGCCAACGGACGTCTCGAACCTCTGCGGTGAGTCGATACGGCCAGCATATCCGGGGCAAACCACTCCCCGCGTTATTCCGGCCGTGCCGATCTCGGAGTGTGGTGCCGATGCGCGCCGCATCGTAGTCGATCCGATGACGCATTGCCCACCGTCGGCGGCCGAGCACGCACCGGCGGCCGGTCGGGCGTCACCGCGCGTTTGGTGTCAGCGCTCGATCCGCCATGCAGGAGAGCAATCCGCGGGTGAGTTCGGCGCGGTCGAGATCGCGGCCGATGAAGACCACTTTGCCGGTGCGGTCCTGGTCGAGCCATGGGGTCGAGGGGCGGAGTTCGAATACCTCGTGCACGCCCTGCAATACGAAGCGGCGCGGGTCCTGCTCGACCGCGAACAGCCCTTTCATGCGGTAGACCTGGGCGCCGTGCTCGCGCAGGTGCGCGGTCAGCCACTGCTGGAGCGCGTGCTGGTCGAGGGCTCCGTCCAGTTCGATACCGACCGAGGTGAGGGTTGGATCGTGCTGGTGCCCATCGTCTTCGAGCCAGTGTGGATCACCTGACATGGGGCGCGAGAGGTCGAAGGCCGAGATGCCGAGTACATCGGCCAGATTCACGTCCGCGTAGCGGGAGGCGATGATGTCGGCGGTGGCGTTGATGGCGCGCACCTCGCGTTCGACCGCCGCCAGTTCGGGGGCGTCGACCAGGTCGACCTTGTTGATCACGATGCGGTCGGCGAAGGCGATCTGATCGACGACCGTGGATCCCAGTCCGTCGTGGCCGGTTTCGGCGAGGTGGCCGCGAATGTGCTTGGCGTCCACCAGTGTGACGATGGCGTCCAGGGTGAAGTTCGCGGTGATCTCCTCATCCACGAAGAAGGTCTGCGCCACCGGATTGGGGTCGGCGAGCCCGCTGGTCTCGATGAGAATGCGATCGAAGCGGTCGCTGCGTTCGAGCAGTGAGCGCAGGATCTCGATCAGATCGGTGCGCGCGGTGCAGCACAGGCAGCAGCCGTTGCTCATCTCGATGATCTTCTCGTCGGCGTTGAGCACGAGATCGTTGTCGATCGGGATCTCCCCGAACTCGTTCTCGATCACCGCGATTCGATGCCCGTGCTGGGCGGTCAGAATGTGATTGACCAGCGTCGTCTTACCGGATCCGAGGAATCCGGTCAGGACAGTCACCGGGATCTTGTTGTGCTCAGCCATGATTCGCTCCTGTCGTGAGGGTGGTGAGGAGGGTGCGCGCACGGGACATCGCGTCATCGGAGATCTCGATGCGCCTGCCCTCGAATTCGGGTCCGCGGGTGGCGTCCAAGCCCATGCGCGAGGTGGTGCCGTCGCTGGTGGAGGACGGATCCAGCGGAGATCCGGGCAGCCCGTCCACGGTGAGAATGTCGCGATGCGGCTGGAAATGCGTGGCCAGCGCCCACAGCACCGCCGCGTCATCGGTGAGGTCGATATCGCTGTCGACCGCGATGACGGTCTTGAGATACGGATCCCAGCCCAGCAGTCCGAGCATGATCTGCCGGGCCTGCCCCGGACGGGACTGGCGCACCGCCACATAGCAGTGGAAGTGCGTGCCCGAGGTCGGATAGTGCACCGCGGTCACATCCGGAAAACGCGCCTTGAGTTTCTCCGCCATCTCCGATTCCCGCGGCACGCGAGCGAGATTCAGATGCTCGGCGGTATTGCCGCCTTCGACGTCGAACAGCATCGGCTGCCGTCGCCGCAGGATGGTTTCGACCCGCAGCACATTGTTGGTGGAGCGGTTGGACGAGTAGCCGGAGAACTCGCCGAAGGGCCCCTCCTGCGCGTGCGCGGCGGGATCGATCACGCCTTCGAGGACGAAATCCGACCACGCCGGAACGCCGATACCGTAGGCGGGGGTCGCCACCACATCGAGCGGTTCGCCGAACAATCCGCCCGCGACCGCCCGCTCATCGACGTCGTACCCCACCCGCGCGGACGCGGCGAGCATGAACAGCGGATGCCCGCCGATCACCATGGCCACCGGCATCGGCTCACCGCGTTCGGCATAACGTGCCAGCATTCTCCACAGATCGCCCCGCGAATGCAGGCTCGTCGCCAGTTCAGTCGGCGAATGCACCATGGCCCGGTGATAGCTCATATTTCCCACGCCGGTGTCCGGATCGGTGGCGACGATGACGCCGCTGGTGATGTACGGCGCGCGGTCGGAGGCGAAGTGGCGCAACATCGGCAGCGAACCCAGGTCGACCTCCGCGCCGGAGCGGACATCCTCGAGGATCGGTCCGGAATCGACGTATCGGGGTGGCACCGGCGCGGCCGCGCGTGCGGCGAACGTTTCGTGCAACTGCTCCGGACGAGTTCCGAGCATTCGCGCGATGCGGGTGCGGGAGGCGAACATATTGCTCACCACCGGCACCTCGATGCCATTCACCTTGCGGCACAACAGCATGTCCTCGCGGCCGCGCGCGGCGAGTTCGTAGATCAATCCTGTCACGCCCTGATCGGCGGCCACGACATCGTCGATCACCAATACGTCCTCGGGATGCTCGGCCCGATAGCGGTCGACGAAGGCGTGTGAATCCTGTTGCGGGGCAAGGGCTTCGTAGGTCATCGGGCGGCTCCGGTCAGTCGGTCGGCGGGCAGCGGACCCTGCCAGCGGGGAAACAGGTCATGCTCGATGCCGAACTGGTCGAGGATCTTCCCGCTCAGATGCGCGAGCAACGCCTCGATCGAATCGGGCCGCTGATAGAACGCGGGCACAGGTGGCAGGACGATCGCCCCGGCCTCGGTCACGGCGGTCATATTGCGCAAATGCACCAGGCTCAAAGGGGTTTCGCGGGTCACCAGCACCAGGCGGCGGCGCTCCTTGAGACAGACATCGGCCGCTCGGCTCAGCAGATCATCGGAGTAGCCGTGCGCGATACCCGCCAGCGTCTTCATCGAACACGGCACCACCACCATGCCCATGGTGAGAAATGACCCGGAGGCGATGGAGGCGGCAATATCGCCGCGCTGATGCGTCACGTCGGCGAGTGCGCCGAGCTCCTCCGGCCGCAGACCTGTTTCGAGTTCGAGGGTGCGATGGGCCGCCCGCGAAATCACCAAATGTGTTTCCACGACCCGCAATCGGCGCAATGCGGTCAGCAGATGGATGGCCAGCTGGGGTGCGCTCGCACCGGTGACGCCCACGATGAGTCGTGGCCTGGCGGGGGCGAATCCGCCATCACGATATTCAGCAGACATGACGCTCTTTCTCGGGGGAATGGAACAGCGCGTTGAGCCCGATCGCGAGGATGGTTCCCGTCGCGACGCCGCTCTTGCAGAACATTTCGGCGAAATCGGGTAGCTGCCTGTAGAAGTTCGGCGCGAACGCGGGCACCAGCCCGACCCCCAGCGACAGCATGACGATGGTCAGATTGCCGGATCGGTCGAAATCCACCCGCGACAGAATCTGGATACCGGAGACGGTCAGCGCGCCGAAGGTCACGATGGCGGCCGCGCCGATCACCGGTTCCGGAATGGCCGCGGCCACCCGCCCGATCGGCTGGAACACCCCGAACAGGATCAACAGCACGCCCACGACGATCACCGGATAGCGACTGCGCACCTTGGTCAGTGCGATGAGACCGATGTTCTGACCGAATGTGGTGTACAGGAACCCATTGAAGAATCCGCTGCACAGCGTCATCAGCCCGTCCACGCGCAGCAGCCGCGCGATATCGTCGGGCCCGACCGGTTTGCCGACCACCTCTCCGACCGCCAACCCCTGCCCCGAACCCTCGACCATCAGCACGAACACGATCACCAGAAACAGCAGGATCGACGGAATATCGAAGCGCAGCGCGCCGAAATGCATCGGCCCGATGATTCCGATGATGGGTCCGTGTGCGACCCGGGACAGCGAACCGATTCCGACCGACCAGCCGATGATCGCGCCGACCACCAGCGCCAGCAGGATCGACAACTGTCCGAGCAGTCCGCGAAGCAGCCGCCGGAACACCACCATCAATGCCACGGTGCCCGCCGCGAGGCCGATATGGCTGAGCCGCCCGTAGTCGCGCGAGCTCGGATCGGAACCGGCGATGAGCCGGATACCGACCGGAATGAGAGTCAGCCCGATCAGGGTGATCACCGTGCCGGTCACCACGGCGGGAAACAGTCGCAGCAACAGGCTGAAATACGGTGCGGCCAGCACCCAGATCAGGCCCGCGATCAACAGTGAACCGTAAACCGTTGGCAGCCCATGACTTTGGCCGACCAGGACCATCGGCACGATTCCGCTGGAGGCGGCTCCCACCACCAGCGGCATGCGAATGCCGAACTTCCACACCCCCGCCGCCTGGATGAGGGTGCCCACTCCGGCGAGGATCAGGTCGATGCTGATCAGGTCCGCGATCTGCGCGCCGGTCAGGCCGAGCGCCGCGCCGACGACAATGGGGACCACGACCGCACCCGCGTACATCACCAGGGTGTGCTGGAGGCCGAGTAAGACCATGTGCCAGAACGGCGGTCGTTGATC
This sequence comes from Nocardia sp. NPDC052001, assembly GCF_040680615.1. Taxonomy (NCBI): domain Bacteria; kingdom Bacillati; phylum Actinomycetota; class Actinomycetes; order Mycobacteriales; family Nocardiaceae; genus Nocardia; species Nocardia sp. NPDC052001. Next base: position 126,311 of record NZ_JBFAXC010000012.1, on the reverse strand, counting down.
TACCGCGTGGATATTGCCGCTGATCTTCGCCGTATCCCGTTCGGGTACGTCGCGTTCGGGCTGTTCCAATGCCATGACGTGCTCAGATCGCCGGTCGCGGATGGGACCGAACGGATTCGTCCACCGCAGGCCGCCCATCGGTAGCGGTGTCCTGCTCCGCTTCCGTTGCGATGTCCTCGCGCACCGGCGATTCCGCGTCTTGCGAATCTTCCCCGCCGACACCGTTGAGCAGCAGGTTCAGCAGGAACGCCGCGATACCCCCGGCCGCGATTCCGCTCGACAGTACGGTCTGCATGGGTACCGGCAGATGACTGTAGAAGTCGGGCGCACCCACCGGCATGAGGCCGAAACCGAAGGCGATGGCGACGATCAGATGATTGCGCGGCCGACTGAAATCCGCTGCGAGCATGAACTTCACACCGATCGCGCCGAGGGTGCCGAACATGACTATTCCGATACCGCCGAGCACCGGCCCCGGCAGCGAGGCCACTACCGCACCGAGCTTGGGCATCAATCCGATGATCACCAGGATCACCCCGGCCCCGGCGACGACATAGCGGCTCATCACCCGGGTGATGCTGACCAACCCGACATTCCCGCCGAAGGTGACGAATGTGAAGGAGCTGAACACCCCGGCCAGTGCCGTGCCGAGTCCGTCGGCGCGCAGTGCCCGGGCGATATCACGCGGTCCGAGCTCACGTCCCACGATCTCCCCGGTCGCGAAGGTATCGCCGGTCGACTCGACCATATTCACCACCTGCACCACCAGCATGGGCAGGATGGCGGCCACCACGAAGACCGGCGCGCCGAACGAAAAGGGATGTGCCAGACCGAAAATCGGCGCGGCGGAGGTGGCGGAGAAATCGGTGAGGCCCAGTGGCCATGCCGCCAGCGTGCCCACCCCGAGTGCGATGAGAATGGCGAAGCGGCCGATGGCGGGGCGGGCGAGCCGTTCGATCACCACGACGAGTACGACGGTGCCTAGCGCGAGCAGAAGTCGTTTGGGCGCACCGTGATCCGCGGCCGTCATCGGCCCCGAGATCAGTCGTGAGGTCGACGGCAGCAGCGAGAATCCGATGATCGCGATGGTCGTGCCGGTCACGATGGGCGGAAAGTAGCGCGCCAGTTTGGCGAACCACGGTGCGACGATCCAGGTGAGAACGCCGACCACGATGGTCGCCCCGAAGACGGCGGGCAGTCCCGCGTTGTTGCCGACGATGATGGCGGGTGTGATGCCGGTGAAGGTGGAGCCCATCACAATGGGCAGTCGCACACCGACATTGAAAATCCCGATCGTTTGCAGCAGTGTCGCGACACCGCTGACCAGCACGTTCGCGGTGACCAGCGTGGTGACCTGGGCAGGGGACAGACCCAGGCCCGCACCGATGACCAGCGGCACGGTGACCATGCCGGAGTAGGCGACGATCACATGTTGCAGGGCGAGGGGGATCAGGTGCCGGATCGGCGGGACGGTGTCGACGGGATGGCGGGGTGCGGTGGACCGGTTGCGTTTGAGGGGGAAACGGGTATTCATGGGTGACTCCTGGACGAGCGGTGCGACGCGGGGACGGCGTCGAAAGAGGTTGGGCGGCAAGCACTCAGCGCGATAGCGGCTGACGTAGTGCTTGCATGCCGGCCCGCGCGACCAGTTGCTGTGCCCGCTCCCGGGCCTCGTCGATGGCCGCGTCCTCATCGATGAGCAGGCAGCGGCCATGCTGATAGACGATGCGGCCGCCCACGATCGTGACCTCCACATCCGCACCGCGCGCGGAATAGACCAGCGAACTCACCGGATTGTGAACCGGCTGAATATGCGGCCGGTCGAGGCCGACGACGATGATGTCGGCGAGCTTTCCGGGTGCGAGTACACCGGCATCGATGCCGGCGTACTTCGCGCCCTCGCGGGTAGCCAGTTCGAGTGCTTCCTCGGCGCGGCAGGCGGTGGGGTCGCCGGTGGCGAGCCGCTGCGCGTAGACCGTGAGTTTCATTGCCTCGAACAGGTCTTGGCGATGTCCGCAGCTGGGACCATCACTGCCCAGGGCGACGGTGGCACCGAGCGCACGCAGGTCGCGCAGGCGCAGGGTGCCCGACGCGAGATAGGCGTTGGAGGAGGGATTGTGGGCGATCTTCGCACCCGCCATCGCGACCTGTTCGATCTCCTCGGCGTCGAGCCAGATGGCGTGTGCGAGCGTCGCGCGCTCGTCGAGCAGTCCGGCCTTGGCCAGCCATTGCACCGGCCGCACCCCGTAGGCGTCGAGGTAGCTGGCGGGATCACCGCTGCTCTCACAGCAGTGGGTGTGCCAGTGGGTGTCGAATTCGGTGGCCAGGTCCACACAACCGCGCACCACCCGCTGGTCCACGTAGGCGAGATTGAGTGCGGCGGGCCAGATTTCGACCATCGAGCCGCGTGGCCGCTGCTGCATCGCCTCGCGCGTCATGGCCACTTCGCTGGCGGTGTCGTAGCGGAACAACCCGTCGGGCTGCCCGCGCCGGGCCGCGATCTCGGTGCGATCACCGAGCATGCCGCGCGCTACCGCACCGCGCAGTCCGGCCTGTTCCATGACCTGCGCGACCGCCATGGTGGTCGTCAGATCGCTTGGTGCGTAGTGGTTTTCGATAATAGTGGTGGTGCCTGCGCGCAGTGCCTCCACCACGCCGAGCCGCGCGGCCGCTATCGCGTCCTGCGAGGACATCGCGATCGAGTAGGGCCACATGAACTCGCACAGCCACGGCACGATGGACATGCCTTCGCCGAGTCCGCGGGCCAGGGCCTGGGCCAGATGGTTGTGCCCGTCGACCAGGCCGGGCAGTACCGCTTTGCCGCGGCAGTCGATCACCGAATCGGTTCGCCAGTCGGCGAATTCGTCGTCCGGGCCGACCGCGACGATGCGTGATCCGCGGACCGCGACGGTCGCGTGTTCGTGGATGGTGCGGGCGTCGTCGACCGTGATCACGGTCCCGCCGGTCAGGAGTAGGTCGCAATGGGGGGTGGTTGGAGGGGTCATAGCCGCCTGTGCCTTCCCTGGCGGCGCGGCTGTACCAGCCGGGCCGCCTCAATCCGTGGCGTGGGAGCTGTACTCCCGCCAGAACGCGGAGTCCTGGTGTGCGCCGAACGGTTTAACCCAAGTCGGGAGGTCACCGGCAATGCCATCCGGTTTCGTTGTACCGGAGGCACATACATGTAAACCGGGCGCAAAGTCATTTGTCAACGGCGAATTTTGATCAAGATCACACCTTCGTCGCGAGATGTCATGTGCTGAACTGGCTCTATGCGACAGCCATGCGAGCACGGATTACATGCAATCCGTTGACGCGCTCGCCGTAGCTGTGGTCAACTCGTGCTATCGAGCCCGCCGGTCGGGCCAGGCTCGACCACCGTGGGAGGCGGTGGCCCGAAGGTGCGTGTGATTCGCGGCCGGGGATCTCATCCCGACCTGATCAGGAGAAATCATTGTGATCATCGATACCCACGTACATCCGACCAATCTCGTGGACGAAGCGTGGCGCCACACCGGTGAACCATTCACCGGCGAACGCGTGCTGAAGATGATGGACGGCCCGTTCTGGATCAACGGAAAACCCCGCCGGGTCGACGTCAGCTGCATTATGCCGCCGCCGGGCAATACGGCCTGGCGGGAAGGCAATCGCAGTGGCCGCGAAGGCATTCGCGATTACCAGGCCTATATCACCCGGCTGGTGCAGGAGTATCCGGACCGCTTCGTCGGAAACTTCATCTACAACCCGCGATTCGGGCCGGAGAACGGCGCCGCCGAACTGGCCTTCCATGTGCGCGAGCACGGCTACAAAATGATGAAACTGCACGCGAACATGCACTCCTACCGCCCGGACCGGGCGCTGGACTGGCTGCGCCCGGCCCTGCGGGTCTGCGACGAACTGGGCGTGACCGTGCTGATTCACACCGGCGACGGCCCGTATTCCATTCCCACGCAGTTCTATCCGATCATCCGCGAGTTCCCGAATGTGAACTTCATTCTAGGGCACTTCGGGGTGCAGACCGGTGGCGTCTATTGCTTCGAGGCGTTCTGGATGATTCAGGATTCGAAGAACGTCATCGGTGAATCCGGGTGGCTGCTGCAATCTCGCATCGTCGAATTCGCGAAGGAGATGAAGAAGAGCAAGATGGTCTTCGGCACCGATTCCCCGCCCAATGAACCCGGTATGTGGGCGCGTGAACTCGAGGTGCTGTGCCATGAGCCGCCGCAGGGCCTGAACCTGTCCGAGGACGACCTCGAGGGGTATCTCGGAAACAATATGGCCAAGCTGCTCGGGCTGGCCCCGACACCGCCGCCGAAGGATCAGGCCGAGGCGGAGGCGTATCTGCGCGGTGAGGTGCCGCAGGCCTCGGCCGCCAATACCCACGCCGACCACTACAGCGGGTACACCCCGTCGGCGCGGGCGGAAGAGGCAGCGCTCGGCTGAGATTCAGCGCTTCACCCCGGCGACCCGGCACCCTCAGGTGCCGGGTCGCCGGTCGCGGTGGAGGCGTCCGCGCCGGTGAGCAGGGGCTTGCGCCGGCGCGGTGCGTCGGCGGTCGTCTCATCGCGGAACTTGGCCTGCGAGAGCCGGATTCGCAGCCGGGAGATATGCCGCCGCGCCGCCGCCTCGGCCAGTTCCGGATCACCCGTTGCCATGGCGGCCACGACCTCCGTGTGCTCGTCCAGGGCCAGCCGCGGTGCGTCGGCATTGCGCCACAGCGAATGCAGGGCGATATGCGAGCGCCCGGCGATCGGCTCCAATGCCGCGTTCAGATGCGGACTTCCCGCCACCTCACGCACCAGCCGATGAAACCGCACGTCCAATTCGATATGGGTGGCCTGGTCCGCGCCGGCGGTCAGCGCGCGCTCATGCTCGGCGACCGTGTCCCGCAGCGCGGTCAGCCCCGCGCCGTCCAGGCGCTCGGTGGCCAGGCGAGCGGCCAAGCCCTCCAGCACTTCCCGCACCACATACAGTTCCCGCAGGTCGTCCAGGTCGACCTGGCTGACCTGGGCGCCGCGGTGCGGTGCGTGCACCGCCAGCCCCTCGTAGATCAGCCGCTGCACCGCCTCGCGCACCGGGGTGCGGCTCACCTCGAGCTGGCGGGCCAGTTCGGGCACGCTCAATGGCGTTCCCGGGGTGAGTTGATTGCGGAAGATGGCGGTCTTGAGCGCTTCGTAGGTGCTCTCGGTGAGCGACGCCGTGGCGGAAATGGCCGCCAGGCCAGGCGAATCCGTCATCACGGCGGCCTTTCTTCGATGCGGTCGGCACATTACATGCAATCATAGGGACCGCCGGTATAGACTGCCCCGAGGGGTCCGGTAGGGATGCACCGCAGGCTGTGGTGGGTGAATTTTCACGGGGATGGACCGGAACCTCCCGCTCGATTTCCCTCGGCGTCCAGTACGCCGCACAGCCGCAGGAGCCAGGTCAATGCCCGAAATAATTGGCACACAACCCACCCCGACCGCCCACAGCGGAACGCCCACGCTGGTGCGTGAGGCTCGCACCAGCGCAGGTCTCGGCGTCGGAGCCAGTGCGCGGCGTCCAGACGGATTGCTCAAGGTGACCGGCGAATTCGCCTACTCCTCGGATCTGTGGATGGAGGGCATGGTCTGGGGGAGTACCGTGCGCAGCCCGCACGCCTCGGCGCGGATCCGGTCCATCGATGTGAGCGCGGCGCTGGCGGTCGAGGGGGTCTGCGCCGTGCTGACCCACGAGGACGTGCCCGGCGCGAAGACGTACGGAATGAAGATCGCCGACCAGCCGGTGCTGGCCATGGACCGGGTGCGCTATCAGGGCGAACCGGTGGCGCTGGTGGCGGCGGACCATCCCGAAACCGCCCGGCGGGCAGCGAAATTGGTGATCGTCGAGTACGAGGAGTTGACTCCCCTCACCGATCCCGAACGCGCGCTGGACCCGGACGCTTCCCCGATTCACGAGGGCTCGAATCTGGTGCGGCACGTGAAGATTCGGCACGGCGATATGGAAAAGGCCCGTGCCGAAGCCGAAGTCGTCGTCACCGGAGACTACGAGGTCCGCATGCAGGACCAGGCGTTCCTCGGACCCGAATCGGGCCTGGCCGTGCCCAGTCCCGACGGCGGCGTGGAACTGTACGTGTCCTCCCAATGGCTGCACAAGGATCTCGAACAGCTCGCACCGTGTCTGGCCTTGCCGCCGGAGCAGGTGCGCCTGACCATGGCGGGGGTGGGCGGAGCCTTCGGCGGGCGCGAGGATCTCTCGGTGCATGTGCACGCCTGCATGCTGGCCCTGCGCCTCGGCAAACCGGTGAAGATGGTCTACAACCGGTACGAATCCTTCTTCGGACATGTGCATCGGCATCCGGCGAAGATGTACTACGAGCACGGTGCGACGCGCGAGGGAAAGCTCGTCTATGTCAAGGCGCGTCTGGTGCTCGACGGCGGCGCGTACACCTCGACCTCGCCGGTGGTGATCGCGAACGCCTCGTATTTCGTCGCCGGTGCGTACGAGGTCCCGCATGCGGAAATCGATGGCCTCGCGGTGTACAGCAATAATCCGCCCTGCGGTGCCATGCGCGGTTTCGGCGCGGTGCAGTCGGCGTACGCCTGCGAATCCAATATGGACAAGCTCGCCCGCGCGCTGGACATGGACCCGCTCGAGCTGCGCCTGAAGAACACCATGGTGACCGGTACGGTGCTGCCCACCGGACAGCCGATCGACGGTCCCGCTCCGGTGCGGGAACTGCTGGAATCGCTGCGGGACCGGCCGCTCCCGCCCGCGGAGACGAGCTGGGATGTGCGGCTGCTGCCCGGCGGTGTCGGCAATGTGACCCACGGCGAAGGGATTCGGCGCGGCATCGGCTATGCGGTGGGTGTCAAGGCGATCGGCTACTCGGGTGGAGTCGATGACTATTCGACCGCCCGGGTGACGCTGTCGGTCGCCGCCGGGGAGCCGGTGGTGTCCATCCACACCGCGGCCGCGGAATGCGGTCAGGGCATCACCACGGTCCAATCCCAGATCGCCACAACGGAATTGGGAGTGACCAATGTGGTGGTGCTGCCCGCCGACACCCAAATCGGTGATGCCGGTTCCGCGTCGGCGTCCCGCATGACCTGGATGTCCAGCGGTGCGGTGCAGGGTGCGTGCAAGCAGATCGCGGCCGAGGTGCTTCGGCGCGCGGCCGCCGCGTCCGGTCGCGGTGCGTCCGGACTTGTGTTGCGGGATAACGCCATCGCCGATGTGCTGACGGGGGCGACGGTGGCGACCATAGCCGACACGGTGGGTGCTGACACTCTCGAGCGGATCTTCGAATACCACCATCGCCCGACCGAGGGGATCGATCCCGAACGCGGCCAGGGCAATGCGCACATCGCCTTCGCCTTCTGCGCACACCGCGCCGTGGTCGATGTCGATGTGGAACTCGGGTTGGTGCGGGTGGTGGAGCTGGCCGCGGCGCAGGATGTCGGCAAGGCGATGAATCCGATGGCCGTCGAGGGTCAGATCGAGGGTGGCAGCGCACAGGGGCTCGGGTTGGCGCTGATGGAGGAGATTCTGCTGGATGACCAAGGGCGGCTGCGCAATCCGTCGTTCACCGACTATCTGATCCCCACCATCGCCGATGTGCCGTCGATGCCGATCACACTGTTCGAATTCCCGCATCCGGACGCGCCCTACGGTCTCAACGGTGTCGGTGAACCGCCGACGCTGTCCTCCACCCCGGCCATTCTGAACGCGTTGCGGGATGCGACGGGTTTGGATCTGCCGCGGGTTCCGGTGCGACCGGAGGATATCGCGCTGGGCGTGCCCGCTCAGCTCAGCGATAGCGCCAGATAGAAGTCGACTCGGTCTTCGAAGCGGGACAGGTCGCGACCGGTGAGCTCCTCGATGCGCGCGATGCGGTAGCGCAGCGTATTCACATGGACGAACATCAGATTCGCGCACCTGGCCCAGGAGCCGGACTCATCGAGGAACGTCCGCAGGGTGAGCACCAGATCGGCGTGGTGCTCACGATCATAGGTGAGCAGCGGTTCCAGCAGGCGGGTACGGAATTTGCGGCCGATCAGCTCGGGGATGCCCGCGAGCAGCATTGTCCTGGTAGCCAATTCGTGCTGACCGACCACGCTGCTCAGCTCATCGCGCGGCGCCAAACCGCAGGCGTAGCGGGCTTCCTCGACCGCGGCGCGCAATCCGGTCCGATCCGTCGCCGCGCTGATACCGACGCAGATCCGATCATTGCCCAGCCCGGGCGCCAAGGCGGTGACGGCGCGGCGGATATCGGCGTCGACCTCGCCGGCCGGAATCAATGCGATTGCGGTGCCGTCGATTACGCCCGCGAGCGCGTGCTGGCCGTCGAGCAGGTCGATCAGCAGTTCCAACGCGTGGTTCTCGCGCAGGGTGCCCGCCGTCAGGGCGACCGCGATGTAGCTGCCGCCCGGGCGCAGGCCCGTCAGCTCCAATGCCGAAATGAGCTGTTCGGGTTCGGTGTCGGCCACGATCAATTGGATGAGTCGCTGCGCGACCCTGTTCTCCGCGCTGAGCCGCTCGTCCTGGCGTCCGCGCTCGGAGGCGACCAGTGCGCACAATTCGCTTGCCAGAGCGCGCCTTTCGGTGGACCAGTCACTGAAGTCGGCCGCGAACACCAGGAGCCAGTCCAGCACCCGAGGTGTGTGCTTTTCGTCGGCGGCCACGATCGAATAGCGAATTTCCTGCTCCCGCAGTACCACCGGGAAAGTGCGCGCGGTGAGGAAGGCGGCCGCCGCACCGTGCGGGGGCGGCTGCGGTCCGGCCACAACGCGTCCGGTCGGGGTCATGATCCAGCAGCGGATTCCGAGGTCGCGGTGCAGCAGTTCCAGCACCGGGGTGAGTCCGTTGCCCGAGATATGCCGACGGTGCCGATCCAGCATGGCGGTCAAACCCCCGGCATGGCCGGTGGAGAGCTCGCGGTTGAGCTGTTCGACCACCACCGAGAAGCTGACCCGCTCCGGCACCCGCAGCAGCGGCACCCCGTGCCGACGACAAGCTCGCACCACATCGTCCGGAATCCCGCCGTATCGGGCCTGGCCCGCCAGCATGCCCGCGACACCGGCTGTGGCCAACGCGTGCACGAAGGCGTCGCTGTCCGACGGTTCGTGCCGCCAGTGCATTCCGGTGACCACCAGCTCGCCGCCGGACAGGTAGCGGCTCGGATCGATCAGGTCGGTGGTGACCACCCAGCGCACCTCGCGATCGAGGTCCGCGTCGCCGGTGACCAATTCGAACCCCAGGTCAGAGAAGGTGAGTACGGATCGCAATCGCATACATCACGCTAACAGTTCGGTCGTGACCGCATGCTCGAACGGGATATGTTGTGGTGGAACATGATTCGAGGTTTCAGCGGTCGGTGACGACCGGGTGTGCCGACGCTGGAACCGACCGTGCCGACGGCGTCGAACACAGGGGCGACGGCGATGCGACGACCGGATCCTGTGTCTGCGCGGTGGCATCGGTCATGGTGCGCAGCAGATCCGCGGCAACGCTCACCGCGATGATCGCCGGTTCCTTGCCGGTGATCTCCGGCAGCCCGATCGGGGTCTTGATGCGAGCGAGCGCCTCCGGTGCGTGCTTGCCCTCGGCGATGAGCCGATGCCGGAATCGGGACCATTTGGCGGAGGAGCCGATGAGCCCGATGGAGCCGAGGTGATCCAGCCGCAAGGCGGCGTCGCAGAGCGCGGCGTCCTCCGCGTGATCGTGGGTCATGATCAGCACATGCGTCCCGGGCGGCAGCTGCGCGAGGACCTCCTCGGGCAGCAGCGGGGTGTGGTGCGCGTGCACCCGTGCCACCGCATCGGAGAGCACCCCGAGGCGTTCCGGATCGAGCATCTCGGGCCGGGTGTCGATCAAGTGCAGGTCCAGATCATGGCGGGCCAGTATGCGCGCCAGCTCCATTCCGACATGGCCAACGCCGAAGATGGCCACCGCGGGCGTCACCGGCAGCGGTTCCAGCAGGATGGTGACCTCGCCGCCGCAGCATTGCACACCGTGGCGGTTGAGCACCTTGTCGTTGAGGGCGAATTCCATCAGTTCGGGCTCCGGATCATCGGTGCGGCACAGCAATTCGCGCGCGCGATCCACGGCGGCGGCCTCGACATTGCCGCCGCCGATCGACCCCCACGTCTGTGCCACGCCGACAACGAGTTTCGCACCCGGGCGGCGTGGGGCATGACCCCGGACGGTCGCCACGGTGACGAGTACGCCGGGTTCTCGGCGGTCGCGCAATTGCGCGACCGCCGTCACCCACGTCATCTCAGACACCGGCCCGGCTCGCGTCGGCGGTGACTTCGCCGTCGCCTTCGGCCTTGGCGGTTGGTTCGCCCCTGCCGTTCCTGTTGGGTTCGTCTTTGGCTCCGTTGCGGGCCGCTTCGACTGCCCAGTACACCGCCTCGGGGGTGGCCGGGGCGGCGAGTTCGACGCTCACACCCCCGGGGCCGAATGCCGCCGCGGCTTGGCGCAGCGCCTCGCGCACCGAGAAGGCGAGCATGAAAGGTGGTTCGCCGACGGCCTTTCCGCCGAAGACCGCGCCCTCCTCGGTGGCGTTCGCCAGCAACGTCACGTTGAAGGTCTCGGGCATCTCGGAGAAGCTCGGCAGCTTGTAGGTGCTGGCCGCCTGCGTCAGCAGCCGTCCCTGTCCGGGTCCGGCCGTGGTGTCCCAGCGCGGATCCTCGAGAGTGAGCCAGCCCGCGCCTTGCACGAATCCACCCTCCACCTGGCCGATATCGATGAGCGGGGAGAGACTGTCTCCGACATCGTGCACGATGTCGACGCGGCGGATGCGGTATGCGCCGGTGAAGCCGTCGATCTCCACCTCGGTGGCCGCCGCACCGTAGGCGAAGTATTTGAACGGCGAACCGTGCATGGTCGCCGAATCCCAGTGCAGGCCCTCGGTGCGATAGAAACCGGTCGCGGACAACTGAACTCGTCGCCAGTAGGCGCTGTTCACCAGGTCATCCCACTCCAGTCCCGGTTCGTCGGACCCGAGTGCGCGAGCCACCCCGTCCACGATCCGCACCTGGGCTGGCTCAACTCCGAATCGCGACGCGGCAACCTCCACCAGCCGCCCGCGCAGCTGCTCGCACGCGTCCTTCACCGCAGCGCCATTGAGATCCGCGCCGGAGCTGGCGGCCGTGGCGGATGTGTTGGGCACCTTGTCCGTTCGCGTGGGCGCGAGCCGAACCTTGTGCAGCTGAATGCCGAGCGTGGTCGCGGCCACCTGCAGCATCTTGGTGTGCAGGCCCTGACCCATCTCGGTGCCGCCGTGATTGATCAGCACCGAGCCGTCCTTATAGATCAGCACCAGCGCACCGGCCTGATTGAACGCGGTCAGGTTGAACGAGATACCGAACTTCACACCGGTGAGCGCGAGTCCCCGCTTGGTATGGGGGTGCGCGGCGTTGAATGCCGCGATCTCGCGCTGCCGCTCGCGAACATCGCCGTTCTCGATCACCTGATCCCAGGTCGCGGCGATGCGTTCGGGATGGCGCACCGGCTGGCCGTACGGGGTGTGCCGTCCGGCTCGATAGAAGTTGCGCTGCCGCAACTCCAATGGATCCAGACCCAGCAGCGGAGCGCAGCGTCCGAGAATGTCCTCCATGACGATCATGCCCTGCGGACCACCGAAACCGCGGAAGGCGGTATTGGAGGTCTTGTTCGTCTTGGCGATGCGACCGCTGATGCGCGCGTTGGGAATCCAGTAGATGTTGTCGATATGGCAGAGCGCGCGGGCCAGCACCGGTTCGGACAGATCCAGACTCCAGCCGCCGTCGGCGGTCAGCGTGGCATCGAGCGCGAGCAGCCGTCCGTCGGCGTCGAAGCCGACGCGCCACGCGGCGTGGAAGCCGTGCCGCTTACCGGACATGGTCATATCCTGAGTTCGGTTGAGCCGCAATCGAACCGGCCGTCCGGTGAGCTGAGCACCCAAGGCCGCGACGGCCGCGAAACCGTGCGGTTGCATCTCCTTACCGCCGAAACCGCCACCCATGCGCAGACATTGCACGGTCACCTCGGAACTGCGCAGTCCGAGCACATGCGCCACGATCTCCTGGGTCTCGGACGGATGCTGGGTGCTGCTCTGCACGAACACCTGCCCGCCCTCGTCGATATGGGCAAGTGCCGCATGGGTTTCCAGGTAGAAGTGCTCCTGATCGGCGAACTGGAACTCGCCGCTGAACACGTGCGCCGACGCGGCGAATCCGGCGTCGGTGTCCCCGGTCCGCACGACCGGCCGTGCGCCCTGGAAGCTGTCGGCCGCCACCGCCTCGGCGATGGTGATGAGCGCGGGCAGCGGATCGAGATCGACCTCGACGGCCGCCGCGCCGCGCCGGGCGGCTTCGAGCGTCTCACCGAGTACCCAGCACACCGCGTGCCCGTAGAAGCAGATCTCATCGGTGGGGAACAGCGGCTCGTCGTGCTTGACGCCCGCGTCGTTGACGCCGGGGACATCGGCGGCGGTGAGGACTCGAACCACGCCCGGCACGGTGAGCGCGGGTTCGGTGCGCAGTGCGCGGATGCGCGCGTGTGCCCGCATGACCTGTACCGGATACGCGTGCAGCACATCTTTGGTGCGATACACCAAATCGTCTGTGTAGAGCGCTGTTCCGGTGACGTGCAGTGCGGCGGCCTCGTGCGGTATGGCCGCGCCGACGCTCGGATTCTCGGGTCGCTGTGACAGCGTGCTCATGACGGCACCGCCTCGGTGGATTCGGCGAAAAGTTTGCGCAGGCTTTGGCCGAGCATCGAGGTGCGGTAGTTCGCGCTGGCGCGGTGATCGTCCTGCGGGGTGCCCTCGGTACACAGCACCCGTGCCGCGGCGGCGACGGTCTCCTCGGTCCACGGCTGATCGGTAAGCGCCGCTTCGGTTTTCAGAGCACGCAGCGGTGTCGCGGCCACTCCGCCTAGGCCGATGCGTGCGGTGCGGACCACACCGTCGTCGATATCGAGGGCGAAAGCGACCGCGACACTGGAGATATCGTCGAAGCGCCGTTTGGCGATCTTGTGGAACGCGGTCAGCGGTGACAGCGGCAGCGGGATGCGGATACCGCGGATCAATTCGTCCGGTCGCCGGAGTGTCTGCCGGTAGCCGGTGAAGTAATCGGCCAGTGCCACTTCACGTTCGGCGTCCGAATCGACCAGTACCAGGGTCGCGTCCAAGGCCAGCAGCACCGGCGGGGCGTCGCCGATCGGCGATGCGGTGCCCAGATTGCCGCCGAGGGTGGCGCTGTTGCGGATGAGCCGGGAAGCGAACTGCGGGAACAGTTCCGCGAGCAGCGGCACCCGCCCCGCCAGGCGGCGTTCGATTTCGGTGAGCGTGAGTGCGGCGCCGATGTCGATGTGATCGGATTCGATACGCAGACCACGTAATTCGGGTAGTCGGTCGACCGCGAGCACGTATTCCGCGCGGCGCGCACGGATATTGACCTCCACACCCCAGTCGGTGCATCCCGCCACAACCACGGCCTCCGGATGTTCGCGCAGCAGCCGCAGGGCCTCGGTCAGATTCGCCGGGCGCACGAAGGTGTTTCCGTGCTCGTGCAGCACGGTCGGAACAGGTTCCGGCGACGGTTCGGTGCGGCGATGCGCGAGCGGGTCGTCGACGGCGGGTGTGCCGACGGCGTACGCGGCGTCGCGAATGGGCCGGTAACCGGTACAGCGGCACAGGTTTCCACTCAGCGCGTGCAGGTCGAATCCGTTCGGCCCGTGCTCACCGTGCCCGTCGCAGGGCCCGTGCTCACCGTGCCCGTCGCAGGACTCGGGCGTCCGGTCGGGCCGGTAATACTCCGCGGCCATACTGCAGACGAATCCCGGAGTGCAATAACCACATTGGGATCCACCGCGCACCGCCATCTCGCGCTGTACCGGATGCGGCGCGGACACCGATCCGAGCCCCTCCGCAGTGACGACCTCCTGACCGTCCAGAGCCGCCGCGGGAATCAGGCACGCATTGACCGCGACCCATTCGGTGAGCACGGTAACGCCGGGCCGGGCCACCAGCACCGAGCACGCACCGCATTCCCCCTCCGCGCAGCCTTCTTTGGCTCCGGTGAGCCCGCGATCACGCAGGAAATCCAAAAGGCTGGTGTGCGCTGTCGCAACCGAAAGCGATGCGCCGACACCGTTTATAGTGATGTGTGCGGCTACCATCTCACGCCGCCCCTGCCGTACCCGGACGTGTGCATATCTGGAATCGCCATTTTAGGCCGCTTTCTTTTTCGAGTGCGCGATCGCGAGGCGAGCGCGAATCAGGACAGGACGAAAGCGGTTATCAAATCCCGTGCGCGACGCGACCGGGCACCCAGGCTGCCCGATGAGCAAGGCGACGAAGATCGGAACGAGCAACCATCCTCGCCTCCTCTCAGGCTTCCGGTGCGGGTATGCAGTGAAAGTACGTCGGCCCGGCGTGCCGGTCAACGCGAAACACCCTGTCATCACATGATTTATCGGGGAGGACAGAAATCGGATCCGCCGGGAACACTCCGACTGGATGATCGTACGAACGCGCGGTCGTCAGCTTCGGGCGGCGAGTAGGGCGGCGACGAGCAGCACGACAAGCAGGATCGCGGACAAGAGCACCTGGGGGTGCAGTCCGACGATGGGTCTGTTGTGGAATTCGGGATCGTGTATGGCGGTGCGGGGGAACAGTAGTGCGCCGAGTAGGCCCAGCCACGGGGTGGCGAGCATCGCGCAGGCCGTGACTACGGCGAATTGTGCGTTGCTCGCGGATGTTGTGAGCAGTGCCAGTGCGAGGACGCCGAGCAGGATCGACATGACGATGTATTGGGCGTCGTGGAATTTCGCGTGCGGTGGCCATCTGTCGTTGCGCATGTGTTGGGCGGCGGTGGCGGGGATGACGAAGTCGGCGAGCAGTGCGCCGAACGTGGTGACGACCGCGACGAGGATGGCGAGGACGCGGGCGACGGTGAGAGTTGTCACGGGATTCCTTGTGAGTGCGTTGTTTTCGCGTGGTGACGGCGCAGGAAGTCCTCGACGACCGTGTGTACGTAGTCGAGGTCGAAGGTTCGGTTGGCGACGAGCCTGCGGAAGAAGAGCGGACCGTGCAGTTGATCGACGGCGAGGTCGATATCGAGGTCGTGCGGCAGTTCGGCGCGGGCGATGGCATCGGACAGGATCGTGCGCACCATGTGGGTGCCCGAGCGGTACAGCGACTCCTTGACCTCCGCGAATTTCGGGTCGGCACCGGCCTTTTCGATCATCACGCGCATCGCCTGCTCGCTGGCCGGTTCGTGCAGCATCTCCCGTGCTGTGGCCAGTGCGGTCAGCAGGTCCGCGCGCAGGTCACCGGTCGGCTGAGACCGGGCGAGGGTGATGTGCAGGGTGATGGTGGCGCGCACCAGATCGGTCGGCTCCGGCCACAGCCGGTACAGCGTGGCGCGGCTGATCCCGCTGCGTGCCGCGACGGCGGCATGAGTCAGGCCGGCCGCACCCTGCTCGATCAACAGGTCCCGGGCCGATGCGAGCGCGGCATCGCGACTGCGCACCGTACGTGGATCCGGTGGTCGCACCACACCTCCTGTGAGACAGTTTGTTTCGAAGTTTCGAGACAAACTGTATCGAAGTGTGGTGGATGTGGAAAGGGCGATCCTTGGGTCCGATGTCGTCCCTGGTCAGTGGCACGGCGGTGTCGATGTCGCCGGGCAGCAGCGCGAACGCGAGCTCGGGGACGACTACGGGGTCGGCTGGCGGTAATGGCCGTCAGCTGATTCGAGGATCTCCGCGTACGTCACCGTCATGGCGAGTGTGGCGGGTTTCGTACCATTGGTCACCCGCCGGCGCACCGTCCAGATTCCAGCTCCAGGACTGGGTGGGAGTGATCCGCACGTAGTAGCCGGGTCCGACCATGCCCGTGCGTGCTACGGGCGGTTCGGCGAGTCCGTAGATGCGCAGGCCGCGCGCGATGAACGGGTCGAGTGAGACCAGGTCGTCGATCACGAGTGCTACCTCGGCGTTGCCGTCGGCGATATTGCGCGATTTGCGTGTGTGGAGGAAGGTCGAAGCGCCACCCACCCAGAAGTGGGTGCCGTCGAACTCGAGAGCTACCGGGACGACATCGGGCTGTCCGTCGGTGGCGCGGGTCGCGAGGCGAGCCAACGGTTGCGATCGGAGATAGTCGATTTCAGCATCCGTGAAGGTCATGCCATCCGAGTATTCCGTCTCGCGACCGAACTGGGCCGCACAGGTGCCGAACAGACCAACGCCCAGCCGCCCCCTACTGCTGGGCGGCTGGGCGGTCGAGGGCATCGGCTGATGCCGGGGCTGCTCAGGACTGGATGAAGGCGAGCAGGTCGGCGTTGATGGTCGCGGCCTCGGTGGTCGGCATGCCGTGCGGGAAGCCCGGGTAGGTCTTGAGCGTGCTGTTGGGCAGCAGTTCGGCCGAGCGGATGGCGGCGTCCTGGATCGGGACCACCTGATCGTCCTCACCGTGCAGCACCAGGGTGGGGATGGTGATCTTGGTGAGTTCTTCGGTGAAGTCGGTCTGGGAGAACGCGACGACACCGTCATAGTGCGCCTTGGCCCCGCCCGCCATGCCCTGACGCCACCAGTTGGCGATGATTCCCTCCGACGGCTGCGCGCCGGGACGGTTGTAGCCGTAGAACGGTCCTTCGGCGAACGTGCGGAAGAAGTCCGCCCGGTTGGTGGCGACCTGTTCCTGAATGCCGTCGAACACCGACTTGTCCAGCCCGCCCGGGTTATCGGCGGTCTTGACCATGATCGGCGGCACCGCACTGATCAGCACGGCCTTGGCGGCGCGGTCCTGGCCGTGGCGCGAGAGGTAGCGGACGACTTCGCCGCCGCCGGTGGAATGACCGATGTGCACGGCGTTGGACAGATCGAGGTGGTTGACGACCGCAGCCAGGTCGTCGGCGTAGTGGTCCATATCGTGGCCGTCGGCAACCTGCGCCGAGCGGCCGTGTCCGCGCCGGTCATGGGCCACCACCCGGAACCCGTGGGACAGGAAGAACATCAGCTGCGCGTCCCAGTCGTCCGAGGACAGCGGCCAGCCGTGGCTGAAGACGATGGGCTGACCAGTGCCCCAGTCCTTGTAGAAGATATCGACGCCGTCCGGCGTGGTAATGAAAGGCATGTGAGACTCCTTCTTCGTCGGATACTCGATGTGTCGCGGTGACAGCTGGAAACTGTTGGAACACAGAGCTTCTGAATTAGTGGCGCGGGACAAGTCTGCGCGTGTGCAGGAGTATGCGCCCCACTTTACGCGCCACGAATACCGCACTTTCCGCCATGGGCTCAGAGGGCGCTCACCGGGCCGGTCGTCCGGGTGAAGCGGATTCAGAGTGTTTCGATGAGTCCGCCGTCGATCCGGAAATCGGCGCCGGTGACATTGGCGGTTCGGTCGCTGGCCAGCAGCAGCACCAGGTCGGCGACCTCCTGGGGATGGGTGAAGCGGCCTGTGACGCTCTTGGCGGCGGCCTGGCGGACCACCTCGTCGGGATCGGCTGCGGCTGCGGCACTGACTACGGCGGCGACGCCCTGATCGCCGAGCCACAGCGCTGTGGTGACGGGTCCCGGTGAGATGGTGTTCGCGCGAACACCTTGTGGTCCAAACTCTTTCGACAATGATTTGCTGAAGTTCGACAGGGCGGCTTTGGCGGCGGAGTAGTCGATGACGCCGGGGTCGGGCAGGGTCGCGTTGACCGAACTGATCGTCACGATGGAGGTGCTATCGCGCTGGATCAGGTATGGCAGTGCGGCGCGGGCCGTGCGGACCGCGACGAGCAGGTTCGTGGTCAGGGACCACAGCCAGTCCTCGTCGGTGACGGCGAGGAAACCCTGTACGCGGGGGATGACAGCGCCGACATTATTGACCACGATGTCGATTCCGCCGAATGCGCTCACCGCCTCATCGATCAATTGCTGGGGCCCGTCGGCGGTGCTGAGATCGATCAACGGTGTTCGCACGCCCTCGCGGGTGGCCAGTTCGGTCAGGTCCGGGCTCCCGGTGCGTGATCCGGCGACTACTGAAACACCCTCGGCGGCAAGTGCTTTCACCACGCTCAGGCCGATGCCCCGGCCTGCTCCGGTCACGACGGCAACTTTGCCCGCGAGGTTCAGGTCGAACATCGCGGTGCTCAGAGCTCCTGGCTCTTCAACCAGGACAGGCAGGCGTCGGCGACTTCGCGCCATCCGTGATCGACGACCAGCGAATGCCCGCGATCCGGGAACTCCAGGAAGTCGGTGACCGCGTCGGAATGCCGGTACTGCTTCAGTGTCGCCCTGGTGACGGCCTCGGGAACGGTGTGGTCCTTGCCGCCGGTGATCAGCAGCAGTGGGCCGCGCGCTTCGTTGGCGGTGTCGACCTTCGCCGCGGAATGCGGGTTGAAATTGGCTGCTGCCGCTTCGAAGAGCGGTTTGCCCGGAGCGGGCACCGCCCACCGCTCGTACAGTTCGTCGGATTCTTCGGCCGGAATCGCGTTTCCGAACGCGTACCGGAACTCTTCGGAGGTCAGCGATACCGCCCGGTTCCGGTTGGCGGGGTTCTTGAACACCGGCGTGGTCGAGCGCAGCGCCGAAAGTGGCAGCGGCAGTACACCTTTGATCTGTGCGGCATCGATGGCGATGGCGGCTCGGGCACGGTCCTGCCCGAGCAGTTTCTGGGCGACCATGCCGCCGAAGGAATGCCCGATCAGGATCGGCAGCTCGGGCAGCTCGGCGATGATCGCGGCATAGTGCTCGACCACGTCATCGATGCCATAACCCGCCACGCCCTCGGGTGTGGCCCGCGCTGCCTCGACGGTGTCGAGTTCACCGGGCCAACCCGGCGCGGAGACCTGGTACCCCTGTTCGCCGAACAGGCCGAGCCAGGGTTGCCACGATGTCGAGTGCAGCCAGAGTCCGTGGATGAAAAGAACCGGAGTCACGATGTCTCCCTGCGAGGTCGGTGGAGTTGACCCGTTCATGAGACCTCGCGCGCACCACCCGGCGAATCGGAGAAACCCCCCAGTGTTTTTCTAGTCTCCCGACCCCAGCGTCGAACGAAGTTGCCTGCGCGAGGTCACCGAGAGCTTCCGGAAGATCTTCGTGAGGTGGTATTCGACGGTGGAGGTGCTGATATAGAGCCGCGCCGCGATCTCGGTATTGGTCGCGCCTTCGGCCGCCAATGCGGCGATCTGGGTTTCCTGCGGGGTGAGCTGTGGGTCGGGTGCCAGCGTTCTTCGATGCACACGTTCACCGGTGGCGGCGAGTTCGGCACGGGCCCGCTCGGCGAAGAGCGGGGCGCGTGCCGTGCAGAACATGTCGTAGGCAAGCCGCAGCTGGACCCGGGCTTCGAGTCGCTGTTTGCGCCGGCGCAGCCATTCGCCGTACAGCAGATGGGTGCGGGCGAGATCGACGACGACCGTGGTCTGCCCGAGCCGATCGATCGCCTCCCGATACAGAGCCGCCGCGGTGTCATCGTCCGCGAGCAATGCCCGCGCCCGTGCCAAAGACCCCAGCGCCCAAGGCGTTCCGCTGGCCCGCGCCTGCGTATCGAGTCTGGCCAGGGCCAGCGCCGCCAGCGCGTTCTCCTGCGCGCGAACCCCCGCCTCGACCATATCCGCGAGCACCAGATTGCTGTGCCCGGGCACATCGTCGTCATAGAGACACCGCGCCCGCTCCAGCGCCGCGCGATAGTTCCCCAGACTCAACTCGAGCACGATCATGCCGCGCGCGGCCACCGCCGCCTGCATGGCCCGCGACGGGAAGTCCGCTCCCTCCACACTCGACGCCAGCGCGCGGGCCTGCGCTTCCGCGCCACTCCACACCAGCAGCTCCAGCCGCTGCATGTAGTTCTCCTCCGGCAGTCCGATCACCGTGAGCAACTCATGGGACTCGGACAGATAGCTCGCGGCCTCCTCACGCCGACCCGATCGCAGCGCGTCGGTCGCCTGGCATTCCAGGACGACTCGCAGTCCGACGAGTGCGCCGTTGTCCCGGTCGAAGTTCCGCAGCCGGGCGAACAGGGCCTGCCTGGCATTGTCGTCCCACAGCTCATCGCTCGCGAAATGAGCGAAAACCGCCAACGGCATGCCCTGTTCGCCGAGTTCCCCGTCGCGCAGGGCCGCCAGCGCGGTACGCCACCGGGGGACCGCGGCGGCGTACCCCTCGCTGATCCGGGTGGCCAGGGCGACGATGCACAGGTCATGCGCTGATGACGCGGCTCGCCTTTCGAACGCGTCGAGCGTCGCGCGGGCGACCTCCGTCAGCGTGGTCCCCACGGTGACTTCCCTGGACAGCATCGCCGCGCTCAACGCCTGGGAGAGCATGAGCCAGGCCAGATCACCGTCGCCGGGATCCAACTCCGCCGCGGCGGCCAGCAGCAGCGCGGGCTGATCTTCGAATCGGCAGAAGTAAGTCTCGATCGCCGCTTCGAGCCAGCGCGCGCGTCCTCGCATCGCCGGCACCCGGCTGGCCGGGTGCGATTCGCGCAGCAGGCGCTGTGCCGATTGCGGATCACCGCACATCAGATACACCTGGGCCGCAACCAATCTCCGCTCATCACGCCGTGATACCGCGGGAGTCAACTCGGCCGCGCGCGCCAGTAACACCGCTTCGGCCGCATAGCCGCCGCGGGCTCGGGCGCGCTGCGCGGAATTCTCCAGATCTCGCGCGACCGCCTCATCGGCACCCGCCGTGGCCGCGGCCAGATGCCAGGCGCGCAGGTCGGGGTCGTGGTCCGGATCGCAGGCCGCGGAGATCGCCTGATGCGCGCGCCGCAAACCACCCGGATGCGCGGCCGCGTACACGGCGGAACGAATCAGCGGATGGGAGAACGCGAAACCGTTGCCGCGCAACAGCACTCCGGCCTCTACGGCGGGGTCGGCGTCGTCCTCGGACAATCCGAGCAGCGCCGCCGCACGCCACAGCAGAGCCTCATCGCGGATCGGGCTGATCGAGGCGAGCAGCAGCAGATCCCGGGTGCGTTTGGTGAGCGCTTCAATGCGCTCGAGGAAACATGCGGCCAGGCGCGAGCCGATGGGCAGCGGTTCGGGCAATGCCGCTGTGCCGCCTAATTGTTCGGTGGTCAGCGAGGACACCAGGGCCATCAAGGCGAGCGGGTTGCCGTCGGTTTGTTCGGTCAGCGTCCGGGCGACGTCGTCGTTGAGGAAGCGCGGTGCGATGCGGGCCAGCAATTCCCGCGCGGCCGGGCCGGGGAGTCCGGCCAGAACGTGCCCCGGCAGCCCTTCGAAAAGCGCACTGTCCGAAGCCAATTCGCGCACCGCGAACAGCATTCCGACACCTTCGGCGTGCAGTCGGCGTGCGACGAAGGTCAATGCCTCACGGGATTCACGATCGAGCCATTGCGCGTCATCGATGAGGCAGAGCAGGGGACGCTCGCTCGCCAGCTCCGCGAACAGGCTCAGCGTCGCCAGACTCACCAGGAAGCGATCGGGTGCCGGGCCCGCGACGAGTCCGAAAGCCGCACCCAGCGCGGCTTTTTGCGGCTCGGGCAGGCGTTCGCGGCGGTCGAGGAACGGTCGCACCAGGCGGTGCAGCGCCGCGAATCCCAGGGGCGATTCGGACTCGATGCCCGAGGTTCGCAACACCAGCAGGTCGTGGGCGGAATCGGCGATATGGTCGAGCAAACGGGTCTTGCCGATTCCGGGCGCTCCGGCCAGTACCAGCGCTTCACTCAGCCCCGCCCGCACCTTGTTCGTGAAAGCTTCCAGCACAAGGCATTCCGCCGCTCTTCCGACCAACGGCGCGCGGGTCGGCGCGGGCGCTTGGTCCACGATATCGGTCATCAGCGCCGCCTGAGCTCGAGAGTCGATCCACCCGAGTCCGGCTTCCGCGGGTGCCGGACTGTCCTCGTGCTTCCAACACGTCGTGTCGTCCGGATGTCACGCTAGGGCGGCGCGGAGCCGAGGTGAATCACCAGCGCGCCGATCGTGCACGCACAGCACAGTGCCGTGCCGAATCAGGCAGATCCGTCAAGGGGCCTGCCGGTTACTGGCTCTGCTGCCACTCTCGTGGTGACATGCCGTAGGCGTCGCGGAAGCGGCGAGCGAAATGCGCCGGGTTGGTGAAACCCCATCTGCGCCCTACCACCGCGATCGGTACGGTACGACCCTGCCGAGCGAGATCGGCCCGCGCGCCCTTGAGCCGAGCGCCGATGATCCACTGGCTCAACGGGATTCCCCGCGCGGACCAGACATTGTACAAATGCCGGACCGAGATATTGTGCGCCCGCGCGATCTGCTCGGCGTTCAGACCGGGGTCACCGAGATGCTGTTCCACATAGGCGGCTATCCGCAAATACAGGGTGTCATGCAGGTCCGCATGCTGTCGCGGGTCGGCGGCCGCGGTGGTGATCAGCGCCCGAACCAATTGGGTGGTCGCCGATTTGAGCATGATTCGGGCGGGCCCGGGTTCGATATCACCCTCTTCGCCGAGTGCGGCGATATGCGCGGAGACCAATCCGTACAGCGGACTCGATTTGAGTCGGGGAGCCGCGCTGCGGACGGTTTCGATGGGCAGCGCGAGCTGGTCGTAGTCGAAGATCAGCACCTTGGAGCCGCCGATACCGCTCGATGAATAGTCCGAGACACTGGTGCCGTCGGTGAGCGAGAGTTCGCCGACCTCGATGACCTGATCCGCGCCGCAATGCGAAAAAGTGCCGGACCCGGTCAACTGGACCCCGAGCCCGACGCGTTCGGGTGCGGCCACGCGCAGCTGTTTATCGCCGCGCAGCACACTCAGACCGGTACCGACGACCTGTGTGGCGTGCACGCCCTCGCCCAGATCCCATACGGTGAACCGGTGCCACAGCTGACCGGCCACCGACCCGAGCCGATTGATCGACGGAATCTCGGTGTCGGACAAAAGGTCCTGTGCGGCCTCGATCCGCTCACTCGCCGGAAGTAGACCGGTATCCAACACAACGACCACGCCGCACCTCCCGCGGACCCGCAGTAGAGATGCGAGTCCGTGAGACAGCCTAGCCAGGATTCGGGCTCAACCTTCACTTACCGGGGATTGATGGATGGGATCCACCCAGAGCACAGTGCTCGGCTGCTCTGCCGCGTCGATATCGAGATTGACCACGACCGCTTCGCTATCGCTGCGCACCAGCACGCATTCCAGCGGTTCCTCGGAGCTGGCATTGATTTCCTGATGCGGGACAAATGGCGGAACGAAGATGAAATCGCCGGGCTCGGCTTCGGCGACGAATTCGAGGTGCTCGCCCCAGCGCATCCGGGCGCGCCCGCGCACGATATAGATGACGCTTTCCAATTCGCCATGGTGATGCGCGCCGGTCTTGGCATCGGGGTGGATGGTGACCGTACCGGCCCAGAGCTTCTGCGCGCCGACGCGAGCGGCATCGATCGCCGCCGCCCGATTCATGCCCGGAGTCTGCGGTGTGTTCGTATCGAGTTGATTCGATTTGACCACGCGTACCCCGTTGTCCCGCCAGTTGCCTTCATCGGGTGAATTCGGCTGCGGTGCATCCACTGTCACGTCCATGCCCCTCTGATCGGTTGGGATCGAAGTCTATTCGACGCTTTTCGAGTTGATATGCCCGCTCCGGTCAGAACGACTGACCCGGCAGCGGCAGGACGCCGAGGTTGGCGTCGACCCCGCCGTCGACCACGAGGGTGGTGCCGGTGATGTAACCGGCGGCGGGGGAGGCCAGGAACCAGATCGCCTCGGCCTGCTCGCGCGGTTCGGCGAATCGACCGAGCGGGATCCGGCGTTCTATCGCGGCCAGCAGGGCCGGATCCTGATGCACGTTGGCGGTAATGCCGGTGCGGGTGAGTCCGGGAGCGAGGGCGTTGACCCGAATCCCCTGTGCCGCATAGTCGACCGCGAACGCCCGGACCAGATTGATCAAAGCCGCTTTGGACGCGTTGTAGGCCCAGTTCCCCGGATCGCCGCGCAGACCTGCGACCGATGCGGTGAAGACCGCCGATCCCCGAGATCTGCGCAGTGCCGGAATCGCAGCGCGCAGACCGAGTATCGGCCCGCGCAGGTTGACCCCGAAGATGTGATCGGCTCGATCAATCGCGCCGGGTGACTCCAGCGGCGGGGTGCCGCCCGTTCCGGCATTGAGCACGACGGTATCGATGCGGCCGAAGCGGTCGAGCGCCGTCTCGACCGCCGCCCGGTTCACCTCCTCGCCCGAGACGTCGCCGGACAGGGTCACGATGTTCTCGCCCAAGTCAGTCAATCCCCGCGGCGAAATATCCACGGCAACAACATGTTCCCCGCGTTCGGCGAACAGCTGAGCGGTGGCGCGGCCGATGCCGGACGCAGCACCGGTGACGATCGCGACGCGGCGGTCACCGGTGGGGGAGGGCTCGGTCATGGAAGCCTTTCGGACGTCGGTTCCCGGGGTGGCCGGACGACTTCAGCACGCACTATTTGCCCCGGTCAATGATTTCGGCACAGGCGATTTCGAATCGCCGCCCCTGACGGAAATCGCGGGATAATGCCCGCCACGACGCATTGGGAGACCATCCGGTCACCGGTGCGCAGACTTGGGAATGATCACAGACTTTCGCGGCCGTGCTGGTCAGAGGGCTATCGCATGTCGTTCACTCGAAATCCTGATATCGCCCGGCGTCTTGGTGCGGCGCGGGCGCAGGGTGCTCAGCGGTAGGAATCGAGGGTCAGTCATGGTCGCGTCCGGCGTTCTCATCGATACGGGGTATTCGATCGAATCCCGCTGGCGCACAATCAGATACCGAGCGATCGCGACGTGCTTGGCGTTGCTGCTGTGTGTGCTCAGCGCGGCGATCGGTCATGCCGAGCCCTCGGAACCGGTGCGCGCGCCCGATGGTTCGCGACTGGACCGCATCCAACCCGTGCACGACCGCGTCAGCGATATGTTCGTGTACTCCGCCGCCATGAACACCGTCATCCGCAGCCGCGTGTTGCGCGCGGCCGACCCGAACGCTCCCGCGCCGACCCTGTACCTGCTCAATGGGGCCAACGGCGGTACCGAGGGCAGCTGGTACGACGAAACCGATGTGGCCGAGTTCTTCCGCGGCAAACAGGTCAATGTCGTGATCCCGATCGGCGGTGGCGGAAGTTACTTCACCGACTGGGCATTCGATGACCCGATGCTCGGCCGCCCCCGCTGGACGACCTTCCTCACCGCGGAGCTGCCACCGATCATCGATTCGGCACTGCACGGCAGCGGAGCCAACGCGATCGCGGGCATCTCAATGGCCGGAACATCGGTCTTCCAACTCGCCCTGGCCGCACCCGGCCGATTCCGGGCCATCGGCTCGTACAGCGGCTGCGTGCGCACCAGCGATCCCATGGGCCAAGCCTTCGTCACCGCGGTGGTAGCCCGCCAGCGCGGCAACGCCCTCAACATGTGGGGCCCGCCCGACGATACGAGGTGGGCGGCCAACGACGCCTACCTGCACGCAGACCGCCTGCGCGGCACCGCGATCTACGTCTCCAGCGGTAGCGGCGTCCCCGGGGATCTGGACACCCCCGAAGGCACCCACGGCGACGTTCTACACCTGACCTGGCAGTTGCTCTTCGGCGCTCCCCTCGAGGCGATCATGAATATGTGCACCAGGGAACTGCGAGAACGGTTCTCCCAGCTCGGAATTCCCGCCACCTTCGATATGCGCACCACCGGCACCCACTCCTGGGGCTACTGGCAGGAAGACCTGCACCGCTCCTGGCCGATCTTCGACAAGGCTCTGACTGCCGTCGGGTGATCGAAACCGCCGCGTGCAACCACATCTCCGCCAGATCTCTGGAATAGCGGGTTTCGCCGGGGCCATTGATGGAAAATCTCTTAGGGTAGCCACATCTGTGGTGGCTCGTCGAAAGAGGCACCATGCCAGACCGATTCGCAACGCAGCGAGACCCGCGTCCGGAGCTGGACGGGTCCAGTATTCGGATCACCGAATTCGTCGACCAGCTCGCCCGCGCCGGAATCCGGCCCGCCGAGCATTCCCGGCCGAGCACACCCGATGGGGCGCAATCGGTCTCGGTGATCGGATGGGGTCTGGAGGGTTGCCGTGGCCGTCGACAAGGCTGCGGACCCGACTGCGTCACCGTGCTGACCACCAACGGCCACCTCGCCCTCACGAGTGAACAGCCCCCACGCTCACGCTGGCGGCACATTCGGCCCCGATACCTGGTCCTGCCTGAACACTCTGTCCTGCACGTGATGCTGGTGCGAGCGGGCGCGTTGCTGCTGCCGCGCCCGATGACAGCCTGAGGCGCGGCCGGTCCACTCTGAGGTGGCCGGCGCCATAGGCGGGAGGATTCACACCGCGTCCGACCAGGCTTCGACAATGCCGCAACGCCCTATGGTGCTGTGAGCGTTCGCTTCACGAAGGTTCGGCAGGCGTGTGTCGCCGCGGGCAAATCGAATGCGTCAGGGGCGATGAGGTATTGGGCCGCGATGCCGCGGACCATGCCGATGACCGCGACGGCCGCGGCGGCGGGGTCGATGTCCGGGGCGACGGTGCCATTGGTTCGGCCCGCGCGCAGCAGGGTTTCGGCGCCGTGGCGGAAGCGGGCGTCGTCGGCGGCGAAGATGGGGCCCAGGGCGGCTTCGGAAGGGATGGCTGCTCCCCACATGACGAAGAAGGCGCGGCTGGTGTCGGCGTATCGGACAATGGCTTCGAGGTAGTCCTGGACCAGGTCGGCGAGGATTTCGACCATGTCGGCATCGGATTGCTCGATGGTGGTGAAGTCGATATCGGCGACGAATCGCGATTGGATGCGTTCGGCGAGGGCGTCGACGAGGGCGGCTTTGGTGCCGAAGTGATGGTTGGCCAGGCCGCGGCTATAACCCGCGAGTTGGCCGACATCGGCCAGGGAGGTTTGGTCGACTCCGCGTTGGGAAAAAAGGATCTCGGCGGCGTCGAGCAGGGCCTGCCCGGCTTGGGCGGTGCGTTCCTGCTGGGTGCGGCGTACCGGCGCGGCGGTGGGTTCGCCGGAGATCTCCGCTGTCGAACGTCGTGAGCGACCTGGCATACAGCACCCCTTCTCTTGTTGAACGTTCGGCAAGAATAGATGACCTGCGGGCACACACTTCGCGATACCCCGTGCGAGCCCGCAGGTCTCGATCACGCCAGGCGGGTGCCGCCGTTCACGGGTACGACCTGTCCGGTCACATAGTTCGACAGCGGTGAGCAGAGCCAGAAAATGGCATCGGCTGCTTCGGAGATCGTTCCGGTCCGACCCAGCGAGACGAACGGCATGGGTTTGGCGGCGTAGATCTCCGCCTCGGTGGGCGGTGAATCCGGGTCGACGGTGATGCCCATCCGCTGCGCCTGTTTGGCGGGCATGCCGACCTGGATGGTGCGCCCGCCGGTGTGGATCACCTCGCGCTCGGATTGCGGTAGCCCGAAACGGGTTTGGATGACACCGAACGCCACGGCATTCACATTCACCCGCATCGAGCCCCACTCCTGCGCGAGAGTGCGCACCAGGCCGAGCATTCCGGCCTTGGCGGCGGCGTAGTTGGCCGCACCGTCCAAGCCGATCAGACCGGCCATGGAGGAGACCATCACCGTCTTGCGATGCCGCACAACGCCATTGGCATTATCGGCCTGCGCGGCCGCACGGAATACCGGCGCACAGGCGCGCGCCAGTCGGAACGGGACGACCAGATGGATGTCGAGCATCGCCTGGAATTGCTCGTCGGTCATGGCGTGCACGCGGCTGTCCCAGGCGTAGCCCGCGTTGTTGACCACGATGTCGAGGTCGCCGTAGTAGTGCAGGGCGTGGTCGACCAGGTCGTCGCAGGCGCCCGGGGACACCAGATCCGCGACGAACGCGGTGGCGCTGTCGGATCCGTACCGCTCGTTGATCGCGGCGGCCGTGGCATCGGCCTTGGATTTGTCCACGTCGGCGATGACGACGCTGGCCCCGTTGGCGGCCAGCTGTATCGCGGTGGCCCCGCCGATACCGCGCGATCCGCCGGTGACGATGGCGACCTGCCCGTCGAGCAGGCTGCTGGTGAGAGTGGGTTCCACGAACATGTCAGCGTCCTTTCCATACCGGCGGACGCTTCTGGGCGAAGGCGAGCAAACCCTCGCGCAGGTCCTCCGAATCATGCAGGGTGGCAACGTATTTCAGCTGTCGATCCCAGGCTTGCGCATCTGTCCAGTCCTGGGAACGCGCGGCGATCTGTTTGCTCGCACGCACCGCGAGCGGACCGGCGGCGCAGATCTCACCCGCGAGCTCCAGTGCTCCCGCCAGTGCCCGGCCGGGCTCGGTGATCCGGTTGATCAGTCCCAGCTCGGCGAATCGCGGTGCGGGCCAAATCTTTCCGGTGAGAATCAGTTCCATGGCGAGGTGATAGGGGATGCGTCGGGGGAGGCGGAAGCAGCCGCCGCCCAGGGCTACCAGCGAGCGGGCGGCCTCGGGCAAGCCCATGGTGGCGGTGCGGGAGGAGACGATCAGATCGCATGCCAGGCAGAGTTCGAGCCCGCCGGCGAGCGCGTGACCTTCCACCGCGGCGATGATGGGTTTGGCCGGCGGCTGCGCCATGATTCCGAACGGGCCGCGTCGTTCGGTCACGCCCATATCGCCCTCCGCGGCCGCGATGAGGTCCTGCCCCGCGGAAAAGACGATGTCCGAACCGGTCAGGACCGCGCATCGCAGCGAGTCATCGGCGTCGTACTCGTCGATGACGGTCTCGAGGGCATGGGCGGTGGCTCCGTCGAAAGCATTGCGGCGATGCGGCCGATTGATGGTGATGACCAGAATGTGTTGGTCGACGACTTCGGTCACGATGAGCTCCGAGGTCACTGATCCGCTGGGCGGGGTATCAGACATTGCGGTGGCGTCCTTCCCAATATGGTTGCCGCAGTTCGTTTTTGAGCACTTTTCCGACCGGATTGCGCGGCAGATCATCGACCATGACGAACTCGCGGGGCCGTTTGTAGCGCGCGAGCTGACCTGCCAGGTGTTCGAGGAGTTCGTCCTCGGTCGGCTTCGTCCCGGGCGTGGTGATGATGTAGGCCAGGGGTTTCTCTCCGAAGTCGTCGTCGGGAATGCCGATGACCGCGGCCTCCACGATCTCCGGATGCGAGGCGAGCGCCTTCTCGATCTCGGCCGGATAGATATTGACCCCGCCCGCCACGATCATGTCCTTGATCCGGTCGGTGATGTACACGAAGCCGTCCTCGTCGAGGTAGCCAACATCGCCGGTGCGATAGAAGCCGTCCTTGATCACGTCCTGCCCGAGATCGGGTCCACCGAGGTAGTGGCGCAACACGATTGGAGTGCTGACCGCGATCTCACCGACCTGTCCGGTGGGCAGTCGTTCCCAGTTCCGGTCCACAATCGCGATCTCGACCCCGTCGTAGGGTCGACCGCTCGTGCCGGGTTTGCTCAGCTGGAATTCCGGTGGCGTGTAGCTGATCATTCCGGGCTCGCTGGCTCCGTAGCTCTCCCACAGCACCCCGTCGCCGAATCGCTCGACGACCCACCGTTTGAGCGATTGGGGAACGGGTGCCGCTCCCAAGCCGATCTGGCGCAGGCAGGTTAGGTCGTACCGTGCGAACACCTGCTCGGGCAGCTTCTGAACCCGCTGGAGCATGGTGGGAACACCGACCCACGACTCGATTCGATGCTCATGGATCAGGCGCAGGGCCTGTTCGGCGTCGAAGGGGTCCAGGCTCACGATCGTGCCGCCGTGGGCGGCGGTGCGCGCCGAAATCTGCGGTCCCGCACCGTGATGCACGGGCATGGTCAGCAAGGCGATGACACCATCGTGCTGCGGCGGGGTTCCGGCCACCGAGAGCGCGTATCGGAAGAGGCGCGCCGGATCGGGCGATTCGGCGGGGTTCGTCGGCGGCACACCGCGCGGTCGTCCGGTGGTACCCGAGGTGTACATCACCAGCAGCGGCTGGACCGGACCGAAACGAGCTGGGGTATTGTCGGTTTCGAGCAGATCCTCATATCGCACCCCGGCGGCTTCGGACGTCTGTGCGACGGTGATCAGCAGTCCGATATCGTGCCCGGCCCACCCGGTGACGTCGATATCGTTGCATGCCAACCCTTTCGCGTCGCTGTCGCGCAGGATGTACAGCGTTTCCTCGGGGGTCAGTCGCCAATTGACCGCCACCTGGGCTACGCCGAGCTTTTGCAGTGCCCGCTGGATCACGAACCATTCGGGTGCGAGCCGGAACCGCATGCCGAGCCGATCACCGGGGCGAAGCCCTTGGCGGGCAAGCCCTTCCGCGACGCGATCAGCGGCCTCGTTCCATTGTCGATAGGTCAGGACGGTGGAGCCGCTGATTACCGCGGGCTGATCCGGTCGGTGCGCGGCCCAGTATTCGGGAGTGCCATGGTCGGGTTGGGTCATCGTTGTCCCCTGTGTGATGGATATGCCGCGCGCATCAATCGCGCGAGAGAATGTGCACCGCGCAAACCGCGCCCAAACCCACCATGTGGGCCAGACCGATACGGGCATCGCGATGCTGGCGCAGACCGGCTTCGCCGCGG
The DNA here is from genome assembly GCF_040680615.1 of Nocardia sp. NPDC052001. Taxonomy (NCBI): domain Bacteria; kingdom Bacillati; phylum Actinomycetota; class Actinomycetes; order Mycobacteriales; family Nocardiaceae; genus Nocardia; species Nocardia sp. NPDC052001. Next base: position 95,861 of record NZ_JBFAXC010000012.1, on the reverse strand, counting down.
AGCTGGGTGGTCAACTCCGCGATCTGACCGATTCCGGTCGGTCCGATGGGGTGGCCCATGGACAGCAGCCCACCCGAGGTGTTGACCGCGACGCGGCCGCCGATATCGAACTCACCCGCCGCCACAGCGGGCCCGGCGTGCCCCGGCGGGCAGATGCACATCGCCTCCAGGTACACCAATTCCTCGATGGTGAAGGCGTCGTGCAGTTCGACCAGATCCACGTCCTCGACTGCCACACCGGCGGCGGACAGTGCTTCGGCAGTGGTCTCGGAGGTCAGTGCGGCATCGAAATTAACTGTGCCATAGTAGGTTTCGGATCTCAGTGCCGATGCTCTGATCCGAACGGCGCGATCGCGATCCAGGCCGAGTTCATCGATCGCGCGATCGGAGACGATGAGCGCGGCCGCCGCGCCCTCCCCGACCGGACAGCATTGCAGGCGGGTCAGCACACCGCTGAGCGCGGGCGGTGTCAGCACTTCCGCGAGCGTGCGGGCTCGTGGTCGCTGGGCATTCGGATTGTGAACGGCGTTGCGGCTGTTCTTGACCGCCACCCGTGCCAGGTGTTCCGGCGTTGCCCCGGTCTCGTACATGTAGCGCGAGGCCAACAGGGCGAAATGCGTGACCGGCAGAATCCGGCTGCCCACCAGATCGTCGACACCTGCCACACGCGCCGGAGACGAGAAGCTCAATGGTTTGTCCACCCCGACCGCGATGGCGACATCGTGCACGCCGTAGGCGATATCGAGATACGCCTGCCGGAACGCACTGGACCCGGACGCGGACGCATTCTCGATCTGAACCATCGGGATCCCGGTCGCGCCCAGATGCCGATACATCAAGCGCGACAACGCCATCGAGGTGCTCGCTGTCCCGGTGTACGCGGTCTGCACCTGATTCCACTCGATGCCCGCATCGGCTAGCGCCGCACGAATCGCTGTGACCCCCAACTCGGTATAGGGGGTGCCGCCGAGCTTCTGATAGGGGTGCAGGCCCACCCCGATCACCCAGGCTGGACGCGGTGCGCCCTCGGCAGTCACTCCGACTCTCCAAATATGAACGTGGACTTGATGAATGCCGGTTCCACCAGATCCGCTCCGGCATCGCTTCGCTTGACCGCATGCCACCGCGCGCGTACTCGGTCGTCGATCTGCAGCGGCGGCGATGCGGGATGCACAGCCGCCCGAATCAGTGGTCCCGCATCCAGCACGACCTCCACGACCGAAAAAGGCGACGTGCCTTGTGCGTTGACGTTCACCTCGGCGATGGCGAACACGACACCGTCGGTGGCTAATGCGACCGATGTGAGTGATTCCGCCGGCGCGCCGCAGTTTTCGCAGCCGAGCCCAATGGGCGGGAAGTAGACACGACCACAGCGAGCGCATTCCCCGCCATTGAGCACGGGGTCATCCGGTGCGGGGTCATAGAGCCGGGGATGGATAGCGGTGCGCATCGCGACCTCCAAGTTACTTGTTAAGCGTTCAGCAACTGAAGCTAGCACCGGGTCCGCGAAATGAACAGAGGCCTCGACCTCGGTTGACGGGGTGCGTTCGAAGCTCCTAAGGTCTGATAACTAACGCTCATTAGTTAGTTGTCGGGCTCGGCTTGCGAGCCGACCTGCGCGTCACACCGGCGGAGAATCGATGAACTTGCAGAAGGCTCTGATCACGGCGTCATCGATCGCGCGAGGCGACCGATGACGCGCGCCTACTTCCAGCGGTTGGGGCCGCATCGGTTCGCGCCCACCCCGCATACCGGCGGTGCGTGGTCTGCCACCGAACAGCATGTGAGTCCGCTGGTCGGATTGCTGGTGCACGAAATCGAAGCCGAACGATCCAGGCGAGATCGGCCCGCCCTGCTGGCGAGCCGGATCACCATCGACATCCTCGGCCCGATCGCGTTCTCGCCCTTCGATATTCGGGTCGACATCCTCCGATCGGGCCGCACGATCGAATTGGTGCAGGCCACCGCCGTGATCGACGGCCGCGATACGGTGACCGCCCGCGCCTGGTTCGCCTGCGTCCAGGACACCGATGCGGTCGCCGGTGGTGAACCGTCGCGGCTCCCGGCACCGGACACACTGGCCGAATGGCCGCTGTCCCAGGTGTGGGACGGCGGATACATCGCATCGATCGATATGCGCCCGATCGGAATTCCGCAACCGGGCCGCACGACCGCCTGGGTGTCCGCGAACGTCGAGTTGCTCGCGGGCGAACCGGTGTCGGAATTGGCGGCCTACGTGGGCCTGGTCGATACGGCCAACGGCATCGCCGTGCGGCAGGAACCCTCGAAATGGCTGTTTCCGAACCTGGATTTGACGATTCACCTCTACCGGCAGCCGGTCGGACGTTGGGTCGGGCTCGACACCACTGTCGTCTTCGGACGCGACGGGCAAGGCGTGACCAGCTCGGTTCTGCACGATCTCGATGGACCGGTGGGCATCGCCCAGCAGACGCTGACCGTGCGCCCCCGTGAGGTCGATCAGCTCACCGTGGAAGCTCCGACCAGCGCGAGCGCGTAGTCCGAGTACTGTTCCGCCACAGCGTCGGCGGTGACCTCACCGTCGTCGTTGAACCAGCGCGCGATGGACACGCACATCTCCAGGATCGCGAAAGACGCGAGCTTGGGGGAGGCGACGGTGAACACCCCGGCGCGCTTACCGTCGGCGATCACCTGCCGGAAAGCATGCTCGTGATCGCGCCGCATCTGCTGTGCCACAGTGAGATCGGGCTCCTCCAGATGCACGGTCTCGTGGTTCACCACCAACGCCTCCCGCCGATGGGTCGCGTGGTGCGCGGCATACACCCGCGTCGCGGCTCGTACCCGCTCGACCGGATCCCGTTCCGCGGCAAGCACTTCCTCGAAATCGGCGACCACCTGCTCGATGGTGTGCAGCACGATGTCGACGAGCAGCGACTGCTTGGAATCGATATGCGCGTACAAACTCGGGGTCCGCAGTCCCAGCGCCCCGGCCACATCCTTGAGCGACGTCCCGTGATACCCGCGCTCGGCGAACAACGTCAACGCGGCATCGCGCACATCGTCTTTGGTCACCGCCGGTACCGCCGCCGACCGCCTGTCGACATGCGGCGGCATCACAGACCTTCGCACTCGATCACCTGGCACAGCACCCACCATAATTGGTGCTGAGCGGGCTTCGGTCGCGTCTGTCCATCGGTCCCGTGTCGGTCGCTGATTACTATCGAGCAGGCCATTCGGACACACTTTGCGCGGCCCATAGCGATTCCGTGCGGGCGATACCCCCCGATCGATCAGGCTTAGGAGAGATATGCGGTTCAGGAGTGCGGTGATGGCGGTTCTCTTTCTCGGGATCCCGGTGATCCTGGCTCCGGTCAGCGTCGCCGCACCTCCCGAACCTGGTTCGCTGGATGCTCTCGTGACGGCCATCGCCGATCGCATCGAACTGGCCGATGCCGTCGCCGCGGCGAAATGGGAGACGGCCAGGGCGACGCGGCAGGACCCGGTCATCGACGATCCTGACCGCGAAGCGGTGGTGTACAGCGGGATGGCTGCGCTCGGTGCGAAGTCGGGGTTGTCCGAGCGGTGGGTTGATCAGGTGTTCGCCGGGCAGATCGATGCCAGCAAGATTGTGCAGCGCGGGCTCATCCTGCGGTGGAATCTCGATCAGAGGTCGGCCCCGACCGTCGCGGTCGACTTGACCGCGGTCCGGCCCGAGATCGACCGGACGAACGTCGAGATCATCGATCAGATGGCCGATCGTCGGCCCGCGCTGACCGGGCCGGGCTGCGGTGCGCTCGTAATCCGCAGTGTCATGGCGACATTGGCTGTTCGACCAATGGATCCACTGCATCAGGCGGCTCTATTTCGCGCCACACTGCCGCTGTGTCCGGTGGGGTGAATCGCTGACGTTTTGGACGTTGATCCTGACCATCAGTGCCACGCGTTGAATCGGTTCCGCGCTCTGACGCCGATCGAAAGCCGGTGGCGGACATGGCCATGACCTTCTGGGACATCATGGCCAGAATGCCGGGAATCTGAGCGGTGGTCGTGTGGCCGCGGAACCCGGCGATGACCGATCGGTCCGCACGGGACACCAGGCAACAGCACCAGCGATAGTCGGTATCGCCGCTGTTCGAGCGGGTTTCGAGGTCGCGCGTCACGCGGGTGGTGAGCTCGGTCAACGCGGCCGCGATCTGAGCGGGGGTGCCGGTATTGGTGGCCTGCCACCAGGCCTGTCCGGTTGACCCCGCACGTGGGATCTCCACGTCGCACCTCAGTTCTTCGCCCACTGCCACGGGGTCGGCCATAGTGGCACAGAATGTCAGAGGTTGAATCCGAAATTCGGACGAAACGCGCGCAACCTCGCAATTCGGAATCCCGCTGTGTCTGGGGCGTGTTCAACGCGTGATCGGTGGGGTCCGAATCACCGGTGGCGTGTGGCTGTGCGGTAGCGGGCGGCGAATCCTAATTTGAATCACTATCATTTCAAAACTGCGTTCCGGGAGGGCTCGACCGTGATCTAATCTCGCCAACTCGGGTGCATTGAGGCACCTGACGTGCGTGGGAGTACATGATGGTGGATAAGAGAATGAAGCAGGTGGGCGGATCGCTCGCGGCGTTCGCGGTGGCAGCCGGGTTCGCGGTCGCGTTGATTCCGGGTACGGCCTCGGCCGCGCCTGGGACGATCACCTGGAGTGACGGCAACAGCAAGTTCACCCGCACGGTGTCCAACACCAACCCGGTCCCGGGCGACACTGTCACCGTCACAACCAAATTCGAACGCACCGGGATTCCGGTGGAGTACATCTACAACATCAAGGACCTGCACCCGGCCTGCCTGACCCCCGTCGCGGGTTCGGCGAAGATGGGCGGAGACCAAGTCTCCCTGGACACTTCGTCCCCGGACTGGGTGCGCGCGGAATTCGGCATCACGAAGTATCCGGTGTATCCGAACATCAACCCGAAATCGCAGACCTTCGAAGTGCAGTACACCGTGGGGGCCAACTGTGCCCGCGCCACCCCGCTGTCGACCTCGATGAACTACGGCGGCTCGCTCGGTAGTGGCACCTACGCCGATAAGGGACCGAGCATCACCGTTGCCGCTGATGCCGTCTCGACCACCACGATCACCGATGTCAGTGGCGCGAAGACCGGTAAGGCCATCACGCTCGAGGCGAGCGTGTCCCCGGCCGCGCCGGGCGGCACCGTCCAGTTCAAGGTCGGAGACACCGTTGTCGCCGACGCTCCGGTCGGTGCTGACGGCAAGGCGGCAACCGTATGGACCCCGAATGCCGCGGGCTCGTACACGATTGGCGCGACCTTCTCCGGTCGCACCAATGTCGCGGGTTCGACCACCACCAAGGTGATCACCGTCATCGACGAGCCGGTCCCGACCACGACACCGCCTCCGACCACCACCACGGCCCCGCCGACGACCACAACCACCCCGCCGACCACCACCACAACCCCGCCGACCACTCAGAAGCCGAGCACCGGCTCGTTCTGATCTCGTTCCCCCCTGCGGACTCGGGTCTCTCGTCTCGGCGATCACCTGCGAAGTGGTCGCCGAGACGGCCGGGGCGACCCGGACAGGCAGACGAATCACCCTGAACGCCAGTACCGTTGGGATCGGTGACCGTTGCCGGTCATGTGCCCGAGGGAATAGGCGGCGTTGTTCAGGAGGGGGAGGTGGCCATGACCGATCGTCCCGGCAACTCGACCGATGGCCTATTCGCCGGCACGGCATGGCATTACGCGCGGTTCCGGCCGGGCTATCCGCAGGTCTTCCTCGACGAGGTGATCCGGCGGGCGAATCTCGACGGTACCGGCCGCCTACTCGACCTGGGCTGCGGCACCGGCCAGCTGACGCTCGAGCTTGCGGCCCACGTCGCCGACGCGGTCGGCGTGGACCCCGAACCCGAGATGCTCACCGAGGCTGCGCGACAGGCGCACGCACGCGGGATCTCGAATGTGACCTGGGCACATGGCTCCTCATCAGACCTGCCCGGCCGACTCGGCCGCTTCCGACTGGTCACCATGGGCCGCTCATTCCATTGGATGGATCGCGCCCGCGTTCTGACCGCCCTCGACGAGATGGTCGAGGACAACGGCATTCTGGTCATCGCCAGCGACGCCTTCCTGATCCGCCCGATCACCATCTGGCAGCGCACCATCGAAGATGTCCAACGGCGTTTCCTCCCCAATGGTCAAGACGAGCGACCCATTCCGACCGCCGATCTGTTCGTTCGCCATGAACAGATACTGGCCAATTCGCCCTTCCCGCACGTGAATCGCCACGTCTACGACTTCCCGCGGCCATGGACCATAGAACAGATCATCGGCTATCTGTACTCAACTTCCCTGCCGCTGCGCCACCTGCTCGGTGACCGTCAGACCGCGTTCGAAGACGCACTCACCAACGCCCTGCTCGATTTGGAGCCAACCGGGCAGTTCATCGAACCCGTCACTTTGGAACTCTTGACCGCCACCCGCACCGACGATTAGGCGGAATATTGGTTGGCACGCATTGCCGAACCAATCGAGGTGCGCCGATGGCCACCGATCTGCTCCGCACCCCGCGGGTACCGGGTCGAAGTTCCGGGCGGATCAGGACGTCACCGCCCTCGGCGAATCCGACATCCGCCACCTCGGCGACCTCTGGTATCCATTCCAGCTCACACCGGCCGTCACCTGACCCGCGCAGGCGGCCGTGGTCCTCGGTACCGTTCACCCGACGGGCGAACCAACACCCCGACTCCATTAGGATTTGCCTCTACTGCATCGGGTTCGACACGAAGGGCTGGTTGTTCATGGCACGCAAGGTGATCGTCGAAATGGTGGATGATTTCGACGGCGACTCCATCGCGGAGGAGACGGTGTTGTTCGCCGTTGAGGGCGTCGATTTCGAGATCGACCTGTCGGCGGCCAACGCTGCCAAACTGCGCGAGGTCTTCGAGCAGTGGACTCCGTACGCGCGCAAGCTCGGCCGGGGCCGCGCGAAGAGCGCCGCCGCGGCTGCTCCGAAGGCGCGCCCCGCGATCGATCGTGAGCAGAGCCGGGCGATCCGAGATTGGGCTCGCCAGAACGGTTTCGAGGTGTCCACGCGCGGTCGCGTCTCGACCGAGATCCTGGACGCGTACAACAAGGTCGAGAAGTAATTCCACCACTGGTGATTCACGAAGGCAGTGCCATCACGCCGTTATCTTGCTCAGCTCTTGCGAGAGTGCGGCGGTGATGGTGGCCAGTGCCTGGGCCGCGATTGCGCTGTCCTTCAACGACACTTGGCCGTAGGCCCGATCCAGCGCAGGTGCGATGCCTGCGCGGATATCGGCCACCAGGGCTCGGCCGGCCGCTGTCGGCTTGGCGTCGTCCAGTAGGGCACGTTCGTTCAAACGCGTTATGGCCGAGTCGATTTCGGCAGGAGTGCGCTTTGTCGCGGTGACGACGCGGGTGCGGAGTTCGGCGGTATCGACCGGGTCGATGGCAATGGCCTGGTTGAGGATGATCCACTGCTTCTCATCCAGCCCGGTGTTCGCCAGGGCGACCTCGAGGATCGCGGTATGCACCTTCTCGGCTTGGCCGATGATCGATGGATTCAACGTGACTGACATGCGGTCAACGCTAGGAGAATCCAACCGCGGCCGACATCGGGCAAATGCCCTAGGGATGCTTGTATTTCGAAGCGTCTCTGCCGCGGAGTTACATCGAGTCGTTCGGCAGGGCCATCATTTTCATCGCCAGCACAACCGCGCCGCACAACCCGATGGCGCCGGTCGCGGCGGTGGAGAACGAGCCGGTGAGGGCGGTCAAACCGAGGAAGAAGACCGCGCAGGTGAGCACGGTGAGGGTAACCGAGGCCAGATCTGTCCTCGTAGTCGTTGTTCGATTACGCGGGGTGATGATCATGTCTTGGGGGTGCCCAAAAGTGCTGGATATCAAACCGTGATCGCGTGATCGATGCGTAATCGGTCGTTGTTACAGACCCTGTCCTGGAGCAGTGGGGTCGACCACGGCTTGACCGATGTCGGTTACAGGACAGTCTGATTCGTGGCTCGGAGAGTAGTCGCGGAGGTGCCCCTCGGCCTTCCTTGCGGTGAGGACGGCACGCCGCTGCTGCTCATGCTCGAGTTGCTCCAACTCGCCAGTGAGCCAGCCGGTGGCGGTGGTCGTGGAAGCATCTGGCTGGGAGTGCGCAGGCCCGTAGAGCAGCATTTCGTCATCGGCCAGTGCGAGGCGGCGGGCGATGTGCTCGACGCGGCGAACCAGCTCGTCGTCGGTCAGTGAGTGGAGCGGGTTCGCGGAGTCAACTCCCTCCGTAGTTTTGGCGTGGGGGCGCTGATCTTGATCGGTCAGGTGTCGTGTAACCCAGTTGTGGATCTGCTCGCGGATGTCCGGGTTGAGCGTGCCGCGCCAGTCGCGGCGCAGCATCGTCAACGCGGCTGACACCGGGTAAGTCTCGGCGATGTGTGCGCAGCGGGCCGAAATTTGCTCGTGCGGTTCATGATCGGGAATGGCGGTGGCACCGTTTTCACGGCATGTACCGCACAGTCCATCGTCAGTGCGGCGGCCGGGGCGCGAGATGGAGTCGACGACGGCGCGTTCGAGACCGCAGTGCACGCAACCGAATCCGCGGGTATCGGGCACGGCGGCAAGGTCGTAGTCCAGCGGATGGTGGCTCGGGCGCGGATCGCGTGGATGCGAGGTGGAGTAGCGGTGGGGTGCGCCGTCCGGGAGCGGTAGATGTTCTGGTTCGACATCGATGTCCGCGCGTGTGTCGAGATATTCCGCAGTTGCCTGTGCGGCGGCGATTTCGATATCGCTGGGACGGGGGCGCGGTGGCGTGTCGGCGAACCGCGGTTCGTGGTCGCGTGCTGCGTAGCGGCTATCGGTGACGGTATTCGATTGGTAGCTATCGAGATCCGGGCCGTAGGTGTGTGGATCGGTCTCGGGCGTGGCGGCCTCGATGAGTGCGCGGTGCTGGGGAAACTGCTGGGCGGCCCACCGCAGGCGAGCCTGGGCGACAGGGAAGCTGTACCGGTAGAGCGTGGTCGCGACGCGATGGAGCACATCGAGTTCCTCGGCGGTTGCCGAGTGCGACGCCCGGACCAGTGCCTCCTTGGCCGCCGCGAGCTGGCCCGTGTGGACCAGTCCGGCAATAGTGAGAAGGTCCTCGGAGAGCTCCTCGCTGGTATCGGGACGCACGAAGGAGCGCGGTTCGTCGGTGGCCGGTGCAGTGTTGTGGCGATCCTCGTGGGTCATGAAGTCGTCCGAATCGGGTGCTGTGCTGTGGTTTTCGAAAGGTGAGTCGACGGCTGGCGACGGCGTTACGGGATGTAGGAGGGCTTCGATCCGCCATGCGAGAGCGGTCGCGTACTGGTCCGGTGGTGGCCCCGGATCATCGTGTGCCGAGGCGGTGATCAATTCGTGGGCGGTGGTGAGCAGTTCGTGCGCTTGCCATCCCGCCTCGGTACCGTGATCGACTGCGGCGACCAGTCGTGGCCATGAAGGGTCGGCGAGGATTGTGTCGGTGAACTCGGTGCCCAGTAGCCGGTACAGGTGAGTGATCCAGTCCGGGCACAGGTGCTTGGCAGTGGTGGTGCCTTGCAGGGCTGAGGGGTCGAGGCCGAGCCGGAACCACAATGCCGCAGCGGGCATATCGTCGGGCAGGGGCCGTTCGGTTGCGGCGTGCGTCAGCAAGACCTCGATATCGAGGCCGGCGCGGGCGGCGGCGTCGAGCTTGTCCGCGAGCTGCGGCCACCACGGGTCATCGAGGAGGCGCGCCTCGAGTTGCTCGACCACCGGCGACCACACGACGACTGGGCTATGCGGGTCACCAAGGACGTTGGCGACCCGTGTATCCAACCGTCGCTGATGGTCCTGCTCGCGAATGGTGAAAGCGGTTGGGCCGGTGGGTCGTAGGTCGGTATCGACGATATGTCTTCCCGCTCGCCAGACCGCGAGGTCGCCCAATAGCGCGTCCTTGCCGAGCAGTGGGCGTGCCCAGACCGGCGCTGTGGCGGGTGTCCACGTTCGAGCGCTGGTTCGGATCGTTTCGGCGAGGCCGATGATCAGGCGTGCTCGGGCTCGAAGATGGTTGCCCACCAAACCTTCTGGCAGATTCCTCGGCAGAGAACGCAGCCAGGGCAGTGGTTGGATTTCGCGCGGATAGGTGTGCAAGGTGTCGAGGCGCCAGTGCAGTACCGCGGCGGGGTCGGCCGCAGTGATCAATTCCCGTGCGGCGAGCGCATTGGTCAACGCGTCGCCGGGATCGCCTCCCGACAATGCGATCAAGGACAGGACTTCCCGCAACGCCGGGTAGGCGGGAGCATCGGTAAGTCCTGGCCACGCCCGTTCGGCGCAGGCGTCGATGGCGATCAAACCCGCTGCCCCCAAAGCATTCTCGGCGGCGAGCGCCAAGGCATCGTGGTAGGTATCGATGGCGCGCCCCAGACGCCGATGCGGATCGAGCACCTCGCGCAGTTCGGTGTACGCCGAAGCGTTGGTGCTGTCACGGGCGAGCACCCGCTGTAGGACTTCGACCGCGGTACGGGGGAACAGCCCGGGTTCGGTCCAGAAGGTAGCTTCGCTGCCGTCGATGGCGGTGGTGACGTATGCGTAGTTGGCGCTCGCGCCCCGGGTGAGCGCGACGTAGAGCTGGTTGCGAGATTCGCTCCCGGCGAGTACGACATGGCAGGTATCGGCGGTGATTCCCTGCGCGGAGTCGATCGTCATCGCGTATCCGAGCCGAACATGTTCGCGCACGTATTCCGCTGGCAGCACGGTAGTTTCGCCCGCGCGGCCACCGGAACGCAGGTGGGTGGCGGTGAGGTCACCATCGGGTCCAACAGCTGTGACTGTCCACCGATAGCCATTGCGTACCCAGTCTCGTTGGCCTAGGCGAAGTCTCGGATTGTTGCGGCGGGTGCTGACGATGTCACCGACCGATGCGCGCAACCCGTCCGCAAGTGTGGTCTCGGCGCCAACCGCGTTGTCGGAGCGGGCGATTCGGTCGGCGCGAGCCTGCTCGTTGAGGGCGGTGACCATGTTGTTGGTGGCTGCGAGCATCACGGTGTCACGGTCGGTGAGCCGGTCGGCGATCCATCCGGCATAGGCCTGCTCGCGCACCGCGCCCGATGATCCCGCTCGCACTCGCCGGTGGTCGAGATAGAACCCGAGAGCGCTCGGATCACCCTCCCGCAGGGCGAGACTGGCCGAGGCCTCGGTGGTGGAGGCGAAGCGAACGACCTGCGTCATGGTCGACGAGCGCGCGGCATCGGCGGTATCGGCTGCCGAGCCCCCTGCTTCGATGGCGGGTAGTTGATGATCATCGCCGAGGCAACGCACCGCGGCCTGGCGAGTGAGGAGGAACTTGAACAGATCGAATCGCTTGTCATCGCCGAGGCGCACGTGTTCATCGAGGATGACCAGGGTGTGTTGATCGATCTCGAGCATCCACTGGGGCAATGACGGTGGAAGCGGTCGATCGGCCGAGATCGCCGCCGTGGGTGAGTGTTTATGGAGAACATCGAGGAGTTTGTCGGCGGTCTCGGCGCGCGCGTGGATGGCTTCGCCGAGCACGGCGGCTGCGGCCGCCGTGGGTGCCAGACCCAGGATGGTGCCGCCATCGGCGCGCCAGGCATCGGCCAGCACGCGCATCGCGGTGGTCTTGCCGGCGCCGGCGGGTGCGTTCGTGGTCGTGATGAACCATGGCGATCGGGCGAAATCGGTGATGACCGCAATCTGTCCGGAGTTGAGTCGACGACCGGAGTTGGCCGGGTCGCGGTGATAGGCACGGACCGCGGTATCGACGGTCTCGTCGGTGAGAGTGTGGGCGCCGAGCCGCAGTGACAGCTCGATCAACTGCTCGGTGGTGCCCAGCCGCTGGGCTGTCGTGTAGGTCTGCGTGCCGACGTCGGTGTAGACGCTGGTGCGATCTATGCGCTGATACAGCGGTGGAATGTCGGCGAGGGCCGGTTCCATGGTGACATCCGGATCGCCGCGTGCGACCACATGGATTGGTGAGAGTGCTTCGGTCACAACGGCTTCGACAGTGGTGGCCCACTGGTCTCGGCTCAATAGCCCGCGTGTTTGCCGTTCGGCTTCGGCGCGAACGTGATGCCATTGCCAGCTCGACCGCTCCTCGGACACCGTCGCGACAATGCGACGAGCGATATGCGCTCTCTCTGTGGAGGTCAGATCGCGGGGTGGTGCACGCCTGTGAGACAGGATCGTCGACACCGTTTTCGACAGCAGCTCCTGCGAGCCGAGCGCCGTTTCGGCTTGTTTGCTCCAGTCCGCACGTTGTTCGGCCCGGGACCGCGATCTGTGCCGGGCGGGTCGTGTTTCGAGGGTGGCGCGCTCCGCGAGCACGAACATCTCCTTCGGCATCGGCTCACGCCCGACCTCCCGCTCGAACTTGGCCGCGAGCATATCGAGGCGCGTGGTGATCGCGGCATCGCGTCGGGACCAGTGATCGATCAATCTCACTGGCATGCGGGCAATTTCGCGGATTGATCGCTTCGACGGATCGGTTCCTGGTCGTTCGTCGAAGGAAAGAGCGAGGTCGTATTCGAGGTGGTGTTCCACGCGGGAGTTGTAGATCTCGCTCACAGTCACCATCAGCCGATAGATCACTGTCGCATCGAGGGTGAGCCAGCGGTCATCGAGCGTACGTACTCGGTTCGCAATCACTAGGTGCGTGTGCAAATCGGGGTCGCCGCAGCGTGATTCGCGGTGATCGAACCGTGCGGCGACGATCCCCTCGACATTGACCTGCCGTACCCCGTTGGCTCCCAACCGGGAGAAGATCGCGTGCTTTTCCAGCCAGGGGACCGCATCGTCGATTGCCTTGTTGTGTGCGGCGAAGATTGCGTCGGAGACCGGCTTCGGTGCGATAGCCCAGAGCGCTGACACGCTCTTGACGGGGCTGAAGGTGATGTCGAATCCGGCGACTGCGGCCGATTGCGGGCGGGAGTTTCGGGCCACCCATCCCGATAACTCCCGTGCATCCAGGGGCGCTCGCCCGATCATCTCGGTGAACATCGAGATGGCGACGCGGCTGCGGATGCCGGCTCGTGCGTCGTCGTCGATCGCTGCGGATCGAGGCAGGCCATGATCGGCGTTGTGCAGGGCATAGGCTGCCGCGCACCGTTCGCGAAATTCGTTGCCGCCCTGGTACAAGCGGTATGGACGCCCCAAGCGGGTGGCGTGGTCTGCCGCGCGTAGCGCGTCTTCGGGTTTGGCGCCGGCGGTGATCTCGCGGTCGATGACCGCGGTCTCGATGGCATCGGCGTCGGGGTGGCGTCCTTCGCCGAATAGGCGCTTCATTTGTGCTTCGGTGACCAGGTCCCCGGTCTCGAGGCCCAGTGCGGCCAGGCCGCTGCCGTGCCATTTGCCAGGTGACTCGCCTCGCACCGAGTAGTAGTCGGCGAGCGTGCCGGGGCCGCGGTTTGTGGAATCGTCAGTGGCGACCTGCCGTAGGTAATACAGATAACTGTTGCCAGCCAACACTTTGTGCAGTGTCGCTGTCACTCGTTCATCGAAACCCTATGCGGCAGTGAACGTCTACGGTCACAGCTGGTACTGGAATTGCCAATTGTGTCGTTGTTGCTGGTCGTTACGGAACTGTGCCCCGATATGCAAGAGGTCTGATTGCGGCGATGAGGAAAGAGGGGAGCGGGCGGAGGATGTACATCGGTGGAGTTGGGTGCGGGTGTTGATGAATGTGCGGATGATTCGGTGGGCTGAATGTTTGGTGGTGGTAGGCAGGTAGCCGGTGGTTCGGTTACCTGCCTATGTCAGTTCGTTGCGGGCGTGTTCACGCCTGATGGAGGACGGGATCGCCGGAGGGGCAGGTGATCTGGATCGATGGATTCAGGTCGACGGGCAGGATATGAAGCATTGCGTATCCGGCAAGGTAGAACGCGACGAAAATGCCGAGGTAAATCGCGGTGTACCGCAGAATCGCGCGTGCAGTGGGCATGGGTGACCTTTCGATGAGGGGTGGGGCCCAGTCCGCCGCAGGAAGTGGCTCCACGGCGGACTGGAGAACTTGGGGGTGGACGATCAGGCGGCGCGCTGGCGTGCGGTGGGTGTGCCCACGCCGATCCAGACCAGGCACTGCGTGCAGAGGCTGTCGGTATTGACGGCGGTGATTCGGGTGCAGGCGTCGCAGCGGCCGGTGCGTTGCCCCGCGCCCAGGACGGTGCCGGGCTGTCGTGGCGGGCGCTGCGCCGGTGCGAGCGGGGGTTGCGGGTCGGGCTCGTCGCCGCCGGGAAGGTGTGCGGTGGTCAGGAATTCGTCGATGAGGGCGATCAGCCACCGTGGTGCTCGGCGGCGTACGTCGGCGAGTAGACCGCGCGCGGCGTGCGGGTAGACGCGCGCGAAGTATCCGCAGTAGGCGCGGGCGAGGTCGCGCGCGGTGAATCCGGCGGGCAGTGGTGGCAGGCCGGGGCGGTCGTCACTGCGGCATATGTCGCATAGGCCGTCGTCGCTGCGGAATTGTCCTGCGCGGGTGTGGATGAGGTGTTGGTCGGTATCGCTGCGTTCGATGAAGCAGCACACGCAACGCCATCCGCGTGCGGGGGTCATGGCGTGGTGGTCGTAGTCCAGGTCGTTGCCCTGGAATGGAAGTGCGGTGCGCCGGTCGGTGTAGTCGCGCAGGGTGGTGCGGGCGGCCGCGCGCGCGAGGGCTACGTCGTCGCTGATGGCTGGTGTGCCGTCCAGGGCCAGGGCGTGCTGGTATTGCTCGGCGACGTAGTGCACGTAGGTGTGATTCCAGAGTGTGCGTGCGTGGTCGCTGTCGAGTGGTGGTTTGTCGCCCGGGAAGCGTGGTGTCCACGTGCTGGTTCCGGGCGCGCGCAGCAGTCCGCGGTCGCGGGCGCGCTGTTCGGCGGTGCGGGCGGTGGTGAGTTCGTGGTCGACGGTGTCGGTGTAGAGGTGCTGCAGGCAGTACTGGGTCAGGATCTCGGGTTCGGTGTCGACGGGTCGGCGTTTGCCGCGTTGTGCGGCGCGGTATTTGATTTGCTCGGCAGTTCGGCGGGACGCGTCGGTGTCGCGGCTGGGTGCGAGGTAGGTGCGCGCGGGCGGGTTGCGCCACTGGCGCATCGGGGTGCGCGCGAGTTCGGCGGTGGGCAATTGTGCGTGCTGTGCGGCGTATTCGTCGTCGATGCTGGTGTTGTTGCGGGCGGCACGGGCCTGCATCTCGGCGAGCCGGTCGGCACGGTCTCGCAGGTACAGGCCGGGATCGGTGTCGGGGATCAGGGCTCTCAGGCGTTGTGGCTGGTTCGGATATTGCGCGGCAAGGCTTTTGAGTGCTGTGGCGAACGGGTACTGGGTGAAGGTGTGCACCAGCTGGTCGAGGAAGGCGCGCTCGTCGGGGGTGGCCAGGGCGAGCGCGGCGGGGAATGCGCGGCGTGCGGCGCGGCGGTCGGTGGTGAAGGTGATCTCGAGCGTGGCGATGGCGTCGAGGAAGGCGCTGTGTTCGGTCACGGATTGTCCTGTCTGGGCGATGAATCGGCGCGCATCCGGCGCGTGAGCAACTCGACAGCCGGGATGGCGGGCTGGTCGGTGCGACCAGCCGAGGGCGTGCGACCGGGCCGGGCGCGCGGCGCGGGCGCAGAACACGCTGGGCGTGCGGGAGCGACTATCGGTGCGCGCGCATCGGTGATCGGCGGGTTGCTGAACACGCTCGCGCGCACCGATATTCGATTGCGCCGGGCGTGGGCTGTGCGGCGTGGCGCGGTCGGACCGGTAGCCCTCGTGATGGCTGGTCGTGCGGACCAGCCATCACGGCGACCCTTTCCCTGCCGATGCGGCGAGCGAGGGTCGGGGAGAGGTCAGAAGGTGGGTTCGGTCGGGTCGGCGGCGGCCGGTGCGGTGGTGCGCGCGGTGTCGTCATGCTCGGCGTGCCCACGAAATCCGTTGCTCGCGTCGGTGTGCGGACCGAATCCCGCGCCGTGGGTGGGGGCGTTTCGCCGTACGGTCGCGGTGGCGTTGAGCAGTGACGGGCCGACTTCGATGACGTCGAGTTCGATGACCGAGCGCTTATCGCCCTCGCGGGTCTGATAGGTGCGCTGCCTGAGTCGGCCCGAGGCGATGACGCGTGCGCCGCGGCGCAGACTCTCGGCGACGTTCTCCGCGGCGTGGCGCCAGATCGAGCAGCGCAGGAACAGTGCGTCGCCGTCGCGCCATTGCCCGGTGGTGCGGTCGAAGTAGCGGGGTGTGGAGGCGACGGTGAAATTCGCGACCGCCTCGCCCGCGGGGGTGAACCGGAGTTCGGGGTCGCCGGTGAGATTTCCGATGACGGTGTAGCCCGGGGTCATGGAAGGCTCCTTCGGGTGTGGTGCGGAACCGCTGTGGTGTCGAGGTGTCGGCTATGGACGGCAGTCAGGGGTTCTCGTCGATGGGTGAGTCGTGTGCTGCGACACCGATATCGATGCGCAGTTCGGTGGCGGACTCGATTCCCGCCTCGCACAGTCGGCGCAGGCGATGCGGTGGCATAGCCGTCGAGAGCGCGAGGTCGAGCAATTGCGCCATGCGGTGATCGGGATCCGAGGCCAGTGCGGTGTCCAGGGCGATTCCGGCGAGCGCGCCATCGCCGTGCAGGTAGGCGCTGAAGGCCAGCAGCATGGCGGCTTCGGCGCGGTCGGGATCGGGCAGTGCCCGGGTCAGGATGGTCCACAGCTGGTGGGCGCGATGCGCATGCTCGCCGTCGGCGACGCCGAACATGGCTTCGCGGACCACTGGATCGCGCAGTGCCACAGCGACGTCGGCGAGTGCCCGTGGGGTGGGCACCTCGAGGGTGGAGGTGTGCGCGATGGTCTGCATCACCTGCCAGAGCGCTTGGCGGGAATAGGCGCTCGGATCGCCGATCTGCACCGCGCGCACGAATCGTCGATGGGCCTGCGCGGCCGCGTCATCGAGAGCGTCGGTGACTTTGTGCCGCAACGCGTGATCGACGTCGAGGAGTTCGATGAGGTCGGTGCGCGTTGCGTGGATCGGACGGCCCGCGGCGGTGTATTCGGCGGCGATGCGGGAGGCCGTGGGGTCGGGCAGATATCCGTACTGCTCGGGTGTGGCCTCGCTCCACCATTCGGTGTGCGCGGCGAGGGCGCTCGTGCACCATGCTCCGGCCAATGCGCGCTCTACCGACTGCAATTGGGTCCGCAGGGTCTGCAGCGCTGAGCGGCATCGCGCGTCGGCGGCATCGGCGTGGGTGGGCCGCGAGAGGCGATCGTCCACCAGGACCGCCAGTACGGCATGGGCGTCCATGCGGGCGCACATATCTGCGGCGTACTGCGCGATATCGTCATCGGATAGGCGATGGTCCTGCAGGGGTGACTCCATCCGGACGAGGAACTGGACCACAGTGCTGCCCTCGACCTCGGGGTGGTGTGTGACGAACAGCAGCACGAGTGAGCGGACCGGGGTGAAGCCGAGCATGGCGGGCACCACCGCGATGAGGTCGGCGGGATCGTGAATGTGTATGGATACAGGCATGGCAAGCCTCCTGAAGTGGGAAGTGACTCGGGCAGAGCCGAAGTGAGGTGCGAGCGTGCGGGTCGGCACGGAATGCGCAGGTGCGTTGCGCGCGCGTGCGCGGTGGGCGATCACGGCGAGGTCCGCGCCGCTGCCGTCGTGCGCATCGAGCGCTGAGGGTGCGGGGGCGCACCGGAAATGCGACGTGGACTGATGCGAGGCCGGAATTGGGCGATGCCCGGCCGGTATCGTGGTGTGTGCGAGGGACTGACCGGTTGTCGCACCGCGTCAGGAGCAACTCGTCATGACCGAAGACATGCCCCCGCGCCGCTCGCGCGGGCGCAATAGTTCACCGGAACTCATTGCGCGCCTGCAACGCTCACGTCAGCGCAGCCTCGCGCGGCGTGCCGCCGAGGCCGAGCGGGAAAAGACCATCACCGCCGCGGTGGGGGAGTACCTCGACTCGTGGAACGCGATCGTGCGCATCGAGCAGCGTCGCGATGGTGAGGTGGCGCGCCTACGCGAGCAAATCGAAAGCGTGATCGCCGATGCGGCAACCGAAGTCGCAGCTCATGAACGCGACCAGGCCGCCGCTGCGGCGGCTATCCGGGCTCAGGTGCACACCGATGCCGACGTCGCCGATCTACTCGAGATCACCCGTGCCCGCGTGCGCCAACTGCTCGCTGACTATCGAGCAACCGGCGCAGCCCGGTCACCGGGCGCGAGAGCATCTGCGCCGGCGGACACGATCGGCATGACGCGCACCGTTGAGGTGGCATCTCGAAACACACATGCGGACAGCACCGTAGACCTGCCACCGCTCCGCACGCCCCGGACCGAGCCGACCTCTCGCGGCACCGACGAGAAGGAGTCACGGAGTTGATCGCGCATCGAATCGCGGAGCTTCCGAATCGCGCTCAGTGAAAAGATGAGAGTTGTGGTGGAGGTGCGGGATTCACGATCAATTGCCGTTTCCGCTCGTTTTTCCGATGGGGTGGTCGGGCACGGTAATCCCCGCGCTGGTGAAACAGAACCAATACCAGTCGCCGCTGAGGTGATGGGATGCGCCTGTTGCGGGTCGGTGGTCGGAGAGCTTGGCAAACCCACTTCCCATCGAGCAGTGGTACGCCATGGGGCCAGTACTGACGTATATGCCGTCCTCGAGGCGCTCCACACTGCGAACGCGATACAGGCCGAGGCGCTCACCGTCGAAACTGCGTGGATCGACTCCGGCACCGACCCGCTGTGCCGCATCATCGAACGCCCGCGCCGAAAGGTGCCAGCGCACAGCCATCGGGAGGTCCGCGCTCCACACGACGGCCGTGAGCGCGATCATCACCGCCGGAGCTGCCAGGGGGCCGAGGTCGACCCGCAGTCGCCGGGATCGCACTGCCAGGATCGAGTAGACGATGATCACGCACCACACCACGAGCGCCACGAATGTCCCGCCGAGGATGAACAACGGCGACAACGACATCGGCGCGGCGCTGGCCGGATCGCTCGCCGAGACGAGTATCGCCAGACAGGCCACGGTGGTGCAGACAAGCCAAAGATACTTGCCGAGCCATGATCGCACTCGTCGGTTCCCCGTTCGGCTTTTCTCGGTTCCGGCCATGCTCATGGCGGGAGCCTAAACTTCCGCCTGAGATCATGGGTGTCGCTGTGTCGCCGCCTGTGACAGGCTGACACCGCGCCGTCGATGCCGCCCGAACCTGCCCTCGGCGTCGACCCACGCGCCCGTTGAATGTGTCTGTCATGCAAGCAATTCGCCGTGGTCATCGCGCACGGCCTCGCTGATGTTCGGTGACGGACCGGTATGCAGGGCCTGACGGTCATTCCTCGAGCGCGAGACGGGACAAATTCGTTGATAACGTATCGGAATTCATGGTTCTGCGGGTGGTGGGGCGTGCGGCCAAGGCCACGCTGATCACGCGTGCGGGCAGTGATGCGGACTCGACGCGAATATGGACCATCGCAACCAGCGCGCCAGCAGTGGGCGATTGCGCGAGCCATGGGCCGAACGCGTCTGGATCGACCGCCGGCAGCGCCGATTCGATCCAGGCGATCAGCGAGGTCGCGTCACGGATCACCATCGGTAACGCCCAGTGCGCGGGTTGAGGTTGTGTACGGGTACGACGATCGGTGCGGTGGGAGCGTTCCCGATCGTGGATCGGGCCAGGATCGCCTCGTAGCCCCCGGCGGCCCAGACTCCGTCGGCGATGACGAACCGGCCGGTGGACGACAGCTCGACGGGCATGAGGCACCATCGGATGCCCGTGACACCTAGGTGACCCAAATCGTGTTCCTCCCAGCTGATTTCGCTGGTGCCGTCGTCGCGCAGGCGCACGATCTGGGTGGCAGGTTCGATCGATACCAGTGCCATGCAGGGCACTGGGGAGGCGGCGGCGGTGGTCGGGGTGATGTCGGTGAAGGACTTCACCGCTGAGCCGGCGGGTGGAGCGGTGGCGAAGCGTGCGCGGTAGCCGATGACCACGACCTCGGTTGCGGGTGGCGCGGGTGCGGTGCCACGGTGACGAGGGTCCACACGCAACCGGGCAACGTGGGCGTTCACCTCGCCGCTCCCCGGGCCTGACGCACGGTAGGTCGGTGCGCCGACAACCGCGGGGTGAGTTGATGAATGGCGTAGCGCAGGGAGGGAGTCATGAGTGGTGGTCCTTCTCTGTCGGGATGCCGCCGCGGTGACGCGCGGCGCAGCTGTGTGGTGGAGTTCAGGCGACGTCGGAGAAGCTCAGGTCGCCGTATCGGTCGGTGCCGGTGAGGAATTCGCATTCGCAGTGCGGGAATTCGCGCCAGCAGTGGTCGCAGAAGCCGCAGGCGGTGCAGTGCGGTCCGAGGCGTTCGTCATCGATGTGGCCGCAGCAGTCGCAGTAGTCGGTGAAGTACTCGCCGGGGCGGGCTGGGTTCGGGGTTTGGCGCCACAGGTGGGAGAGGTTGGAGTACCAGATGCCCTCGTGGGACCAGTAGCCGTGGTGTTCGTTGAACAGATACGCGGAGTGTTTGTAGCGCGGGTCGACTGTCAGCAGCACCATCTTGTCCCCGGCGAGCCAGGCTTCGAGTCGTGCGCGCCCGGCCCAGGAGTCCAGCGGCCCGAACGGCTCGTGGGGGAGGAAGTCCTCGGCGGCGACGCGGGTGTCCGAGCGCGGGTCGTCGAGCTGTGGGTGCACGATTTCGGGCAGAATTCCGTTGTGCGCTAAGACTGTTCGCGCATCGCCACCGACGGCGAAGGGGTGGCAGTTCTGTTCGTTGATGATCCCGTGGGTGGCCAGGCGGGAGTGGAACAGGGCCGGTTGGTCGGCGAAGAGCGCTCGGGTGGCGGCGAATTCGGTGATCACCGCGTCGACGTCGAGTCCCCGGCCGACCACGATGTGGTCATCGGCCACGACCGCGTAGCCGTGCCCGTGTGGATTGGCTGCCGCGCCATCGCGTAGCGCGTCCAGGTCCGGGGCGATGCCGGGCTTGTAGAAGCTCAGGATGCACATTGCAGGGCCTCCATTTCCGCCAGCAGTGGCAGGTAGATCGGGTGCCGGCGCACCCAGGTGACGAAGGCGGTCCATTCCCAGCCGCGGCGTCTGGCCACATCGCCCGAGGTGAGGGTGCGGGTGTACTCGACCGAGGCGGCCACGAAGGCCAAGGCGGCCTGAACCTGTTGCGGGTCCAGGGAACTGGCGAAGATGCGCACTTCCAAGGTGTCGCGCGGGCAGACGTTGATCGCGTGGTAGCGCCCGTAGCCGAAGCGGTCGCCTTTGGCGAAGTGGGCGATTTCGGCGCGCATATCGGGGTCGAAGCTGGCCCATTCATCGCTGCTGCGCCGCGCCAGGCGGGTGGCCCAGGATTCGTTGCGGTAGATGAATTTCATCCATCGATACACATGGGCGGGGGAGGTGAATCCTTCGCGGGAGACATGTACGTGGATTCCGACGCCGTCGTCGATATAGGCTCCGCGGCTGCGCATTTCCCGCAGCACCGGCCACGGGAAGTGCTCGAGGGCCCAGTCGTAGCTCATCGGGTGGGTGACGAGTTCGAATCCGTTGCCGTAGCCGATGGATCTGTCTTCTTTGAGATAGCCCAGGCCGCGCAGCTGGCTCAGTGCGGCATCGACGCAGTCTTCCAGTGCGTGACCGGAGGTCTTGAGTTCGAGTTCGAGTCCCAGATAGACCGGGCCCGTGCCGTGGAATACGGGGTCGGGTTTGTAGGAGTGGTCGAAGACGCGGTCGTCGTGGTCGTCGATATCGCAGTGTGAGCAGTAGGTTCCGCCGCTGGTGAGGTGATCGCATTCCGCGCATTCGCGGTAGTCGTCCTCGCAGTCGACGCAGACCTGCTCGCCGTTGTCGACGTGGCGCACCGAGCGGGCCAGCAGGCGGCAGTCCGAGCAGCGCCAGTAGCGCAGATCGGCGCAGCGATCACATGCCATGCCGTCATCGATGGTGGGAGTGCCGGTGGGGGTGTAGCGCTGGCACTGTTCGCATTCGAACCATGCCCGCACGCACTGGCGGCACAGTGATCGATCATCGACGGTGCTGTGTGTTTCGCGGGTGTGTTCGCCGCAGCCCTGGCAGAGCGGTCGGTCCTCGCAGGCCGAGCACACAAGCTGGCCACTGCGTGCAGGTGGGGGCTCGGGGACGTGGGCTGCGCATAACTCGCAGAGGACCTGTGCCGCAGTCGATCTGGATCCGGATCTGGATGTGGGCATGGGTATGCCTTTCTGATGAGGAAAGGGGTCGGGACCCGCTATCGGTGGGCGGACAACAGGGGAGGTGAGGTGATATGCAGACCGCGCGGGTGTTCGGCGCAGCGCGGCGGGGCTCGCGGGACATCCCCGTGAGCCGAATATGTTGTGCGGGTGGGGAATCGGGCCGAACGCGCCTGTCGCGTGCGGGCGTGTTCGCCCCGTGAGGAATCGGCGGTGGGTAGGTCGATCAGGCACCGTGGTCGCCGGTGCCGGTGAGGCTCGGCCGGCTAGTGGCCGCTGCGGCCCAGCGCGGGCACCGGTGGGTTCAGACCGGCGTCGCAGTCGCAGTGGGGGAAGTGGTTGGCGCAGTGGAAGCACCAGCCGCATCGGCCGCAATAGCGGCCGCGCCGGCTGAAGTCGACCTCATCGCACGCCTCGCAGACGTACAGCCAGGCGCGCGAGCCGAGCAGTGCCGAGTCCGGATCGGGGCGATAGCCGCGGTTGGAGTACCAGATGCCGTCGTCCCAGATCCCGGCGGATTCATTGAACACATACGCGTTCTGCTCGAATACCGGGTCGATGGTGAGCACGACCATCTTGCTGGCTCCGAGCCAGGCTTCCAGATCGCGTCGGCCGCGCGGGGTGTCGAAGGATCCGAACGGCATGCGCGCCAGATAGGTTTCGGCGGCGATGCGGGTATCCGAGCGTGGGTTGTAGGGTGCGGGCTGCACGCGCCGGGGCAGTACACCGTTGTGCGCCAACACTGTTCGCCGATCACCGCCCAGGCGGAACGGATGGCAGTTATCGATGCTGACCGCGCCGTGGGTGCCATAGCGGCTGTGAAACAACGCGGGCCCGCCCCGATGGCGAGCGCGGACTTCCGCGAAATTGTCGAGCACGACTCCCGCGTCCATACCGCGCCCGACCAGAATGGCGGACTCGGTGACTACGGCGAATCCGTGGCCGTCCCGGTTGGCCCGGGCACCGTTGCGCAGTGCGCTCAGATCAGGTGCTACCCCGCCGGGCAGGAAGGTCAGCAGGCACATGTGAGCGCCTCCAGCTCGGCCTGCAGCGGTGCGTATTCCGGATGCTGGCGCACCCAGGCGGTGAATCGATGCCAGTCCCAGCCGCTGTGCTGGATGACCGCAGCGGAATCGAGTCCGCGGGTGTATTCGACGGTGGCCGCGGCGAAGGCGAGCGCGGCTTGCACCTGCTGACGGTCAAGGGATCCGGCGAATACCCGCAATTCCAGGCTGGCGCGTGGATGCGGATTGATCGCCTGGTATCGATTCAGCCCGAAGCGCCGCACATCGTCCTTGGCTGTGTGCTTGACGCGCTCACGCGCGGTGGCGGAGAACTGCGCAAACGGCGATCGCCGCCGGGCCAGGGCGACGGTGTGGGATTCGTTGCGGTAGATCAGTTTGGCCCAGCGATAGATATGGGCAGGAGAATCGAAGCCAGCGCGCGAGAGGTGCACGTGGATCCCGACCGTGTGATCGGAGTAGCACCCCAATGCGCTCAGCTGCTCGAGCAGCGGCCACGGGAAGTGCTCGATCGCGAACCCGTAGTCCATGGGATGGGTGACCAGCTCGAACCCCAATGGCTCGATCGACGAGTCATGCTTGAGATAGGCCAGCTCACGCACGTGGTCGGTGACGGTCTGCGCACCGAGCTGGTAATGGTGTTCCGGCACAACGATTTCCAGCTCCAGGCCGAGGAAGACCGGTCCGGTGCCGAAGAATCGGGGGTCGGGCTTGTAGTTGTAGTTCCAGATGCGCCCACCCGCGTCGCAGCTGTCGCAGTCGGTGTAGCGGGGTAACAGCGTGCCGCAGTGCTCGCAGGAGGCGTAGCGCGGCACGCATCGTGAGCACACCCGCGTACCGCCCGAGACATATCGGCTCTCGGCGGTGTAGACACTGCAGACGGCGCAGTGATCGTAGAACCGGTCCACACACTGTGGGCAGACATAGTCGGTGGTGTCGGTGGGCCAGGTCGCCGGGGAGTGGTAGCGGCAGCGCGCGCATTCCCGCCATCCGGCGGCGCATCGCGGGCAGAGTCGTCCGAGTTCGATGGTCACTGCCAGTCGCCGACTCGGTCCGCGGCATCGGTCGCAGCGCGGTAGTCGGGCCGCGCATGAGGGGCAGATTCTCTCGGAGTCCAGCATTTGTGCGTGGTCATCGCCGACGGCCGAGTCGCAGATCGCGCATGGGGCTGCGGGCCAATCGATTTCGGGCATGGTGGATCGCCTTTCGATGAGGGTGGAGACGAAAATCGCCGTGACGGAAGCGATTCCGTCACGGCGAATGAGGGGAGTGTGGAGAGGGAGCGCTGAGACTCAGGTGGCTTCAGCTGAGTAGGGACCAGGGCAGGGTGTGGCGATCTGCGCGAGCCCACGGATGGCCTGTTCGACATCGACAACACAGCGGACACGACGTGATGTGCGGACTCTGTCTATGTGCCGACGCTCAGGCGGGTTCTTTGGGCGGCCGTCCCTGCTGTGGCATGCCCGTGTAGTCCAAGATTGACTATCGAACGGGCAGGTATCGGACAACCCTCTACCTGCCGCGGATACGCACATTGTTGGCAATTACTTCGCCAGAGTGCATGTTTCGCATGCAACGCATCCTCGGGTTCGAACCTCGGTGGTGGCGAGTGGGGCTACCAATCGATTCGAAGACCGTGCAACGACGTCACAGCCGACTGGACCAGTGTCGTCTCAGGATTGCGGTGAGGGTGAAGGCCGCATGCGACGGGCAAATGATGTCAGCGAGCATGCGCCGGCGCCCCATTCGATAGGGCAACTGGGAAGACGAGCCTCAGGAGCCCGTTGAAGGCGGAGTGGATCCGGATAACCTACGAGGCGTAGGTTGCCGATCAGCGCATCTCAGACCTGTTGCGCTGCTACAGAATTCGGATAGGAAAGGGTTGACCCCTTGAGTGGTCGAGCCCCGACCGTGCCGGTCAGGGCTCGTTCATCTCGCGGGGTCCTGTCGCTAGAGCCCGAACAAAGCCTTGAGCAGCGAATCAACCTCGGCCATCTCGCTGTCGGTGGCCTGGCCTGCCAGTTCGCCCTTTTCCAGGTTGGCCAAGGGTACGGACTGGGTACGCCATACGACCGCGGATCCGTTCTCCACTGCGGAGATCGGTGCGGTGACATGCTGGCGCGTACCGGGCGATTCGACGATCGGGGTGATGAAGACGTATCCGATCGGCTCGGCTACGTCGATGTCGGACACTACGAGTGCGTTCATCGCTCGACCTGTCACCGTGCTGATTTTGTAGACGTCACCTCTATGCACTGGCGCGCCACTGCTCGCAGGTCGCATCGAAGTCGGCGAGCTGCTGATCTTCTTCACTGGTCATCGCCTTGGCTTGCGAGGTGAGCAGGTACACCCGCGCGGCGTGCTCGAATCCCGCTGATCTGTTGCCGCCCGAGATGCGTTCGATGGCAGCGACGATCTGCTCGTCGACAGTGATGGAGATCTGCTTGGTGGCCATGATATAGACTGTATCACCGTTCATATCATACTTTGTCGGTGAAGTGGTCACTCTGTTCCTTTCATGGGGTGGAGACACCAGTAGGCCTTGTCACGGCGTGTTCGTGACGCTGAACGCCGCGATCGCCGCGCGTGGGTGTAGCAGCGTCGTTAAGGTGGCTCAGGTGACCCGGCCTGATTCCGGCAGTTCCGCGGCTGAGGATTTGCCTGTCGCGGATTACGTGGCGAGATTGGCCCGCAAGCGGATGGCGGCGGGAGTCCTGTTCCGTGACAGTGCAGGCCGAGTGCTACTGGTCGAACCGTCGTACAAGCCGAACTGGGAGATTCCCGGTGGTGCTGTGGAAGCCGATGAGTCACCATGGGCGGCAGCTCAGCGCGAGGTTGGCGAGGAGCTGGGACTGCTGATCCCGCTGGGGCGGCTGCTTGTCGTGGATTACGTTCGCCCGCAAGACTCCAGGCCCGAAGGAGTAGTTTTCGTTTTCGACGGAGGCGTGCTTCCGGACGACTCGTCTGCGCGAATGAGGCTGCGAGACGGAGAGATTCTCTCGGCGTCCTTCCATACCTTGGATGAGGCCGCAGCTCTGGTGAAACCTTTGCTGCTCGATCGCCTCGCTGCAGGGTTGGCTGGCGCACGAGACGGAGCGACTGTGTTGTGTGAGCAGGGGCGGCCGATCATGTAGTGATGGGTCACCCTCGCTCTGTTGCGGTGTGACTCATAGGGATTCGAGCAGGGGCCCGGATGCTCGCGCAGGCGTTGTCGTTTCCTTTCTCATAGCCGTGTGCTGTTTGCCGGCAGCTCGGTAGAGGCTGTCATGGATGCCATCGGCGTAGAGCAACCCGGCCAGGTCGCGTCGGATCTTGGCTAGGCGCCCGTGAGCACGGAATCCTTCTGCCCCAACCAGAAGCGCGAGATCGGCAGCTGTCTGGTTGGCGATATCGATACCATGGGCCTTCGTTGCAGAGTGAGAGCAGTAGCGGCGGTGCCACGCAAGTAACGGTTGCTGGCTGTGCGAAAAGAAGCATCTTCGGCTGGCTAACGCGAAGTAGGATCAGGCTGCTTGGTTCGAGTAGTGAGATGCGCACGTGCACAGGCGTGCTGGCAACTTCGGGAGTTTCGGTGGCGAGACGTGAATGCTATGCAACTGCGCATCTACCGCACGGCCATCACCAGAACTGGCCACTGGCAGAGCAGATCGAGCGCGAATTGGATCGCGTTACCGCGCAGTGGCCCAGCGCCGGCCCAGAGATCAAGGCCGAAGGAATAAATGAACTTTACGGTCGGTATGCCTCTCTTCTCGATCTGCGCATTGTTCTCGCAGAGGATGCGCGCGACGTTACTCAGCTGGCGATAACGCGATTCTCGAAGAACGATGACGATGGATCCGAGTGGCACCTCGCGGTGTACTTGAACAAGCATCGCAGCGAAACGTCCTGGGTGTACGTATCTGGCCCCGTGCAAGCTACGTGCGACGCCCTTGCTCGGAATATGCAGGAATACATCCTCAAGCTGATCGACTACCCGACGGTCACTGGTGGGTCCGTACCCTCGGCGATGGAGACCAGGCTTCAAGGTCTTCATCCTGCGATCAAAGCGGGTGCAATTGCCCGACTGCGAACTGGCCACGGCGATGATGCTGTCGAGGAAGCCTGCAAGAGTATCGGCGCCCGGCTCCGCCGACTTGGCAACCTCGCTGACCAGGATGGCGCAGCTCTTGTCTCTGAGACCCTGGGGCGCAAGCGGTTAATCGCTCTCAACTCAGGTGCGACGCAAACGGAAGTGAGTGAGCAGGAGGGGTACATGTACCTTGGGATGGCGCTCTTTCGCGCCGGCCGAAACCCACGCGCCCACAGGCCATCTGATCCCGAGTTTGATGAAGATGAGGTTGTCGAGTGGCTCTACATCGCCAGTGCATTGCATCGAGTACTTGACCGCGTCGACCCGTAGGTGGGGCTGCTGCGGCATAGGTGACAACCGAATGGCTTCCAAGAAGGTCGGCCTGAGCGGATGTTGCACTTCCCAAATTGTATCCTAAAGGGATTTGCTGCTCCGGTCCGTGTGCGCCCGACCCACACGGATGGGTCCAACAATCCGTCGGCTGAGGCATCGGATCGTGCGTACACCTAGAGTCGCCGGAGTGCCGACGGCGGTTGTATGTGTCGGTGAGACTGGTTGATTCGTGTTGTTCGGGTATAGGTTCCAACCTCTCGACCTTGAGATCTGAAATGGGGGTGACGGATTGAGGGCTTCGTTGACGAATGAAAGAGGCGATCCGTAGCCTGCCTGGAGGACAGCGGAATGCTGAGGAAGTTAATTCCTTGTTGAAAGCGCATCAAGGAAGCGCCGCACAAACTGCGATAATTTGAATAGAGGGCCGGGTTCTGGTCCTGGCGGTGCTATCTCGACCGTTGAAGTATAGTCTGTTACCCAGCTACCCGATTCTTCGAACATAAGGAGTGCGCGGCGCAAGCGCTCGGTATGGCGTGGAAAGAGGTACGTCCCACTTCGAAGCCAACTGCGCCCACCTCTACTGTCGGTCTCTTGATAAAACTGATCCCAGGCTTCGACGTTGATTGCGCTGATCGTGAGAATGTCCGACGAGGTCTGAGAGTATTGAACGTTCTGGGTTTGCTCGCGCCGACCACCATGGAGCTCTCCATCACTTCCGAGGATAGCGACATCAGACCAGTTCCATCGCTCGAAATCATCTTCACCGATTGTGACTGGGCGCTCGTCGATTATCCAGCCAGTGATGCCGTCCTCATCTACCTGGAGTGGGGTTTGCTGTCGTACGTCGGCGACTCTCCGTGCGAGCGTAGCGAGCTCTTGTCTCACTTCAACCGTGGCTGTTGGTTGGTAGATTTCCCCGCTGATCATTGTTCCCTCGATGCTGTACATGCCATTTTGCGGTCGTAGCTAGAACCTCGCATTGTATGGGCAACCTCCATAGAGTATCGCTAACATTCACCCTATGGGGAAGGGTTATGTAGCGTGTCCTCGTGTCCTCGTGTGCTGTTTTTATAAAAGGCGTCTATTTGTGGGGTGCTGGTCGTTTGAGGAGTCTGGTTCTCCATCTGTCATACCAGGTCGAGGATTTGTTGCTGTTCGGAACTTGAGTGGTGGTGTGGAGCGGGTCGTGGTAGTCGGATTTGTCAATCCTGGCGAGAAGGTCGCGCGATGTCAGGGTCTCGGGGTGGTCGGGGCCGAGAATTCGTTCGCGGTCGACCAGAGTGGATTCGTAGAGTTCAGTGGCCTCGTCGAGTCTGCCCACCGCCTGGTACGCGCTGGCGAGATTGCTCCGTGCAGCAAGGGTTTCCGGATGGTCGGGGCTCAGTATTCGGATGTAATCGGCGACGGTGGCTTCCAACAAGGGGACACATTTGTCGAGTTGGCCCGCGCATCCGTAGGCATACGCGAGATTGTTGCGGGACGCGAGGGTTCGGGGGTGGTCGGGGCCTAGGATGCGTTCGCGGTCGACGAGGGTGGATTCGCGTAGCGCGATGGCTTCGTCGAGTCGGCCTGCGGATTCGTAGGCGCTGGCGAGGCTGTTGCGGGAGGCGAGGGTATCGGGGTGATCGGCGCCGAGAATCCGTTCTCGGTCAACCAATGTCGATTCGTAAAGCGCGATGGCCTCCCCGAGCCGACGTGCTGACTGATAGGCGTAGGCGAGATTGTTGCGGAAGGCAAGGGTCTCGGGATCCTCGGGGCCCAAGAGCCTTTCGCCATCGGCAAGAGCCGATTCGTGTGCGGAGATGGCTTCTTTGAGTCGGCCTGCGGACTGGTAGGCGTTGGCGAGGTTGTTCCGTGAGGCGAGGGTGTGCGGGTGGTCGGGGCCGAGAATTCGTTCGCGGTCGGTGAGGGTCGATTCGTGTGCGGAGATGGCTTCTTTGAGTCGGCCTGCGGACTGGTAGGCGTTGGCGAGGTTGTTCCGCGAGGCGAGGGTCTCGGGATCGTCTGGACCGAGGATTCGCTGACGGATCACCAGCGTTGATTCGTAGAGGACGATCGCTTTATCGAGTCGTCCCGCAGAGAGGTAGGCGTGTGCGAGGCTGTTACTCGCAGCGAGCGTAATGGCATGGAGAGGTCCGAAAATTCTTTCGCCATCGGCAACAGCGGACTCGTGTAAGGGGATCGCTTCGTCCAGCCGACCGGCGGACTGGTAGGCGTTTGCTAAATTATTGCGAAACCCGAGAGTCTCGGGATCGTCAGGCCCGAGAATAAGTTCACCATTGGCTAGAGCGGATTCGTGTAAAGGGATAGCTTTGTCGAGTCGGCCTGCGGACTGGTACGCGTGGGCGAGGTTGCTGCGGGCCCCTAGGGTGTTGGGGTGTTCAGGTCCAAGAATGCGTTCGCAGTCGGTGACAGCGGGTTCTATGAGCGTGATTGATCGGGTGATTTCGGCGAATTGACGCAGTAGCCATGCCGCCCGGACGCGTGTCAGCAGTATTGCTTCGGTAGCTGCTTCAGTGCCGGATTCCGCCAGTCCAGTTTTAGCGATTGCGTCGATCTGATCGATCAGGTGGAAAGTGCTATCTCGGGTCGCCCAGGTGTGTTCGCGCGATGCCAAACGCGGCACGATGGCGTCGACCGCGCGCGTTACAAGTCCGCCGATGGTGTTGTCAGACTGGGCTTGTTCGCGGATCACTCGGGCCACGAGCCGGTGCATGAGTACGGCATCGCCACGGTCTGACCAGTTGAGAATAGACCCGTTGACACAACATTCCAGGGCTTCGTCCACACGATCGCCTACGTCAGTGAGAATCTCCCGCTGTACACCTGCTGGCGACAGCATGGCCATCAGTCCGATGAGGTTTTTGATAGCGGCGTCGAGTTCAGGCTCCGTGGTGGCGATAGTGGTGTCCAGCGACAGCAGGACCGCTTGCACGACCGTACGTGGGTGATCGTGACCGGCTCTGCGAGCCAAGGCATCAGGTAGTCGCTTTTTCTGTAGAAGTGTGAGGTAGCGGGTGTAGTCGAGTCTGCGGCCGGTGATCGTTGCGGCGGCAGCGGACAGAGCGAGGGGCAGCTGGCCGAGGGCGTCCGCGACCTGCAGTGCGCCGACTTCATCGGTCAATCCGGTTGCGGCGTGGAGGAATTGGACGGCTTCAGCGTCTGTGTACCCGTCCAGGTCAATCGATTCGCCCATATCGCTGAAGGACCGGTCGGTCGTCGTGATGATCACTTTGACAGCTCCAGCCGTAGGAAGCAGGGCGCGGACCGCGTCGGGGTCGGTGGCGTTGTCGAACACCAGGAGTCCGTGTGCGCCGCTCCCGGACAGGTGATCCTTGAGTCGCCGTGTTGCGGCGACCGAATCTTGTTCAGTGTCAACTATTCCCAATAGTTGGGCGATTTCGGTGAGTCCGGTACGGGCGGTGTCGATGGTTTCGGTGTTGATCCATCCGACCAGTCCATTGCCG
Organism: Nocardia sp. NPDC052001; assembly: GCF_040680615.1. Taxonomy (NCBI): domain Bacteria; kingdom Bacillati; phylum Actinomycetota; class Actinomycetes; order Mycobacteriales; family Nocardiaceae; genus Nocardia; species Nocardia sp. NPDC052001. The sequence continues at coordinate 64,802 of NZ_JBFAXC010000012.1, read as the reverse complement.
GCGTCAACCGCTTCGCGAGTGAGAGTGGCGGCAAGGTGGGTTTTGCCGGTGCCGCGCATACCTGTTACCACGACGATGCGCGAGCGGGCGATGGCTTCCTGCAGCCCATGAGCCTTGCCGCGGTCGATGAAGAATTTGGGCTGTTGTGGGATCTCGCCCACGACGATGCGATTCGCGCGTGTGAGGTGAGGCGATAATGCGATGAGCTGAGTGGTCTGGTTGATTGTGGTGGGGGCGTGGATATCTCGGACATGCGAGCGGTCGAGGGCGAGGGCTTGGTTGACCGGCGGGACAGGCGCGTCGGAGTGGTCGGAATTCAACGCGCCGGCTAAGGGGTGGGCGGATGCTCGGGTCCGGCAGTGATATCGCCGAACTTGAGATCTCGGGTAAATGTGCTCTTGCGGATTTCGGCGCCGGTTGCTTCGGATCGAATGTTCCCGGTTTCCATGCCAGCCGCTTCGACGTCGGTCAAGACCAGCCCTCGAGCGGGTTCCGTTGGTGCTGAGCCGTTCTGGCGGTGATGAAGCCACATCGACAGAGCGAAGCTGGTGAGGGTGAGTGCGCCGACACCTGCCCACAGCCAGGGGGAGTGTTCGCCGTCCGTCGCGAGGTTGATCGCGATCGCGAGCGCGGTGGTGACGAGTGCGGTTGCCGCAGTTGGTGCTGCGATGCGTGCTATCGCGGAGCTGACCACGACGTCCTCCCTGGTACCTGTCCAACAGCGGCGCGGATGCGGTTCGTGTGCGTCCGCCCGGTCAAGCCTAGGCAGAGGCAGGTTGGCATGTTACAAAATTCTTCGGATTTTCGCTGAACTCTAAATTCGCTACCCACCGACGAGTTGGTATGGAAATGGGAAGCATTGGGTGGTTGAAGGGATACTGTTCGTCTGGATTCGAAGGCGATGGGAGTTCGTCCGAGCTGATCATCATCCCTAATGCTGTTGCGGGACAACGAGTTTGTTTCCAGGCATGCGTTGGGTCGATAACCGGAAAAAGTGTCGCTAGCTCGCTGCACGTCACCGGTTCTTCGAAATATCTTGCGCGACAGCATTTTCTAGTCGCCGACCACGCAGAGGCTCGGTGATTGCAAAGACAGTGAGAGTGCACTGGAGGTAAAGTAACTCCTCGTTGCCGCCGATGGAGTACATCTCACGGCCGGTCTTATCGGCCACTGGCACGACATTGGACGGCGCTCGAGAAAATGGGTGAGGTAGTGGTACTTCTTTGTGCTTACTACCTATTCCGAGGGAGCGTGGCCTCGTGAGCGAGGAATCTGGTACCCGCCGTATTCGAGTGGGCTTAGGTCTCGGACTCGGACCCGTGTGGAACTCGCGAGCAGAGTTCGCCAGCTGTGTTGAATCGGTTGAAGCCAGCGGCTGGGATTCGCTGTGGTTGTCGGAGCATCTGACCGGGCCCACACCTGCGCCGCTGCCCGCTCTCGCCTTCGCGGCGGCTATCACCTCGCGAATCCGGTTGGGCACCTCGGTCACCGTCGTTCCGGGACGGAGTCCGGTCGACCTTGCGAAATCCCTGTGGACGGCGGCTCAACTCTGTGACGGACGATTACTACCTATCTTCGGGTTGGGCATCGCCGAGGGTGCTGAGCACTCGGCATTCAATGTGTCACCCCAGGATCGCGGCCCATGGTTCGACGAGGCCCTGCCTGTCATCCGTCAGCTTCTGCAAGGGCATCGAGTCACCGCCCATTCGAGGTTCTTCGAGTTGAGCGATATATGTGTCACCGACGGTCGGCCCGCACCAGTGACAGATCTGTGGATGGGCGGGCGCAGCGACGTAGAGCTACGCCGCACCGCGCGGCTGGGGGACGGCTGGTTGGCAAGTTTCGCGGACCCGCGCCAGACACGCCGAGGCATAGAGGTGATTACCAAGCACGCCAAGCACATTGGACGAAAGTTCGACAGCGGACATTTCGGATTGCTATTTCCCTATGCGCGGGAACGGCGTCCGGACACGATGACCGAGCTGCTACGGCGTGCGTACCCACTCGATGACCCTGACGAACTGTGTCCCGTCGGCATCGACGCACTGCGCGCCGTTCTCGACAACCACTCCGAAGCAGGGATCACCAAGTTCATCTTGGTCCCCGCTGAACGGCCTGATGATTGGGCTTCCGCCCTCGAATTGCTTCGTAACGACGTCACCGAGGCGACCACCCAGTCCAACTTCGCGAGATTGGCCCACTGATGTCACGCTCGACGAGACTTCCGATCATCGATGCCGACGCTCACGTCGTTGAGCCCTTCGAGCTGTGGGCTGAACGGATGCCTGCCGAGTTCGCGCATCTCATCTGGCGCCGGGAGGTCGGCGACGACGGCCGCGAGAAGCTCTTCTATGACGGCCAGGAGCTGGCCATCGAGTGGTCGACGGGAACGCTGAGCACACCGGGAGCGGTCCAGGAAGGCGGTCGGCTCGATATCGACATCGACACCGAAGTCGATGAGGGAGTGCGGAATCCACGTCGGCGGCTACAGCTCATGGATGAGCAGGGCATCGCCGTGAGTGTGCTTTTTCCCTCGATGATGCTGGGTCTCTCGGATATGCGCGAGGAACGAATCCAGGTCGCCTACGCCCGCGTGTACAACGACTGGGTTCGCGAATTCTGCGAAGAAGACCCGCTCAGACTCCGTTGGGGTGCGGTGGTCCCTGCTGAAGATCTAGCTGCCGCGGTCGCGGAAGGGGAGCGAGCCATCTCTGCGGGAGCGAGTGCCATCATGGTGCCCCCGATTTTCAACAAACGTCAGATTCCGGTGTCGGATCCGGCACTGGATCGCTTGCATGGCCTGCTGTCCGAGGCCGGTGTGCCGCTCGTCGTGCACGCCATCAATCCGGCCAACCGCTGCTTGTCGATCTATCCGCATCTGAGGGGTCGGGTGCAGTGGCAGATGGGTTACTCGTTCCAGAATCAACTCGCGACGATGCATGTGCTCGATTCCGACCTGCTTGTGCGACATCCGCGACTTCGGATCGGGTTCTTCGAGGGAGACATCGGGTGGGTGCCGCACTGGTTCGGCCGACTCGACGCCACACTGGCCAAGATGGCGTTGGTCTCGCCGCGCCGCTCTACTCCGGTCCTATCTGCGTTCAAACGCAACTGCGTGATGTCGAGTGACATGAATGACCCGCAGCTGGCGCACGCCGTCCGATACTTGGGTCCCGATGCGGTGCTGTTCGCATCCGACTGGCCGCATCACGATGGCACCTGGCCTGATCCGATCGTCGCCATCCGTGATCACGCGGAGCTGACCGATGCGCAGAAGCTCGACATTCTCGTGCACGCACCCGCCAGATTCTTCGACATCGACGTGGCTGCTCTGCTCAACCGACTCGGACCCGAGTGGGGCGTGAACTCTCCGCTTGCGACCATTCCGCCACTGCTGCCTCGCGGCCGCGGTCCTGCGATCGATGCGCCCAACGTGGCACCCGCGTACTGACGACAACAACAAAGGAGAGAATATGTCCACACCATCGCAGGATTCGTTGCGCGACCTCGCTCAGACCGAGGCGGCAGATGCCGCCGCTCAGGAGAGTGAGTCGGCGCTGGCCATGGCTTTGCGACGAGCCCGTGAAGACAATACCGAGTCGCGCTCGCAGCACCACAGCTACAACAGTCATTCCTCTCACCCGTGGTGACCGAGGTGCCCGACGGTGCGCTGTCGGCGGCGATATCTCCCGCACAGGAGTGGCCGGCGGCAACGCACTTCGACATTCCCGCGATGCTCGCGCAGGGGTGGCGGCCGAGCCCGTTCACGGAATTCGTCGTGAAGATCGCCAGCCGCTGCAACCTCGACTGCGATTACTGCTACATGTATCACGCCGCCGATCAGAGTTGGCGCGCGCAACCCAAACTGATGAGTCTCGACACGGTGGCGATGTTGGGGCGCCGGATCGCCGAGCACGCCACCAGCCACTCGCTCACCCGCGTGGGGGTATCCCTGCACGGCGGTGAACCGCTCTTGGCCGGCCCTGGCTACATCGATGAGTTCGCCACCATCTTGAGATCGGCGCTCCCCGAGGACTGCGAGATGTCATTGGTATGTCAGTCCAACGCCACCCTCATCACCGCCGAAATGGCAAAGGTCTTACAACGCAACCAGATCCGTGTGGGGATAAGCCTTGACGGTGACCGTGAAGCCAACGACCGGCACCGCCTCTACCGTGACGGCCGGTCGAGTTTCGGCGCGGTCATGCGGGGTATCGATACTCTTCGCAGTCTGGACGAGAGCTTGTTCTCCGGTGTACTCACCACAATCGATCTCCGGAACGACCCCCTCGCCACGTTCCAGCAGATCGTGGCCTTGGACGTGGAGCATTGCGATCTGCTGTTGCCCCATGCCAATTGGACAACTCCACCACCGGTGTACGGCGCCCGCTCTGCGACGTCGTATGCGGACTGGCTTATCCCCATTTTCGATCGGTGGTACGAGCAACCTCGACAACCGTTGCAGGTCAGAATCTTTCGCGACCTCATGAACCTATTGCTCGGCGGTGTCGGCGGGTTCGAGATGGTCGGGTACGGACCGGTGACACTGCTGAGCATCGAAACCAACGGTTCCATAGAACTGGTCGACACGCTCAAGACGGCTTACGAGGGTGCGACCGCCACCGCACTGTCGGTGAACGGGTCGCCGCTGGATGAGGCACTTCTTCATCCTGGGGTTGTCGCTCGCCAGATTGGGCTCGACGCGCTTGCCGCGCAATGTCTCGATTGTCGCTTCCGGGATGTGTGCGGTGGCGGGATGTACACCCACCGCTACCGCGCAGGCAGCGGATTCAAGAACCCGAGCGTCTATTGCGCCGACCTCTACGCCCTGATTGCCCATATCGAGACCCGGCTTCATGCGGACCTGAGCGCTCTGAACGGAGTCACCAGATGAGTGCCTTCGGTACCAATGTCCAAATAATGATCACCGAACGATGCAACCTCAAATGCGTTCATTGCGCAGTGCCAGAAGAGGATTCGCCCGTCTCGAGCGAGCTGACGACTGCAGAATGGGACGCCTTCATCGCGCTCATCGCTGCGGAGGGAGTTGAGGCACTGACCATCTCGGGTGGCGAGGCGTCGTTGCGCGCCGACGCGCCGCTGCTGCTCGAGGCCGCAGCACAGCGCATCGCGCGAGTCACACTGTTGACCAACGGTCTGATCCGAAACTCCGCGATCGCAGAGTTCGTCGCAGTGCAGCAACGCCATCCACACGTCGGGATGCACGTCAGTGTGGACGGAGCGTCGGCTGCTACCCATGACATCATCCGAGGGCGGGGGACGTTCCGCGCTACCTACTCGCGACTGGAAGCGCTGCGCGCGGCCGGTGGCGCAGTCACCGGCGTGCACACAGTTTTGCACCGTGACAACCTCGACGAGTTCGACGACATGGTGGCCTTGGTGCTCGGTCTCGGTGCGTCGGTGTGGACCGTGTTCCCGGTCGCCGCGCTCGGGCGGGCCAGACACGGCGGACTGACCAGCCTCACCCCCGAACAATGGGCGGCGGTGACCGCACGCCTGGCCGATGTGCGTTCCCGGCTGGGTTTGGACGTCGGGCAGATGGGCCCGGTACTGAACGATGATTGGCCCTCGCACATGCCGATGACTCCTCGCGGGCGAAGCGAGGTCAGTCATAACGTCGTTGTGGGCCCCGACGGCGCCATCTTCACGTGTCCACCGCTCCGCGACCACCTGCTCGGGACCGTGCGTTCTCAACACACCGCCAGCGATTGGCACACCACGCTGCGCGCGGGTGAAGCGATCGTCGAATCTGTTTGTCGTAGCTGCCAATTCAGACTTTTGTGTACGGGTATCGACCCCGACAGACCATTCCAACTTGTCGAGGAACCTCGCTGGGCGGGCCGCCCCGACGGAGTACTGGCCGAGCGATTGTCGATCACCGGGAACGGAGAACGCTGATGCCGGTGTGGATCGACCCCGCAAATCCGTTGTCGCCCTGGCGCGCCGCGGCGCACACCAATCCGCCGACGTCGGGCATGCTCACCGCAGCGCATCTTCATTGGCGTGCGGTCGAGGACTACTGGTTCGCGATCTCGGATCGCACCGGCGGTTGGGTCATCGCCTCCGATGCCGAACGCCACCAGATCACCTCCATATTGGGCACAGATATCGCGGATGTTGGGTTTCGCGGTGTGGTGCGGGACTTCTGGCGGCGCGGACTTCTCGAGGTCGATGACAACGATGTCGTCGAGGGCGCGGACTGGGCGTCGGCGATTGACGAGACTCGCACCTACTACGGTCTGGTACTGATTCTCAACTCCGGGTGCAACCTGGCGTGCACCTACTGCTATTTGGGTCACTCGGCACCGGAGCGCCGCAATGACATCGACCGAGAGATCGCCGAGGCGGCGATTGTCGCAGCATTGAACCGGCCAGAACCGCACGTGATACTCGATTTCGGTGAGATCGCCGCGGCGACGGCCATGTTCTACGAACTCGCCGCCTTCGCCGAGCGATCTGCTGCCGCTGCCGACAAAACACTGCGCATCGCGATTCAGACCAACGCCACAACGCTCAACGATCATCTGGTGTCCTTCCTCGTTGAACGCGATGCCATTGTGGGCGTCAGCCTCGATGGACCGGCAACGATTCACGATGTGGCGCGACCGACGCGGGGTGGTCGCGGCACTCACCGCAGAGTGGTTGCGGCACTCGAGCGTTGCCGCGCCGCCGGTCTGGACTATCACCTGATCGTCACCGTGGGCGCCCACAACGTCCGCGCCGCGGCCGAGGTCCTCGACGAGATTGCCGCCCTGCACCCGAAAACCTTCCTCTGCAAGCCGATCCTTGCCCACGGAGAGGCCAGTACCAGTTGGGACGCCGTTGGCGCGGACAACCACGACATCGCCACGTTCCTGGCGAGTTCGGTCCGCCGGGCCGCGCACGATGGATTGGAAATGCTCGACCAGTCGGCGACGAAATTTCTGTGCCGGATGATCGGGGAGTCCAGTGGCTGGAGGGAGTCGTGTACCTCACGCGACTGCGGTTCGGGGCGAAATATGCACGTGCTCAGTGCTCGTGGCGAGCTACATGCGTGTCCGAGATTCGTCGAACCCGGCAGTGGGCATCGGGTGACGCCCCAGACGGTGGAGTTGGTCTTGCAGCGCAAGATCGATCTGGTCGACGATGATCTGCACCAAAAGCCCACGACGTGTGCGGGGTGTCCGTGGTTGCGCAGCTGCGGTGGTGGATGCACCCTTTCCGGCAATCCGACATCGACTCCGCTACCTGATGCGCATTGCGAGTCGTATGTCGCGCAGCATGAGGCGATTGTCGACTATCTGTTGCCCGCGTTGATCTCCGGTCGGTTGCCGATCGACGGACCGCTGGCCGGGGCGCGAATCCGAGTGAGTGTCGATGCGTAGGTCCCGGCTGAGGACGCCCGGGACTGGGTGTGCGAAGCGGTTCTACCAAGTCGCGCCGAGAGTCTCCGGGGGTGGATTCGGGGACTGCGCCGGCGCTGCGTCGGTGAGGACTTCCGCTGCAGCGCACAACAAATCGATTTCGCTGTCGCTGCGCAGAACATAGTCCGGGTCGGCTGCGATGACAGCCGCCAACATGTCCTCGGTGCGGACGCGCAGATCCGTACACAGGACCGTGTGGTTGCCGAAGAACCGGTGGTGTGGCGACATCACTGTCGGCGCCATTGTCGTGGCCGCCCGCACAGTGGCGCACACGCGGGCGACGTACCGCATGTCGGGATGATCGATCAGGCCGTACACCAGTACACCGGGGCCACGCAGCACACGACGTAGCTGCGTGATGCATTCCACCGTGGTGAGGTCCTCGGGAACATGTCCTCCCACATAGGCATCCACGACGATCAGGTCTGCCGATCCGGTGTCGAGGTTGCCGAGCGCCGCGCGGCCCAGCTCGTGCAGCAGCGTGATCTGTGCAGCGGGCGGGAAGGGGACCCGCTCGAGGATCGCCTCGGTCATCGCTTGGTTTGGTTCGATCACTATCTGTCTCGACCCGGGATGGGTGTGGGCGAAGTAGCGGGCCAAGACCATTCCGCCGCCGCCGACGTGCACGATGTCGAGCGGTTCTGGCCGTCGGTGCAGCACAGATGCCGCGATGTGACGTAGGTAGCCCCAGGACAGGTCGTACGGATCATCAGGAACCACTCTCGACTGTGCAGCACCAGCAACCGATATCAGGAAGGCGTTGCCGTCGGGCTCAATCGTGAAGTCCTCGAACATGATTCGAGCATATGCCGCCGTCGGGATCAGGATTGGAAAACTCCTGGATTGTGTGGGTACCTGTCGTGGGGCCCGTATCCGACCGCGATGAGGTTCGTTTCCTATGCGAGGTGTGCGGACAATAGCCACGCGGGGAACGGCTCGTTCGAGGAGATGACCACCGAGGACGATGGTCGGTCGCCATTCTGTGAGAAGCCGCCCGAACTGGTGTCGTCTATTGAGGACTGCGGGGTCGCCGCGTGAATCCGAGCGGCAGTGATATCGGTGACTTCCCAGTGCGCAGCAACAACTTCGAATAGTTCGTCGGCAGTGACTGCTGCCACGGGAACGTCATCCGGCATCCCGGCACGATCGAAGACCAACACGAAGTACGAGGCGCCCGGCGCCGCGGCACGCACGATCGCTTGTTGATAGCGATGACGAAACGAGGGTGGGATGGTGTGGAACAACGCGCTGTCTACAACGGTGCCAAAACGACCGTCGAAACCCACGAACGACGTGGCGTCGGCGACCTCGAAGACCGCGTGTTCCAGGCCCCGGCTTTGGGCCGCCGTGCGGGCGACCGCGATTGCCGATGTGGACAGGTCGAGACCGACGGTCGCAAACCCACTGACGGCGAGATGTATTGCGAGCGCACCGGTTCCGCATCCCACGTCCAGCACCTCGCCGTGAAATGCACCCTTCTCGACCAGACTCAACAGGTCGGGCTGCGGAGTGCCGATGCTCGTATGGCACGGCTCGGACGTCGGGAACCAAACGGACACTAGAGCGCGCTGCGGGCGTCGGATGCTGCCGCTTCGGCCAGTGCCGTGCCCAACTCCGTCAAAACTCCGGCGGACAGCACCGCGGTCGCCGATTCGAAGACTTCTTCGGCGCGCCGGGCCACCAATTCGTCAGCGAATGTGGCCCATTCGACCTGTCTTTCGCTGACTTGTCGCCAAAAACGCATCACGGCGCTGAAGGCGACGATTCCGTGGAGCACCGCCCGAGTCGGTCGGGTCGCGCCCTTCCACGGTGAGTAGAACTCTTCGGCATTCTCCTTCTCGAAGTCACCGATCTCCAGGGCCATATTGAACAGGTTGTGATAGGACTCGTGGACCAGCGCTTCAGCAAAACATGCGGGATCGCCGATTCCCGGCGAAATGAAGGCAGCGCCAACGGCATCGGTTACCGAGCCACTCTCAATCTCGTACCGGCTGTCTCGACCGAAGTCACTGCCGTCCCGCTGTAGCAGGGGCACAAGCACTGTGGTCAACGATGCCACGTTGATGAAGTCGGGATTGCCCAAGTCGGTGATGAACCCCAGAGCATCGGAAACTACTGTGCGCCAAAGGCTCGTCACATGAGCATCGACGTGGTCAGACCAGATGTTCAGGGCCTGGTCGGCGTTGTTCACCTCGAGCCCGCCGATTACGTCGAGGCTGCGCAGACTTCCTGTCGCGGTTTCGCATACGAGGCCGGTGCCCGGCAGGTGCACGCTGCTGTTGGCCCAAAGCTCCGCGCCGCACAGTTCGGCGGTCGCATCTGCGTACTCGTGCGCAGCGCAGATTCGCAGCGCGGCACACACCGGGGCCCAGCTCATTGATGACGCCGCGACTTCGGATCGAGCTATCGAACCGACTGCGGGATGTCTGAAAACCTTTGTGAGCGTGCTGTAATCGACATCGTCGGGAGTCGACTCCGGTAGTGCGCTGGCGAATGTCTGGAGACGGAACGCGTACTCGTTGCGCCACCAGGCATCTCGCACGGCCCCCGGTTGAATGCGACCAAGCAAGGTCGAGACCAGGTGCGGGATGTCGATGTCAACGACGTCTCCGTTTGTCGTCACTCCACAAGCCTACCGAGTGCCCGCCAGCTTGGAGGTGAAACCAGGCGCGTACTGCGATCACGGACGACCGATTGCCGCCAAGGTCTTTCTCCCGGGCTGAAATCCTCAGCGCTGCATCGCTTTCGCGGTGTCAGGCGGTGCGTGTCACGCTCGCAGCACCTTCTATGACAGACCTTCCGGGAACGAATCTGCTGGCAACCGGCCGCACTGCCACCATAGTGAATACGTAGTCTCCGATACAGACGCCCCCGGCTGTTCGCCCAGCCACGGCGAATCTCGGATCAGAATGAATCTACCCGAATCCGTTGTCGCCATTGCTATTTCCCAGTAGGCATCGAGTCGATCTGCCGCGCGCGTTCGGTACAGGCTCGTTGTCGACTGTCCTTGGCTTACGATGTCGCGGATGCCCACGTGGAGAACCTATTACGTGATCTGAAAGGCCGTCCGAGCTCAGGTATGGGCAGCGGAGGATGGCCCGTTTTCTGTGGCGCCGCCGCCGCGACGTGGCCCTCTGCACCCGTGGATCGGATCATGTGCGGGTTTGGACGGGGTGGTGGGCGGTCGCGCGTTGCGCACCACTATCCCGGGCAAGACGGCGTGCGCGCCGGTGACCGGTTCCACGGTGATTTCACCGTCGCCGCGTCGAATCTGGTGTGGGTCGCCGATTTCACCTACGTCTACACCTGGGTCGTGGCGAACATGAAGACGACTGCGGTGATGACCAAGGCCCTCAACATGTCCGTGGCGAGGCATGATCCTTACGAGCGTCCGATCGAGCCCGGCCCGATCCATTACGGCTATGCCGGGTCCAAGCACACGCCGGTGAAGTTCGCCGAACCGATTGCTCTGCAGCAACTCTCGGCGCCAAGTGGTCCGTTGGCGATGCCTATGGCAGCGCCCTTGCTGGATCGATCATCCGCTTGTTCACGACCGAGGTCGTGAACCGATACGGTCTGTTCAAGACGCTCACCGAGGCCGAGGTCGGTGAGCGGTTACAAGAATGCCGGCCCCTCCTGGCCGGGCCACCTGGGTCCGACCAAATGCGAAGCCACGTATTACTGTGAACAGTGGACATGCAGACCGGCGCTGGTCTGAATCCGAAGCCGGTTCCTCGCTCGTGACGATTCATGCCACCGTACGTGCACCGGTGATCTGGGTTGTCGATGAGCGACGCGAGCAACTCCAGTCGAGGGTCAACGCTCCAGAAGCGATTTCAGCGCGAGGGAGAGTCCGACGCCTTTGGCGTGCCGAATGATTCGACCCGCCGTGCGGTCGCCGCGGTAGTGCCCTTCGTGGTCGTGATGATGGGTGAACTTGTGCTCACGATCCAGCTCGAGGACGTCGGCTTCCGTCATCGGCGCAGCGGTGCAGTCGTTCTCACGCTTCGTTGTCCCATCACGCCACAGCGTGAAGTCGTCCCACTTCCAGACTTTCAGCAGCTGTCCTTTCTCATCGAGGATCCAGAGCTTCTTCTCTGCGAACTCGTAGGCACGGTAACGGCGGGTGTTCTCTTGATCGATATTGTGGCTGGTGGTGAACAAAATCCAGTGGGGGCCAACAACTTGCTGAACAGTCGATCGGTTTTCGGTCGTTTTGTAGGTTTCGGTGCGCAAGCCGAGAAAACCCGCGCGGCGTGTCCTGGTAACGACGTCGCGAATGGTAACAGTGGTCGTCAGCGGCGGTTCTGCCTGTGCACGGGTCTCTTGCGCGACTCGCTTGGCGTAGCTCTGCAATCGACCGAACTCGAACACGCTGGCGTCGTACCGGCTGACGTTTCCGGGACTCATGGCTTCTCTCACTCCTTCGATGCCTCACCGGCTTCACAATCCGCACAAGTGCTGAGGACGACGAATACGCCACTGGCGCTATAGCATACGGCTGGACTCGGACCTGTGAGAGTTGATCGGATAAGCCTCTTGCTGAGTCTGGGCTGCACGACCGCGGAGTTCGGCGCCTCGATCTTCGAACATGACCGAGTCTCTGTGCTCGATTCCATCAGCCCAATCCCCGCTGTCGCCATGGTCGGGACTTCCGAGCTGCTGTGCCTGGGCGTTGAGTTTTTGCAACCCGACGGTTCAATAGGGTGAAGATTCAGTATGTGTCCGCGATAGGAGTTCGGTATTCATGCGCCGATGGCCTGTCATTGATCGTGTCGGGCGATGCTGTCCAGTGCGCATGTGGAATTTACCGACCTGTCGGTCTTTTCAATTAGAAAATACCGCTCGGGATGCGAATTCGATTATCGGAGAATTCGGTTTGCTGGATCCTGTCGAGGTGGCAGACTGGGGCATGCGGGTGTCTAATGAGTGCTCGATGGTTCGACGGAGGAAGTTCGGTGACGCCGGAATCGCAGAGGTTGGGTCCGAGTGTCGATTGGTGAGATTGTCCTTGCCTTTGTTCATCAATTTGCGGGCGGTTGGCAAGGAGTCAGTTATGCCGCTATTTTCGGCGGATTGATCCTCGCCGTGGTCAACGCGATCCGGTTTCTGCGCGGATCGGTAATGTTGTCTACGGACCCGGTTGCGGTGATGGACCCATTTGCTTGGCGGGTGGTGTTCTGGTCGGCTGTACCGAGCATCTACTGGCCTCTGGCCCTGATCTGGGCGGGCTTTCAACTCGGTGGTCTGGCCCGCCTGTTCTGGCAGCTGACGATCCTTGTCCTGGTCGGCATGATGGTGTCGCTCTCGATTCGAATGCTCCGGCATGAATCCCGAACGGCGGATGAGGTAGCTGGTACCGCAGTCGCGGTGGTTATCTCGTTGTCGGCACTGCTCATGTTCGGGCTGCTGTTTATCGCACGTCTTACCACTGCGCGCACGTCGGAGGTTTTCGACGGAGGCGCCGACCTGTTCGGAGATTCGTTCTACGAAACAACGAAATCGCTTGTGGTCGCTCCGGGTGTGCTACTGCTCGTTCTTATCGGAATGGCGCTCTGGCGAGGGTCGTGGCGTGACGGTCCAGTTCGGACCGAGGCGGCACGGGAGCGTGCTCGGTGGAGGTCGTCGATGCCGCCGTTGCGGATGCACGGTCGGTTGGGTTGGTGGGTTGCCTTCGGTGGAATCTGGTTTGTTGCTGCGCTCTTTATCGCGCCGTACATCGGGTACGAGCACCTCTCGATCTTCGGTATTCAGACACAGGAATTCGGGAAGCTGGCGTACTTCGCCGTATTGGCTCTAATACTCATTCGCTATAGCGATGGGTTCAGGATTCAGCATGCGCGATCCGGTAGCGCTCCTGGGCCATCGGACGGCATGCTCATGAGTTGGGCCGACATCTTCACAATGTGGGCACGCGCCATCAGCCGCCGAGCCCATATCGGATTGCCGTTGGTTCTTTTCGGGGCTGTCGCGATAGCTAACACGGTGCGTGGTGATCTCGGGCCGACCGTGCCGATGCTGCTCGCGACGGTGCCTGTCGTATTACTCGTGGTGCGGGTACAAGCCCGGCGTTCCCTTACCGCGACGAAGAGTGCGGGTATCGATCAAGAATTGGTCGTCAGCCGCAATTCGTGGCTGTACTCGAAGCCCCTTTTCACCATCGCTGGTTTGTTCCTGGTCATCGCGGTCGTGACCACCGCGTTGATCGGCCACGGCCGAGCGCGAGTGGACGCATGGGCGGACCCATGGGCCTATCCGTGGACCTCGCAGTGCAGCAATGATCTGGTCGCCGATCCAGCTCCGATGGCGCTGCCTGCGGGTTCGCGGCCATGCCTGTATACGTTCGCGGCGGTGCGGGCGAATGAAAGATCTCAAGTGTCGCAGGCGGTCGCTGTGCTCAACGATGGTGGGCTGTGGGGACGTGGACTCGCTGATTCGACATCGGGGCGCGTTCCGGCCGGACCCTATGACTTCATCCTGGCTCTGATCTGGAGCAAGTTGGGTGCGCTCGTGGTGCTCTTGCTGTCGTCGTTGATCGTCCTTCTCGCCTATGCGCTGGCGCGGCTGCCGATCGTCCTGCGAAATGGCAGCCGGGCCGGACTTCCCGGAACGGTCACGTTCGCGCCCGTATACGCCGCCGGTATCGCGGCAACGATTCTCGCGCAGTTCGTGCTGCAGTTGACGATGACGGTGGGGTTGGTGCCGCATTCAGGGTTGACTGCTCCCTTTTTGTCGCAGGGATTTCAATCGACGGTTGCCATGGGGCTGGGCGTGATCACTGCTGTGGTCGCGGCGTACCGTTCAGCGCCCGCGTCCGGAAAGACCGACCCGGGGTTCGTCGTTCGGTCCACACGTCGGCGTCCGCGGCTACCGGTGGCGTTTGTGGTGTTCGCCACCGTGCTGGTGGTTGTCATCGGCACGATTGTCGAGCCGTACCAAGGGCTTTCCGAGGCGCGACGACAGTGCACCGAGCGCGATGTCGACCGGGACACCGGGCAGGTCCACAGTACTGAATGCTCGACAGATCTCGTCGCCTCGGCGAGTTCGAACGCATTCATAGACCTCGGCGGCGGACCCGCGTTCGAGTGGGGGAGCGGGACGTGGATGCCGACCGGTTCGAGCGGACTCTCTGTGGCCGATATGGGCGGCATCCTCTTGCCGGGAGTGCTTCCGAGCGCACTGTCCAGCGCACGCGCCAACCCGCAACGGGCCGGTGCCGCAGCGCGTTTGATACCACCGGTCTCGAAAGGTGGTGCCGCGACGCTGAAATTGACGGTCGTACCGGGCATTCAACGTGCCATTGCGACCGCGACGGAGTCGAACGGTCCTGATGATGCCATGCCATTGCCGGCCGGCGTCGCTGTTCTCGATGCCGGTACCGGCGCTGTGCTCGGGTTGGCCAGCGCACCCACTCGTCGTGCCGCGACGGCGGCAACCGTGTCGCACCGTTCATGGGACGCGCAGGGCGACTTCGAACGTGCTCTCGCACAAGCCAATCGGCGCATCGGCCAGTGGAGACTCGATGGGCATGATGTCGAGCGTTCTGTCTGCGATGGCCTGCCCGAAGCCAAGGGATGCGTGCAGTGGCAGGCGATCGAAGAGCTTCCCCGGAGTGTCTCGCGTGATCCTGCGGACCTGCGCAGGTTCGTCGCTGGTGACCAGACGGTGCGCCTGCCCGCGGATGACGAGAACCGTTTCTTCGGAACCACTTTCGGGCTCGGATCGAGCTTCAAGGTTGTGATCGCCGCGGCGTACCTTCGGCAAGAGGGCACCACGGCTGATGATCTCCTTCCGGCACCGAAATCGGTGATCGTCAACGGTCAGACGATCGAGAACTACGGCAACAGCGCCTGTCCCTTCGCGGTCGATGACAAGATCAGCCTGACCAATGCCCTCGCGGTCTCGTGCAACACCGCGTTCGTGTTGTTGGTCCAGCGGTTGGGATGGGACAGAGTTCGAGACACCGCTGAGTTGTTCGGTTTTCAGGTCGATGCGACAGAGTCGGACACAGCGTGGCTGACCGGTGGAGGGACAGGGGTTGCGTCGACTGTTCCCAGTGATCCCAAGGATGTGGGTAACGTCGCGCTCGGTGGCGGGGCCGTGGCGGGAACGCCGCTGCAAATGGCTACGGTCATGGCCGCGGTCGCCAATCACGGAAAAGCGATCGAGCCGTCGCTCGTCTCCACGGTCACCTATCAGGACAATCCGGCGGCGACCTGGGTGAGCGCTGCGCAATCGCGGACTGTGATGTCGCCGACCGCGGCCCAGCAATTGCGCATCGGCTTGGCACGCACGGTACTTCCCGGCGGAACCGCGGCGGGAATGAAGGCGCCCGACGGTGGCGCGCTCTGGGTCAAGTCGGGCACTCACGAGTTGCTCTCGCCGAATCAGCCAAGTGCGCCAGGCGATTTCGTACGTCAGATCGCATGGATGGTGGGATTCGTCGAAATCCAGGGGCACGGTCCGGTTGCCTTCGCGGTCGAGGTTGCCACCCGTGATGAGCGCGCCGGTGCCCAACGGGTGCGATTCCTTGCTCAGCAGACGATCGATGCTATTGCCGCCGAGGGACGATGACGATCGCGCAGGAATACGAGGAACAACTATGGGCGCGGGCGGTGGAGGAATTCCGTCTCGCTGGATCGCGGCCGGATCTCGACAGCACCTCGGTAGTGGTCTGGACCCGAGCCGAGATCTCCGACCAACTGCGGACCGCCATTCGCGAGTCGTTTCGAACGCAGAGTGGTTCGGACACGATGAGCCTCCAGTTCATGGTCAGGCCGGACTTGGACCGGGATCTGGCCGTCGGGCTGAGCCCGACCCGAAGGGTCGAGGGCGGGGTCGTCGCGGTCCCGGTGTGGGATTCGCAATCACATGTGCTGGCGGTGATTTCGGAGGGGCGTGAACAGCACTACTTGATCGTTCCTTCGCACAGCTGGCAGGTGCTCGGTCGCGTCTCACCGACCGACCCGACTGTGCGGACCGGTGCGGCGCTCCTGCCGAGCAGGTGGGACGCGGTGCCCCGCGGAGCGCTGTTGTCCTACCGGTTCCACGGCGGCAGGTTGGTATTGGTGCGCTCGCACGATCGTGTGACCGATGCACCGGGAGTGGACAAGGTCGAGATCACTGTCGGAGGCCGGTTACTCGCACCGGGCGAGGAAAGCACTTTGAGCGCGGGGGAGGCGATCGAGCTCAGCTACGCGGTGGCGCATGGCGTCGCCGGTGTGCGGCTCGAGTTCAACCATTGGCGTTCAGTGGATCTCGCGGATGGGTTGGTGGCGCGGCCGGAGTCGGATCGTACGATCGACATCGCCGAGCAAGGTCAGCCGGTCGTCACTGTGCGCCCGCCCGAATCGGGAACGCCGATTCGCCTGAGGGACTTTCCCGTACCGTCCTCCGATGGAGAGCGGCACCCGCTGACCGCACGCGTGCTCACCTGTGAGGGCGTCGACTCCGATGGAACGCGGGTACACGTCAAAATCTATCGATGTGTGACCAGCGCGCATGCTCGATTCCTCCGCCAGATCCTGACCGAACAGGCGCGCCTGACCGGGGTGATCGCCGCGCTGTCCACGGTGCCCGCGATGGTGCGGGTGCGGATCGCCGAAATCGGTGTCGCGCAGCAGGAGCAGGGCGCGACCAGAATCGTCCGGAGCACTGGCGATCGCCCGCATCGCGCATCTCCCACAGCCGATGACGAGCTGCTCACCTCGTGGTTTGGTATCGATACGGGGCCTGGCCTCGACTGCTACATCGTTGCGCTGTCGCCATATCTGACCCCGATCGAATTCCCCGCGGTGCGGGAAAACCAAGCGCCCGTTGTCGATCAGCTGGTGTATCTGAAGCCGCTCGCACAGGGATTGGATGCGTGTCACGGGCTCGGCATCGCGCACGGCGACATCACCGTGAGACATCTGTGTCGTCGCGGAGGCCAGGACCTGAGCTACATCCTGGTCGATGGTGACAGCGTCGCCCGCACCGACGCCGATGTCAGCACCGTGCGTACTTCGCTCAAATACGCGGCTCCCTCGCTACTGGCGAGGATGTATGACAAGTCCGGCACCGATCCGAGGCTGCTTCGCACGTCCGACCGATTCGCCTTCGCACTGGTCGTGGTCGCGGCCGTGGCCGACCTCGAGCGGCTGGCCCGGTTGATCGGCAGGCGCCCCGACGAATTCGGTGTGGTCGATCGCCCCGGTGCGGCCGCGGCGGTGATCGGTGAATTCTGGGATCCGGAGTGGGCCATGTTCGCCGATGTGCTGGCCCGGGGACTCGACGAGCACCGACTGTCCGCAGACGACCACCTGCTCGCCGAGTGGATTCAGCGCTTGATCGACGCCAAACCTATTGCGCTGGAGAATGTTTCACCGCGCGATGAGCCGTCGAAGCTGGTCTATCGCGCACAGTTGGAGCGTATTCACGCCGACGCCCGGAACCGGCACAAGAGCGAAGTCGACGAGGTGGTCGCCGCCGGTCTCACGCGCGAGTACCGGGAGCTGGCCGCCCGGGCGTACTGGGGGTACCTGAGCATCTGGCTGGGGATTCTCGTCGTCGTGACAGGGCTCGCCCTGGTCTTCGTTGAAAGGATGGCCCTCTAGGTGAACGTCGGCAATATCCCCGTCCCCATGGCGGTCGCTGCGCTGGTCCCCACCGATATCCCTTCCCCGGCGGAGTTCAAATCGCACCTGTACGGAGACTGGGTGTGGGGAAGCGCATGCTTTGATCCCAGGTTTACCCGTGAGTTGAGCAGCTTGGACCAACACCTCGCCGATGCGGTAACGATGGGTCGGCGAGTCGCGCGAAGACATCGCAATGTGGCTATTGCTCTTACCGCACTGGGTATTTCGCTTGTCGCGGGCGTCATGCTTGCGATCGGAGGCCTGCGATGAGCGGGTCGCAGTCACTTCCGCCCGCGCTGCGGCCCCGCTGCAGTATCTGCGGCGCGAACCTCACCGCATGGGCGAATCGCAACCTGATGCCGGGGGTCGAGGTTCGTACCGCACCGGTCGACGACCGGATGGAATATCAGCTCCGCCTACTCGGGGTCTCAGCGCAGACACGGTGCAGTCGGCAGTACACCGACGTGCACGGCGTGAACGTCTTCCACGTGTGCGGTGCCGGTCATATCTACTTCGTACGCAATGAGTACGTGGGTATCTCCGCACGAATGCCTGTCGCCGAGTCGAAGGTGGACCTGGTGGCAATCCTGGGCAGTGTGGCGGCTGGTAAGAGTTATTTGACCGTCCGCACGCTCAATCAGTCACTGGCCCGCCCGTATGGCAGCGGGTGGCTCTCGGTTGCGGCGAATCCGGGCAAGGTCGTCGAGTCGCGGCCGCTGAGCATGTTGGAGTCCGAGTACGACTTGATGCGTGGCACCGGACAACCGATGCAGGCCACGCAGCTCGACAGCATGCTGCCGATCCAGTTTCTCCGGGATATCCATCCGGGGCTGGTCGCGGACATGACCACGCTGATCGGTGAGGCGACCCATCGTCCCGGATTGCAGAACGCGGCCTGGCTCAGCACAATTCGCCAGCCGGTAGTGCGCCGATATGCGATAGGCGAGACGGAGATGATGCTGGCTGTCGCGGACCTGTCCGGTGAGACCTTCGACAGCGCGAGCCGGTTGCGTGATGGCGCCGCGGAATCCCAGCACACGCTGATGCTGCACAAACTCGCCGAGTTCGACACGCTGGTGTGGGCCGTCGATCCGGCGGTATCCACGGAATTCATCAGCTGGGGCGCCAGCGGAGACGAGACCCTGGTGGCGAGTACTCGTCCGGAGGGCCTGCGGCGCGATCTACGTCAGGTGCAGACCAATCGCGAAGGGAATCAAAGCTATGTCGCGGACTTGCTCGCCGACTCCAACGAGCTGAACCGCGACAGCGCGTGGCGTCAGCGTCTGGTCGTCGTCATCACCAAGAGTGACCTGCTCGATGAGGCATTGGCCAGTGGACGACAGTTGTCCGAGCTCGGGGAGGAGGGTGCTGTCCTCGAGGCGATGGTGAGTAATCTGCGGTACCTGCTCGACAAGGCCGCAGCCAACGATCCACGCTGGCAATTCTCCCGAGATCCACAGACTGCCCAGCTATTTCGCCGACTCTCACTGCGTAATCGGACCAGTCGCGAGGCGGCGCTGGGGCAGTTCGCCACCGCGCTACTCGAGCACTTCTCCAAACGTGACGCCTTCTGGGCACTGGTCCATACCGGGACGCCCATGGTCATCGACGTACCCGAGGCCGAACCTGCCGTCGATCATCCGCCGTACGTGGTGCGCCTGGGGTCGATCAAGGACTATCTGGAGCTGTCCTTGATGGAGGCGGACCGCGGCGCGTTGAATATGCACGACATCGTGATGTCGACGCTTGCCTGCGGAATCGCCGGGGGTCTCGGGTTCGGTGGCGAGGTCGCCACGATGCTCAATCAGTCCCAGCGCACCGTCATGTTCAGTCTGTGCTCGCCCTTCGGGGGCGTGCCGAAAATGCGTCCGGCACAAGAAGACTCGATTGAACTGCGGGGCTCATCACGGGTGTTTCCGCTTCGCAAAGACCGCTCGGCCGGGCTCGTGCAACTGCATCTTCACCTGCTCAGGAGGTGTCTCGCGTGACCAGTCTCGCCGATCCGGTGGTCGTCGAATGGGGTGATTGGACCGGTGGTTCGGGCTTCGTTCAGCATCGTGGCTCCGAATTCGGTAGTCCGCCACAAGAATTCGTCGACGCCGCACAGGAGTTGCGCCCATTCCCGGTAGGCCAGCCCCCTAATGACTGGGACTCCAAGACAGGCGCTCATGTGTGGGGTTTGGTGCGCACGCGGGTGGCGGGTTTCGGTGATCGCTGGTGCTTCGTGGTGCAGGGCAAGCGGACACCCTTCCCGGGCGCGGGAGGATGTCAGTACGTCTTCTTCGCCGAACACGTCAGCGCGGCTGATTCCTGGACTCGTGGGGTGTCCGCGGTCGATGAGCGCGGGCTGATCACACTGCAGAGTCTGGGTGTCCCTCCGCACCGCTCGCTCGCACACAGCGATCACGTGGCGGCCGTTCTCGACGCCGTGCTCTGCGGGCACGACATCGTTCCGATCAAGGGTGATTCGGTCTCGAATGCCGCGGCCATCGGTATCGCTTTGTCCGTGTTGCCCGAACGTGTCGTTCAACGGTATTGGTGGTTCACTCACATTCTCGACTCGCCCCATACGCGTTCGTCCACGGGAGTGGTATCGGGCTACTGGCCCGACCTGTTGGCATCGACCAAAACTGGTCGGAGGGTCAATGAATGGCTGTCGACACCGGGGGTTATCCGTGCGCGTTTCGACCGGCAATCCGAGGTGATCGCGTGGTTGGTCGGGCAAGGCCGGTCCGGATCCGGTCGTGTGGATCGCTACCGGAGCTCAGCGACCGAGTCCGAGTTCGTTTCCGCTATCGCCGCGCGGGAACTGACTGTGCGCGAGCAGGATATCGACGATCTGCTGCGGCGCGGTGACAGTATTCTCACCGAACCGCAGGCCCAGTCCGCGCTCACGGTGTGGGTCGGGTCGAACGCGGTGCGCGCCATGACATTCGCGGTGTCGTCGGACACCGATACCGGGGTGGCCAACGCGATCGTCGATGCTCTGCTGGGCGTGCACGAGCGAGCTCGCACCGGGAGCAATCCGGTGTACTTTCCGCCCGCGAGTGAGCCCGTCTACGGTTGGCACACGATCTTGGCTCGATACCTGTGCGAGCTGTACCCCGATAAACCGGCGATGCTCGCGTTCGTGCAGGAACAGCTGCTGGCCTCGGGACGGCCCCTCGATACCGAAGATGCGATGGCGAAGGTTCCCGACCGCTGGTGGTCGAGTATCGGGTTGCAGCGCAGCGATTTTGGTGTTCCTGTGCAAACCATCGTCTATGAGATCCGAACTCAGGGGACGGTCAGCGCGTCGTTGGAGGATGCGGTCTACTTCGCTGCGGACCGGCTGACTACGGTTCTGGCGATTGTCGAGGAATTCCGACACCACCTGCCGGTCGCCGCGGCTGCGGTGGTGATCGAACTTGCCGGAGAGCACATGTATCCGGTCACGTTGGCGATCGTGCAGAACAACGCGCGCTATGGGCATCACCTGACCGCACAGTGGGCTGACTCGCTGATTCAGAAGTTGCCCGGTCACGAGGAAATCGTCGTGGCCCTGTGGGAGGAATTGGCCGCCGATCGAACTCCGGTGCATCAGACATTGTTGGTGCGGGTATTGCGGGCTCACGAACGCCGGACCGGTGTCGAATTCGCGATGAAGACGTTGTTGGCCGTCGCGGCGAAGGAGCTGGAAACCCGTGCTACTGCGCCGGTCCGGCATGAGCGACCACAAGAGTCGTACACCGACTCGATCATGGGAACGCCGTGGTCGAACGAAGCGGTCAACCGTCTCCGTCCAACGGCCAAGGTCCAAGACGATTTCGAGGACGACACCACCTGGTCTCGGGCCTACGCGGTGGTGTGGCCGATCGTCTACATCTTGATCGGCTCGACGTTCGCCTCGATCCTTCTGCTCGGCTTCGATCGTCTCGGGTGAGGACATCCCATGCCATCACGGACAGTAGTTGTACCTTCCGATGTATCCGACGCGTCCGCGCGACTGACCGCCTTGCTTCAGGACGCCTCGAATCGCCTCGACTCCATCGCGGGAGTCGCCGCCCCCGAGGCGAGGCCGTCCTTCTTGGTTCAGGTGAACGGTGCGTTCGACCGTGCCACACGCGATGCCACGACACTGACCACGAACCCCGGTCAGCTTGATGAGGATTCGATTTTGTGGCGGCTACGGGATCCTGGATATTTCCGTGAGATCTGTGATCACCCGATCGCCGCGCCCCGTACCTGGGTGATGATGCTTCCGGTGCTGGTGGCCTGGCTGTTTATCGGAGGGGCGGAACTCTGGTACCGCATCACCCTGTCCGGTGAGTCCGCATCGGCGAGCGAGGGGTTCTTCGCCGCCTGGACTCGGGCTCCGATCGTGTTGAGTCCGGTCGCGATGGCGGTCGCGGTGGTAGTCGCCATCGTCATCATCTCGGTGCAATATGCGCGGCATGCACGAGCGCAGCGGCGAGCCGATCGTATCGACGAGGTCGCGCAACGACTCGAAGCCGACATCGGTCCTGCGGTTGATGCGTTGTTGCGCGCACTGCCCGCGATCGAGTCGGACGAAGCCACTCGAGACGCCGCGCGCAACTTGGCGGCCGCCGCACAACAATTCTCCGCCGCGGCCGGTGCTCTCGACCGGTCCATGGCCGGATTGCGTCGATTCGCTGAAATCAGTGAGCAATTGACGACTGTGGTGCCGGCGGTGGGCCAGCAGATCGAGAAGTTGCACGCCACCGGTCGCGAGTTGCTCCAGGCGGCCGAGCTTGTGAGTGAGGAGGGCGACGCACTCAAAACCGCTGTGAACACGACGTTCTCGGCGTCCAGCAGTGCGGAATCGGCACAGTCGGCCGCTGCGGAGTCGGCAGTGCGGACCGCTGAGGCCGCGCGGCGAGTCGACGCGGTCGAGGAATCGATTCAGGCCAAGTCCGAATTGATCACGATCGCCAACGCACCTTTCACCTCCGCGCTGAGCGCTGTCTCCGACACGGCCGAAACCTTGCGCGAGGTGGTCGATGTCGTGCGCACCGTCGCGGCATCGCTCAATGCTGCTGTGGAACAGGCGAACTGGATCGCGCTCGTGGCCGACGGGCTCCAACACCCGCAGGAGCGGATGAACACGCCGGAACCGGAGGAGAGCAATCGATGAGACGGCATCGTCTCCAGCGCGCTGCCGGGCTCAATCCGCTCACACTGACAGGTTGGCTATTCGCTGAGTTGGCGATGGTCCTGGTGGTCATCGCCTTCGGGTCCAATCCCGATCTGCCCCCGGCGGCCGCGGTGAGTCCTCCGCCTCCACCTGCGTCCGGCGACGCCAATGAGGGTTTGTCACTGCAGACCGTGCCCATCGTCGTAGCGGTCACCGACGCCGAACATACGGTGGCCGCGTTCCGCGCCAAATTGGATGAACAAGGTATTGGTGCAGGGAAAGTCGGGCTGGTGCTCCTGTTCGGTGTCTCCCGGGACGGCCAGCCACTGCATGGTGTCCAAGTGTCCGAGCAACTGCGCACGTACCTGGTGGATGCGCATCTGCCACAGCTGAATAACTCCCACGAGATCCGGCCCTATATGGGGGCCGACAACGAGGCGGGACCGGGCGAGGTCAAGGCCGAACTCTTCGTATTCTCCGGACACCGATGATCACTGAACTGCTCCGCCGCGTCGCGGGCGCTCTGACCCGGCGGCCATCCGACGAATCGCCACTGCCGACTCCGCACGGCGCGGTGCCCGCCGCCACAGCCGTCGGCATCATCGACACCACCGTCGACGGCATGGGAAAGGCGCTCGTATCGATTCTCGATCGACCTGGAATGCCCGCCCGCATGGCCACACCGCTCGAACTGCTCGCCGGGTTCCACGTACTGGTGGTGCTCGCGCCGCTCGGCCGGACCGCACCGAGTGACACCGGCGTTGTCTTGATCGATGCTTTGGACCACCTTCAGCTCGAACCTGAACTCTCACAAGCGTTCACATCTGCGATTGTGATCATCTGGGTGGTCGAGGCGCAGGATCGCGCACGCTATGCAGTGGCGAATGACGGCCGAAACTACGTCCGGTACTTGCTCGGAACAGGATGGCGGCGGCAACTGGCCACGGCTGGGGGTGATGCGCGGCACGCGGCACTGGTGCGTAGCCGATCGGTGGCTCGAATCGCCTGTTCGACAACCGATTCCGATTTCAACACCCAAGTCGTCGAAAACCTCGTTGACCTCGACTCCAGCCTGATCCACGCCCTCGTATGCCGTCACCCGTCCAGCACCGAACCCGGCGGCGTACTCGAGTGGGACTCCGCCGTCGCAGGGATAGCGGCGAGAATCCAACTCCGCTGGATAACGACAGAGGGTGCCAACGCCTGAGGTGCGGAGGCTGCCCGGTTTCGGGTCGGGCCTACGTCCATCGGTTTTGTGGACGAATTGTGATGGTGCGGGCCGGGTCGGCCAAGTCTGTCGCATTCAACCGCATCTCCTGATCCAAACCAACGTCGAAGACGAGGAAGTGCCAGCCGTGTGTGGGGCTCGAGTCGCTATACAGGTGGCGGGTTGGCCCTCTACAGCCGGTGGGGTGCCTCCAGGGCAATGACCGAGCCCGGACAGTTGCATAGGCGCAAGGTAGACGTCCACACTGCGAAGCCTGGACTCGGGCCTCGGGTAGGCATGTTTCTGCGTTGGCTGGTCAGCGGCGAATCCGTTGCGGGAAAACAACATCCGCGCAATCCGCATGCAGCGCGGACAGGACCGTCATGCGGTCCAGAAACCGTTCGGGTTCTGCTTCAGTTCGCGATCGGCGGAACGGGGGATCAGTGGGCCTAACAGCTGGTTGAGTTCAGCATCGGTCATCGTGCCGCCGTGTCCGAGGCCAACCCAGTTCGACGACTCTTTGAGGGACTTCAAGGAGATTTCGTAGGCGTGGAACAGGTAGGTGGCGAGCTGGATGTTGCGTTCTGACCCGAGCTGTCCCACCAACCAGGTGCCGACCTCGGCTGGGGTCTCTCCTCGCTGAGCCCGTGTTCGCAGCTCACTGACGATGCGCTCTCGATCCCGCACTACCTATACCTCTCTCGGCTGTGTCAGCGGTCGTGGCGAAATCGGAGGTTAGCCGATCTCTATCCATAACTCATCAACGTCCGATCCTGCTGCGGCTCAAACGGTCATCGCAACACTAATCGGGTGCTTTTGATGGTGTGCGGAATGACCACCCAGTTGCCGAGCCGCTCGGGCACCTGCTGAACCTTCTGGGGCACCCCAGCAGCGTCGGCCTTGACCAGCGGCGCCCGCCAGCACGAAATCACCCTTTCGGCCGAGACATCGGCATGCCGCCCTGCGGCATCTCGCCAGCCATGGTGTGGGCCGAGGCGATCACGTTGGCGTCGACGTGATTGCCGGCAGTGGGGACGGCTGGACATCAGGGTGCAACCGAACAGAACCTGCCCTCGAGGAATTCGGGCGGTTGTAGCGTTGGGCGATGATGGGTGGCGAGTCGTCCTGGGCGTGGAGCCTGGCCCGGAGTGAACTCAAGGTGCCACTTCCTCGACGGTGGGCACACTCGGTGGGTGTGGCTCGTAAGGCCGTCGACCTTTCACGGCATCTCACCTGTGACAGCAGGCTGCTCGCAACATCCGCGATCCTGCATGATGTGGGCTATTCACCCAATGTGGCTGCGACTGGTTTCCATCCATTGGACGGTGCGCGCTTTCTCCGGGACGAGCATCATGCTGACGAGCGCCTTACTCGTCTGGTTGCCAATCACACCTTCGCGCTACTCGAAGCCGAGGAACGCGGTCTGCGGGAACAACTCGAAGACGAATTCCCGATCCTCGATGACCAGGTACTTGTCGATGCTCTGACCTTCTGCGATATGACGACAACACCGGATGGCACACCAACAACCGTGGCGAACCGCATCGCCGAGATCGTTGGTCGCTACGGCCCGAACACGGTGGTCGGCAAGTTCATTCAGCGAGCGGAGCCGGATATTCTCGCGGCGGTCTCCCGCATCGATCGGGCCACGGCAGCTCATCCCAGATAGGGATAGTTCCCCGACAGGTAGTCCCCGATCTGCTGGCGCATGCTGGGGTGGATGTCGTACTTGTCCAAGTCATCCGGCTGGACGAAGGTCACGCCGTCCGCTTCGTCGTTGATGGTGGGCTTGCCTGCCACGCGTCGACCGATGTAGCAGTTCTCGTATTGTTGGCGAATCTCGCCATCGGTGTAGGCGACGATGTGATTCGGATTGCTGTACACGCCAAGGAATCCGGTGATCTCGGCGGTAATCCCCGTTTCCTCCCGGCACTCCCGTATCGCGCATTCACCGGCCGTCTCGCCGAAGTCCATGGCCCCGCCCGGCAACGCCCACTGCCCTGTGTCGCGACGCCGCTGAAGCAGAATCGCCCCGGACTCATCGGTGACAAGCAGGTTGCACGCGACTACCAGGGAATTCGGCTTTGGTGCCTTCGGGTCGTTGTAGTACTCGATCCTGCCCATGATCGGCCTCCGTCAGGGTTTCCATGGTTTCGCACCAGCCCAGATGGATTCGAAGCTTTCGGTGTAGCTGTCGAACCAGGCGGCATCACTGACCTGCTTCAGCTGGAACACCGGGTTCGCGCTGGCTGGCTGTCCCCAGATGTGCGGGTTTACAAGCAAGTTCTCGTCATAGCGGAACAGCGAGCTGTAGAGCGTCGTGTCGTGTAACCGAATCTCGCAGCCTTGGTGGGACAGCAGCGGCCGGTAATAGCTGAGCGAGGCCCGAATCTTCGCCGACAGGGTGTCACCAATGCCCTCCTCATGCCCCCGCGCGGCAACTGCCTGCCCACGGGGGTCCCCGAAACACAGACGGATCGTCGTGCCTTGCGCTGCCTGTTCCATCAGCATCTTCACCACGAGAGGGTTCGACTGAACGATGAAGGTGCCCGAATACACAAGCACGTCAACCTGTTCGGTCGCACCACGCAGCATCGACAACCAGACGTCCCGCGGCACTTCAGCGCGGTTCCGATAGGTGGCAACCAGTTCAGCGTTCTTGGGAATCGGAGTTGCTTCCAGAACCGGCGGCCACAGGAACTCCTCCTCGATACGCAGATGCTCAGCGACACTTCGGCGGTGCTTCGGATGGGGCACCCTGCCGCCAAGCCATCGACTGACCGTCTTGGGGTCCACCTCGCACGCGTCGGCCAATGTCTCGGGCCGAATGCGCCGTTGGAGCAGCACGCTCTGTAGGCGGATGTTCACAGTACCCATGGAAACCGACGTGCCGATCCTCGGCAAGGAAATCGCTCCAGGACGCCGAAAACGTCCCAGGACGTCTACGGCCCAGCTCCAAACGCGGTTACAAGATCCCTTCCCTCGCAGCCACGATGGCTCTCACCAGCGATGGAACAGGGGCCGAGATGACGTGGCGTACCAGACTCTTCGAGTTTCCCGGTGGTGTGTTCGAACTGCGAAGCGCCGGAGGCGAATCCGACGACCGCGCAGGGTTCTACCTGGAATTTCCGGCAGATGGCGCGTTCACCAGTCCGGATGAGAAAGGGGCAGTCATGAAGTACAAGCCGACCGCTGTCGGCTACCTCCGCACCGACATATCCGGTATGGCTCGGCTATGGGACCAAACCCAAATCCGCAGGCTTGCAACACGTCTCGGGTACGATTTTGCCGACCTCGTAATTTTCGATCCTCGGTTCGGTCGACCGCCGTTGGCGCGGCTGAAGGCCCAGGTGACCCGCTTGGACGCCGAAGCAGTGATTGTTCCTAGCCCCAAGCACTTCCCGGGCGGTGAGGTGCCAGCAACGCTCGTCCAACAGCTCGACGTGATCACCGTGGACCCCGAGGAGACCTATGCCCGCCGGGCAATGCCTCCGCTTCGGGACTTGCCCGCCGCCAAGTTGGACGGCGCGTAGACCATTCCGATGGCTCGGGAGCTGGGAGGGGGCGATCTATAGAGCCGACTTCAGGACAACCCGATGGCTTTGCTCCACGGGGACAATGCACTTCGCGATGAACCCTCGGCCAACCGCAACCGCGCCGAGGGTTCTCGCAACCCGGACAACAACAGTTGCCGTTCGTCTGCGCAAGCTCTGTCAACCAACGCGGCGGCTTGGAGGACTCTCGAGATCCGGCGCGTGCGACGTAGGTGTCACCTCAAATGGAGCATCCTCGCCGCCACCGCACCGAGTTGCGCGGTCAGAGCCTCCTCGAAGGCGAGAGTGCCGTCGATGGCACCGCTGGCAGCGTGAGCAATCTCGTGCAAGAGGGTTCCGCAGTATTTCGCGGAATCGCTTAGGCGATCACGGCGGATCACAATGCGTTGCGCGCTGCGTTCGTACACGCCGACGACCTCATATCCAGATTCGTTGAGTCGCATGGACTCAGAGATCCGGATCTCCTTCACACCGATGGTTCCCAGGTCAAGACCAAGAGCCTCAAGCAGTGGCTCCGTCATGGCAAACACTTCGGATTCGACTTCGGTCAGGTGGCGCGAATCGACGAAAATGAAAGAGAAGCTGTCGTTCCATGCATCCCGGTAGCTGTCCAGATCGAAGAGCGGTTCGCCCTCCAGATCTGCCAGGCCGCCTAGGCGGTTTCCGATGTCGTCCGGAACCAGCACGAGTCGGTATCCCTCGTCGCGGGCGTACTCGATCTGCGGACCGCCGAACGCTAACTGATACGCCGTCACGAATACGACCTTCTCATGGGTCGCCAATACCTGACAGGCGTGCAGGGCGACATCGTTCCAACTCAGTTCATCGTGCATTCGACCGGTCTGAAACTCCCCGAGATCGGCGGCCAGCCCATTAGCGACCTCCGCCGAATGGGATTGTTTGAGAATCGCTTTGACCCGATCCGTGTACGCGCTCCTACCCACGTTGCTTCGCTCACGGTTCAGGGCTTGGCGCAAATTTTTGGTCAGACTCGTGATGTTGTAGGAGAAAAGAAAGTTCTCCTCCTGGGCAACCAGCAGACCCTTGACATAGATGTTGGCGCCGCGCTGGCGATCCGAGCGTGCGAACACTTGTCCATAGGAGGTCTCCTCGAGCATTAGTTCGCCGCCAAAACGCAGGAAATAGCTTTTCGCTGTGTCGATCTCAGCGTCGTTCACACCGGTCATAATGACCTCGGTTCCCACCAGCCGTGGCTCACTCGGCGGGTGCACGGCAGCGTGGAGAGTGACGATGTCGCGGAAGCCCTCCTTCGGACGCATGACGGTCGTGATATCACCGTAGCGGGACCGGATTCGTACTTCGATGCCGCGACGATGAAACACCGCGAGCGCGTCCTTGAGGCCCATCCCGAACTGACCGATCACTGCGGAGTGGCGACTCTTCTCAGAGTTCTCCTTCTGCGTCAAATGTCGATACCGCAGCCCCCGTCCATAGTCGCGGATGACCCAAACATCCTGTCGCACTTTATGAATCGTCGGGTCTGCGGTCTCGGTGATCGCATGCTCGTCGAGCGAGTTGGCAATGATCTCCCTTATCGCGAACGCGATCGGCCAGTGCTCCAGCACCTTTTCGATGTTCAGGTCGAAGTACTGGACATTGCCGTCGGTCTTCATGAAACAGCCCTTCGTGAATCACACCGGTGGCTCAGCCGCCCGGATCCATCAACTTGCGAACCATCAATCGTCATTACCCCACCGAAGCTTGAGATACCGAAAGAGTTCTCTACCAATCAATCTCGGCCACTCCCGGTATTCGCGACCACGCAAACTATGCATGCCTCACTTGAACTAGCTTGACCCACTTCGGATCTCGGGCTTCCAGGAGGCGAGCGAGACGCTCCTCATAGGTCGTCACGACTACTTGCCGAAGCGGCCCGTGAGGGCCAGCAACCTGCGAAAGCAGACTCGCGACCTTGCGACGTACGTCCGGATCCAGGTGCTCGAGTGGCTCATCGAACCAACAGAAATCCGCGGTGGTAGCCAGCTGTGTGACAAGGAGTCTGGTCAGTATCGACGCAGTCATACCTTCGCCGGTACTGAACGAGTCGTAGGCGAGTGTCTGACCATTCACGAGTCGGGTGATTGTGCCGTCGGCCCGTGTCTCCAGTTTGCCGCGGTCAGGGAACAGGGATCTCCATCTCTCGTTGACCTCACTCGCGAGCGGTCGGATCGTCTCGTCGAGCAACTCCAAGAGTGTGGCCTCGGTCGTCTCGCGGGTGACTTTGATCTTTGCTGCTTGGGTGAACAGCCCCTCGAGCTTGCGCATCGCTTCGTCCGCACCTTGCGCCGTGCTGAACTCCCGGCTCGCCTGCTGGTGGTTCGCACGCGCCGTGACGACCGCCTGGAGTGCGCTATCCAATTCGGCCTTCAGGATTGAGGTATTACCGGCTGTGTTTTCCTGTGGCAGCTGCGGGGGTGGGCCTGGCCTCGGGATCCTCATCCACTCACCGCGAGCGATCTGAATCTGTTTCAGCTCAGCTGCGAGTTTCGCCTCGGCGACACCCAGTTCCGTCAAAGTTTGTTTGAGTGTTTGATTGTCCCGGGTGTTCGCCGCTTGAGCTGAATCGATGGTGACATCGTCAAGCGGGCGCCGGCACACCGGGCAGTCGTCATGGGCGGCAAGGTCAAGGCGGTGTTGGTTTCGACCAAGTGATTCCTGCTGGTTGCGGCAGACAGCGATATTGGCCTGAACTTGAGACAATCGCCGATTCAGATCCGCTTCTCCAGCCTCGAGAGCGTTGTCGAGCGTATCGATGTCCACAGGCGATGATGCAAGCGGCACAGGGAGTTTGGCCGCTATCGTAGCCGCTTCACGCATCAGCCCCCGCTGACGTTCGCCCCATGCCTCGGTCTCACTGACAAGGCGCTCATGATCACGGGCACGATCGAACTGCAGTTGCAACGCATCATGAGCCGCAGTGGTCTGCTCGACGGCCGATGCTGCCCGCTCGACCGCGGCCTGCAAGTCTCTCAGCCTGGCGGGTGTGACTACTGACGCGGCCTTGATCTGCTTGACCTCGGCGTCATTCTTGCGCCGCATGCTGTCGAGTCGTTTCAAGACTTCGCGCAGACCGTCGACGCCATAAAAGCGCCCCAGATGCTGCTCCAAGTCGCCCTCGATAGGTCGCATACCGATCTGCTGCCTAGTAGGCATGGTCAGGCTCGCCAGGAAATTGGGATCTGTCCGGTAGTACTCGACAAGGTATCGGTCGAGCTCATGTGCCGGTACCGATTGCCCATCGATCTGTACCACCGGTGCGACGGACGCGGGTCGATTCTTTCGCTGCATGATCCGATCGACCGTCAGTAGTCGATGATCGGGCAGCTCCAACTGGACCGATATGCGGGCAAAATCCTCGCCCGCCCGTATCGCGGCGCATCCACCAGCAGACTGAATTCCAAACAGAGCCCATCGGGCGGCCTCCACCACAGAAGTCTTGCCCACGCCATTGGAAGCAACGACAAACGTCGTACCTTGGCCGAATTCAAACTCCGCATCCTCGTAATTGCGCCAGTTCTTGACCTGCAGCCACTTAATCATCGCTAGCGTCCAGGCCGAGCTCTGCAAATACATTATCGATGTCTCGCCCGTTGACAACATCGACGATCATGTTCAGCACTCCATTTCCGAATGCTCCGGACAAGTTGGACCAGGACGACTTCTTGGCTTCTTGGCGGGCGCGCAATCCTTCGCGCAGAACTTGTTCCACGGACGAATTCACGTGCTTGGCGGCGATTTCACGCAGATTCGATGCTTGAATGCTACCCGAGGTTTCGATACCAGATTCCCACAAAGCGACCGATGCATCGAGGTGTTTACAAAGAAGATCTACCAGACCCAAACCGCTCAAGGTCGCCGAGGGGCCCACGCGATTCCCCTGCGGAACTGCAATCGCGCTGCGCATATCCGCAGTAGTCATCAGGATCGCGCCAGGGTCTTGAACCGCTCGCGCCACAGCGACTGCATCAACGTCCGATTCCAGCATCGCCATCTGATGACATGCTTCCGCGAGATCCTTTTGAACAGTCACTATCTCACTGTCACTGCCGATCAATCTGACGACAAGTACCGTTTCATCAAGGAATCTAGCTTTGAATAGACTCTCTATCCGCGAATATTCATCGATTGGCAGGAAGCGATCCGGGACATCAACACATTGAATCCCGAACAGGCGACTACCCAGCTCGAGCTTGACCGAATCCATATCAATCAGATCAGAGCTGGCCACCTCGATATCAGCCGAGCTGACGCCCGAATTTGCCTCGGTTTCCTCAGCCCACTCTTCCGGATCCAAGTCCGCAAGGAGATCGCGAAGCGCCTGGCGATATTCGAATCGCTGATCGTCTGGGTCCACGATCGGCTGGCCGACTCGAACATCCCGCGGCTCACGCCCTTCACGACCGGCCGCTATCAGTTCTTCGATATCTTGGCGAATGTCAAGTACGCCAACTCGATTGAGAAATGCGGCAGTAGAAATGTGAGTCCGAAGCACCACCATGGCAGCGATCTCAACACCCAACGATGAAGCAGAGGAATCCAAGATAAGTGTCTGACCGTCCGCCAAGTCGACATCTAGAACGACAGGAACAACATCGGCAATTCCGTCGTCGAATACCCGTCGTACCCAAACCAGTAATGCTTCATCTCGCCCTACCCGCCACAATTCTCCTGCGGCTGGGTCTCCTTCGCGACGGGCGGTCATCAACTCGGTGATCACGGTCGGTGCTGGCGTCGAGGCTTCGATGATTCGCTGAACACTGTTGCCTCCAGGATCTGGAATCCCTTCCGCACGACGGATCCGCGACATCCGAACACGGCACGCCAGGCACTCGTCGAGGTGTTGGAGTATGGACGCGGACTGAACGGGGTCCTGCAGCGCCGTCAGCAGTTCGCTGGACAGGGGGTGCACGGTAGCCCTCATGATTTGCCACCCCTTTCGATGATCTCATGGTTGTCAGACGTCGCAGCGGATTGTTTTGTCCGGTCCTCGATCCAATCTTCGCAAAGCTGACTCAGGACGCCTGCGGTCCGACCTGGGTCTTCGTCATCGCCGAGCTCGTCTTGCAGATGCGCCACCAAGCGTTGGCGAACTGTCGCGGCCTGAGACTTTCCGATATCCAGCCGCGTCGCAAGGTCTCGAACGCTTCCCTCGAGCAGGGTCATCGCAATGCGTTCACGATCGCCCATGCCGTTGAAGATGTAGGTCGCATGAAGATCTGCCACCGTCCGAGCCGCGGGATCGTCCCCGGCCAGCATCGGCTCGGCGGCGTGCTCGCCCGCGTCGAGCGAAACCGTCAACGGCACCCTGCGATGATCGAGCCGGGTGGTGATAGTGCGCGCAAGTTCTGCGGCGGTCAAGCTACCGTCCGCAGCCTCGAGGACCGTGTACATCAGTCGGATGAAGGATTCCCGGTCTGCGGCGGGTGCGTCGCGGCGGTCGCTCGACCACCGGGGTACGACCACAGCAATGCTGCTTATCGCCGCCTCCAGCACGCTCCCGGGCACGATGCTGGCCGTGTGAAGACCTTCTCGCACGGTCCAGCGGTCAGTCGCCCCGGCAACAGGTACGAAATTCGGCTCGTCACGCAAGATCTCCTTGACCCGCAGGATGAGTTTGCCCAAATCCGTTCGCCGTGCAAGATCTCGGAAAAAGTTCACCACGGCTGCTTCCAACAGGCGTTCGAACGAGCGCTCGTCCACTGATCGAATCGCAATGTCGTTGAGCCGCTTGGTGCCACGTTCGTCTCTGACGAAGTCGTGCGCAATCTCGGCCACCGCAGTCTCGTCCCAGCAGCTCGCGCCCGGAGGTGGTGGGTAACCACGACTGATCGCAACCAGGCGGACGGTACCGTACAACAGCCGGGCACCAACCTCCCCGAGTCGACCGCGTTCGCGATACTCCTCTCGCGCGCTCAAGAGAATCGCTCCATCACCTGAGACCAGTACGGCTCCGACAGAATCCCGAGGCGTTCGACATTCTGCGGGCACCACAGTGAACGCTCGACGGACACCAGTCGAGAGAAAACTCCGTCACGATCCAACCCCACCGCTCGGTCAGCGGGATGCACCACACCTGCAACAGATTTCGAAGTACGGCTGACTACGAAGATTGCTCCATCCACCAGGTGGTCCGCAGGCACCGAAAGCACTACCGCAGGCCTGTCGGCCGCCGGGTCGGTGCCGAAGGAGCACACAGTGGTGTTCACCAGAAAGAGCTCCCCGGCCTTCGGCAGGAACGGCCCGCCGGGCTCACCCTTTTTCCGGGGAAGCCACGCGTGTGACCGATTACGGTCGGACATGTCCCTCGTCTCTCTTGTACCGCTGCGGCCTCAGCGGCCCTGAGTACAACCAGACGTCGCATCACCGTGATCTGTCCGATATCGAACACAGTTTCGAAATCGAAAGGGGTCATCGATGGAGCTGGTCATTGGACCGACAGTCCGGAGCCGCGTCGCCAAGTCGGTCTCGGCGAGGCCGAAATGGCCTGCATCAGATCGGAACCGGCAATATCTGATTGGATATTGCTCGACCATATCGATCAAATCCGGCGCATTACATCGAGGGCTGATTCGGGTAACGATAGGTTCGCGACCCCTTTGTTCGCTAGGACAAGCAGTGTCAAAGAACTGACTGCCTGTGTCACGGTTTGCATTAGTCTGCGGCGCCGGCTGCGACGGTCCGAGTGATTCCACGCAGGTGGGTGGTCGAGCGCAACCTGTCCTGGATCTGCCGCCGCCGCTGCGTCCGCGACTACGAACGGACTACCCGAACACCGCGAAGCCATGAATCTCGATAATTCTGCTGATCTCCCGCCGACTGGCGAGACACCGAAATTGCCCAGTTGCCTAACGGATACTTAGCTTGTGATTTGACCTCTGACCGATGTTTGCGGTGGTAGGTGGGTTTGACGTTCTCCTTGCGAGCCGCGGGGAGGGTGTAGGGCTGGCCGGTGGCCAGGATCAATCCCACGTCGTAGCGGGTGGCACGGTGGCAGTTCATCGCGCCGGGTGCGCGTCCGGGTCCAGGCTGGGAGATTTCGGTGCGCCAAGTCTCTCGAGACGGGCGACTTCGGCGTCTACGTTGTCGGTTTCGATGTCGAGGTGCATGCGCTCTTTGGACATCTTGCCGTCGTTGGTCGCCTGAAGCAGGAGTCGCACCGGTGAATCGGGCAGGCGTAATCGGCGCTAGACGTAGCGGCTTTGCGGGTTGACTGTCTCTTCGACGGCGTCGAGTGCTCGGGTCCAGAACTCCAGGCCGCGGTCGAGGTCCGCGACGTCAATCACGAAGTGGCACAGTCGACTACGGTGGCTCATGATCGCAGCGTGGCCCGCAGTGCGGTCGGCGCATGGGCCGACACTGCGCTACCCGACTACGGCGCCTGGCAGAGGTGTCGGTGGTGCGACCAGCGAAACTGCATCCGCACATGCTGCGCCACCCCTTGGTCACCACCATGCTCGACGCGGGCGTGGATCTGCGGGATGTACAGATGGCCGTCCGGCACGCCGACCCCGCGCACGACGCGCTACGACCGTGGATGAGCTCGGGCTCGACCGGCATCCGAACTGCGTCCTGGCCGCTTACATGGCTTCTGCCACATGACTTCTCAACCGTCCGCATATGCCGATTCTCGGTTAGACGGAGGCGAGTCGATCCAACTCTTCGCCGATCGCCTGTCGGAGGCCCTCGTGCTGCGAGGTGAGTGCGCGGCGCGGATCGCTCCAGTGTTCGCTGGGGTACAGCCACACCGGGTTGTGCACCAAATGCTCTGGCTCCCATTCGAATCGTGGCCATACGTGCGCATGCAGAAAGCTGTCGGTGTTTCCCAGGATCTCCAGGTTCACGCGCCGGAACGCTGGATCGAGCCGTGTGCAGACGCGTTCGACGGCCTCGCCCAATCGATCCATGTCCGCCAGGTAGGTGAGCCGCTTGCCCCTGGGAAGGTCCGATAGTCGCTGCGCTTGCGGGTCGTCGGCGAGAAGCACCGAGTACCCCGGGAGGAACTGCACGTCCCCGATCACGGCGAATCCGGCGTCCAACCGCCGCATTACCGTGGGGTTTTCGCCACGAAGAGCACTACCGATCCGGTCCGCTCGAAAGTCACCGCTCATCACACGCGACGCTACCGAATATCGGCTCACGCGGCCTACGGGTCCGATTCGTCGAGACCGGATTGTCCTGCTGAAGGTCAACCCCGTGGTCATCTCAAAGGGACCAAAAGGCGGCAGCGTCCGCAACTGCGGACTCTCGATGATCACGCTGTGCGTCAAGAGATTTCGATACGAAACTCCCGGCGCGGTCGCCTTCGGGGGCCGAGGGTTTCGGTGAGGGGCCTCAGCGCGGAATCCGTGCCTTTGCCAGAATGCGCAGTATGGGTGTGGAGCACGCGGGACTCATCGTTTGGGACGTCGATGGCACTCTCATTCCGGCCGATTTGCGGTGGCTCCGCAGAGCAGTCGCTCGCACCTACGCCATCGAAGAAGCAGACGTCGTCTTCCCGGCAGCGCGTGTGCATGGCTACACCGATGAGTCCATCGTTGTGGACACAGCTCTCGCGTCCGGCATTGCGGCTGAGGCCGCGGAGCGAGGGGTGCAGCGGTTCCATCAGGAGCTTGACGAGGTCATGGCCGAAGGCGAGGCAGAGTTGGCACGTGACCAGCCCGCGTATCCGGGAGTAGCGGAGACGATTGCCGGCCTGGACAAGCACGGGTTTCTCCAGGCGGTGCTGACGGGGAACTTGCGTTCGGCCGCCGCGGTGAAGCTCCGTGTCAATGGGCTGGATCGCCACCTGGATCTCGACATCGGCGGCTTCGGGTCCGATGCACGCGCAAGATTCGACCTTCCTGTAGTGGTCGCCGAGCGGTTTCTGGCGAAGTATGGCGAGCCGTTGGACCCTGCCCGGACTGTCGTCATTGGTGATGCGCCGAACGATATCGCCTGCGCTCGGCACGCAGGATTTCATGTGATCGTCGTGACTCATCGAACAAGTCGTGAGGAGCTCGAACAGCATTCGCCGGATGCGATTGTGGATGCCATGGTGCCGGATGACGTTGTTGCCTTGGCGAACTCATTGACCGGGCTCGGCCGCTAGGTGCTCAGGCTCTCGACTCGCTCCTCCAGCTCGCGCACCGGCCGCTCGCTCTTCCATGGAGCCAACCGCTCCATGGCTCGTCGGGCCCGTTCGATACCGACTATCCGCGCATGCGGCATGGCGCCGCCGACAGAGATGGCCAGCGCGACCATGGTGCACTGAAGTGCCGATTTCAGCGTGTGGAGGCTCGCTCGAACCGGTCTACCGAGCTCTGCCGATCGGGCAGTCGGCCCGATTACGCCAAGATCTCCGCTTTCAGATCTGGTCTGCCCCGCTCCTGCGCGAACTCCAGCCCACGCTCGCACAGCAGGTCCACGAAGTACGCATACGAGCTGTCGTCGCTGTTCACGGCCATCATGAAAATCGGCGTCAGCAGGTCGTTCGTTGACTCCTGCGACCATCGGTATCCAACCGCCGGACCGTACAGGTCGAAGATCGGTGCACCGTTCTCCGGGGAGTTGAACCAGACACCTTCGACGCGTCGTACCAGCCACTCGCCGAGGTAGGTGATGAACTGGTCTGCGAGAGCGGCGTTTTCGGGCGCGTACCGTCCATCGTCGCCGCGCGCGGCGATATCGATCAGGGAAGTGATCCAGTCGAACGCGGCGACGCTGAATCGGTCATCGAGCGATGGGCGGCCGTCGGTGCCACGCACCGCTTCCAATCGGGGCAGCGTCTCGGTGAACAATCGCTCGAGGCGGGCATCGACCGCGGCCGGGTCGCTCCATGCGCGCCAGGCGCCGCACTGCTGTGCGTCGGCGTCGAAGAATCCTGGATCCAGCTCGCTGTCTGCCGGAACGGCGCGTCTCGCGTCGGCTCTCACGTTCCCTCTCATGCGTGTATATCGTTGGTAGTCAAGGATATTAGATGATCTCGCACTGTCACAACGAGCGGTTATCGCCACATCTGTGGGTCGGCGGGTGCCGGCGCGGCGCGGTCGAGGTCGAGGCCGTCGACGCCCGCGACCTATGGCCTACGGACCTCGAACTCGCTCCCAGGCACGGGAGACCAACAACGACCTGCCGAAGGTTGTCGCATGGACGGTCATGGCGCGCGGGCCGGGACGGATACGCCCGGTCCCCGACACCGCCGGAATCGGCAAAAGATCTCGGCAGTCGAATTCCGACGCGGTACCCGGCTGACTGGGTGCTGCTGCGGGGCTTCACGATTCGCGAATCGCCGTGGTGAAATAGCCGCCGCCGGGCCACACCCATGATCCGCACTGGTTTCAGGGTGGCGGCAACGCCCGCCGCCGGCTACCTCAACTCCATGCGGAAAGCACGTCCGCGGCGTTCCAGACCAAATCGACGGTGTCGGCCAGGGTTCGCTCGATTTCGGCCAGGGAGACGACGACCAACGCGGTTTCCTGCGGTTCGAAGCCTGGAACGCTGGCGACCCCGCGGGTCAGGTCGGCGAGATCGTGGCGGTCGAATGGGGTGCCGAGCCATTTGATCGATCCGGCGAAGATCAGCTGATTGGCAACCGGGGAGCGGTCGGCGCCGATGAGGTCTATCTCGGGGTTGAATGCGCGGTTCCACCAGCCGCCGACCGTGGTGACGTCCTTCCAGGGCAGCTCGCCCGCGAGCGCGGACAGTTCGAGGGCATCTCGCACGAGAGGCTCGACAGCTTTGCCGCGCCAGGAGGTCCAACGTCGAGCGAACAACTCGTAGCCCGCCTCGCCGCGCCCCCGTCGAACCAGGTCCTGCACCGAGCGCAGGGTGGCGAGGTAGAGCCGCAGGTTGCTGTCGGCGACTCGATAGAGTGCCGGCTTGCCTGGTTTGACCGATAACGGCTGGTCTACCGACAGCACCTGCTTTTCTGTCGAAAGTCGGTGCAGTAGAGGCGATAACGTTCCGGAAGGCAATGCGCCGCTGCGGCTGCCCGCGGTGGCCGCGATGGTGGCGTGGGTGCGTTTCCCGTTGCCGATCGCTTCGAGTACACGTCGCGCGTGGTCGGCTGCGGGGAACTCGGCGAGGAGGGTGGACTCGGGCACACCGAACAGCGGTGCGGCCGGGTCGTCGCATTCGCGTCGCACGAACTCGAGTGGCGGCAGCCCGTGTGGCCAACTGCGCAAGATTCCCGGCAGCCCACCGGTGATCAGATGTGCGTCGATGCTTTCGGCCGCGTCGAGTCCGAGCGCGCGACCGACGTCGGCCGGGTTGAGCGGATCGAGGGCGAGGTTGTCGGCTCGCCCTAGAACGGGCGGTCGTAGGCGGTAAGTCGTTCCATCATGTGGATGTCACTGCCCAGCAGTAGCAGCAATACCGGGCGTTGCTGCAGCAGCCTGTCCCATGCCGTCTGTAGCGCGCCGTCGAAGACGGCGTCTTGTTCTGCCAGCCAAGGCAATTCGTCGATCACGACTATGGTGGGCGTCTCACCGAGCACGGTCGCGAGCACCCGGAATGCGTCGGGCCATCCGCCGATCCGGTCGGGGAGGGTCTCTGGATCAGAGGCGATTCCCGATCGCTTCAACTCCTCCAGGAACATCGCGAGCGATTCGGATACGGGCATACCTTTGGTGGCGGTGAAGTACAGATACCGGACTTGTGCCGTATCGCAGAACTCCTGAACGAGCCGCGATTTTCCGACCTGTCGGCGCCCGCGGATCGCCAGGGCGACGCCCCTGCGGGACTCCGCGACACGCTGCTGGCGAGTCCGCAGGAGGCCAAGTTCGATGTTTCGGCCGACGAACCCTGATGTCATTGCCACACCTCGAATGCCGGATTTATGTAGATGAAATCTATGTAGATCTGATCTACATCTATTCGGTCCGGCAGAACGCACGCGGCTGCCGCGTCCACCATGGTTCCGCGCTGACCGAACAGCCCGGCGCGGTTATGTTGGCCCGGCGGCGCGGCCGACGAGGGTGGCGCGACAATTACCGGTGATCACGGCGTATTGCAAGTCCGGCAGCGAGGCAGGCGAGGGATTCTTTCCCGACTGGGTGAATGACACACTGGGCTGATGACCCAGCAAACCGGGCATTCACCCTCCTGGGCTCGCGAAATCGCACGGTCACTGGAGAATTACCTGCGGGAGGCAGCTGCGTTCCCGGCCCCCCGCAGGGCGATCGGCGGCAAGTGTAGATGAGGAGGGCTGGTACACCCAGCCTCCGCATGGCGCACTGTCAGGGCGTACTCCCTGGATACACCTGGCCGACATCACAGTGTCATGCGTTGAGGAAACGATCGTCGTCTCGTTTCGATGGCTACTGGACGACCCGGCGGGCGCACCGCGATATCTGTTGCCGCTCACCACAACCCAGACCGACACCGCAACCGGGGCCGATGAGCTCATCACCCGGTTGGATCTCTTTCTCGACTCCGGCACGTGGCGGGCGCAACACGCATACCCAATTGGCAACCGCATCAGCGTGGTTGCGATCCCGGAACGCAAGACACCAGCAAGCGAACCAGCAATCCGCGACCGCTAGCCATCGAGGATGGTCAGGGCAATCCCAGCCGACTCGTCGGCCATCATCAGCAGATTCCAACCGGAGCCACAGAACGCTGTTCGGATTAGCGGGGGACCTCACTGCCAACGCAGCGGCGGAGTCGGGCCGGTTCGGTGACACCGCAGCCGGCGGCGTATGACTGAACGCGACGAGGCTGTCCCTGGAGTATCTGGTGGCGCCGCGATTGGCAACGGGTCACTGCCCGAATCGAATTGGGGCATATGCCCTATACCGCCCCGTCCGGGACGGCTTGTAGCTTCTAGCCGTATGCCGCACCGATTGACAGCCCTGTTGAGCACCACCAGCTCGTTGTTCGCTATTGCCGTCAGTGTTGCCGCACCGGAGGCTGCCGCGGGCACTCCGGTGGTGCTGGCTCCCTGGGTCTCGTGTACTGACCGCTGGTGCCGCAACGAAACTGACGACACCTACCGCGTGGATGTGATCTTCGACTGCGGTCTGGGAAAACAGCAAATAGCCCGTGCCTACCTTCCCCCGCATCTGACCACGGCCGTGGGTGGTAACTGTGGTTCTCACGACGAGCGCTGTGTGTATGACCGTGAGCGCCGGTGCAGCACAGACAATCCGATCTTCGGAATGCGGTACGAGAACGTGGTGGTCGACAACGGTCCGATTCCGCCCTGGCCCTTCAACAGCTCGGGCTCATCGCACTGAATGCGGGCACCTCGCGGCGACTGGGGTGTCCGGACAAGCCAACGTACTGAACTGCCGCATCCCGCGCGGTCCGCGGTGGCCAGCGGTTCTTGGTCGAAACAGCCACCATTTCGCCGGGTTTCAGCGCCGATGTCGCTGCGGAGATCAGTGTTTGGGGTGGACGACCGGAGTTCGGGAGCCGAGCGGCTCGTCGTGGCGGGCTCTGATGGCCTGGTGCACGGTGAGGAAGAAGAGTACGAATCCGATCGTCAGCAGGATGTGGCCGCCGCCTGCCAGGTGCGACAGCGGCTGGTATTCGCTGTGCCCGAGGATGGTCCGGGCGCCGATGATCGTCATGCATGACACGACCCAGAGGACGCCGAGGTTGTAGAGGATGAAGAACCAGCGATAGGCGCGGGTCTTGGAGAGGTCGAGTTGGTGTTCGAGCACCAGCACGATCAGGAAGAACAGTGTTCCCAGGGCAAGCAGGTGAGTGTGGACGACAGCGAGTTCGGTTTTGCCGGTGAAGTGGTGGGCCTTGGTGAGCTCGCGGTAGAGCAGGCCCGAGGGCAGTCCGAGTGCGGTGTAGCCGACGGCGGCCCAGTAGAGCTGTTTCATCGAGTCCTCGTTCGTGAAAAGTTTTGCGGGAGTGTAAATGTCAGGGGCTACGCGGCGGGCGCTGGAGCGGCGTTCCGCTGGGGCAGTGGCATCTCGGTCGTTTCGCGGAGGAGCAGCAGGCCCGTGACCGCGATCAGCGCGGAAGTCAGGCCGTGGACTCCGAACGCGGTGGCCGTGGAACCGTGGTGTGCCAGGATATTGACCATGTCGCCGAACGGGGCGACGGCCGTCGTCAGCAGGACCCAGCCCAGGGCGTGGCGGCGGCCGGTCATCAGCAGGACGCCCGAGCCGAGCCCCATCGCGAGTTCGCGGCACCCTTTCACGATGAGGAAGCCGCCGCCGTCGCCGGCGGGCCAGGTCGGCAGGCCGAATCCCGGGGCCGACATCGCGGGGGTCACGATGAAGGAGAACGCGAGGTAGAAGGTGAACAGGACGGTGGCGGCTGCCAGGGCGCTGTTGATGTGCTTGGGTGACATGATTGGTCTCCGGTGACGTTCGAGCAGTGAGTTGTTGTCCGGCAAGGCATTCCGCCTTCCCGAGGGTGCTACCCGGCCGACTCCGCTCGCGAGCGAGTCGGCCGGGCGTTGAATCTTCGTGCTACTGATCGGCGGTCACCGGGACAGGACGTCGCCGGGTCCCAACTCGAGGGCGAGATGGAAGATCATCGGTCGTGCGGTGAGGTCGACATCGTTCTGGATCCGCAGCGTCAGCTCACGCCATTCCGGAGTGCCCAGGGCCTCGCGCAGCGCGGCGGCGCTGTCCCAGTCTCCGACGTTGACGAAAACCGCCTCGGCCGCCTCATCGACCGCCTGGAACATCCGGGTTCGACGGAAACCCGATGCGGCGGCCATGTACTGGGCGCTGTCGAGCCAGCGCTGCAGGAACAGATCTCGCTGCGCCGCGGGCACGGACATCGTGTTGATCACCGTGACCGGGACGTCGGTGTCGGGGACGACAGGATTACCGGAAGGAGGAACATCGCTGCCCTCCATGCGGTTTCGATACTCTCGCCCGAGAGATGCTGGGTCCTGGACGATTTGGGGCTGAAGCACATAGCGGCCGCGCGTCCCGCCCTTGGTCATGGCCCGGTGGGCTTCGGCGGCCCCGGTCAAGGGCAGAACCGCGTGCACGCGGGTCGGCAGCTCGCCCGATGCGGCCCGGGCCAGCAGCTGACTCAGGCGCGCGCCGTCGGACTGAACCATCAACGTGTGCACCGTGATTCCGCGTTCGGCCGCGGGCGTCAGGTTCGGACGGACGCCGACGAAGGATCCGCCGTCACGGACCGGATGCAAACTCCATACCTGCTCGGATGTGGTATCGACGACCGCATCCCAGCCCGGCTCGGCTTCGGTGCGGAAGTCCGCGCCGAGACCGCGCACGAACGGTTCGTCCTCGGCGCGGGCCAGTCCGGTCACCCGCCAGCCGCGCTCGGGTGCGAGTGCGGCCACATTCGCGCCGATCGCGCCGGCCGCACCCGCCACCAGCACTCGGTTGTGGTCGGCGGGGGCGTCACCGAGCAGATCGACGATCTGCGCCGCGCTCAACGCGGCGAGCGGTACCGTCGATGCCGCGATCAGGTCGAGGTCGTCGGGCACTACGGCGAGATCGGCGGCGGGCACCACGAGTTGTTCTGCGTAGGTGCCGAAGTCGCGATCGAAACCGAGCACGACACCGGCCACCCGCGTCCCGACGGCCAAGTCCACGCCCGGACCGGCGGCGACGACCGTGCCGGCGAAGTCCCAGCCCAAGCCCGTGTGGGAGGGCTGGTTGATCATGCCCATCTGGTGGAAAAACCCACCGGTGACGCCGAGGTCGGTGGGGTTGACCGGGGCGGCGGCGACCGCGACCCGGACCTCGCCGGGGCCGGGCTCCGTGACCGGCAGGTCGATGATCTCGATCGAGTCGGGTCCGTTCGGCGTGCGGACGACCGCGGCTCGGAAGGTGGGGCTGTTCATGTTTCATTCCTCCATCAGCTCGGTTCTGATGGGTTCGACACTGCGCCTCGGGTTTTGGAACGAGCTTGGAGCCAACTTGGAGCTCGAACCCCTACGTCGAGGATGGCCTCAGCGTTGATGCGAGGGCGAAATCCGAATGCCGGGAACATGATTCGCGCGAGCTCTGGCGTCCGCGGACCAGGCGGGGGCATTCCATCGGTCGGCGATGGCCGCGGCCCGGGCGAAGTGGGCGGCGGCCTCGTCGGCGCGGCCGAGGAACAGGGCGAGTTCGCCGAGCGTATGCGCGACCGGGCGCAGTGCCAGCGACGCGCTCTCTGCGCCCGCGGGAGGACCGTCTCGGTGCGGCAGCAGGTCCAGGTAGATCTGCTCGGCCACCTCACGCTCGTTCGAGGCGACGGCCGCCAGCGCGCGCAGACTGGTCAGGAAGGTAAAGAAGAAGTCGGGCCGGATCGCGGCCGACTCGGTGCGGACCCGGTCCGCCTCATCGCCGCGGCCCGCGGCGTGCAGGGCGAGCGCGAGCAGGTCGGTGGTCATCGGGCCGAGGGTCGCATGCAAAGCACGCACGTCATCGAGGTGGTCACCGAGGGTGCCGTCGTTGATCCAGATCGCCGCCCGTGCGAGCCGCAGGAAGCCCGCGGCGTGCACCGATCCGGCGCGTTCCATACGTTCGGTGGCCTCGATATAGAGGCGTTCGGCGTCGGTGAACCGTCCCTCGATGAGAACCAGTGTCGCCAGCGCGATCTCGGCGGCGCCGATCGCCTCGGACATCCGGTAGGCGCGGGCGAGGGTGAGCGTCTCCTCGGCCACACGGCGCATGGTGGCCGGGTCGTTGGCCGAGGCGGCGTTCGCGGCCTGATTGAGCAGGCCGGTCACGCGATAGACGGGCAGGTTGTGCTCGACGCCGATCTCCACCAGGGCACGGGAGTGCTCCTCCCGCCCGGACTCGCGCGCGAGAACCAGCAGCGCCGCGGCCCGCAGTCGGGGAGTGGTGGCGAGCT
Source organism: Nocardia sp. NPDC052001 (assembly GCF_040680615.1). NCBI lineage: Bacteria > Bacillati > Actinomycetota > Actinomycetes > Mycobacteriales > Nocardiaceae > Nocardia > Nocardia sp. NPDC052001. The sequence goes on along the minus strand of NZ_JBFAXC010000012.1, from coordinate 20,082 downwards.
CGAGTGCCTCCCGCGCCGCCGCCATCACGCTCGGATCGCCCTCGCCCACCAGCTCGTGGGCGTAGGCGATGAGGAGATGGGATCGCGTATCGGGTTCCAGGCCGGTTCGTTCGAGCAGGCGGGCGAGGCGCTCGACAATGGGACGATCGACCGTCCCGTAGGTGCGGGCCTGCCAAGGGGTGGGTTCGGTCCAGGCCGTGAACGCGGCGATCATCAGATCCTCGCGCCCGATCGATTCGGCGTACTGCACGGCCCGCTCGCGCGTGTCCCGGGCCGCGGCGAAGGCTCCGGCCCGGACCTGCGCACGCAGCAGCCTGCCGAGCAGACCGACCCGCTCGTCCGGGTCGCTGGAGTTGGCGACGGCGTCGGTGAGCAGCGTGACCGCCACATCGTGGGCATAACGCGCCTCTGCCAGTTCGGCGGCCCGCACGCAGTAGCCGACCGCTTTCGGTGATCCGGCTCGCGCATGGTGGTGAGCCAGTGCGACCACATCGCCGGAGCCCTCCAGGGCCGCGGCGATCCGGGCATGCATCCTCGTGATCCGCACCCGGCTGACATCGGTCATGAGCGTGTCCCTGACCAGTGCGTGTACGAATCGGACTCGCCCGGGTCCGGGCTCGTCGAGCAATCCGGCAATGACGCCCGCGTCCAGCGCGTCCAGGACGCCGTCCTCATCGGTATCCGCTGCCCGCACGAGTACGTCCACCGAGCTTTCCCGACCGGCCACCGCCGCCAGCCGCAGGACGGAGACACCGCTTTCGGGGAGCCTGGCGAACCGCCGCCTCAGCACGTCCCGCACGCCCTCGGGTACCGCCGAGAGCGCGTTCAGCGCGCCCTCTCCGTTGAGCAGCCGCGCGGTCTCACGCACATAGAACGGGTTGCCGCCGGTCCGCTCGGCGATCCCGGCCACGGTCGTGTCGTCGGCTTCGCACTCGGCGCGGACGAGTTCCGCGACGGCGTCGTGATCGAGTCCGCGGAGGTCCAGCCGCAGCGGCGCGGTGCGGGCCAGGGATGCGAGCGTCGCGCCGAGGTGCTCGCTCTGATCCGCGCGGTAGGCCGCGACGATCAGGATCGGGGCTCGCGCGTCTACGCCGCCGAGCAGTTCCAGCGTGGCTGCGTCCGCCCAGTGCAGGTCGTCCAGCACGACGGCAACCGGACGATCCGCGGCGACCGCCGACAGCCAAGCCCACACGGCCCGCCGCAATCGGAAACGGCCGGCCGCCGCGTCCCCGTTCACGATCGCCGAGTCCGACAGCAACGGCGCCAGGTCGTCGGCGAACTCGCCCGGTGGAATGCTCTCGGCGACGGACCGTAGCACCTCGACCCATGCCCAGGCGGGTGGCGCGCTGTCCGCATCGGGACAGCGCCCAATGGCCACGAGCCATCCCTCCCGCGCGAGGCGAGCACCGAATCGCTCGAGCAGCATCGACTTGCCGAGCCCGGCCTCACCGGTGACGAGCGCGACGCGCACCTCCTCGCGAACGGTTTCCGCGGCGGCGGCCAGCAACGCCGCCATCTCGTTCCTTCTGCCCACGAACGTTGCCGGGCAAGGCTTTTCAATGGGCGGCGGGGTCGCCGCGAAGCGGGGTTTGTCGCGCGGGGGCGGAGGAACGGCCGCGCGGAGAACGTCCGTGCTCTGGGTGAGGATCGCTTCCTCCAGAGCCGCCAGGTCCGGTCCCGGGTCGAGGCCCAGTTCATCGGCGAAGGTGGTGCGGGCGCGGCGGAGCGCGGCCAGGGAGTCGGCCTGACGGCCGCTGCTCCACAGCGCGAGGGCGTGCAGGCGCCAGCCTTCCTCGCGCAGGGGATGGTCGTGGGTGAAGGTTTCCGTATCGGGCACCACCGCGGCGGGGTCGCCGAGTCGCAACCCGGCCGCGATGCGCAGTTCGCGGCCCACCAAGCGCAACTCCTCGAGCCGCGCGGTCTCGGCGGCGGCCCACGGCTCATCGGCGACCTCGGCGAACGCCGGGCCGCGCCACAGCGCCAGCGCCTCGGTCAGCCGGATATGCGCGTCACGTGGATCGGAGAGGGTGCGTGCCTCGTCGAGCAGCTCCTCGAATCGCCACGCGTCCACCGCTTTTCGAGGCAGCCGTAACGCGTAGCCGGGCGACGCGCTCACCAGCAGGCGGGCGGGCGCCCGCGGCGGTCGGCCGGGTTCCAGCAGGCGGCGCAGGTTGGACACGTACGCCTGCAACGATGCCAGCGCCCGCGAGGGCGGTTCGCCGCGCCACAGGTCCTCGATCATCCGGTCGACCGGAACGACCTGCCCGCGCGCGGCCACCAGCAGAGCCAGCACACCACGCTGCCGCGGCCCGCCGAGGGGTATGGATTCTCCGCTGGCCTCCGCCGCGAACGAACCCAATACCCGGATGAAGACCATGACGCGTCACATCGTACGCGCGTGGAGGATGCCTAGCGTTCCAAGTCGATTCCCAGTCCCCTCCAAACCCCGGAAATCAGGCTCGAGGCACTCGAAACCCTTGAAGGGCAGGAACAATGAGCGTCAACACCCGGGATATGGAAATAGTCCATCGCGCCTTCCGTCGCGAGTCTCGACTGCTGATCGAGCTGATCGCGGTGGTCACTCCGGGCGACACCGCACGCGCCGCGGTGATCGCTGATCACTTCCGCGACTATCGGCTCGGGCTGAAGAACCACCATGAGGGCGAGGACGAGCTGCTGTGGCCGCCGCTGCTGTCCCGGGTCGATCTCGGCGCGGATGTCATCCTGCGCATGCAAGCCCAGCACGAGCGCGTTGAAGCCACTCTGACCAGGCTGGACGCCTTGGTCCCGGCGTGGGAGACCACGGCCGGAGCCGATGAACGAGACACCGTTGTGGCGATACTCGTCGACCACCGGGCCGTCCTGCTCGAACACCTCGACGACGAAGAGGCGACCCTGCTTCCCCTGGCCGCCGAGTACATCACCGAGAAAGAGTGGGCTTCCTTGGGCGAACACCTGGTAGTCAACACACCCAAGCCCGCCTTGCTCACACTCCTCGGTCTCGTCCTCGAGGACGCCGACCGAGCCGAACGTGCCGCACTCCTGGCCAGCCTCCCGGCACCGGTACGCGCCTTCTGGCATGTCATCGGTCGCCCCCGCCATGCCCGCCACATTCGCCGTGTTCGCGCGGCCTGACCCGCGTCCGCACGAGGTCGACGGCCAGATCGCCAGGTTGCCAGGACCGGCGTGGTCGCCACTGAAAACCCCTGCCGCTCAACCATTCAGAAAATAGGAATCGGGTCATGAGGATCTATCAGCTCAGGGTTTACACACTCTCGACGACAGATGCGCTGGAACGATATCTGGGCATCCACTATCTCCGGCATCTGATGAGCTTCCCGAAGTTCGGCATCGGACTGCACGGGCTGTGGACTGACAGCTCCGAGGTGCCGAAACTGTACGCGTTGGTGTCGTTCCCCGCCGACGCCGACCCAGCCGATATCACCGCGGAATATCTGGCCAGCCCCGAACTGCGCTCCGATATGGAAGGTTTCGACACCACCGCCATCAGCGAGGTGACCGCCACCCAACTCACCCCCGCTCCCGGATCGCCACTGCTCTAGCCGCCACGCCATGGTCGGAAGTGCTCACAGGATCGCCAACCGAGAACGCATCTTGCGCTACGACGCGGCCGTAGCGGAAGGTGCCGGTCGCGGCCGACAGTGGCCGATGCCGCTGTTTTTCAAGTCGATCAGCCGAGGACGTCGAAGACGTTGAGCTGCAGACCGTTCGCGTAGGACTGCGATTCCACGAGCTTCAGCTTCTGAGCGTTCTTGTCGGTGGCGGAGAACAGGCGCTTGCCCGCCCCGAGCAGCAGCGGGAAGACGAGCAGGTGGTAGCGGTCGATCAGGCCGGCGTCGGACAGGCTCCGGTTCAGGGTGGCGCTGCCGTGGACGATGATCGGACCACCCTCGGTCCGCTTGAGGGCGGCGACGTCGTCGAGTGAGCGCAGGATCGTGGTCGGGCCCCAGTTCGGCGCCGTGGCCGACACCGCGACGTGCAAGTCGGCAGTGTCGGCTCTGCGGCGCTCTCCTAGACGTTTTTGTAGAGCACTCCGTCTTTCATGATTACGTCGAAATTTTTCGTGGGGTCGCCGATGAGAGTGATATCGGTCAGCGGGTCGCCGTTGACGAGAATCAGGTCGGCCAAAGCGTTGGGCTCGACCACGCCCAGTGTCCCCTGGTACGGACTGCGGGGTCCGCTCAGCGCCAAGAGTTCGGCGTTGTCGAGGGTGGCCAGGCGCAGTAGTTCGGCGGAGCTGAACCATTCGGTCAGTGGGAGCAGGAATTTGTTCTGTTCGGCGTTCGATTCGGGTTCGAAGAGGAAGTCGGTTCCCCACGCCAGCTTGACGCCGGCCTTTTTGGCCATGGGCCACACGATCGAGTTGCCCGCCACGATGCCCGCGCGTTTGGCGCGACGCTCGGCGGACATGCTCTCGGAATTGGGCCTCAGATACTGGCCGCTGAGCCAGACACCGCGTTCGGCGAGGAGATCGATCGTTGGTTCGTCGAGCAACTGACCGTGTTCGATGCATAGGACACCGGCCTCGACCGAGCGTCGCACGGCCTTGGGTGTGTAGGCGTGTACCGCCACGTAGGTGTTCCAGTCACCGGCCGCGTCGACGGCGGCTCGCAACTCGTCGAGTGTGAATTGTGTGACGTCGATCGGGTCGTAGGCCGAGGAGGTGCCGCCGCCCGCGGTCAGTTTCAATTGGCTCGCGCCCATGCGCAGGTTCTCCCGCGCCGCGGTGAGCACTTCGTCGCGGCCGTCGACGATGAAGGTCGCACCGATCTCTTCGGCGCGGGACTGTTTGCCGGTGAATCGGCGTGACTTCTCCTCGAGAGTCCGGAAATCGCCGTGGCCTGCGGTCTGGGAGATCATCGCACCCGATGGCCACACTCGCGGTCCGGTGGCTTTGCCCGCGTCAATGGCAGCTTTGAGCGGGAAGATCGGACCGCCCATATCGCGTACGGAGGTGAATCCGCGCATCAACATCGCATCCGCCGACGAGAGCGCGGCCTGCGCGTAGAACTGGGGGTCTTTGCCGGGGTCGTTGAGGTCGGCCATCGTGGCGCTGCCGAACACGAGGTGGACGTGGTTGTCGATGAGGCCGGGCATCAGGGTGCGTCCTCGTCCCTCGATGACCTCGGTCTGGTCGGTGCCGGGCTGGCCGGCGCCGATGGCCGCGATGGTGTTGCCGCGCACCAGGACATCGGTCGGATCACCCAGTCGTCCTTGCCGGACGTCGAGGACTCGCACGTTGCGGAACAGGCAGTCCGGCTTGCGTGGTGCGGCAGGGCCCTTGGCCTGTGTGGTCGCCACCGCGCCGTTATCGCCCGAGGAACACGCGCTCGCCGACAACACCGCCGCGATCGACACCGCGCCGACAGCGACGAGGAGGTTACGCCGAGACAATCGTGCGAACGACTCACAATGGCATTTCGGAGAGTGCGGGAAGTCTGGTGACACGGCGTTCATCCCCTATCTCGTGGCAGCGTCCTCTCGACCGGAACCGGTCAGGACACGATGAATGTCGGCGGGTCGGCGAGGGTGTATCGGGCGGTGACGTTTCCGAGCAGACCGGGATCGGCGAGGTCGAGTTTGTGGCAGCGCGTGAAGTCGAGTTGGTCCAGATCGGTCCAGACGATGTTGGGGCTGAAGCAGGATTCGAACAGGTAGCGGCGCTGGCGCAGATCGGTCACTGTGCGCCAGATGGTGGCCGAGATGTTGGGTCGTTGCGGATCGGGTTCGCCGAACGGCTGGGCGGCGTTGCGCATGACACTGAGCAGCGCCGCGTAGGCGCGGGCCGGGGTGGCAGCCGGTGGCAGCCGGTCGAGGTAGTAGCTGGCGCGAACGAACCGGTCGGCGGCCTCGGTGCTGCCGGGGAGCGGTAGGTCTCCGCCGAATCCGGTGTAGCGCTCACGCAATTCGAGTTGCCGGTCGTACGGCGGGGAATTGGTCATCACCGTATGGGCGCGATCGTGGTGCAGAACCGCGCGGCCGTCCAGGTGCTCGATGATGAGCGAATCGCCGGTGGCATCCTCGAGGGCCAGGTGCACGGTCGCGGCGCGCTGCGATCGTGGTTCGATCAGCGGGCGCACCTGGAACGGCATCTCGGCGATCAGCGCCACGCATTGCTCGACGGTGGCGCACAGATCCAGGAACAGCTGCGGCCACAGCGACACCGCGAGCGCCGGAACCTCGGGGTCGCGGTCACCGAAGTCGGTCTCGGCCAACCACAGCACATGCGCGGCCAGACCGTGTTCGTTGACGCCGTCGCTGGTCGCACCGTCCCACACGGTGGCGACGAGACTGCCGTGACGCGCGGTCCAGGTCAGCGGCAGCGGATCCCGGTCGTGCCCGACCCGCTGCGCACCACGCGGCAGCACCCACAGATTGGTGTCCATCTCCTCGCGCCAGTCCATATTGCGGCCGACGAGAACGCCTTGTCCGCTGTTGTTCCACAACGCTCGAGTGCACATGGTCGCCTCCACATCGGGGGAATCGTCGACGATCGGGGAAGGCTGGATCAGGGAATCAGACCGGCCATGAACGGTATGGAGTCCGCTGGTGAGGGCATCATGACCCGGTCATGATCGGCTGCGGGGATATGCAGGTCGGGAGGGTCCGACCAGTTGCAGGAAGGCGACGATCTTGGACGCCGTGGCGACCGCACCACGGTGGTCGAGTTCGGGGGCGTAGCCGGTGGCCCACGACGCGGTCCACACCGCCATTCCGCCTGGGACTGGCGCGAGCGCCACACCGCAGCGTTTCACCGACGTCTCCTCCCACCACCGACACTGGGCAACTTTTCGGCAATCTGTGTACTTCACGATGCTACGGGGGCCGGAACTCGAACTCTCGATCCCGGCGGGGCATGTCATTCGAGCCGCGCTGCCTTCGTGAGGAGATAGCGCCGCTCGGGTTCGCTCAGTGTCCTGTGTGCTGCCGAACGGTATTGCACGGCGGCCAGTTCCAGATCGCCTGCGAGTTCCGCGAGATGCGCTTCGACTGCGGCGAAGCGATGATGCTCGGCAAGGATCCGGTCGGTGCGCAGTTGCTCGAGCAACGTGAGCCCGGTGGGCACCCCACGTGCCATCGCCAGGGCGACAACACGATTCAGTGTCACCATCGGATTGTCCGACATCTGGTCGAGCAAGGTGTAGAGCGCGAGGATCTGCTCCCAGTCGGTCGCGTCCGGTGTCGGCGCCTCGTCGTGGACTGCCGCGATCGCTGCCTGAATCTGGTAGGGACCGGGCTTGTTTCGTGACATCGCGGCAGTTACCAGCGCAACACCTTCGGCGATCTGCGCGCGGTCCCACAATGTCCGGTCCTGCTCGGCCATCGGAATCAGCATGCCAGCCGGCCCGGTCCGCGCGGCACGGCGGGCGTCGGTCAGCAGCATCAGCGCGAGCAGGCCGGCAACTTCGCCGTCGGCGGGCAGGCTACGGTGCAGCATCCGGGCGAGTCTGATGGCCTCGGTCGACAATTCGACCCGCGCGAGCACCGGCCCCGAGGTGCTCGTGTAGCCCTCGTTGAAGATCAGGTACAGCACCTGCAGCACGGCGTCGAGGCGTTCGGCGTGCTCGGCCGGCATCGCGAACGGCACGCCGGATTGCTTGATCGTCTTCTTGGCGCGGCTGATCCGCTGGCCCATCGTGGCTTCGGGCGCGAACAGCGCGCGGGCGATCTCTCCCGTCGTGAGGCCACCGATCGCGCGCAGGGTGAGCGCGATCTGACCGGTGCGCGGCAGCGCGGGATGGCAGCACATGAACAGCAGGATCAACGAATCATCCTGTGCCGAAACGGGTCCGGACGGTGCGATCGGCACTTCCTCCCGCTCACGGCGGGCTTGCTCGCTGCGCAGCAGGTCGATCAATTTCCGCGAGGCCACCCGGATCAGCCAGGTGCGTGGTTCGTCCGGCAACGGGGGCCACTGTGTCGTCGCCGCGAGCAATGCCTCCTGCACCGCGTCCTCGGCAAGGTCGAAGTGCCCGTACCGCCGCACGAGCGCACCGAGGACCTGCGGCGCCAAGTCGCGCAGCAGGTCCTCGATCTCGCGAGCGATCACAGATCAGCCGGCGGTCCGTCGGGTAGCGGCCGCACCTCGACCGTGTCGCCGATGTTGTCGGCGACCCGTGCGGCGATTGCCATCGCGCGGTCGTGGGAGTCGACATCGACGACCGAGAAGCTCGCGAGAACCTCCTTCACCTCGGCGTACGGCCCGTCGCTGGCGACCGGACCCGAAGCCGATTTCCGCACGGTCCAGGTCAACGACGGATCGGCGAGCCCCATCGTCGTGACCAGCTCGCCGGACTCGGTCAGCTCGGCACCGAGCTCCTCGTAGAACGTGCACATCGCGGCGAACTCGGGACTCGAGTAGTCGACCGACGCCCAGTCCGCGGTGTTGGTGTAGGCCAGCAGGATGTACTTCACGGCTCCATCCTCCCGCTATTGACCGACGCGTGTCATCGTCGCCTCGTAACCGCCACCGGGCCACACCCACGCGCCGGACAGCGTGTTGCCGTCGGCGCTGAACGTGGTCCGGCAGTACGCCGGTGAGCCCTTGCGGCCACCCCAGATCGTGAGCACGTCGCCGTCGAGTTCGTACTCGTAGTCGAGCGTTTCGCCGTCGCTCGAGTAGAAGCGTGAGGTGACCGCCTCACTCGTCTCGCCGCCGAACGGTCGTTCGTGGCCGATGACTTCGAGTCCGCAGACGTGGTGCCCGTCGTGGTTCATGTCCACGCGCTGGGACAAGAAGGCGCGGCCGTCGAGCCACGCGTAGGTCGTGGTGCCGTCGGCGCCGCCGGACACCCGCCAGGTGCCGACGAGACGGTCGAGGTCGGAGATCGAGGTACTCATGACGAGAGTTCCTTTCGGTTGATGGTTCCTTCGCCGGTACCACGGAGCCAGCGGACGGTTTTCGACATTCGGTCGTCGAAAATGTGCACGGCGGCGCCGCGGACACAGCTACGACAACGGCACGCTCGAACGTCCCGACCAGACGACCGAGGAAACGCCCAAAAGGTGATCTTGATCCACACGCCTTGGCAATTGCTCCCGCATCATCGGGGTGCGGTGATCTGTAGCAGGTACTCACGTGTGGCCCGCGGGGCCGTTCAGGAAGCGACGGAGGTCCTCTGATTTAGATGGAACCGCATAGGTGTCGCGTACTTCGAGATGGAATGCGTCGAACTGGCAGTCGTGGAACAGCTCACCGGACTATCCGTGGACTCGCTGCACCGCAGAAAGTCCTGTCTCTATACACTCTCGGCTAGCCGACACTTGTTTCGGACTCGTCACCCGTCGGCTAGATGACTGCTGAGCGCGGCGGCGACGATTGCCTTAGCCCGTTCACCGTAGACCGCCTGCCCCTGCAACGACCTCCACACCCGTTCGTACAGTGCGAGTTCGGACGCGGTGACGACAGTGAGCTCTGCGCTGACTGTTTCCACCAGCGCCAAGCGGTTGTCGAACAGGTCGAATGATGTAGTGAGATAGGTGAACTCGGCCTTGAGCGGCACGATCCCGAACAATACGCGAGGGAGCTCGAACGCCGAGTCGAGCAGATCCTGCAGCTGTGCTGCCATCACCGATGAGTCACCGACGGTCTTGTAGAGCGCAGCCTCGTCCGCCAGCAGAACGAACTTGTGCCGAGGCCGCCGCAAGACCTCCTTACGCCGCATGCGCGCAGCGACTGCGTCCTCCAAATCATCTGGTGTGCCGAGAAACCGGATGCATTGCGTGAGAACCGCGCGAGCGTAGTTCTCGGACTGCAGCAGGCCCGGGAGAACGATCGGCGCGTAGGTCCGCTGAAGAGCTGCCCGTCCTTCAAGATCCACCTGCCGACGTTGGCGTCGACTATGCCCCGCCGCGGCTATCCGCTTCCACTCAGCCCATTGAGCTTCCACATTCCGCAGGGACGCAAGCAGGTCAGGCAACGCTAACGGTGCCTGGCAAGTCTGACACCAAATCTCGAGGTCGGACTCGTTCGGAGTTTGCCTGCCGAGTTCGATTCGGCTGGTCTTGGACTTGTTCCACCCTGCGAGCACGCTGAACTGGGCGCCGTCCAAGCGAGCATCTTTTCGGAGCTCACGCAGCCGGGCACCCAGAGCAGCTCGCGCACGCAGAACTTCGGTCACGTCGAACTACGTACCAGATACTTTCGATAGGGGACCGCGGCGGCCCACACCCGGTCTCGGATACTGGCGGCGTACGCCACGATCACCGGATCCTCGGTGACGGCTCCTCCGACCCAGAAGCCGCCGTCGTCGAACAAGCTGAACGACACCAACTGGTCATCGAGCAGCCAGAAGTCATCGCTGACCGCGTCGGCCGAGTCTGCCTCGGAGCGCGCGAGGTATCGAATCTCCTCGCCGGCCTCTTCATTGCTGCGTGCGAGTGCCAGCAGATACCTGGTGTACCCGGTGTGTGGCACTGACACGATCCGAGCCCTTTGAACAGCGACACCGCGTCCACGCATTCGGCGAACCTGGCCAGCCCACGGCTCGAACCAGTCACCGCCAGGATCGATCGACTCGTCAGCCAGAAAGGCTCTCAGCGAATCGGTTTCGGACTCGGCGGTGTAGTCGTCGCGCGTCTCGAGATGAAACGCGCGTGCCTTCGCTTGATCGAGCAGCCGATCGAACCCCTCACCCCCGAGGACTTGGCGCATCCGGTGTCACCACCTGCGAAATAGGGACCTCGACCGCGGCCTCGTGTCCGGGAATCCTCATGACTTCCAGCGCCTCCGGATCTGTCACAGGTGTCCCGGACAACAGAAACGTCCCGTGCCCGGTGTCCTGCAGACCTGCCAGGCAGGTGCCGGGCTGCGCGTAGCGAAGTAGACGATGCGGGATCTCAATCTGGTTGGTGTGTGGTGTTTTCCAACCCTGAACAGCGAAGGTGCTGCGATCGGTCACATACAGGCGCGGTGAGCCCTGGCCGCCGGAGTCGCCGCCGAGAAATTCAACATGCATGATGACACCTAGCTCGAATCGTTGCTGATGACGATGTCAATCCTCGCTGTTCAGAGCGATTCCCGTCAACGAGTCGCGCAACTTCGCGCAATTCGATAGCAGCGCAACACACCTGGTTCGTACGGTTCCTGTAGGCGCTTGGGGCCGGTCTTCGCCGTCCCGCCCCAAGCAGCCACCCACGGCGAAAAGACGGCGACAACGGCGAAGGAGCATCGATGGCTCTCACCGAACACGAGGCGAAAATCTCAGGCACCTCCGACTGTCAACCAGCGGCGAGAGGGGCGGACATGAACCAGGCCGAGAAGGCCGTGATCTACATCAATCTGGGTGTGTTGACCACCAAAACCGACCGGGATTGGGCGGAGTATCACTCTCGCCAACGGGCGCACGAGCTCGGGTTACGGGTCGCGGACGTGGTTGTCCTGGGCAACTCGGACGGTGCTCACCTGCGGACGCTGTACAACACTGTCCGCAAGGTGGATGCGGGGATTGTGATTACGCCGAATCTTGGTCACCTGGGCGGGGATTCGGTGGATGTGACCGCGTTCGCCGAGCTTCAGACCGCTGATCCGGCGATGCGGTATCGGTGGCGTTTGCGGTTGTCGGAGAAGGAACTTCACGACGCGTTGGACTCGCGTCGTCCCCAGGCGCACCAGGCCCAACCGCGCTAGGCCACCGCACGATGCTCGGGAAGAAACGGAGGTGGTCCAGGGACAGCATCCAGGACTGAGCACTCGATGACCCCCGGGGTTCGGTTGATACAGGCAACCGCAACTACCTAAGCGGTAGGTGACTGTCATCCGATCCCACAGCGGCCCCAAGGACCGGTTGCATGGCATGGTTCATCGGTTGGTTTCAGATCTGCTTCGGAAGTCTCTCTATTCTGTTCGGCATCTTGGTCGACCCCTATCCCTATGGGAGGCAACGGCATCCCGGAAGTACAACAACCCCGACGCCAACGAGCCCAGTGACGCCGAGTTCACCTCACGGCGAGCACTCCTGGTCATCAGCGGTGTCGTCCTGGTGTTCTTCGGGTTCGGGGCCAACCATATTGCGATCGGAAACCTGTTGGGCCTGACCAACTCTCGCGCGGCGTTGGAGACTGTCGCACAGAAAATGGGCACCTCGGTCGAAGTCGGTATCGGTGGCAAAATAGAGCCCGCGGACATGAAGCATGCCTCGGACAGGCTGAACACCGCTGTGACGGACTATGTTCGCGACGTCAACACCCATGGCTACCCGGCGGCCGACCTTTCGGTCGATGAGTTGCACAGCGCCGACAACATCTACTCGTTCCACGTGTCGGGCCGCGCATGCGACCCACTACTGCCTCGTCGTCACCGCCACGGGCCCAGTCCAGTTCAAGTTCTTCCTCGACGGCGGGCGGGTTCCCAACCTCTACAACCATGTCGTCCCGATCTCGTCGAAGATCCTCGACGGACGTGCTGACCGTAAAGTTTCTGGGCGAAGGACCGTTGAGTGCTGTTGCGAGACAGTGACTTTCGCGAGACGAACGCGGGGACGACCGACCGGATATCTGGCGTGGACTGGGCAGTCCCGAGCATTACCCGCGCGCAATCCGCCTGCGGTGAACTGTCAAGAGCGCCACGTCGGGCCGTAGGGTAGGGGCGGTGGCGGGGAGAATGCTGTGTTCTGTGTTGATGGTCCCGACGATAGCGGCTCTGGTAGCGGGGTGCGCCGTCGATGACGGTGAATCCGTCTCGGCAGCAACGCAATTCACGGCGGTGCCCACGTGTGCACAGTTGGACACCGTGCTCGGGGATACCCTGCACACGTTCGGCGGTGGCCTGTACACCTCGGGTGCTCCGCTGCAGACCGTGTTCACCGAGAACACGCGGACGGCGCAGGCGGTCAATTGCGCTCTCACCGTGGAGGACCCGATTCCCCGCGCCGACAGCTACCCCGCGGCGGGGCCGTTGTCGCGGTCGGTGGCGATCACGCTTCGAGCCACCGGCACCTCACCGCGCTTGTCGGTGCCCCGACCGAGCCTGACCCCCAACACGATCGGGTTCGCACTCACGGGTGATACCCGCACGCTACCGGGCGCCGGTGAGGATTCGGTCATCTCGAGCGGTCTGGAAACCTTGCGGGGTGCACGTGAGGTGAGGGCACGATTGCGAGTCGAGAACATCGATATCGACATCATCACCGACGGAATGGATTGGTCCGGCGGCGCGGCCCTGCCCGTGTCGGATTCACCGAACCTGCGCACCGACCTGACCGCAGGTGCGGAAGATATCGCCGCCGCTCTGCTGGAGAAGTTGCCGAATATGTTGCCGCGCCACGTCATCGACTGGACCCTGCAAACCGGGGCGCCGGAGCAGGACCCGCCATTCACGACGACTCCAGTGCCGGTATGGACTCCCTGCGATATCGCGGACACTGCCTTGGCGCAGGCCGGGCTGGATCCTGCGACCGAGAAGGACCGCGGCGGCAGTGGGGATGAGCACTCCTGTGAGTGGCAGGGCGAGGGGTTCTTTATCTCGGCTCGGTCGTCGGCCCGACGATTCCGTGAGTCGATGTACCAACTCGGCCTGTACACGGGCTTCCGCCCGGTCACCGTGGCGGGGCGCCCCGCGCTGAACATCGATTCCGCCTCCCTCGGCGACAGCGGGTGCGAACTGGCATTCGATGCACCACAGGGCCAACGGAACGGAAACACCCTGGGAGTCGTGCAGGTGCAGGCATGGTCCAGTGGCGCGGCGGGCCACCGCGTGACCGGCCGAGATGCCTTGTGCGCTCAGCTCATCCGCGTCGCGCAGGTGCTGGTGCCGTACCTGCCCGCAGGCCGCTCATAGTGTTAGAGTGCGGGCGCTCGCCGAGGATGACCCACACTACCGGGCGAGCTCGCGAACGGTAGCTCGCTCATCCTGAGCCTCGTCCAGGCTGCGTCGGAGGGATCGGTGGCGTGAATTGGGGGCGGTGGTGCTGTCGGTAGGGGATGTACTCGAGCAGTGGGGGAATCCGTCTGTACGAGTACTCGCTCCTCCGGAGCGGTTCGAGAAGTATCGGGATATCCTGCCCGAGTTCCTGCTTCGGGTGTGGCGAGAGGTGGGGTTCTCGGGATTTCTCGACGGTTTGGTGTGGGTATGTGACCCGGAGGTCTGGCAGCCGGTCGTCGACGAGTGGACGGCGGGACTGCGGTTGTCCATCGGCTCGGACGAATGGATCGCGGTCAGTCGCAGCGCATTTGGGCAGATGCAACTGTGGGGCCGACGAACCGGTATGAGTCTCACGATTGTTCCGCACTTGGGGTGGTATGTCGTCGAAGACTGTTCATCGGAAATGTCGAACAGCGAGGACCGCGACCTCCTCGTGTACGCAGCACTGGTCACATCCAACCCGAATAGCCTGGATATCCTCGGCGACGACGGCAAACCGCTGTTCGGCAGAGTGCTGCGAAGGCTGGGGCCGGTCGAAGCGGACACCATGTACGGGTTCATTCCGGCTGCCGCTTTGGGCGGTTCGATGCTTCCACGAAATGTCGAGATACTCGATACCGCAGTGCATATGAAGGTGCTCAGCGATGTCACACCTCGTAGTCTCTTCGCCGATCTGCCCCCGCTGTGAGGTCAGGCCGCAGATCCTGCGCCGCAGCCGGTAACAGAGCCGAGCCACTCGAAGGGTGGTTGGCGCAGAGGGAATGTAATGATTTGGGAGAGTGCGGAAATCGGCGGTGGCCGGGAATCTCGGGGCCGTCTCCTGTTCGCACATTGCCCGATGACATGATCCATGGAAGATCTGACCTGACCCAATGATTTCGATCAGGGGCCCTGATCAGGTGGACAAATCAAGGGTCCCGTCAGCAGCAGGGACCCATTCACGGCAAGCGTTGTCAGCAGTACGTTCGGATCGATCCGATGGTTGTCCACGAGTGCTTGCAGCATTACGTAGAGCCGCCATTCGGGCTGTCCGACAACGTGGTTAGGCATAACAGCGGTGCTCTCAAACCTCTCGACGAGGTCAATGACCCGACCGCAGCCAGGATTCCGAATATTCTGGACTTGCATGGATTGGCCATCGAACAGCTGGCTTCACGGACCGCACATCCCCCAAGCGGAGGTGTTGCCCGATTCAGGCCACCTTCTCCCCGGACTCGTCGAAGCGAAAGTCATTGTGGCAGCGTCGCTATTACCCCCGGGGCCTTTCCGGGTTGGCTCCACGCGTCGTTCGTGGAGACGATCTGCGAAGCCGCTGTGTCGCGGCGACGTTCGAGCGCGCGGCCAGCGTTGCGATTCGTTTAACGCTGTGTTGCCGGAATACCGCTTGTTGTACGGGTTTCAGCTGGCGATGCTGAGTCAGCACCACAACAAGATCGAAAGGCCGTCCATGCGCAAGATCATCGAATCCACATTCGTGACGACCGACGGAGTAGTCGGCGAACCCCACCGATGGGGTGCGCCGTACTGGGACGACGAGCACAGCGAGTACGGGACCAACCTGCTGTTCGGCGCCGATGCGCTCCTGCTCGGCCGCGACACCTACCAAGGCTTCGCGCAGGTGTGGCCCACTCGGTCCGACGACGACCCCTACACGGCGCGGATCAACGCCATGCCCAAATACGTCGCGTCCCGCACCCTCGCACAACAGGACACGACTTGGAACGCGACTGTCCTGCAAGGAAATATCGTCGACGCGGTGCGCGCTCTCAAGGAACAAGACGGCAGCGACATCCTCAAGTTCGGCACCGGGTCGCTATCGCGCACCCTGCTCGAGGCCGAACTCGTCGACGAATACCACTTCTGGATCTTCCCGGCCATCGCAGGCTCAGGTGAGCGGCTCTTCGACGGCTACCCAGACCTCACTCACCTGCGATTGCTCGGGACGACCACCTTCAAATCCGGCATCGTCGTACACCGCCTCGCCCCACGCTGACGCTGGTCGGGCTGCTGCAGGGGTAGATGTCTGGTCGATCATTTGTCCGGGGAAGGCCGGGCGTCAGTGTGGTGGTGGCGCCGGTGAGCTCATCACATGCCTCGCGGCGGGGGTTGGTCAGAGGAGCAGAGATCTGGAAATTTTGCCCTGCTTCCGACCCTGGGCAACCTCAACTCCAGCCTCCGCAATATCCTCGAGGCCTGTTGGCGGGATCCTGCACGAGCGCCTCCAAGACTTCGCGAACAATCTCCAGATAGGCAGGAGCCAAGTCCGATGACCCGCCGCCACACCGATCCGCACCGTGCTCGACGCCTGCTCGGCGTATCGATGCTGATCGTCGCCGCGGCCACGGCGTGTGGAACAACCTCGGGCACCAATACCCCTGCGGCACATACGCAGAAGGATTTCTGTGTGCCGCTGCTGGACTACTTCCGCACCACCTTCCCCATCGACGGTGTCACTCTGACCTACACCCGTGGCACCGCGGACACGGCCATCACCCAAGACGCCGATGGCGGTGTCGCCTGTGTGTTCTCCCAGCCCGCCAAACACATCACGGCGAATGCGTCGCTGCGGCGCACCAAGTCCGATGAAGACCACAGCGGGCTACCCGCCTACGTCAAAGAGATGAACCTCGTGCCCCTGCCAGGCCACAGCAAGGAAATCTGGATCAGCGACGCGCGCGCCAAGCAAAGTTCGATCCACACCAAAGGCGTTGTCGAACTCGCAACCCGCAGCGACCCCTGGGTCAGCGGAATCACCATCGTCAACGAGACTGACACACTCGCCATCACCGACGCCCAAATCGCCACAGCCGCAGACCTACTCATCACAACCACGCAAGACATCAGCCACTAGACACACGATGGGCGGACCCCATTCGGACGGGTTCGAGCGGGGCGTCGACCGGCTGTGCGAGTTCACGGTCGCGAAGGTGCAACCGTGCTGAGTTCGGAGGCATGGTCGACGATATTGCTGCCGATGGCGCAGGGGACCGGTAGTAGGAGCAAGGTCGCCAAGGCCCAGATGAAGAGCCGGGTGCGGGTGATCGCAGCGATGAGCACGGCGATCGATCCAGTGACCAGGATCGTGAGCATCCCGAGTTGATAGATGTGGAAGCCGCGGCCGACTTCATCCAGACAGGGGCTGCCTGGCGCACACGGATCGCCCCCCATCGCCAAGAACCCGCTGAGCATCGAGAACCAGATCGCGGCGACGACGGTCAGGGTGAGACACACTCCGGTGATCACTTTGTCCCACACTGGGATTGGCGTACGGATGATCCGTGAATTCGGTACCGGGCTGCCTGTTGTCGTCATGGGTAGCAGCATCGCTGCCGGGCAGCTGCTGCGGGATCCGTAGGATTACCCAGCTCATAGTAGGTACTCGGGCCGCATGCTCACCGGCTGCGGACTCGGCTTACCCGCCTGGCCAGTTCACCGCGACCGGTCGACACTGCAGGGGCATCGACCGCTTGTCCGGCCGAGCTATCGCGCACCGTAGATCTGCTCCTGGCCGGGATCCGATCCTGACACCAGTCTCCAACTCGCCGATGAGCGACCAATTGCCGTTTTAGCGGGCGGAATTGGCTTTGCGGGGTACGCAGTTGCCGACTACCGTGAGGCCGTGATCATTTCGCGTGGGAAAGGCGCCGTGCGCCATCGCCTGTGACCCCCGGAAAGCCCCCGGTCGCCGACGTATCTCCTCGCGCGAATCCGGTTGGGTTGTCCGCTCGGGATCGAAAGCGTGTGTGGCACAAGCGCGAACCTACTGTCAGTGACGTCGGATTCGACTACAGCGCCGGCCCTGATGGGGCCTTCCGGGTCGTCCCATATATCGACGCCATTCCCCTGACCGATCTCGTTGACACCTTCGAGGTCGGCGCGGGCGTGCAGCCCTCGGGTGGTTGGTATGTCGGACTTGCTGTTCGTTCCCTGCGGTCCGCGTCAGGTGTGGCCCGCTTTCACAGACCATCATCTGATCTCGTCCGAGACCACCGGACTCCTGTACTCGTGTGCAAGTGCGGGGAATTGGGCTGCGGCGGGCTTCGGACTCGTATCACACCAACGGGAAACCTGGTCGTGTGGGACAACTTCGGCCCGCCGTACGACACCGGCCGCGTCTACCGCACATTCGGCCCGTTCCTGTTCGACCGCGACCAGTACGAAAGGGCTGTTCGGGCCTTCGATATGGCTGTGGCGGCACCTGAATGATTTTGTCGGCGCCAACTTTTCGAGTACCAGGAGCTTTTGCTATATGGGCAGTCCGCTGATCATTCGTCGCGTTCTCGGCGACCAGCCCTTCTCCGAGATCGGCGAGCCGTCGGCAGTAGCTGTCGACGAGCAACGTGAGCTGGTCGTCGTCGGCGGCGATCTGGGGTATCTGGGGTGGTCGGGTTACGGAACCGACCACTACCGTTGGCGGCAGTACCGCGTAGGAATCTATGGCCTGCGCGATCTTCGGTGTCGGTGGGTCGTGGAAACTCAGCGACCTGTGCATTCTGTGGCCTTTCACCCGTCGCTGCCGATAGTGGCGGTGGGAACCGGGGCATATGACGGGGGATACGCCTACGAGGGCGAGCTGCTGATTCTGGATCTACGGTCAGGGCTTTCGACCTCGGTGCAGCGCGGGGCACGAGAGGTACTGCATCTCGAATGGTCCAGCGATCAGGCTCTGCGTGTCTTAGTAGCTCCGGTGGACAGCTTCCCCGGCGGACGGTACGACGCCACGACGCACACGTATGCGTTCATCGCGGTCCTTGAACGACCGGACTGGAGCAATGTGGCCGCTCGCTCGGTAGAGCGAGACGAGTTCAGCGGACAGCGAATCCAATTCCAGCGCCCTGCAGCAGAAGTAGTGGTTGGACATGCCATCGCGGCGCTCACCGCGTTGACGGGGGAGCCGTGGGAGCTTCGGCGGCAGGTGTGGGATGTGCAACCACTGCGCGACGGGCGGGTGCTGGCTTGCCTAGAGGGGGTTCTGGCCGAATCATGGCGGCCGGACGGGCAACTGGAGTGGCGTGTCAGCGATGAGGAGGGCGGTCGACAACTGGTGATTCGGGCCGGTCGGCTCGAGGCGTGGGTCAACGTGGCGAGGGGGTTATGGCACTGGGTAGGTGCAGAACGGGTTACCGAATCGCCGCTGGTTGTTCGCGTGTCACTTGCGAATGGCGAGGTGCTCGACTCCCTGCCCCTGGACTCCTCCGTCACGCTCGCCACACGCGAGGATGGTTGGCTCGCACTGCGTTCCACCGATTCTTACACCCAAGGCTGGGCGGCGCTGATTCGTCCCGCCGGGCATGACCTCGAGATGCGGGTGCCGCTCGGTGGATTCGATGCTCGCAATCACGCGTTCCCGATCCGCCATAGCAGTCAGTTGTATTTCCTCGAGGGCAAGGACCGTGAGGAGCCGTCGCAGGACAAATGCGTCGTCTCCGTCGATCCGGACGGTGTCGACGGAGAGCCCGTGCTGAGAGAGCTGTTCCCCCTCGAATGGGACCCCGAGCGAGCCGGCCATCTTTTCGGTGGGCCCGGCATCGAGGTGGGCAGCGTGGGGAACCGGGACCTGGTGCACGCCGGAGCTGTTCATAATGGTGCAGGGATCCTTCCAGGCAATGTCTTCGTTGTCCGGCGCAGCGGCCTGTACGGCGCGGTGCGGTGGGTGTTCACCGCGGACTTCCCGGTCACTGCCCTGGACGGGGACCAGGACACCGTGTATGTGGCGTTCAATTCCGGTGAACTCGTGGCGATCGGTACACCGGACGGGACCGTGCGGTGGCGACAACACCTGGAGATCGACGGTCACCCCGCAGTGCCTTTGTCGCTCACGCTAATTGGACCGGGAAACCTGCTGATCGGAACCGTGGATGGACGAATCCTCGACTGCTTGGTCGAATAGATGTGTAGTGCGCCAGTGAAAGCGACCTGACCACGAGCCCGACGAAGTCGGGCACAATCACGCTCGTGAATTCGGACAGCACACGTTCACCGACCGAGCCTTCGGATGACGGCAATTCGGTTGCGGCCCAATGGGATCTTCTTCGGACCGATGAGACCTACTATGGTCGTTTTCTGGACCACGGTCTGGTCGAGGCCGTCTTCGCCCACACACGGCTAGGGCGTGTTTTGAAAGTCAATGCACCGTAGCCACTGGTTGATGGCGGCGATGTGGATCGTGGCCAGGTAGCGGACGGCGAGTTTGTCGAATC
>NZ_JBFAXC010000011.1:0-196735 GCF_040680615.1 Nocardia sp. NPDC052001 | reverse complement strand
AATCCCCTGAACAGCAGATACGAGGAGCGCTTGACGAGCTGTGGCGTGCTTCGCACCTGCATGTGTACCGATATCGAAAACTACGCAAGGCCACATGGCTCCTGCTCGCTGCCATCGGCATGTTGCTGGCCACAGTCACATCCGCGGCATTGTCGTGCTGACCATCCGTGCCCGTCGGTGAGTTCGGAGCTGTTCGGATCGAAGTCGGATGGCTTTCTCATCCGTGTTGGGTGTGAAAACGCGACTGAAAATCCCAATTAGTCACGGCCACAACCTTTTTGGTTCGTGACTAATTGGTTGTCGCGCCCTACTTGTCGGTGGCCGCTGCGATCCTCGAGACTTGAGTGATCGCAGGGAAGGCGGTGAGGTGATGGACGCGGAAGGCTCGGGCGTGGACCCGCGGTTCGTGCTGTGGCTTGCCGCGCACCCGACCCGTCGGCTCAAGCCGCGCAGCCGGGTGGAGTACGCCCGCCGCACCGCCCTGTTCCTGACATGGCTCGACAACACTGCCCCGGAGTATCGCGACGCGCTGGTGACCCCGCAGGGGCGCGATGACGCGGTCCTGGCGTACCTGACGCATTTGAAACAGCTCGGACGTAGCCCGTCCACCTGGAACGTGACGCTAGCGGCGTTGAACGTGTACTTCGAGTTCCAGGAGCTCGGAGCCACACAGGTGGCACCGGCGGAAATCCGGCGGGTGCTGACTCGGCCGTTGACCGTGGCGGAGCAGTCCGCGCTGATCGCGGTCACGGAGAACCGGCCCTCGCACACGCGCTGGTTGCGAATCCTGCAGGTGCGGAACCTGGCGGTGGTGATGACGCTGCTGTACGGCGGTCTGCGCGAATCCGAGGCCGAAGCGTTGAACGATGACCAGGTGATCCTGACCGGTGTGCGCAGTGTGCTGTACGCACCCGGCCGCGAGGTCATGCTGTCCCGGCCCGCGCGTTTCGCGCTGGCGGCGTGGCGGGCCGAGCGTGCCGAGCTGGTCGGCGATTTGCGGATCGGCGCGTTCTTCCTGGCCGGAGACAACGACGGCGTGGACTGCTCGCTGCGCCGGCTGTCCCAGCGTCAGATCGAGGACATCGTGCGGGATCTGGGGCGTGAGGCCGGACTGCGCGGGGGAGAGGGCATCGGGCCGGGCGTGCTGCGTGCGACCTACGCCCAGCACGTGGTCGCCGCCGAAGCCGATACCGCGCGGGTGGCGCACCGGCTGGGTCAGGTCAAACCCGATCTGCCGCAAATCAACGCGTTGCGTGCCACGCCGCCGATCCCGCATCCCGGCCGGACGGCGCGGATAGAGACTGCGCAGCTGGCCTTGGACTTCTGACACTGCGCCACTGAGGTTTCGGGGTGCGTGGTGTCAATCGGTAGTGGGGGGTGGGGCCGCAGGGGATACAGCCCCACCACGGTGAATCGTCAGTCACTACGCAGCCTCCCCGGATGACCTGTCCGCGCCGCGCTTGTGTGAACGCCTCGCCGATCAACAATCCGTACAGGATCGGTTTCATCGGGGTGCCGCAGGTGGGGCACGGTGGCGGTTGTTTGACCGGTCCGTTCATGCCACGACTGTGACAGGGCGTCGGGCCCGGGACGGCGCGTTCGAACTTCGAGAGAAGTGGTCCTCGTTGGGTGGGCGTGGGGGGATGATTGAGGGCATCGGGACGTAGACGAAGACGCCGTCGTACGTCTGCGCGTCCCTCCCGGTGGCAAGGTGCGCTCTCGACGGTCGGCGCGCCTCGGAACACGACGGTACGTACGACAAACGACCGGTGCCGTTTCGGCGGCAACGGGTATCGCAGCGGACGGAATCCCCCGGCGCACGCTGCGTTCGCCTACCCCAGGTGGTGAGAGACCGTCGTCAATCACCCACGCCTGGGCATCTTTCGGATCCGAGCTGTATCGCTTTCCCGTTCAGGCGTGGCCCGTTCGCATCCGAGGAGCACTCATGGGCAAGGAACCGATGGACCGTGAAGCGGCCGACCGTATCGCGGCCGCGGCCGAGCGCGATCCAGACAGTCCGACCGCGCAGTCCGGTTTCGACGAGCGAGCCGCCGAGGCGGCCGACCGCAATGAGGAGGCCGACGACTGATCGTGCGTGATGGTGAGACCTCCGGCGCCGCGCCGGGGGTCTCGGCACCGCCAGTAGGTCGCGAGTACGCGGGGCGTGCGTGCGATCGACGCGGCGCGGCGCTAGCGAGTGTGACCGCACACCATCCCATCGATCTGGACGCGCTCGACCTCAGCTGAGAGTCAGCGAGAACTCCCCTTCTCGACGGTGGTCTCTGCAGGGTGCAGGGCGATCTGACGACGGTGCGGGCGCAGGAGGGGGCGCGCGGCGATCTCGGCGGCCACGCCCTCTCGACTCGGGACGCCTTTGATGTCGGGTTGCCAGTGCAGGTGCCAGGTGTCGGCGCGGTAGTCATAGCGCGGGTCCACCTCGACGCCGTGGGTCTGGGTTAGATCCGTGGCCAGGGCGCGCACCAGTTTCGCGCGCTCGATCGGCAAGGCGGTGAACTCCCGCAGGGGTGAGGGATCTCCCGGTTCCAGGCCCCGCAGTTGTTCCCAGTCGATCACAGCGAAGTCGAGGAGGTCTTCGAGCGCCCCAGTTGTGTACAGGGCCACGCTCACGTACCGGTTGCGGCTGATCTCGGAGTCCACATGTGTTGCGGGAGCAAGGAATCCGGACGCGACCAGGTAATCCACCTCGCGGCGGCGCACCCGCAGGAACTCCGCCGCCTGATCCGGACCCAGCAGCCGGGCCCGGCGCACCCGCTCGCACAACTGCTCGTCGGTGGCCAGCGCCTGGACTTGCTCCCGTGGCCAGCGCCCGAACCTGCCCGCCTCGATACCGAGTTCGCTTGTCACCCGGGCGAATTCGGTGCGATTCCAGCCCAGCTGCTCGCACGCCTCGTCCCGAGTGAGCGATGCCTGCTGCCAGGCGAGCCGATCGGTGGCCAGGCCCGCGATCAACTCGCCGTGGTCGGCGGCGACCCGGTCCAGGTCGTTCTGGTCGTAGAGGGCGTGGCCCTTGTACTCATCGACCCCGGTCAGCAGCCCGTGCAGGGCGAGCGCCTCGACATCGCACCCGGCCACCGCCACACCGTCCAGGTGCTGGGCGATCCGTTCGGCGGCGCGCACCGCCCCGATCGGCGGACCGTCCGGCAGCTGCGCGCGGATCTGCTCGATCCGCGCGCCGGCCTCGGCGATCAGCTCGGCCGACCACCGCCCGCCGCGATCCGGGGCGCCGATGAGCTCGCTGCGTCGTGCGGCGTACCACTGCCACTGGGCCAGGCCCAGCTCGCGCGAGGCCTGAATCGGACCGAAGTCTTTCCTGGTGCTCATTACCCGAGTCCCTTCCCGAATCGAGATTTCCCCACCTGCCGAACCCGACGATAGCGCGAGGAACCGACAAAGAAAAGTGCCATCTAGCTGCGCAAACAATGTATAGTATCCATATGGATACTGACTCTGGCGGTCCGGTGGAGCCGGGCCGTGAGGTGGATCGGATGCTTGAGCGGATCGACGACGCGCAGACCGATCCCACTCCGGCCCCGGACGACGATGCGGGGGAGAGTGAGCCTGCGAGGGCGGCGCGGCATTACTCGACCGGGAAGCTGACCATCGCCCAGGCCCGCGTCGTCGATGGCTGGCGACGCCAGCTCACCGTGCCCGATCGGCGCTTCTCGACCCCGAACAATCGCCCACCGGCGTCGAGCTCGGATTGCGTGGCCGCGGCGGTCGTTCATCTGCTCGACCACGCCGAACCCGAACCGCGTGAGCTGATCCGCTACGCCGCGCGCATGCGGGAGAACCTCGCCCTCGAACGTGGGCGCGCGTTCCCGGCGGCCTCGGTGGTCTCGTTCTATCTGCCCGCGCCCTACGCGCTGCGCCTGGATGCGATGCTCACCGCCGCCCAGGATCACCACGCCGAACTGCTCGACCAGGCCCGCGACCGGGTACACACCGAACTCCCCGGACGTGAGAACGCCACCGCCCGTGGGCTGCGCATGATGTCCGCGGTCGCCGAACTCGGCATCCCGCACAAGGCGTACATACTGCCCGCGGGCACCCTTGCGCGACTGGCCATCGACCGCTGGGCACGCAAGTCCCCGGCCACCGTGGTCGCGGCCGCCGTCGCCCACGGGTCGGCCCACCACGAACAGATGCACCGCGCCCGCCACGACATGGGCGTCGGCGACGCCCACCGCTGACTCCCGAAATATCCATATGGATACTTTGATTAGCACGGTGTCAATCGTGCCCACGCGTCGGCGTTCAACAGTCCGTACAGGATCGGTGCCATCAGGGTGCCGCAGGCGGGGCAGGGTGGCGGTGGTTTGACCTGTTCGTTCATGCCACGACTGTGGCAGAGCGTTGGACCAGGGACGACGTGTTCGGCCTTCTAGAGTTCGGCGCCATGGTCGAGATCGTGCCCGGCCTCGGGGTGCGCTTGCCGCGCCGCGGTGTGCTGGTCGGTGGTGGGGTCGTTGGACGGACGGTTCGTGCGGAGTCGCTGCTCGGCTTCGGCTTGGGCGGGGGTGAGTCCGCGGCGGCGCGCTTTCTCGGCGAGGGCTTTGTCCAATCGTGCTGCGGCGGTGGCGCGTTGGTTGGTGCGGCGGGCGCGTGATTGCTGGGTGCGCGTGTCTGCGGCCTGCGCGGCAGTCACTTCCGCAGCGAGGGTGTCGTCGGTATCGCGGTCCAGCAGGGTCGCCCACTCCGCTTGCGGCGCGCCAGCATTGAGTGCGGCGTTGACGGCCTGGTCAGCTTCGTGGCGGGCTTGTTGCACCTGCTGCATTTGTGCCGCCAGCATGCTCTGGGCGTTGTCGATCGCGGCTTGGGCGTCGCGGCGCGCGGCGACCCGGAATCCCGGTAGCGAGTCCAGATGTGCTCGCGCGGTGGCGATCTGCTGTGCAGCCTCGGCGAGGGCGTGTTCGGCGTGCTGGAGCGCATCGAGTGCGGTGTGGGCGGTGCGGATGCAGTTGGTGCGGGTCCGCAGTCGTGCGTGGTCGGCGGCGAGGGCGTCGACTTCGGAAGTGGTGTTCGCCGCGGCGAGTTCGGTCGGATCCGGGGTGCTGATCGTGCGCCGCAAGCGGCGGATCTCGCTGGTGAGCGCGGTGGTGTCGAGCATGCGGAGCGGGTCGGCGTGCATGGTTTGCAGTCGCTGCAAATCTTCGAGCACGCCGATTTGGTGCAGCAGATCGTTCGCGTGCTCCAGAACGGCGCGATCGAGGCCAGGAGGCTCGGGAGGCAGCGGGGTCGGTTCGGGCGCGGTGATCGGATCGCAGGTCTCGGCGTGATGGCGGGCTAGCACGGCCTCGGCCCGCGTGCTCAGGACCGTGGCGGCGTCGCGTCCGCGCTGAAGCGGTGGCGCGTGTTCGGTGCTGGTGTCGGTGATCTCGTGGATCAGGGCCGTGGTATCGAGTCCGGCGGCGTGCGCGTCGGCGATGAGGTCTAGCAGGTGCGGGTAGTCCGGGCTGTCTTGGACGTGGTGGTGGAGCCCGGCGGGCAGGGTCTCGGCGAGGTGGTAGCGCGCCCAATCGCGTCCCAGTACGTGCACGCGGTGCTCGTAATCGGCGTGCAGGCGGGTGATTCGCTGATCCAGGTTGTCGGTGTCAGGAGGCAGGGCCAGGGCGGCGGCGAGGTCGGTGCCGGCCACGACACGATCGGGGTTGGCGGCCAGCTGCTCGAGATCGCCGCTGGTGCTCAGGCGCTCGGTGAGTTGGGTGAGGTAGTCGGCGAGTTCGGTATCCATGCCGGGGTAGCGGGCCGGAACCGGTGCCAGCTCAGGGGCCGGGAGATCGCGCAGGGTGCGGAATCGTTCGGTGCCAGCGTGGGAGATGCGTCCGATCTGGCGTGCGATATGGCGGTCGGCGCGAGCGCGCAGGACCGCGGCCGGATCCTCGGTGTCGGGGAGGCCGTCGTCGGTGGCGCGCCACCGGTCCGTGGCGATCAATCCGACCAGGGCGATCACATCGACACCGTGTTGCTCGGCACGATCGAGCGTCTGCACCAGCGTGGGATAGTGCTCGGACTGCTGAACATGCTCGAACAATGCCGGGGGCAGGGCGCGCTCGAGCAGGTCGTCCATGCGGGCGGTAATCAGGAGTTCGCGGGCGTGTTCGTACAGCTCGTGCAGGCGGGCGGGGTCGCTGGCGCGGTCGGTTTCCTCGCGCAGCATCTGGGTGGCGCTGATGTTGTCGTCGCGGCGGCCCAGCTCGCGCAACCACACCTGGTGTTCGGTGAGTTCTTCGCCGGGGGCGTGGTGCAGATCGGGTTCGGCGAGCACATCGGTGGCCAGGAAGATGCCGTTGTATTCGCTGCCGCGGGTGAGTCCGACATAGGCGAGGGAGCGCCCCAATGCCGAGCCCATGAGGACGTAGGCGCGGCGCACGGTCATCCCTTGCGCGCGGTGCACGGTGCTGGCGTAGCCGAGTTCGGTGGAGTCCAGGACGTAGCGGGTGGGCAGATGCACGTGCCCGTGGTGTTTGATCCCGGTCACGGTGAGCGAGCCGTCCTCGTGTATGTGCGAGACCCGCCATTGTTCGCCGTTGTCGACCGGATCCCCGGCGCGGTAGCCGCCGGTGATCCGCAGCCGGGAGGTGTTGCGGCGGGTGACGATCAGGTCGCCCACGTGCGCGGTGTGGTCGTCCGCGAGCGGGGCACCGGCGCTGGCGAGGTCGAGGTGTCCGCGCATCGCGTACGCGGTTTGGGCGGCGGCGTTGAGCATATGGACGTCGTCCAGGGTGGCGGCCATCATCAGGCTCTCGATGCCTTGGTCGAGGTCGTCCAGGTGCGCGGTGAGGATCTGTTCGCGTAGCTCGTCCGCGAGACCGGACACCACCCGTCCGGCGCTCTTGTAGAACTCCCATGCCTGGTTCGCGCTGCCCTCGCGCACCTGCAACGACGCTTCGGCTTCGGCGGGATCGGCGAAACGCACCACGTCCTGCAGAGCGGGTGCGGTGGTGTCTTTGGCCAGCAGGCGGAGCGCGCCTCCGGCTTCCACGGCCGAGAGCTGATGGGGGTCGCCGATCCAGCGCACGACCGCGCCGATATCGTCGGCCAGGGTTTGCAGGGCGTGCAGGTTGTGCGTGGATGCCATGCCCGCCTCATCGACCAGCAGCATCGCCCCCGCGGTGATGCCGGTGTCCATACCGCGCGCGTGCAGGGCCAGGATCGAGTCGATGGTGCGCGCGGGGACACCGATCTCCTCGCCGAGTACGCGCGCGGAGGACTTCTGCGGTGCCAGCGCCATCACCTCGCGCCCATCGGCGAGCCAGGCGTGGGAGACCGCGCGCATCGCGGTGGTTTTGCCGGTGCCCGCGGGTCCGATCGCGACCGCCAACCGGGTGCCCACGGTGCACAGATGCCGCACGATCTCGCGTTGCCCGGGGTTGAGTTCTTGTCCGCTGGCGGCTTCGGTGGCCGCGATCGCGGCCTGCACGGCGGTGCCGGTGACGAACTCGGTGGTGGGGGTGCGGGCGGCGTCCAGGAGCGCGGTTTCGGCGTTCAGGATCGCTTCGCTGGTGTAGCGGACGGTGGTCTCCGCGCAGGTGTCGTAGACGTTCTCCCCGCTCCGGCGCGTGAGCGCGGCGGGTAGGGGATCGGGATCGACGCTCAAGCGCAGGCACTGGGCGCGCACCGTGGCCAGGATGGATTCCACCGCGGCGCGCTGGGCGGCATCGGTGTCCCAGCGGCACAACGCGACTCGGTCTTCGGTGGCCGCACGGATATGCACTTCGGTCCAGGTGGGGCGACGCCGCGAGACCGTATCGAGCACGTCGGCGGCCAGGCGTTCGGGGTCATAGACCGCGCGATCGGCGGCGATGGCGGCGCGGTCGACGTGATCGAGCAGGTGATTGTCGTTGACCTGATCCAGCAACGTCGCGACCTCGGCGGCGGCGCGGTCCCGCGCGGTGGCGCTGTCGAACTCGTACCGCTCGAGGGTCTGATCGATGACCGCGCGGATCCGGCTGCGCGGGGCTTGTTCGATCCCGGCGCTGGCGCCCAACGCGATCCCGGCGGCCAGGGCCGCGTGCGTCAGGTCGTAGGGCCGGATCGCGTCCGGATCGCGGGACAAGCGCAGCACATCGGCGACGAACTGCTCCGCGGTGCGCCCATCGCCGAGGAAGGATTCGGCCTGCTCCGCCCATTCGGCGAGCATCTCGCGCAAGGTTTTCGGGATCGGTTTGGCCGCGCGGCTGGCCAGCGTGGCGGCTTGGGCCAGGTGGATCTGGGTCTTCTTGTCCGGGTTCCGTCCATGGCTGGCCCGGTACTCGCGCACCAGGGCTTCGGTGGCGCGCAGGATGTCCGGGCGACGGGAGAATCCGGTGATCAACGCTTCGGGAACGTCCGCGATCTCCAGCACCGGGGCCTTGTTCACGCCGTTGCGGTAGCGCTCCTCGAACCGCAGCCCGAGCCGCCGCTGCAGCTTGCCGACCAGGGTGCCGTTGTACTGGCACGACAGCGACACCGTCGCCGAATACAGCGCCCGCGCATCCAGGGCCGACCACTTGTCATCGCTGCCCAGCACCCGTGCCGAGACCACGCAATGGGTGTGGGGATTGGGGTCACCGACCCGATTGTCGAAGTGCTGGAATTGGGCGAATGTCAGTCCGTCGGCGTCGATTTGGCGTACCCCGCCGGCCCCGCGACGCGCCAGCGCGTACGCCGATTGCATCCGATCCAGGGTCTCGTTCATCGCCTCCTCGTGGCATTGCCAAATCGCTTGGCGCAGTGCGTCATCGCCCAAACCCCACAACACCGACACCGATTTCTGCGGAGTGAACACCAAGTCATAGGCCGCGACCGCGCGCGCCAGGCGGCGCTTCTCATCAGCCAGCGCGCCCTCGATCTCGGTAGAGGAGGGCGCGCGACCGAGCTCGTTCTCCATGTGCGCGCAGGCCGCGTTCTCCCGCAGCATCGCCCACTCCTCACCGCGCGGGGCGCGGCGATGCTCGGTGAGGAACTCGGCCCTGGCGCGGTCGTACAGGGCCACGATCGCGGTGCTGCCGTGCCCGCGGCGGTGGTGCCCGGACCCGAGCGCGGCCGCCGCCAGCGCCTCCTTCACGCTCTTGCCCTCATCGAGCGCGGCCAAGATGATCACATCGGCGTCCGGGTGGATTCCCTCGCCGTACAGAGCACGCATCTGGGCTTCGGACACATCCCCCGAGACCCCGAGAATTTCCGCTCCGCGCCCGTACCACCGGCCCGGCGGGGTACCCGAAGCCACGTAGTAATCGGTCATTGCCTGGCCCGGGGCACGCGTTCGGTCGCCGGTGGCCACCGTCCGGGTGAGGTAGGTGTAGCCATCGCCCGCGTGAATCGGGTGGATGGTCATCACAAGATCAGAATGCGCGCGAATCCGCAGCTACGAAAGGGTTGAGACCCAAAATTCACAATAGTGCAAGAGGTGTGTAAAGGATCGGAGGCTTGAAAGGCAGTGAAAAGAGCGGTACAGCGAGAAGACGACCAGGCGGGCATGGGGAGCGGCACGGGATCGAAAACGCACGAAATTCGATCTTGAAACGGGGAAACACGGCGTACGGTGAGAACAACAGCGTTCGGCGAGCAAATACCGGGCTTTTCGGGCCTGCTCCGCCGGACAACCGTCGCGACGGGCCGCGCGGCCCGGTGGGAGGGCTGGGACATGGTCAGCAAATCAGCGGGCGCGGCGGTGAGTGCGGCCAAACTCGCACGCGAACGCATGGCGGCCGTGGCGGCCGCGCACCGCGAACAAGAGCAAGCCAACCTCGCCGATGTGGCGGCGTTCCTGAAAGCGGCTGGGGCAGTGGACAAAGCTGCCGTGCGGCGCGATACGGCGATCGCGACAGCGACCCAAACCTATGAGCAGGCGGTCGCCACAGCGGAGGGGGAACAAGCCGCGGCGCTGCGCCGGATTCGTGAGCGCGGGGCCTCGGAGTCCGAACTGGTAGCGCTGACCGGGCTCGAGGCGGGCCAGCTGCGGGCGCTGCTGCGCGGTGGGGTGAACGCACCGACCAAACCAGCGAGCACCGCGAAGAAGGCTCCGCCCACACCGCAACCGGCCCAGAACGCACAAATGCCCCTGTGAGCACCTGGCTGGCTGCCAAGTGCTCACAGGGGCATTGATGGGGTTCCCGCGCGGCACAGCGTCATTGCTGGGCCTGGCACATCGTCGGGCTGCGGGAAGGTAGGTCACCGGGGCGGGGCCGTGGTGACGGTTTGGTGACAGGTGGGGCCTGGATCCCACGCATGGAAGGTGCGGCTGCCGGTGTCCTCGCGGGCCAGCCAGAACCCGTGTTCGGACACGTCCCTGAGGATTCGGCCGAACCATTCGGCGCGGTGGTTCCCGCTGACCGGATGCGCGGGGTTGAACACGCGGCGTACACGCAGGCGCTCGCCCTTGGCGAACTCGGTCCACGCGGGTCCGGAGTAACTCACGGCTGACGGTCCGTCCGGGGTGGCAGGCTGTATGCCCACTTGAATCCGCCGTCATTGCCGGATTCCCAGATATCGACCTCGCGGCCGTCGCGCAGGGTGAGGCTCATGCCGTCGCACCGCAGGGCGGTGCCGCTGGTGATCGCCCCGAGCATGAGCACAATCTTGTCCAGCTCATCGGATGCCCGGAGCGGTGGTTCGCCGTCCGCGTGCTTTCCTTCCTGAGTCGCGGGGGTGCAGCAATCGCATTGGCACGCAGCGAATGCGGCTCTGCGGGCGGGTTCGGGGCGTGAGGTGGAATCGGTGGGTGTCATGGCTGGCTGC
This sequence comes from Nocardia sp. NPDC052001, assembly GCF_040680615.1. Classification (NCBI taxonomy): domain Bacteria; kingdom Bacillati; phylum Actinomycetota; class Actinomycetes; order Mycobacteriales; family Nocardiaceae; genus Nocardia; species Nocardia sp. NPDC052001. The sequence continues at coordinate 185,995 of NZ_JBFAXC010000011.1, read as the reverse complement.
TCTCCTTACGGGCTTGGTCACGCTGGGCGGGTTGGTTGCCGGGTACCTCGTCGTACTGCGGAACGTTGATCAGGGCTGGATGGCCTCGGCCCGGGAGCGTTCGTCACGTCGACGGACGATTTCCAAGAGCAAGCCGGATGACTCCTTGGACTTGCTGTGCCAGTGAGTCGCCGATTCAGTGGCGAGTGTGAGCGCTCGCCGCAGGATGTGAATTTCGGCGTCGGCGGTCCCCGCCACGATGCGGTGTCCCTCGACTCCCGATACGAACAGCTGCCAGCGTGTGCCGTAGGGATACAGGCTCGCCACGTTCAAGCTGATGTCATCGCCTACGGGCACGTCATAGTGAACGCTCCCGTTGTCGGTGGTGCGCATGATCATGGGAGCCAGCGCGGTGATCGCGGGTTTGGGCATGGCTAGATCTCCGTTCGGGGTTGGGCGCGGGTGCGGGCGGTGATGTCGGCAAGGCGCTCGCGTTCCTTGCGCCAGCGTTTGAGCGCGCGGCCGGTGTAACTCTCGAGCTCACGAACGGGGGCACAGGTAGCGGCCATTTGCGCCATGCGGGTACCGGCGGTCTCGAACTGTCTGCGGTAGCTGTCCTCGACGACTAGGGCGGCGCTGGCCCATGCGGTGATCGGGAATCCGAGCGTGTACAGCTCGATCGCGAATTCGGCGACATTTTCGGGCGTGAGGTGGAATTCACTGAGCCGCTTGCCCAATCCACGCGCTAGGGCGGCTACGGCCTGCGGGGTGGGTCGCTGCTGCTGGTTGATCAGGTGCCGAATCAGCACCGACACAGCGGCACAGCGGTGGTCGGCGAAGTCGCTGGTGCGGACGTGAGCCAGGATGTCGGCCGCGTCGGTGCTGTCGAGATTGAGCAAGGCCGCGACCAACTGGTGTTCGGGCTCGACCGTGCGCAGTGTGCGCCGCTGGGCGGCGGCGTCGATATCGGCCACTACCAGGGTCTGGCGGTGGGCGGTGGCGGTGCGCTCGGCGACTTCCTCGCGGGCGGCGGCCGCGCTATGCGGCGGTCGGGGTGACGGGGCGGCGGTCATGGCTCGGGGTGCAGGGTGCGCCCGGGCTGGGTGAGGTCCGCGCGGGCGGCGCTGTCGAGTTCGTCGATGGCGCTGGCGTGGCGGGCCTCGTAGTCCTGGCGGGTCGCGGCGGGCGCGGGAACATCGATCTCGGGAAGCTCGGCCGCGTGCCACAGTCGCAGGAACAATCCAGCCGCGGTGACATCGACCGGTTGAATATGGCTGCGCCATATCGCCAGCATGATTTCGACGCCGGTTCCGAGCTGGGTATCGCTGCCGGTCGCGACTCGCTCGAGCATCTCGCGGCAGTGGGCACGGAACAGCGGCGCGGAACACATACCGGGATGGGTGGGCCGCAGCAGTCGCAACGCGTCCTGTAGCGGCTGGTCCTGCTCGGGGTGGCGGTCGCGGGCGGCGGCGACTTCCTGGGCGGCAAGGTCGTAATAGTCGTGCTCGGTCAAACAACCGGTGTGAATTGCTTCGATCATGTGCGACAGAACGGCGGTACCGATGGCGTCGGGTTGCATCGTTGGCTCGCTTCACATTTCGTGGGAGGGCGCGCGTGGGCGCGGGACCGGAGCGATGCCGGTCCCGCGCTGCGCGCCCGTATGGGCGGGTGGTCAGAGGTCGAACAACGTGCCCGGTTCGGGCTCTGGAGTGGGCGCGGTCGCGGCGATGAATGCGGCGGGCACGGGGGTGAGCGAGCGTGCGGGTTGCGCTAGCCGGGTGCGGGCGTCGTGCTCGTACTCGTCCATGAGGGTGCCTGCGATCGCCTCGTAATGCTCGAGCTCGGAGACGATGCCGATATCGGGCAACCCTGCGGCCTCCCCTGCCTTCCACATGCGGAAGTACAGCCCCGTAGCGGCGGTGTTCAACGGGGTGCGCGCGGAAGCGCGCGCCAGGGCTCCCAGTACTTCGATCGCGGTCGCGGGGCGGGTGTCGCCGCCGGTGGCGACGCGCTCGAGGATCTCGCGGCAGTGTGCCCGATACGGCATTTCCCGCCTCATGAGGTCGTTGGTGGGTTTGAGCAGGAGAAAACTGGCGTGCAGCTGCTCTCGGGCGGCCGGATGACGTTCTTGCGCGGCGGCGATCTCCTCATTCGCCCACTGCATTTGCGGCAGCATCGCCTCGAGGGTGGTTTCCACGATTTCGAGGTCGGCGAGAATCTGAGCGAGCGGGTCGGACGGGTCGGCCTGAGGGGCGTCGGTGTCGGGGCTGGTGGTCATGGCTGCTCACCTGCGTCGGGGTGGTGGGCTTTGCCGTCCAGGACGTACGGGCTCTGGGTGCGGTCGAGGTGGTGTGGCTTCTGTGTGGTCGAGCTGCCGTCTTTGCGGCTCGAGTCGTCCATGGCGTTGCCGTGGCGCACCAACACCAGGCGGTCGGCGGCGAACCACATTCCGGTGGTTCGCGTCCTGGTGTAATCGAGCCTTACCGTGCGCCATATGTCGACTTTGGACGTGTCCGGGTTGATGGCCTCGACGGTCCATCGGGCCTTGCCTTCGGTGCCGTCTGCGCGGATGGTGTGCACGGTGTCGCCGATATAGATGGCGGGGTCTTTGGGCTTCTTGGGCTTGGGCATGGCGGTGTCCTCTCTGGTTGAGCTGGGAAAGAGAGCAGGGACCGGGGCCGGTTACGGTTCGGCCCCGGTCCCTGCTTGATCAGGGGTGGGTTTAGTGGGTGCTGTCGTGGCCGCTACGGGCGGCCGGGGTGGGCGGCGGGCAGAAGGTGCCCGGGACTGGGGTTATCCATGCGCTGACGCTGTTGGGGCTCGTGGCGATGTTCTGGGCGATCTCGGCGGCGGTGGCTTTGGCGGTCCAATAGAGTGGGCCGGTCTCGTCGGCGACAAGAGCGCCGGTGTCCTGGTTGAGGATTCCGAACGCGCGGGCGGCGGGCCATTGCACGCGGCCCTGCTCGGTGTCCCACTGCACATCGGTGATGTTGCAGGCGATGAGGTTCAGCGCGGGCGGGTCACCGGGAAGTGCGGGGGCCAGTTCGGACAGCAGGTACGGGAGAGGGCCGGGGGTGGTGGCCACGTAGTGGCCTTGGTCGGCGTCGTAGCGCATCATGCGCACCGAATAGATGTGCTCGCACCGCAATCCGGTGTAAGCGTGCACGGTGCGCACCAACGCCGGTTGCAAATCGGTGGCGACGCTCTGGGCGGTGCCATCGGTCAAGTAGTCGAGGCTGAGAATGAGCACCGAGCGGAACCCGTTGCCGCGCACGGTGAATTCGACGTGCGTGGGCTGCTGCGACTGATCGGGTGTGGACATATGTTCAACTCCGCGGGGATAGGCGCGAAGACCGGGGCCGGTTACGGTTCGGCCCCGGTCCTTGCGGTGAGGGGTGGGTTAGAAAGTGCTGCTGTCCTGGTAGTGGGCTTCGTAGTCCTCGCTGGTGCGCCAGCATTGGGCGGCCGGGGTGACGGTGATGCGTGAGGCGTAGCCGCGATAGCGAAGCGAGGCAACGGCTTTGCGTTCATGAGCGGGACACAGCAGGGTCGCGCAAAACCCGTCTGAGACCAACACGGTTGCCCATGCGGTGCACTCGGTCCACCTGCATCGGGTTTTGTGCACGTTCACCCGTTCGCGTAATCCGCACTGGTCCGGGGTGTGCGCGTGCACCTGGTGCCAGTTCTTGTGTGTGCGCTGGGCCCAGATTCGTTGCTGTTCGGCGCTCATGATCGCGTCGTGAAATTCCAGGGCCTCGTACTGTGTGGCGGCCCATTCGGCGATACCGGCGCGGGCGGTATCGCAATTGCGGATCTCGTGGCGCAGCTGGGTCGCGAGCTCGTGGCGGTGGCGGTGCTCCTGTCCGATGCCTGCCATGAAGACGCACAGTTTGCAGGCGGCTTCGCCCCGATTCGGGGTGCTCGGCTCGGGGGCGCTGGGATCGGTCGCGGTCACCATGTGATGGCGGCGGTGTAGGGGTCGATATCGCGAATCGCGGAGGTGTCGGGCAACCATTGCCCACCGTGGTCGAGTGCGTCGCTGGCCAGATGGGTGCCGAGATGGCCGAATTCGGTGGGCACGCTCGCGGTCACTTCGCGTTCTCCGGTGATCGCGACATTGCCACTGTGCAGGGCGGCGGCGAATCGTACTTGTCCGCCGTGGTTATGGCCCCAATGGTCTTCGGGGAAACAGGAATTGAGATCGGCGTCTTCGCGTTCGGCGCGGCGGCGGAACCACTGGCGGGCTCCTTCGGCGACCGCTTCGGCGGTGCTGAGTGTGCGTACCGCGATACCGAGACCGTGGGTGTCGTGGTAGGTGATGGGCTGGCCGGTGGTCAGCTTGTGTTGTATGGCGTCGATTTGGGCGCGCTGGGCGGGACTCAGCTGCCGGAACTCCATGAGGGTGCGCACGGTGTCGGCGAACCGATCGGGTGGCACGATATCGAGGGGGTGAGCGTCGTCGGCGGATTCGATGCGCAGCATCGGGTGAACTCCTTCTCGGGGAAGGGATCCGGGGTGGTTGTGGGCCTGCCCGGATCGCGGTCGGGGTAGGGTGGGCCGGGCATCGGGCCGGTCGTTACGGTTCGGCCCGATGCCCTTTCGTTGTCTGCCTGGGATCGGGTGACTACGTGTAGTCGTCCACCGTGTCCGCGAGTCGTGCGGGCGGATTGATCGCGGGCCAACTCAGTTGCTGGGCAAGGTGGTAGCTGGTCCCGCCGGGTGGGGCCGGGCGGGGTGCGGGCACGCTGCCGAGAATCTCGTAGGTATCGACCGACCAGACGGGGTGACCGGCGCTGATCGCGCTCGTCGCGTACAGGGCGGTCATGGTGGCATCGCGGGCGGCCAGACCGTAGGCGGCGGCGTCCAGGATGAGCGAGTGTTCATAGCCTCGCACGGCCGGGCAGTGGGCAAGGTCGTCGACTATGACGGCGATGACGGTATTGCCGACGGTTCCGGAAGTGAGTTCGGTAGTGGTGAACCGGTCCAACGATTCCAGCGGCGATACCGCGATGTTCTCGACCGTCATGTGTTGGGGGGTAACGGTTTTGAGCAGTAGCAGCACAAGCGAGCGGGGCGGTATCTCGCGGCCGTACTGCTGGGGGAGCGACGCAACGAGCGCGGGCACGTCATCGATCAGAACGATGTGGGAAGCCATGATGCTCCTCGGGTTGTGCTGGTAGGGCGCGGGGAGGGTGAGCGCGGGTACCGGGCCGTTACGCGCGGCCCGGTACCCTCTGGTCTTTCAGGTGGAACTAGGGGGCCGGGGCGGTGGCTCCGGCTCGCGCGGGACCGGCCTATTGGTCGGCCGGGGCCATGACGGTGAACACGGGTTCGCCGTTGTCACCGGGTCCGAGATGAATGACCAGGGTGATGGGGCGCGGGGTGGGGTCGTCGCTGTCGCGCACGATCCGGTACACCGTGAACTCGAGCCGATCAACGTGGGCCTTTTTGGCGTGTTTGGCTGAGGCGATCGCGAAGTGTGCGCAGGTGATGACGTCCCAGGCTCGGCCGGTCTCGCTCTGGCCGTGTCGGGTGTCGCTCTCGTCCCAGCGCACCGCCTCGACCCATGCGTGATGGGCGATCGCGAACGAGCACCGGAAACCCATCTCGCTGGCCAATGCGGTGTAGTCGTGCAATACCTCGTCCGCGATTGCCTGGGCGCGGGTGTAGGAGTGGATGATCTCGGCGTTTTCGAACATGTGAAGCCCTTTCGGCCGGGGTGACCGGCGGGGGCTGAACGGTTACGGTTCGTCCAGCCCCCGCCGGGTCGGGTGGGGTTAGTTGGCGGTGGTAGTGGCCGGTGTGCGGGTGATTGCGCAGTACTGCAACCATTCGGGGCCATTGCCTGCCGCTGCCCACCGTTTGATATCGGCTTCATGGTCGGGCCGATATGCAGTGTCCGCGACTTTCTGGTTTGTAACCCATACCGCGAATTCGTGAATTGTGCGGTAATCGCGCTTGCCGAATACGGTGGCGGCGAATTCGAATGCCTGGCCGTATGTGGCGAGAATGTCGGCGGTGATTTCGCAGAAATCAATGAGCGTGCGGGATATGTGCTCGGTGATGTGCAGATTGTCGGCGGTCTGGCAGTGGGTGGCCTTGCCCAGATCGGCGGGAACCCTGCGCCCTTCCCAGAGGGTGACGGTGCGGTAGTTGTCGAGTCCGGGCCGGGGCTCGGGGGATCGCTTCTCTACCAGCACAATCCGTTTCGGTTGCTGGTCGGGCAGATGGGCTCGGGCGTATCCGGCGGCGTGGTGAACGCTGCGGTATTGCCCACCCCACTGGGTCCATTCCCGCGTGGTCGCTATGGCGGGGTCTTCCGGGTCGGGGGCGTGGATAATCCGATAGGGACTCTCCGAGACCGGTACCCAGAAATCACTTTCCGCGTTCATGGCGGAATTCCTCTCTGTCGGTGCGCACACGTGCGCATTCGTTTCCTGAGGGGTGATAGATCCACTATGAATTTCTCAAAGAACACGGGTACCGGGGCCGGTCCTGCGCTCCGAACCAATAGAACAATAATAGCGTTTTTTGGTGCACTTTGTGGGTGTTTGGCCTGGTGGGAGGGTGTTTTCTTTCCGATGTTTTTCTTGTCTTTTGGGTTTGACTTTCTTTGCGGCCCTTTGCAAGCCTCGCCTCCCCGGCGTTAGGGGCGGGGGTCTCGGGGGCAGCGCCCCCGGTACGCGGCCGCAGGTCGCGGAGGACCGGTGGGCGGCCCTGGTGAGGGGAGTGGGTGTCGGGGTGGTCCTTCGCTGAGCCTGGGGCGTCTCGATCACGGTGCCGCGTGGCGGGGCAAGGGCATGTTCTTCGCCCTTGAGCCGTCGCGTGGTGCCGTGATAGCCCCGTGGGTGGCTCAGTGGAGGGCCGCGCCGACACCCACCAGGGACGCACACCGCGCGGCCGCAGGTCGCGGGAACCACCACCCACCGCGCGGTGGTCGGGGTGAGGCGATGCCGACCGGAGGAGATTCCGCGGGGCGGTGCGCGGGTTCCGGTGTCGGCTGGGTGGTGAGTCCGCGGGAGCAGCGTGGGTCGGGGACCGGCCTGGGTCGCGGTAGCTCTGGGCGGGTTTTGGCTGCCGCAGGCGGGTCGCTGTGGTGCGGCCCGCCTGCGCAGGGTGGTTAGGGGGTGAACAGGCGGGCGTCTTGGTCCAGGGTGAGTGCGCCGCGTGTCACGCGCTGGTAGCGGCCATTGTCACCGCCGGGCAGTGTGACGTGGTAGTGGCGGGCGTTTCGGTTGGGTACGGCGACCACGATGTGTGTCTGTTTGTCGTCGGGGAGGGTGACGAACGATCCGCGATGCAGTGGCGGGAGTGCGGCCAGGGCGGTTTCGAGGGTCTGGATTTCCTGGTCGGTGGCCCGGTGCGCGGCCCGGTGGTCGACGGTGCACTCGAGGCCGTTGGTCAGGTTTTCGAGTGTGAGGCGACCATTCTTGGATTTGATTACCGCGTAGATGCCGTCCCGGTATTTCTCGGGCACGTCGCGGTGTGAGAGCACGATGAGATCTCCTGCGGCGTAGTCGGTTTCGGGCGTGGTGGGGCTCATGTGCGTGTCCTTTCGGGCGGGGGATATGGGTGTGGGCAGGACACCGGTGGTGGTGTCCTGCCCACGGCGGAGTGGGTCGGGGTGGTTAGGCGGTGATGCCGGTGAGGTCGGCTTCCTCGGTGTAGAAGGTGGTTTCATCGATGTCGCCGATGCGGTATCGCTCGATCGGGGACAGGGAGAAGTCGACGTCCTTGGGGAATTCGAGGGTTTTGAGGAATTCGAGGTAGTGCGCGAACGTGTCGAGACCGCGTGCGAGGGTCCTGCCCGAGCGTCGCCACCAGTCGGGGCGTTCGTTGCCCTTGTCGCCCAGGTTGGGGTGCATGCGTGCTTCGACGGCGGCGATCGCGATACCGAGTCCGATGACGGCGGCGCGGTTCTCGCTGACGTTGTCGAATGCGCTGCCATCGATGAGCTTGTCCCGGCTGATGTTGAGCATTTCAGCGGCCAGCAATGTGGCGTTGTGTTCGGTGAGGATGCCGGGGTCCGATGCCTCGAGCTTGGTGCGCCACAGGTGCGCACCCTTGGGGACCTTGGCACCTGCGAGGGCTTTGGTGACCGCGTCGCGGCGGCGCGGGGTGGCCGCACGGGCGGCGTTGTTCATAGCCTTGGTTCGGGCCAGGGCCTGGCTCTTCTCGCGAGCTTGGGCCTCGGCCAGGGCGTGGGCTTCGGCGCTGCCGGGCGCGGGCCCGGTGTCGGCGCGCGGATCGTCCAGCCCGGTCGCAGGAACATCGATGCAGTAGTGGTAGCGCAACCACACCGATTCGATCCGGATGGCCGATACCGCGTACAGCCCGTCCTCGGGCTGTGCGGTCGGGTTGTTCTCGGTGTCCCAATCGATGGCCTCTTCGGGCACTTCGTGCCCGTCGTCGCGCACGTAGTACTTCTCGGTCTCGTTCAGCCACACCGCCCAGTGCTTGGGCTCGGTGATCGTGGCGGGGTCAAATATGGTGCCGTCCGGGCCTTTGAGCCGAGTAGAGGAGACGTAGGTGTCGCGTTCGGTCCACTTGGGTTCGTTCTCCAGCACGGTGAATCCTTCGCCTTCGGCTTTGGCCTTGGCGGCGGCGTAGGCGGTGTCGGATACGCGCTTGTTCCGCAGAGCGGTTGCCACGTAATCGAATTGGCCCTTGCTGGCGGCCTCGGTCAACCGGGCCACCGCGTGGGGGTCGTCTTCGAATTCGATGAGGGCGGCGGACTGCTCGAACGTCATCTGCCCGGTCGCGGCCAAGTCCATCGGGGTGGAGGTCTTGGCGCGGCGAATCGCCTTGATGGCCTTCACATCTGCGGTGTTCATGCCCGGGGTCACCCGGGCGACCTTGGTCACGGGCACGCCCAGGTCGAGCAGTTCGGCCACCGCGTCGACCTTGTCGGGGGTGATCAGTGCTTCGTGGTCCTCGTTGGCGGTGAGTTGGCCGCCGATCTCCGATACTCGTCGCGCGGTGTCGGTGTCGCCTTCGGGCGGGTAACGCAGGATCACCGGAATCGAGGTCAGTCCGGCGGCGCGGGAACCGAGCGTGCGCCGCTGCCCGTCCTTGACCTGCAAATACCCTTCGGGATTGATCCATACGGTGGGGTCCTGCTCGAACACTTCCCTGTTGTCCAGGATGCGTTGGATGTACTGCTTGGTGATCGTGGGGGCCGCGTGCTTGCGGATGTTGCGTCCGAAAACCAGATCGTTCGGGTTCCACATCAGCGACACGCGGCCGGTCTCGGATGCCTGCAACCGCGCGCGCAGATCGTCGGCCTGCTCCTGGGTCAACGGCGTCGGCTCGATGGCGTTGGCCTGCGCCTGTTCGGTGGGGGCGGGGTTCTCGACGGACTCGACCGGCGCGGCGGCGATATCGGGGCTGCTGTCGGTGGTGTCCTGGGTGAGAGTGCTCATGGTCTTGGCCTTCGTTGTGTCAGGGTCGGCCGCGCGGTTACGGTACGCGCGGCCGGTGCCGGGATCGATTGGTGTTATTGACCATCGGGTGTTGGCGGATGGGGCGGGGCTCGGGGCATGAGTGCGGGGTGTCCTTCCTGGTCGTGACCGGGATGGGGGCCGGGTTAGGCCGCCTCGGGGTAGGCGTCGGCGTGGGACGCGCGCACGATGTCGCCTCCGAGCTGGCGGGCGCGCTCGGGCGGGTCGGGGGTACTGGTTGGGGTGCTCATCTCGGTTTTGCCTCCTGCGTGGGGATCTCGGTGCGGCGTTCGAGTTGGTGCGGGTGGTTGACGCATCTCGCGCCGGTGTCGACGGCTTCGAGGTTCACGTACTCGGTGCCGACGGGTGCGCCGGGCGCGGGTTCGCGGGATCGGAACTTGGACAGCACGCGGGCTGGCATATTGGCGCGGGTGGTGACGGTGACGGGATCACCGGCGGTGATCTCGTCGTAGGTCAGTGGTCGCCGTCCGGGGTCGCCGGGCCGGAACGCGCGTATGGAGTGGACGGTGTCGCATTGCACTCCGAGGTAGCCGCGCACAGCGCGCACCTGGACGTGAGGTTCGGCGGTGATGAGGCTGTGTTGCATGCTCGCGCTGAATGCGCCGATCTCGGCGACGATTACGGCGCTGTAGCTGGGGCCGGTTGCGATGATTTCCAGGTGCGTAGCGGCGGTGAGAGGCGCGCTCATCGGCCGGGGTTCTCGTATTCGCGGGCGGTGGCCTCGCATTCTTCGGCGTACTCGATGGCGTCGCGGCGTTGGGCCTGGATGAGGCTGAGTCCGTCGTATTCGGCTGCGTGCGTGGGGCACAGGTGGTCGGGGTCCGGGTCGTGGTCCTCGTCGGTGGCCGGGCGGGTGCACCACGGGCATGAGGTGGGCATGGGTGTCCTTTCTGGTGGCCGGGCCGTATAGCGGTCAGGCCACCTCGGGGTGGGAAGGGTTAGGACAGAACGGGTTTGGTGCGCATGGCATCGACACGGTGTCGGTTAGACGGGGGAGAGGATGAATTTCTCGGCCATGAGGTCGGTGGGCAGCAGGTACATGCCTTTGGCGGGGCGTTCGCTGTCCGGGGGGACGTGGCCGTGGAAGGCGTCGTCATCTTCGGACCAGACGGGCTGTCCGGCCTCGATGCCGCGTGCACCGTAGGTCGCTGCGAGCCGAATATTGTAGGGCCGCAATGTTTCTCGGGCGACTTCGCGGATATGGCGGTGTGTGATGCCGTTGTCTCCGCAGCCGTCGGCGTCGGCGTCGAGGATGATCGCGATCGCGCGGGCGCTCGGGTCGGGTGCGGAGTGGGTCCAGTGCGGTCCGGCGGCGTCGGTGGTGGTGTCCAGGGTGATGAGCATCGCGTCCACGGCGTGCCACCATCCGGGTTCGTAGTGTTCGATCCACAGCAGCAGCAGTGCGTTGGTGAGGGGGTTGTGGTCCTGGTACTGGGGCAGGTAGCGGGCGAGTGTGGCGATGAGGTCGGGTGCGGTGCGCACGCGCACCACGTGCGGGGGTGGGGTCATCGGGTGCCCTTCTGAGTCGAATTCGGTTGGGGGAGAACCGGGCTCGCGGGGTGTGGGCTGGACGGTTACGGTTCGGCCAGCCCACGCCGGTGAGCGGATTGTTGTCAGTGGATGTGGGTGAATGCCGCGCGCAGGTCGGCGGGGTGTTGGCGTTGGCGGATGGCCTCGTGGACGGCCGGGGCTACCTGGTGGTGCGGGTCGGCGTGTACGGCGATATCGATGGCGACTTCGGCGGCGGCGATATCGTCGAACCGGATGTACAGCGCGAGCGCGAGCAAGGTGGCGGCGTGAGCGCGGTCCTGGTCGCGGGTGCCGGTGACCAGCAATCCCCAGAGCACGAGGTCCACGTTGTCCCGGGTGTGGGGCCCAAACCAGGCGCGGGGGTCGGTGACGATTTCGTAGAGGCTGCTGCGGACTCGTTCGCAGCGCAGCACCACGCAGATGCGCGCGATTTCGGTGGCGAATTCGGGATCGTTTTCGGCGGGGCCGTCGTGGCTGCTCAAGGTGGTCAGGTAGTCGCGGATGGTGTCGAGTTCGGCGGTGAAATGCTGATCGGGGGTGCCTCGGCGGATTGCTGCGGCCAACCGGTCTTCGGAGGCGTGTTGGGCGGCGGGTAAGGCGGCGTCGAGGTGGGTGGTGAATTCCTCGTCGGTGGCGAATACGTGGGTGGCCTCGGCGCGGGGGTCGTGCAATGCGGCCAGTACCGGCAGCGGGGGCGGGGTGAGCGGGCTGGGGGAGTGCAGGACGCCGGTGCGCGGTGTTCCGGTCAAGGTCCACCAGGGCGCGGCGTCGGTGAGTGCGGGTGTTCCCCAGATCCCGGCGGCAATCCCGTTCTCTGCCAGGACGTTCGCGATGGCGCGGGGCAGGGCGCGGTACGCGCCGGGCATTTCGGCGAGGGTGTTGGTCGGGGCCGGGCCGGTCATGGCGGCGGCGATACCGATGAGGTAGGCGGTATCGGCGGGTGTGGTGCGGATCTGGTTGGCGATACGGGCGAACAGCACGTGGGGGGCGCTGTCGAGGGGATAGACCTGGTGTTGCTGGATCAGTCCCGCGTCAGCGAGCAGCAGCACGAACGCTTCCTGGGGGCTGCTGTGCAGCAGGGAGGGGATGGCGGCGATGAGGTGGCCGGGGTCGGCGGCCGGATCGTTGATCGAGTTCATGAGAATTGCCTCCTGTGAGAGCTGGATGGAATTTCATGTTCCCCGATTCCGGGCGCGCGAATATATCGCCCGGAATGGGTATGAATTGCCTTCAATCACACTGTGGAGTTCTCAAAGAACACGGGTACGAAGGTCAATCGATGCACCTGGGACCAGGGGTAAGGCGTTCTGTAGCCTCCGGCTCCGGGGGACTCTCCCCCTCCCTCCTTCCTGGAACAATAATATCAGTTTTAGGTGCACATTAGTGGTTGTTTGGCCTGGTGGGAGGGTGTTTTCTTTTCGGTGTTTTTCTTGTCTTTCGGGTTTGACTTCTTTGCGGCCCTTTGCAAGCCTCGCCTCCCCGGCGCGGAGGGGCGGGGGTCTCGGGGGCAGCGCCCCCGGTACGCGGCCGCAGGTCGCGGGGGACCGGTGTAGCGACCGAACCGCAGGTGGGTGTCGGTGTGGTCCTTCGCTGAGCCTGGGGCGTCTCGATCACGGTGCCGCGTGGCGGGGCAAGGACGCTTTTCCCTTGCCGCGTCGCGTGGGGCCGTGATAGCCCCGTGGGTGGCTCAGTGAAGGGGCGCCGACACCGGTCGGGAGCGCAACCGCGCGGCCGTCAGGCCGCGGACGTCACGCGCTCACCGATGCCGGGCGCTCGAACGTGGTGTGCGCGTGCGGATCCGGGCTGGGTGGTGAGTCCGCGGGAGCGACGCTGAGTCGGGGACGTTCCCTGGTCGCGGTAGCTCTGATGTGTTGTTCTGGCAGCCGGGATCGATGGTCCGGGCGGGTGCGGGGTTTCGCGCGTCCCTCATTGCTTCGATGCATAAGAACGTAAGGTGATGGTTATGGCGATGGTGACCTTCTCGACGTTGTCGCAGCAGTTGGCCACCCATATGAGCGCCGCGCATGAGGACAATCAGGTGTTCGTGTTGTCGCGGTCGAATAAGCCTGTCGCGGTGCTGATCAGCCACGATCTGTGGAAGCTGGGGCACGGACGCGCCAGTGAGCCGCCCCGGTTCCAGGACATGGGCACTCGCCTGGCCCAGCACCAGATGAAACCGATCCGGGAGAAACTCGCGCACGGCGTCCACACCGTGCTGACGGTGGACGCGCGGCCGAAAGCTGTTGTCGCGGACTATGGGTGGGCGCGCGAGATGTTGCCGGAGTTGGAGTTGCCGGATCCGCCGCGACCTCCGGACTGTGTGCTTGTGGTGTACCGGCGCGCGCTGCATCTGGCGGAACTCGCGGCCGAGTTCGCCGATTCGGAGGATCCGGACTGGGAGATGGACCGGCGGCTGACCGCAGGCGCGACCCGGATTCCCGAGAGTCGCCGCGATCGGTTGCGGGCAGTGGTGTTCGTGCATGAGGGCGCGGTGGCGAGGATCCGGGCGATCGAGTCCGGCCGGCGGTGGGAGGACCTGCCGGGGGCGTTCAGTCTGGCTCCGGTGTCCGCGCCGTTGAGCGGGCCGCAGATCGAGCGCATGCTGCCCGGTCTGGGCATGCGGATCGGTGACGTGCCGCCCGCACGGGTGGGGCTGTCCCGCCAATACCTCGACCTGTAGTCAACGACTGATCGGCGACAGCGGGACCGGTTGTTGTTGTCGCACATATCTGGATGTCGGTATCGGCGACAACGACACAACCACTGTAAACCAGCGGTTTTCGTCGTTCGGTGAGTTACCGGCGCGGGTCGAATACGAGCCGGTAGTCGCTGAGTCCGTCGCGGTTTCCCCTGGCTGTGAATTCGCGCCCGGTTACCTCCTCGAGCGGGAGGTCGCAGTCGGCGGCGATGGCGGTGGCGGGCAAGGCCATCGGCGCGCCCGCGGGGTGCCATGGAGTGGCGGCGTAGGCGATATCGCCCACTGTCGCTATCACTTTGAGCAGGGCGCGGCCATCGGCCTGCGTGGTGTAGACCGGTGTGTCTGACTGGGTCCGGCCTCGAGCTGCGATCCAGATCCGGTCTTCCTCGTTCATGCCGCTGATCATCCTCGATCTCGTGCGGCTTCGTGAGGTCGTCGCGTTCGTGGCTCTGCGATTCGATCACCCAGGGCGGCTATCGCCCCGGTGTCCGGCGGCGTCGCCGGGGTCGTTGTTGTTGCCGAACAATTCTGGCGGGCCGGGAGAGTGCGGAGCGGCCGAGATTTCCTGGCGCGCACCGGTGGGGTCGTCACGGTCGCGGCGGATACGGGTCCGCGGGAGCAGCCAGTTGGCGCAGGTGGGTGTATTTCGAGGTGTAGTCCGCGGTGGCGGTGACGTCATGTGCGATGAGGAAGTGCTGTGTCCAGTCTCTGAGGTGATCGAGTTCGGCGATGATTTCGTGTTCGCAGTCGCGGGCGTCGCCTCGGGAGCGGATGTATTCGATCTCGAGCTGTTGCAGGGGCGCGGGGTATCCGTGGAAGTTACAGCGGTCGGTCATCAGTGAGTAGATGTGCCCGGTGTCGGAGCTTTCGAGCATGTCGTCGAAGCGGATGCGGTCGAAGCTTCCGAGGTAGTGGGCGTGGATCGCGAGGGTGTCGTTGAGATGGGTGTGCATGTGCGCAAGCGTGGCATGTGGTGCGGGCCAATAGGTTTTGTGTTCGGTGCGCCGGAATTGGTCGTGGGTGAAGTGTTTGCGTTTGATGGTGTAGCCACCTGCGGCGCGGGGGATGAATGAGGCGTATCCGCGGTCGGCGGTGGTGGGGCCGGTGACTTCGAACATGTGGTTAGCGAACGACCACAGTTCGAAGTCGTTGCGGTATTCGGCGCGGTAGCGGGCGAGGTCGCCGTGGCCGATGTGGGCTTTGACGTCGCGGGCCAAGCGGTAGATGTCGGTGCCCGGGTCAAGGGTGAATTTGTGCTCATACTCGGTGTCTGGGTCGTGTTTGAAGTACCAGCATTCGTGACTGCCAACGGTTTTCGAGTATCCGGGCAGGGCTTGGAGGGTTCGGTGCACGGTATCGAGTGAGGGGTGCGTGATGTGGCTGGTCGGCTCGGGCACGATGTCGACGCGGTGGAATAGTGCATCGATATCGCCCAGCCGGACCGGCAGATACACCGCCCACCCGGCAGATTCTGGGGCCAGCAACACCAGCGGCATGTCCTCGGGCGCGGTGTGACCGTCGGCGGTCAGGGTGAGTTGGCGGTATGCCAGCGGTTCCGCGGTGGCGGTGAGTGCACGGTGGTGCGGGTCTGTGTGGAGTACGGATCGGCTGTAGCGTAGGTGATTCCAGGTCACAACGCGGGTAGTGCGGCCGCCGGGGGCGGGGACTGCAGCGAGTCGGTGGAGCCCGCGGCGGGGGTTGTCGGTGGTGTGGTCGTAGCGGGTGTGCCACGGCCCGAGAATCAGCCAGCAGGAACGTGTTTCGGGCATGACGAATACACTCCCAGGAAAGCGCAGGTCAGAAGGAGTCGGTCAGGATTTTCCGGTGAAGCGGCGCACGGTGTTGATCGCGACCAGCACGCCGAGGCGGGCCATGAGGAACGCGGTCGCGGCGGGCAGGAGTGCGCGTTTGATGCCGGTGCGGGTGCGGGCGTAGAACAGCACGGCGCTGCGGTGGTGGTGCCAGAGCGATTTGTTGCGGCGGAAGCGGCTGGACCCGCCGCCGTGGTGGGTGACCCATGCCGGCCCGGAAAGCACGGTGGCGTAGCCGAGTTGGTTGAGTCGCCATGCGAGGTCGGCATCTTCGAGGTACATCCAGTAGCGGGTGTCGAATCCGCCCATCTGTTCCCACAGGGGGCGGCGCATCATCAGGCAGCAGCCCGATACCCAGTCCACGATCTGATCGGCGTCGGGGCGGCCGAAGGCTTCGCCGAAGTACTCCTGGCTGGCGGTGTTGCCGGGTCGCAGTACTCCCATGATGGCGTGGCGTGCGGCGATGGTGGTGGAGGGGAAGCGGCGGCCGTTGGGATAGGGTGCGCCGCCGGTCACCATCCGGGTTCCGACGATGCCGATGCCGTCGTCGGCGAGTGTGGCGCGCATTGTTTCCAGGCATTTGGGATCGCCGAGTGCGGCGTCGGGATTGAGCAGGGCGACATAGTCACCGGTGCCCATGGCTGCGGCCTGGTTGATGGCGGCGGCGAATCCGATATTGCGGGTGTTGGCGATGGGCTCGATGCCGAGTTCGCGGGCGACGGTGAGGGTGTCGTCGGTGGAAGCGTTGTCGATGACCAGGATTCGCACCTGGTCGGCCACGGTCTGTTCGCGGATCGAGGCGATGCAGTCGGGCAGCAGGCGAGCGCTGTTGTAGGTGAGAACGATGATGTCGATGCTGCTCATCGGGGCGGTTGTACCTCTCGCTGTGGTGCGGTCTCGACATGGTTCGGTGCGGCGGATCCGGCGGACGGTATCACTTCCCGTCCCGGCCCGAGCCCGCTACCGACGGACAGCAGGGAGCGCACCGCCCCGGGTGAGCCGCTGTAGCGGCCCTGGTAATGGCTGGGGACTCCTTGCATCGGCCAGAACGCGATTTTCCCGATCACCATGTCCGGATATACGCGTACCGCGGCGGCCGCGCGCAGTTCCAGTGTCCACGGAATCACCGCGCCACAGTGTCCCAGTGGTGCTGAGAGTTGGATCCGCAGGCCCAGGCTCGAGACCGAGCGGCAGGCGTGCAGGGTCGCCGCGTAGCGGGCCGCGCCCATAATTTCTCGGGTGCTGGCGAGGTAGAGCGTGCCGGGGTGCAGTACATAGCCGGTGTCGGGAATCGGGGTGGGTGTGACGGGGGCGTCGGTGCGCGCGTCCAGTACACCGTCCGGTGGTGCGGTGTACTGGAGCAGTTCGCGTCCGAGGCGGAATCCGTAGCTGTTGGCGCAGATCTGTCCCTCGTCGAAAGGGTCGATGGTGATGTCGCCGGTGTGCACACCCTCGCGGATCGCCTGGCCGGTCAGCATCGCAGCATCCCGTCGATGAGCTCGTGGACAGCAGCGGCGAGTTCGTCGAGTGCGCCGTCGTTGCAGATCTCGTGGTCGACGTCCACGGTCTCCACTCCGGCGGTGCTGGCATCGGACAGGCTCACATATCCTTGTGCGGCAAGGCGTTTTGCCCGCAGGTCCCCGTGTGTGGAGATGCGCACGGCGGTCCATCCCCGGGCGCGCAGTTCGGGATAGTCGATGTCGTAGGAACGGATGTCGTCGTTGACCAGGGCATCGGCGTGTGTGGCTGCGGCGCGCGCGAGGAAGTCCTCGACCAGGAACATCGGTCGTCGGGCGCGGATCCATCCCGCGGTGGCTTCCAAGAGTTGCTGGTCCTGCTGCCCGGGTGGCAGGGGTTCGCCGAGGCGCGCGTAGAAGCTGTGTTGCAGTTCGTACAGCGGGGCGGCGACTTTGACTACCGCGCAGCTGATCTGGCGCGCGGCCAGAGCGGCGTGGATGAGCCCGGCGGTGGTGGATTTCCCGGCTCCGGAATGCCCGAGCAGGCAGATACGTGGTCCGGTCATGACTGCTCCTGTTTCGGCATCGTGAGGCAGTAGACGAGCCCGTCGTCGAGCATGATCAGCTCGCCGTCGCGGGCGGGGTGCACAGCGGCGGGAATGGTGTTCTCCCGCAGGATGATTCCCAAGTGACACAGCCGCGATCCGGAGTCGAACACGAATCCATCGACGTGTCCGATGAGCGCGGCCAGGATCGCGTAGGGGTGGCGAGCGGAGAGGATCACCTGTTCTCCGTCGCCGTGGATGGCGCGGGCGCGGGCGACCAGTTCGGCGACGGTGCGGTGACCGCTGACGTCTACTCCTCCGCTGACACTGACCGCTGGCGCTACCGAGAGCCGTTCGAGCACGGTGTCCTGCTCCACGCGCAGCACCCGGCCCACGCAGCGTCCCGGGGACAGCATCATCGCCTCGGCGGCCGCGAGCGCGAACGCCTGGCCGTGATCGGCGCCGAACACGGTGTGATCGATGTAGTACAGGGCACCCGCGTCATCGAGGATCCATTCGACCGCTACGGGTCCGGTCAGTCGTTCGAGCTGGTCGGTGAATGCCATCATCTGGGTGAGATTGGTTGTGCCGCCGAACAATTCGGTGACCTCGTCGAGTGTGGTGTCGGTGGTGAATGTGATGTGTCGGCAGGTGGCGGTGCCTCGGTTCATGGCCAGCAGTCCCTGTGGGGAGGTTTCGGCGTAGAACCCGCCGGTGGCCTCATCGCGGCGGGTGATGATGCCCCGGACGCCGGTCACGTACTCACGCACCAGCACCGCGAGCGGTTGCGCGGCGGGCGTGGCGATGCGCAGGCGCTCGAGCTGGGCGGGCAGATCGGTGTAGTGGGTGAAGAGTTGGCGTTCGAAGTCGCCCGCGTCCACGATCACCTGCCGGTTGGACAGCTCGGGATCGAGCACTGGGGCCACCATGGTGCCGAAGTCGATGGCGGCGGGCAGATACAGCACGTATGCGGCTCCGCGAGTGATGCCCAGCTGTGTGGCGATCCGGGCGGCGCGGGCGCGTTTGGTGACGAAGTGCGCGCACGTGGCCGCGATGGGCCCCAACGCCATATCGGAGGGGATCGCAGCGTCGTAGAGCGGGACGACGGCAGGCTCGGTCCGCCGAATAGCCGTGGGAGCGGCGGGGTTCGGTCGGGCCTGCAGCAGGTAGACCGTGTCGGCGGCGTAGGCCCATTCGATATCCACTGCCGGGCAGCGCAAATGGGCGCGTGCCACGTCGATGAGTGCGCGCACGGCCTCTGCGACTGCCTGGGGCAGGGTGCCGGGGAGTTCTGGGGTAGCGATGCCGGCGGCGAGGGCGTCGCCCCGTCCGCGCACTGCCTCGATCTGGATCCGGTCCGGGGCATCGGAATCGAGTCCGGTCATGGCGATTCCGGCGAGATCGGGTTCGATCATCGCTTGGATGATCACGCCCATGCGCGGGGTCGGGGCCAGATCTCCGGCGCGGAGCCGCATTGTGAGGGCGGGCAGGCTGTAATACGAGCGCCAGACCGCGGCCACGGCAGCGGGCACGTCCCCGGCGGCGATGCCGAGCAGGCTGTCGAAGACCCCGGCATGTGATGCCCCGGCGCGGTCCTCCCCGATCGCTGATGATCGCACCGCGAACCGGGTGCTGGGGGCGAACATCTCTTGCAGCCGCAGACTCAGCAGATCTTGTGTGCGGGGGCGGAGTGCGACATCTGCCAGCAGGGCGGTGATCTGGGCGGCGTCGGTGGCGAGGGTGGATCCGACGGTCGCGCGCAGGTCGGTGAATACCGTGTCGATCCGATCGAGCGTCGCGGCGGGCACAGTGTCGACGAATTCGGCGACGGGAACGGTCAGGAAATCCGGAACCGCCGCCGCCCGGGACAGTTGCGCCAAGGTGGCGGCTTTGTCGCCGACTTGGGCGGGGTCCAGGTGCGCGGTGTCGGGGCCTGGGAATCGGGTGCGGGCGATGTCGCGGTCCAGTGTGCGCCAGCATTCGCTGGCGCGGGGGCCACGTGAACCTTGGTATTTGCCGTGGTAACCGGTGATGGTGCCGGTGGGGGCCCACCACATCATCTGCCCGATCTCCATGCCCGGGTATACCCGCACCGGGGCGGTGGGCAGCAGTTGCAGCGTCCATTGGCCTTCGTAGCCGATATCGCCGAGCCCGGAGGACAGATGGATCGACAAGCCGAGGCGGGCCACACTGGAGCGCGCGGAGAATGTGGGCGCGAATGTGTTGCCGCCCAACACTTCTGCGGTTTCAGCCAGGTACAGCTGCCCGGCTTCGAGAACGAGACCCTCGGCGGGGATGCGGATCTCGCGGGTGGGATTGGCGACTCGTGCGTCCAGGGTCTGGCCGGTGTAGACGCACAGCCGCTCACCGAGGGTGAAGTTGTAGGAATTGGGGTTGAGCCGACGTTCGTCGAACGGCTCGATGCGGATCGTGCCGCGCGCACGCTGGCGGCAGATTTCCGCTCCGGTGAGGATAGTCATCGCGCACCGGCCTCGAGCTGGCGCAGCACCATGTGATGCGGGCGTTCGGTGTCGGCGACCGACAGGGTCAGGTGTACTCGATCGGCGATACCGGCGTTGAACGCGGTGTGCTGCAACCGGGTGTCGAACACGCGCAGGCGGCCGTCCGCGGGCACATGGTGCCCGTGCCCGTCTGGGCCGACCAGGAACGCGGTCGGCTCAGTGTGGATGGCCAGATGCGCGCGCATGGTGGCGTCGGCGTGCATTCGGTAGGCCTTGCCGGGACGCATGATCATCAGCCGCATCCGTCCGACAGGCAGTATCGCGCTGACCGCCTTATGCACCACAGCGAAATAGGTGTCGGCGAAATCCTCGTTGAAACAGCTGAATTCACGCTCGAGGTATCTCATCGTCCCCTCGGGAGTGAATTGCGAACACATGCCGTCAGCGAGTGGGTCGGCCGCATCGGGGCGGTGGGTCAGCGAAACGCAAGTGACCGGGTCACCGGCGCGGTCGAACACTCGGGCCTGAGCGCGGTCGATCACCTGCTCGTAGGCCTCGCGCAACAGATTCAGGTCGAATGTGGCATCGGTCGGGCCGTGGTAGAACCTGCCGGTGGCCAGACTGTCATCGACGGTCGAGCGGAACGGAATAGTCACTGTCACCCTCCGGGCGAATCGTGAATGTGCGGAACGCTTTTCACTCTCACAGCCACGCGACCGCAGCTGAATCCCCAGTCAGTTATCCGGTATGCGGTTGAAGTAATACGACCAGCTCACGCACGTCTGGGACCGATAGAATCGGTCGATCACAGCGGTTGCGCGGGATCGGAATCCAAGGCGGGGCAATGGATATCAGCGAGCGTGGACAGTGCCGCATCTGTAATGGGCGGCTGGGCATCGGCACGGTGAAGGATCTGTGCTCACGCTGCTCGCGCACGGACGGCTCCGGCAAGCCGCCGCTGAGCGTGCCGCCGCTGTTCTGGGAGGATCCGGCCATCCGGCAGGCATTGTCCGAACGGCACATGGGCAAGGTCATCGCCGCGTATCGAGCCAATCCCGCCCATAGGAGCCGAGTTCGGCAGACCGACGTGGCCCGGTGGGCTGGCTGCACACAGCCGCGGCTCAGCCACATCGAAAACGGCCCGCCCCTGCAAACTTTGGATCAACTGTGCTTTTGGGCGCGACTGCTGGGCGTCCCGCAGTCGCTGCTGTGGTTTCACCTGCCAGATCGTTCGGGCATCGAGCCCGCTGCTGTCTCACCGATCCGGGGCGGAGCCGGGAGCGGGTTCCGGCTCTTGCGTATCGGTGACACCGGCAAGGGGCACGATCCCGATGTCGCGGCCATGCACGCGTTTCGCTCCTGCGATAGCGAGCTCGGTGGCGGGCACCTCTACCGCGAGGTTGTCACCTATCTGACCAGCGATATCGGGCCGCGCCTGTTCGGAGGCAGTGAGGAAACCTCGCGCGAGGTGTTCACAGCGGCCGCCGGTTTGACCGAGATGGCGGGCTGGATGGCCCATGACGGTGGCAACGACCAGCAGGCGTACCAGCACTTCTCGCGGGCCCGGGATCTGGCCAAGATCGGCGGTGACCGCCAACTCCTGGCGCACGTGTACGCCAGCATGAGCCATCTCGCGCTGCACCAAGTCCAGCCGCGAGAGGCCATGCGCCACGCCTACGAGGGGGAGATGGCATTGCGCAAAGCGCCGGGCAATCCGGAACTGGCCGCGCGTCTGTGGTCGATGCAGGCCCGCGGCTTCGCGGCGCTGGGCCAACGGCGTGAGGCACTCAAGCTGCTCGACCGGGCCGCGAGCACGCTCACCTGTACCGATACATCGTGGACATCGCCGTGGGTGAGTCGATTCGATGAAGGATCGCTCTCGAGCGAAGCGGCCCGGTGCTGGCGCCAGCTCGGGGACCTGCGTCGCGCGCGGGTCCATGTCGAGCAGATTCTTGATGTGCGGCCACCCAAACGCGCGCGCAGCAGGGCATTCGCGCAACTCACCTTGGCGACAATCCTTGCGCAGGAAGGCAATCCGGACCAGGCGCACGCTGTGGGTAGCGCTGTCCTGGATTCCACCAAGCTGGTCGCGTCCTCGGTGGTCATTCGGCATATGGGCGAGCTTCATCAGCGCTTGCAGCCCTATCGCCACACCTCGGCGATCGCGGAGTTCCTCGACCGCCTCGGGACTGATATCCGTGATCGCACGCGCGCGCAACCGTGGTCCTCGACCGGCGTACGGCAACAGTGATGTCATGAACGGTGTGGAACCGCTCTATCGCCGCGACCCCGACGCATGGAATCGCTATCTCGCCGAGGGCAACGCCTCCCAGCCGCGCAAGCGCGTCGGCGCGGACGCGCTTGTCTTCGACCAAGACGGGCGAATTCTGCTGGTGGATCCCAATTACAAGCCGGACTGGGACCTGCCCGGGGGGATGGTGGAGGCCAACGAACCCCCGCCCGCCGCCGTAGCGCGTGAGCTCGTCGAAGAACTCGGGCTATCCCTGCGCGTCGACACCTTGCGAGTGTTGTGCCTGGATTGGGTGTCCCCGCATGGCCCTTGGGACGATTCGCTGATGTTCGTCTTCGATGCCGGCACGCTCGGTCCCGATCAGGTGGCCGCGCTGCGGATCGGTGACCACGAACTCAGCGCCTTCGAGTTCTGTTCGACCGGTGAAGCCCAGAGCCGGTTACGTCCACGCATGTGGCTGCGGGTCCGTGCAGCGCTCGACGCACGGGAAGCTCGGCAGATCGCTTATCTGCAAGACGGGCAACCGTTCACATCATGAATCGGCCAGACAGTAGCCGGAGCGGCCGATCACGGTCGTTCCTTCGGCGGATCAGGACGAAAAGTGTTGGTCGGCGCTCCCCCCCAACTCACCGATCGCCTCCTGGAGGTCCTCGGAGTCGAGGGCTGCGGCACGATAGCGTCGAGCTGCGCCCAGATATCCCAGAGTGAGTGGGCTCTTACAGCAGGTCTTTCGGGGGAATCGGGCCAGTCGCGGTGGGTGGCAATCGTTTCCGCCCCCGGGCGAGGTCGGCGACGAGATCTCGGTAGGCCAGCGAGAGGTCCGCGAAATCACTCCACGTGCGGTGGGTGATTTCGCTGCCACCACCCAATGTCTCGAGGTGGTGCATCGCGAGGTCAGCGGCCGCGGCCAGGCGGTCGATCAGCGCGCCGACGGTCTCGGGGTGCTTCGGTATCGACTCGTCGACGACGGGAGTCCGGCGGGCGACCTGGCGGTCGATCGCCGCGATCAGCACGGAACGGGCCGGATTTTCCGGGAAACCGGGGTGACAGCGTGCGATGCGGTGGACGTCGGTCAGCGCGTGCGCGGCCGCGCATATCGGGTCAGTAATGGTGGTGCTGAACAATGCTGAATACAGGTCCCGCCACGTAGGCAGGGGCCAGGGAGGGCGGTAGCGCGGCATCCCGACCGGGCAGGTGGAGCGGCTCGTGGTGTGAGGCTGGGGGGCGTCGGTATCTGCGGGCGGGGCGCACATGGGTGTCTCTTCCTCCGCGGTGAGGTGAGAGGCACCGGCGCTGCCGGGGGAGGGCGGAAGGCGCGGTGTACCCGAGCAAGGAGTGTTCCGCGCCCATCCCCGGGCGAATGCGAAGGGGGCTCCGAGCAATTCGGCT
This sequence comes from Nocardia sp. NPDC052001, assembly GCF_040680615.1. Classification (NCBI taxonomy): domain Bacteria; kingdom Bacillati; phylum Actinomycetota; class Actinomycetes; order Mycobacteriales; family Nocardiaceae; genus Nocardia; species Nocardia sp. NPDC052001. The sequence continues at coordinate 162,412 of NZ_JBFAXC010000011.1, read as the reverse complement.
CAGCGCCGGTGCCGTCTTCGACACTGCCGGTATCGGTAGGGGTAATCCGAGTACGTCAAGGGGTAATTGGGGGTAATTTCCGGCTCACATCGATGCCTGGGCAGGGAGCGGACCTATGGTCGAGGTCGAGTGGGGCACGCGTGAGATTTTCGCGCTGCGGAATGCGTTTCCGATGAGTCGTCCGGAGTTGGCGCGGCGTTTGGGGGTCACCCGGCGCACGGTGCTGGCGTGGGAGAACGGCGAGCGAACCGCGCAGTTGGCGAGCAAGCGGTCGCTCGATGGGCTGCTTGCCGAGGCTCCTGATGATGTGGTGAGCCGGTTCCATTGGCGGCTGCTAAGCGGTATGAACACATCTGACGGTGAGGGTGTGAGTGCACCTCGGGCACGCTCGGACTTCGCCGCCGACACATTATTGGAGTCAGCCAATGAGTCAGCGGCCCTGCTGACGTTGGCGGAAGCGAGCAACGTGGGTGCACTGACGATCCAGGACATGCGCGCTGATCTCCGCACCGCGACCAGTTCATACCTCAAGGAGCCCACCCCGCCGCTGTTCCGGCGCGTGGTCACGGTGCGGGACAAAGCGGTCGGGCTGCTCGGCGGCCGCCAAAAGCCCCGTCACACAGCCGAATTGATGAGTATCGCGGGGTGGGCGATGAGTGTGCTGGGGTGGATCACCACCGATCTGGGAGAGCCCGATATCGCGGACAAGCATCTGCGCAGTGCGTGGGCGTGGGCAGATGACGCCGAGGACGATGACCTGCGGGCGTGGGTGCGTGCCGCCCAGCACACCACCGCGTTCTGGCGTAAGGACTACCGCGCCGCGGCGGACTACGCGCAGGACGGGTTGCGGTATGCCCGAAACGGTAGTGCCGCACTGTTTCTGGCCAGCGCGCACGCCCTGGACTTGACGATGGCCGCGCGCAAGATCGAGGCGTCGGCGGCGTTGGATCGGGCGGTCGAGATCGGTGCCGAACTGCGCGAGGTCCCGCGCACCGATGTGCTGGCGGGCCCGTTCACGTGCTCGCCCGAACGCGCGGGCGGGTTCTGGGCCGATACCTGTTTGGCGCAGGGGGATCCGGCGCGGTCGTTGGAGTTCGCGGACGCTGCGGTCGAGTCCTATACGCGGATTCCGGAGGGGATGCGCAATCTCGGATCCGAGCGGATGGTGCGCTGCCAGCAGATCAAAGCGCATGTCGCGCTGGGCAATCTGGATATGGTCACCGATGAGCTGGGTGTGGTGAGCGCGACCCCGCGCGAGCATCGCGTCGGCCCGCTGGTGCAGCGGGTACGCGAGATCGCGGTCATGGCGCGCGATCACGCCGGTAAGCAGTCGCGCGATGTGCGTCAGATCGTCGATACCGCGGCGGCGTTCGCGCGCGATGCGGAGACCGGATCCGTTCCCGCGCTGACCGATTGAGGAAAGGGTGCGCGATGCTCGAGGAAGACGAACTCACTCGGGATCATTGGTGGTGGCGGCCGGGTTGGTCGCTGGGCCGGTCCTTCTACACCTGGCACATCACCTTCGGCCCGGATTCACCCATCCGGGCGTTGGTGCCGGTGTTCGCGCCGACCGTGTCCGCGATTGCGACCATGGCGCCGGTGACCGCGTCGGGCCTGCACATCACGATTCAGGGCATCGGGTTCACCGATGAAGTCGACGCGGGCGATATCGATCGGATCGTCGCGGCCGCCGAATGCCGGCTCGCCGCACGCGCGGCGTTCACCGTGCGGGTCGGGCCGCCGATCGTGGACAGCGAAACCATCCAACTGCCCATCGCGGACCTGTCACCGCTGGCAGGGATTCGCGATGACCTGCAGGATGCGATCGGACAGGTGTGGGGAAGCGAGCACGTTCCCGAGCGAGGGAACGCGTTCAACCCGCATCTGACCGTGGCCTACTCGACCGGAGCGGCCTCGATCCCCGCTATCCGCAGCCAGTTGGCGGCCGGTGGGGTCGCCCACGTCCAGGCCGAGGACCGCATCGGCGCGGTGTCGCTGATCCGGCTCAACCGGGATCGCGGCGCGTACGAGTGGACCGATGTGACGCGCGCCGAACTGGGGCGGTAGTAGATAGAAACCGTCACGGAGTGGGTTCACGGGTGCGTGCGGGTATCGCCGCAGTTCAGCCGATGGCGGACTGGCCGGGGAAGTGCGGCGGTAGTGCCCGCGGTCGCTGGCAGGCACACTCGGGCTGGTCCAGGGGCGGCCGGTAGTCGACCGCGCCACACTCGACTGGTGGCGAGACATATTCCGAACCTGCGGTATTCGCCGATCTACCGGCCAACGAAGGTCATGTCATGCCTTCGGTATATCTGTCGACTTGGCCCGGAAGTGGATCCGGCACTGGCGACTAGGCTCGAATCATGATCCAGGCGTGTCCCGATGACGAGATCTCCGGCTATATCGGCGGGCCCTACAGCTGGCATCCGGAATACCTCGACGAGCACCTTTTCTGGATCTCCTACCTGGGCGCGTTCTTTCACGACATCGGTGTCCAGGAGCTGCTGATCGGCCCCGACTGGGAAGCCGCCGAAGCCTTCGACAGAGCCGTCTTCGATGCCGAGGACTGGCCGGCATTCACCGTGTCCCTGCCGAGCGGCCGCCGAGTCGACGTCGTCTACCGCACAATTCCCGACGACACGGCCATCGACCTCGTGCTGCACGATCCGACCGCGCCTGGACCCAGGACGGTTGCGAGTACCGAAGATGTTGCAGGCCAAGTCCTTTCGTGGTCCGAAGTAGTATCCATCGAGGAGGCGCACGCCGGATCCAACCGGGGTTTCCACTTGCTGCTGTTACTTCCCATCATCGATCTCGAAGAACTCCCGCAGAACGCAGTAGATGTCATCGCTGAGCTGCTGGAGAAGTTCACTACGGTTGATGAACCTCGTCGGACCGCCGAACGGCTCCTCGCTATCGGACCGGCCTAGCCCTGGCCAGGGGCCCTGCGCCGTGCAGAGCCAGCCCAGATCGGGTGGACTCTAAGGCAAATCCACGCCATTGCCGCTTACGGCGCTGACTGAACCGGTCATCGGGCATGAGGGAGGCGAGTTGCATCCAACGCAACAATGTTGCCCCTACTGCGGCGGCATTCGCCGGGCCCGCTGCTGGCAGGCGCATAACGGCTGGTCCAGGGGTGGTCGGTAGTCGATCACCGCGCACTGGCGGCATCGGGTGAGGCGGTGCCCGCCTCGGACGCCGGGGACCGGACAGCTGATCCAGCCGATGAGTGCGCTGCCGGGGCGGAGCAGGATGTGCCCGTTTTCGCAGCGCGCTAGCTGCGGCTCCACATACCGATCTCCACTCCGGACGAGTTCACCGGGCGGGACCACGACGCCATCGACCATGTAGATCGGCCGGTATCGGCGGCGATTCGAGTCGGCCACGCCCTGCACGATATCGAACATGTGATCGATTAGAGTGCGGGCATGGTGGCAGTGGGTGATCGTGTGTTGCTGGTGGCCGGTGCCGTGCAGGTGTTCACGGTGGTCGAGATTCTCGATGACACGCAGGCTCTCGTGCGTAGCGCCGAGGTGTACACCGGCGAGGATGACGAGAAGGCGAAGGCGTTGTGGGAGGGGGCGCGGTACGCGTTCCCGACTCCGCTGGCGTTGCCGGTGCCCGCTGATGCGGGGTGAGGACGGGCACGGCCCGGACGCGGGGAAGCGTTCGGGCCGTGTCTGGTTCGGTCCCCGGTCAGTCGGGGCGGTTGAGTCCTTGGGCGGTGCGCAGGCGCGCGTCCAGGGCGTCGAGTTCTTCGCTGGTGAGTTCGCCGACCTTCTCGGTGACCCACGGACGGTAGACACGCGTCAGTTCGAGGACATCGGCCCAGCCGTGGCTGGTCAGGGTGGCCAGTACGTGCCCGGGATCGGCCTCGCTGATCGGCACCACATGCAGCCACCGGTAGGGGCTTTCGATGATCATCTGATCGGAGATGATGACGACCAGGTCACGGCGAGGAGAGGGGGTGTTGCCGAGAGTTGGTGCGTGGAGCCAGATTTCGCCTCGGATCATGCGGCGTCGCGTGAGCGGCGCCGGGCGTCGGCTTCGGCCGCCGCGAGGTACTGCTGGGCCGCGAGCGCGGCGGCCAGGTCGGCCTCGGGGTCGACCTTCAGCTGCGCCAGGGACGCGCGGATCGCGTCGGGGCTCAGGTTGGGATCATCGGCCATAGCTCAGGTGTACCAGATCCGCGCGCGAACGGCGATGGGCAACAGCATTCTTACCGGTTCCCGACGCCGCGATGTGCGCGCTGCCGCAGCGGTGCGGGGGCTCTGTCGGACTGGGAGGGGGCGATGTCGTGCCGTTGCCGCCGCGTACTCGCGTTCGTGCGCGCTACCGCGATAGCGATCTGATCGGTTGGGTTGCTCCGGAGGGGTATGTGCCCGAGCGTGTCGACTTCGATCAGCCAGTGGAGCCGGTGACCGTCCGGGAGCCTGACCCGCCCTTTCCTGGTGATTGGGTCGTGGTGTGGTGGAACGGGTGGTTGCGGTGGGAACTGGTGAACGAATTGGAAGTGGTGCTTCCTGCGGATCCGGCTGAGGGCCACTAGTTCCTCGATTGGCCGCCCAAGTCGGTGATTGTGCAGGTCAGGGCGTTTGCTGGTCTGGACTGGTGTCGTGGCGGCGTGGGATGCTGCGGGTGTGGTCGCAGGGCTCGGCGATGTCGGCGAGCCGGAGGAACCCGTCGCGGGGGCGGGCCCTGCCGGATCCTTCCGCATGCCCGATCTACCGGCACGGCGGACTCCGATCACCGATATCCCGCAGTTGGCGGCCGCCGCGCGGGCCCGCGGGCAAACCGATCGGGTGATCATGGTGGACGCACCGGATCCGCCGATCATCCGGACCCCGGGCCGGACCGCGAACCAATGGCTGGCAGGTGGTGATTTCGTTGCGCTTCCGGTGCCGTGCCCGTGGTGTGGCTGGTGGCGGGACGGCGCGTGCGAATGTCCACCGGATCCGCCTCTGCGCTAACCGATTTCGGCTCATATCGGGCTCCGAGGGAACCGCGGTGGGCAGCGGTGCGTCGAATCCGGGTATGGAATGGCAGGAGCGGGCGGCGCTGCGCGCGCAAGGCATCGACCCGGACAGTCTGCGGGAACAGCTTCGGGTCGCCTACATTCGATACCTGTTGTGGCGCAACGGGATACCTCTACCGCCGATCCGGACCGAGCGATCCTGGCTTGGTGGTGCGCCAATACCGGCCGAGTGGACTGGCCGGTGACGGTATGTGCACGATGACCGACCGCCGGCGCCAGAGCACTGCGGGCGGGGATTCGTTCGGCGTATTTCTGGCTACCATTCGTGTGGGGATCAGCAACCGCAACGCCGGGTTCCCATGACGGGCGTTCCTTGCCGTCGTCGGGGGCCGTTCCGTCCCAGGGCGGTCCCCCTTTGGCGGGGTATCTGTGATCGAGTTATGCGGCGGCAAACAGTAGGGACATTTGGATGCCGCGGGGATGGCGGGCGTGCTCGGCGGCCGCGGTGAGTACTTGATCACGCCAGCGCATCGCGTAGCGGGGACAGTTCGAGCAGCTCTTGTGCGCGCATCCGGGCAGGGGAGCGTCGTATAGGGCGGCTTTGGACCAGGCCATCGAATCGGCTGAGCGCAGCAGCGATCCGTACATGCCCAGTCCTTCGGCTTTGACTCCGAAGCCGTGTAGCCGGATGCCGGGGTATTCATCGACGAGCACGGCGAAGATCTCGGCGGCCTCGCGGCTGGCCTGGCGTCGGCACACCGACCCGACCCCGACGACTGGGGCGGCGAGCAGATCGACCCCGCGCGCGAAATACTGTGCGGCGCAACGCAAGTAGTCGCTGACTTGCCAGCCTTGCAGGACCGGGATGAACGGCAGATCCGGCGCGAGCTCACGCAAGGTCAGGAAGTTCTCGACGGTGCGGCGTTGATGCTCGGGCACAGTGAGTTTGGTGCCGACGAAGGTGCGGCCCTCGACCTGTCCGCCGGCCAGGATGGCGGGCTCGCACATCCAATCCTGGGGCGCGGCCCAGGACAGTGACCCGATCTCGTCGCGGTAGCGGCGCACCCGCGCGGCATATTCGGCGGGAGTGGTGGTTTCCCAGCCGCCGTAGTCCGAGAGTTCGGTGAAGCCACCGGAGTCCAGGGCCCATTCGCTGTAGGCGCGGGGCAGGGTGGTGCGTTCGCGGAGTCGCCGGTCCGAAACGAACAGCGGGACAGCGAAATCGGTGAGCCAGTGCGGTTGATGGGTGCCCAGCAGGAAACGCAGCTCGGCGGTAGGCGTGAGGGGGCCAGAGGTCATCGCAGACTCGGTTCTCTGCTGAAACCTCGGCGCAGGGGTGGTGGTGGCGGTATCCGGTCTGGACCGGGTCCGCGAGGGAAAGGTCAGGAATCCGAGGGTGTCGGATTCGTCGTCACCGCGGGGTGGCGACCAGTGCAGCGCACTTCCATCATGATCGTTGAGGGCTGACGTCGGTGCAGGTAGTGGCAACTTTTGGGCGTCATCACGGTCACGAGGTCATGACTGTGGTGTGCGAACAATCGATTTGGCTGGAGCCGCGAAGTCGACAGTCGACCGCGCAGGATCGAGCAGTCGATGCGAATTGTGTTGCCAGCGTGGAGAATCGATCTTGTGTCACGTGCCAGCATCACGCCCGAAGGTCTTGTGCTCGCTCCGATCGCCCTCCTGCTGTACGTCGGGATCGGCCTGTACGGAATCGCAATCGTCTGCGTCGTCCTCGTGGTCGTCGCGATATCCAAGCGGGTCGGTGTGCGAACCGGTCTGCTCAAGCTGGATGCAAAGGGTGAGATCGAGGACTCGTACTGGAAGGCCGTCGTCCCCTGGGCCGTTGGTGGCGTTGCGTTCGCCGCGTTTCTGCTCGTTGTGGGCTTGATCGACGCTATTGCCCGGTAGGGCCCACGCCCGGCCAGGCGTATGAGCGCATTCTCTGGCGTGTTCGGGACAGTGAGACCTGTGGGTGCCGAATGGGTTTCAGTTCGAATCGTCAGTTCAGCGCGTTCGGTCCGGTCGAGATTGATTCCTCGGCGCGTTGATCTTCGACCCTGCCGCGTGGCCGCTTCGAACCGCGCGCCACGCGGCAATAGCGGATATTCCGATCCGCGATGGGTGCACGCCACGACAGTGTCGAGAACCGCTTATTCGATGGTTCCCACAGGCTGAACCCTTACAGGCAGTTGGTCTTGTACTAAGCGATCAAGAAACGAGCTACACGTTGACGACTGCCAGAACCTTTACCTGAAACGGGTTCCTAACACCTTGGACGTCGACCACATCGCCAGCATGAGCACCCGTCACCGCGCGACCCAGCGGGGACTCTTCAGAGACCCAGCCCAGTACGGCGTCTGCGTCATCCGAGCTCACGATCTTGAATCGTTGCTCCGTCCCGTCCGCGGCCACTCGCTCGATCGTGACCCAGGAATTCCGCTTCGCCGCCGGATTCGGCTCCACGACTATGGTCGCCGTCGCAGCATCGATCAAGGCCTGGTCGTCGAACTCGGCGCTTGTCTGCTCGCCCATGCTCATATCCTCACGCTCTACCACCTGCCCGCATATGTGCATACATGCGAGCTGGGAGGCTTAAACCTGTTGTGTTGGAAAGCAATTGTAAAGCCTACGTGCGCCACATAGACGAACAGCTGGAGACAGCAGACACGCCTGCGTGGCCAATGTGACGTTAGCGACGACGATCACGCGCGAGTTCAACAGCTGCGGCGAAAGATCGGGTCCAGTGCCCTCGGGATCGTGAGCCCAACGCGCGCCATTCAGGCATGTGCGCGCGTTGGGAAGCGCTATCGGCCAACCGGTTTGGACGGCCGACCAACGCGCGGGTCGCGGCATTATCGGATGTTCATCAGCTGTCAGCAGCCTGGCGTGGCCGCTCAGGGCAGCGCGCCATGGGTATTGTCGTGCGCTAATTCGGCTGCGCTGCCACCCAGTCGCGGATCGCGGCGACAAACTCCTCGGGCGCGTCGGAGACCACGAAATCGCCTGCACCTTCGACGATCACGGTTTCATGTTCGGGGAAGGCCGCTTCCAGACGTTCGCGTTCCTTGGGACGGAAGCCGATCTGGGCGCTACCCCAGATGATCAATGTCTGCAGCTGTTCAAGAGCGCTGAGCCCTGACGCGACCTCGGCGAAGAAGGCCCGGCTCGCAGTGATCTGGCCAGGGAGTATGGCGGAAGCTTGGCGCCGCTCCGGGGTGTCCAGTGCTCGACGATAGTGGCTCATCTCGGCTGGGGTCGGCTTGCGCAACCGGTGACCCATGGGGATGAGCACATTGACGAGGAAGTTGAGCCGCCTGGTCAGGAAACGCACCGGCGGTCCGCCGATAATGCGGGAGTACCACTCGAAGTGGAAGTCGCCGTTGACCGGCCAGGCCCAGGTGTTGGCGAGTACCAGCCGATCGAAGGCTGTCAGCCGACCTTGCACGACCGCAAGTCCGATCAGACCGCCCCAGTCCTGCCCGACGAGTGTCACCGCGTCGAGGCCGAGCGCGTCGACGAACGCGGTGACCACGTCTGCGTGCTCCGCGGGCAGGTAACGATAGCCGGTCTTTGGTGTCGACAGCCCGAAGCCGGGATAGTCGAGGGCGACGCACCGGAAGTCGCCGCGCAGTGCGCGAATAACGTCGTGCCAAAAGAACGACCAGGTTGGATTACCGTGCAAGAACAGCAGCGTGGGACCCGTCCCCTCGTCGACGTAATGCACGGTATGTCCATCGATATCGATGAAGCGGCTCACGAACGGGAACAGATCGTCGTCGACCCAGTCGGGCCTTGCATTCCTTGCGATGTTGGCCACTGAGGCCCCTCTCGGCTCAGTCTGCTTTCCGGATTTTCACATGCCGACGGAGCGCGCTACCAGCAAGCGGCCTCGCCCGCGCCCAGGGGATAGATTGTCACACGCTGCCGTGCACCTCGACGGATTCAACGCCCGATATTCGGCATGAGCGGATGTTCATCGGCTTGGGCGACCGACGTCAGTTCATTCGTGCGCGCGCTTCACGGAGATGGAATTCCCGGGATGCCTGATCGTGGGTGTCGTTGCCGAGCATGGTGCGTTTGCGGGTCTCGAACACCACGTCCATGATCTGGCGATCGAGTTCGGGTCGGGGGCGGCCGTGATGCTCGTTCTTGTACCAGTACGTCGATAGAAGTGCTGTCGCAGAATGCTTTTGGGGCACTACGTCCCAGATTGTCAGTTCCAATGCTGTTCTCCCGCTGTGAGATCGGTGCTCACTTCACGATGCGCAGGTGTGGTTCGTGATGTGGCTCGGCCTGTCGGTCGAGCCATGCCAGCGTCTGGTCCCATCCGCTTGCGCGGATCCGTTCGGCCAGCGCGGTGACAACGATCGTGTGACCGCTGGAGCTGGACTTGGCGGTGTATGCCTCGCGGATCATGGCGTACAGGGTGTGCCCGCGGCGCTGCCATACCTCGGGCGCACGATCGGGGTCCTCGGTTGCCGCGAAAGACTGCTCAAGCCACAGCCCCGGAATTGTGTCGAATGCGCTGTTCGGGTCGGTATCGAGCCACAGCAGCAGCGCGGTGGCCTCGGCTTGGTCGGTGTGCGCGCGATCGAAGCGGATGTTCTCGACCGGCGGCAGGTCCGGGAAGCGGGCGGCGTATTCGCGTGCCAGGGCGCGCATGGTGCCGATGGTCGGGCCGTCGGTCCATTCCAGGCGCCACCCGCCGCTATAGCGCTCGGTGCGTGGGCCGTCGTATGAGTGGCGCACCGGGCGGCCGATGCGGTCGCCCAGGACCTGGGCCAGCGCGGCGGCCTGACGGGAACGAGTGGTCATGATGTGCTTTCGGTCAGTGGGGGAGCGGCGGTCTCGGGGTAGAGCGCAGGCTGTTCATCAGGGCTTCTGGTCCTCGGAAGGTGCTGCGGGGGAGTGGGTTTGGGAGTCGGTCGGGGTGTCGCGGATCAGGCGCAGTGAGGCGGGGCGGCCCTGGTGTGCGAGGGTGATGACTTCGTATTCGCCGGTGGGGCCGCCGGGGCGGGGCGGTAGGGCAAACCCGACGCGTTGGCCGAGGGTGTTGAGGGCGTAGCCGCGCTGCCCGGCCAGTGGTCCGTCGAGGTACACCGCGTCGACGGTGTCGATTCGCGGCGCGGTGGCCGGGGCGCTCGATTGTGCTGCTGCCGAACGGATCTGGGTGTCGAGGGATTCGGCGTAGGTGCGGCTGCGGCGGGCCCGGTGCCAGGCCTCGGCGGCCGCGGGGCCCTCGGGCAGGGCAGCGGCCAGGGCGGCGTCGACGGCGGCTTGGCGCTGCTCGAGGGGCAGCAGCAGATCCAGGGGCAGACCGGCGTCGTCGGTGCCGGGGGCGCCCGGCGTGGCCGGGCAGTCGCTGAGCAGGATCTGGCGCAGAACGCTCAGGTGCACCGATTCGGTCGCCGGGTCCATCCGGTCGAGGCGGTCGGTGACCGGGTGCGGGCCGTGGTCGAGATCGCCGGGTTCGGTGTGGCGGGTGACCCATTGGTCCAGGCGGGCGGCGCGCTCGGCGACGGTGTCGTCCCGGTCGGGGCCGCCCATCACGTTGTGCCGCAGCCACTTTCGCCGCTGGGTCTTCCATTCGGTTTCGGCGGGTGACCAGCGGCCGTGGGCGGTGGAGTCCGAGACGGGCGGGTCGGCGATCTCGCCGAGTCGTCGCCAGCTGACGTAGTTCTGCCGCTCGGTGACCACCACCGCCTCGACCAGGCGGCCCACGAGCGCCTGCAGCGCGAGGGCGTCGGCGAGCCGGTACCCGGAGGTGGACTCTCCGCGCGGACCGGTGGGCACCATGCGCCGGGCGAAGTCGGATACCTCGCGGGCGAGCTCTCCGAGTTCGAGATCGGCGTGACTGCGCTCGGTGTAGGGAGAGGACTCGGCCACGTCCGGGGACGGCGTATCAGTCATGGCTGTCAGACTATCTCGGATGTCGATCTGAGCATCCGGGTTTTCCGGATGATTCCGTATCGTTCGGAATTCCTGAGCGCCGTTAATCCTGCTTATCGGAATTCAGAACCTACCACTATGTTCATATATATGTTGACTGTGTTATGCGTAGGATGAGTTGGCGCACAACAGTGTTACCTCTGATTGGAGTTCAGTATGGCTGCCCGTAACGAGATTCTCTATCGTGCCCTGCGAGCCCGGATCGCCTTGCGATATGCGGTCGGGGACAAGCTGCCCTCGATCTCCGAGATCCAGAACGAGTACGGGATTCCCAGTGCCACCACCGTCCGGCAGGCACAGCAGCGACTGGTCGAGGACGGCATCCTCGAAACCCGTCAGGGACTCGGTGCCTACGTCGTGCGGGTTCCGCAGTCGCCGAATGTCGATTTGACCGCCGAACTCACCCGCCTCCACGGTGAGATCGCGGTCCTGATCGAAGCCACTCGAACCTCCTCGCGCACAGTCACTTACGACTTCAACGACCCTGACCGGCCGCACACCTACTACGTCCTTACCGCGGCCTTGAGCCTCTGGGCCGACCGCACCCGCGCCGAAGCTGCCACCGGCCCCGCCAATGCCGAGGAATTGCGCGCGCTGGCCGACTTTGCCGACGAACTGCGCTCCTGGGCCGAGCCTGCACTGCTTCCTGTTCGGAACGCGGCAACTACCATTGCCGCTGAGGAACCCGCCGCCACTGCCCAGGAACGGGGCAGCGGACTGTATGCCAGCCCCGACGATGCCGAGCGTGACGATCTCCGTCGTCGGCTCGTGGCTCGTGCCTGGAAGGTACGCGAAGAGGGTTGGGAGGCATACCAACTCGTTTGGAGCGCTGGAGAGGTCGCCGGCATCGCGCTGATCCTCGAGGACCGCCCGATCCTCGCCGCAGCGGGGGAGAGCGAGAGCACCGTGCTGAGGCGGTACGCCTACGACCTGTTCGGGGTACACGGCGGTCAGCGCGAGGAAGCCGACGGTTTCCCCGAGACCTACGAGTGGTTCGAACACGCCCGCGCAGACCTCAAGGGCCGCAGGGCCTAGCGAGATGTCGTGATACCTGGGAACTCGATCGTCCTCGAGATGGTTCCTGCCCACCCAGACAGACCGACCTGGCCCAGCCCTCGGTCGTCCGTACGGTCTCTATCGCACGAACAACGGTGGCGCCTCCAAAATCCGTCAATCCTTGCCCGACCATGACGGTGCCGACGACCATGGTCATCGGCACCGCCCACCGGGCTTCTCGGCGTCGACGGTGGTAGGTGCGTTCGATGCAGGTGGCGATCACGATCCGCCACTGTTCGCGGGTGTGCCAGTGGTATCGGTCGAGCAGTTTGGGTTGTGGCAGGCTGAAGAAGCTCTCCATGGCGGCGTTGTCGCCAGCCGCGCCGACCCGGCCCATGGATCCGGCCCTGCGATGGCGATTGCGTGTGTGGATAAATTCTCTTGAGCGAAACTGACTTCTGCGGTCGATGTACAGAACGAGTCGGTGACTTCACAGCCCCCGGGGCGTCGACATTGTTCATCGCGGTGACCGCGAGCCGGGACTTCACCCGCGAATCGAACGACGCGTCGGCCCGATACGCGTGCGCGAGTTCGCCGACGGTCACTCGTTCTGCCAGCCACCGGAGAAGGCTGGCGAGCGAGCTGCAGCACCGACGCGCCACCGTCACGGGAATCCTCTCGGCGGCAATCTCTTTCACGAGCGAGTAGAGCCTTTTCCCGGTATCGGCGCCTGCGACAGATACGCTGCGGAGCGGCGCAGGACCTCGTTCTCCTGCTCGAGCATCGCGCAACCGACTCGCTGCGGGTTCCGGGGCTTGTTCCCGTCTTTCAATATCCGATTGACGCATCACTTTCGACACCATCATCGAATGAACTCCGAAATCAGCCGCGATCTGCTTGAGAGTGGCCCCGTCGTCGCGGTTGCGGGCGACCCGTGCACGTCCGTCACGGAACTTTTTCGGATACCGCTTGGGCACTTGCCGAACAGGGGCAATGCCCGAGGACCCTGATCGATCCTCGGGCATTGCCCCTGTTCGGCAGGTGCCGAAATGCGTGCCAGCGTGTCGCTCTCGCAGCTATTTGGCAGCGTCGCCATCGCCGTACTGTTGAGTTGAACAGGTCTCCATTATCGAATGGAAGTTCGCTGGGGAATAGGGGTGGGATGATTTCAGTCGGCCGTGAGAGCGCTTGGCGATTCGCCGCTATAGGGTATCCATCGATAGCCTGGCCTAAAGACGCTGTACTTGTCGTTCAGGCCGAGTTCGTCGTATAGGGCGTCGGCGATGACGAGACCATCAACAGTGCCCTGGTGTAGTTCATCTGACCAGTCACTCTTCAATTCCGTGGGGTCTAGAAGCATTTCTGGTTCCCAGCCGACCTTGGCGGTGATGTAGCCGTCGAGGTTTGCAAGCAATCGATACATCTGGTGGGCAAGTTCGGTCAGTTCTGCGGCAGTAAGTTTGATCCTTGGGATGCCGTGGTCTCCTACGGCACCGTATCCAACCCCAATGGGCATTATCGACAACCCAGTGTAGGGGCCCAACTCAATTACTACGGGAGGCTGCAAGGTGATGCTGTGCCTGCCTGCCTGCAGCGTAGTCGGCATGATCTCGCGGGCAGTGCGTGCAGCCGCGCCCGCCGCATCGACCTTGTCACCGAAATTTATCGCCAGTTCGAAGATAATCGCCATGACGCCGCACTCCTCTTCCTCGTTGCCCCACCTTAACTCGAACAGCGGCGCCATGCCTGCCGTCTGCCTCTGGCGGCTAGAGCGAAGCCGACGGCAGGAGCGCCTCATTTATTTGTCGCCCTTTTTGTTACGGTCAACCACTACCCAGTCCATGCTGTCTACCAAACCCTGCATTTCATCTAGCGTCATATCTCTCGTCGGATAGATTGTAAGGTGACCCGGCGGCGCGTGACCGCCATGTTTCTCGTCATCCGCAATAATTCCCAAACCAGCCGGCAACGAACGGTTGGGCGATATTATCTTGCCATTGAGGCCTTGGTTCTTTACCGCTTCAACGGATTCGAATGCAGATTTTCCTTGCACGTTGTGGGCATTTAGGTCCGTGACTGACGGAGGGTGCACCATCCCATTGGAATCTACGTCAATGTCTCCACGATCGCCGACTTTGGGGCGGATCTTGGTGTTGCCGGCGACGTAGATTCCGCACGTATCGCATTCGGGCCCGCGGGCGCCATTGGGCGGTGGTGTCCCAGTGTTAGAAGTTCCTGTCTTATTCTGATTTGGGCCGTCGTCCGTAAGATCCTCAACGAGCGCCTCGGCACCTTCGATGATTTGAATGACACATTCCGGGCAATTTCCGGTCACATCAAGGTTGTTGACGGGGTCGGCATTGACGTAGTCGTAGTCGTTGGCCGAGCCGGCCGCTACGGGGTCGGTCTGCAGGAACCGGCCAAGAGTGGGCAGATAGGTGCGTACGCCCATCTCAAGCGTTTGCTGGCTGGCGAGGTGTTCGATGGGAATCGTGTGCTCGCCCAAGTAGCCCAGGTCCATACCACCCTGCATGGTGGCGGGGATCGGAATGTCACCTATTGCGCCGGTGGCCGGGTCGATATCTTGGCCGTAGGGGTCGTAGATGTGCAGGGTTCCGGTACGGACGGCGTTGCGGTCGGCGGTGAACAGGACGCTGCCGTGAATGCTCGGATATGACCAGTTCGCTACCGGGGATTGCCCGTAGGTCTTCGTCAGTAGGACTCCGGCGGGCAGTTTTACGACCCGCTGCAGCAGATTGCCGGTTCCGTTGAGCACGAATTCCGGATTGCTTTCCGATGGGCTCGCGTAGGCGTATCGGGTGGTTCCGTTCCCTGTTGAGGCGCCCTGGACGATGCGGGCTACCAATCGGTCGTTGGCGTCGCGGGTGTACGCCACATTCGTGCCCGCAGCGGTGGTGCTGGATATGTGTCGGCGGGTGGAGTCGTATCCGAGGGTGTCCGTCCCTACCTTGGTCGCATTGCCATACCCGTCGTAGACGAACGACAGCGCGTTGTCTCCGTTAGTGGACAACAGTCGGTCGGTGTTGTCGTAGCAGTAGTGGGTGACCGCCGGAGCTGAGCCGTCACGGATATCGGTGAATCCAGTGCGGTTGGTGTCGTTTCCCGCCGTCGCATTTGGGCCACATCCACCTGCGGCGTCGAAGGAGTACGTGAGCTGGTGATGTGGCACGGTGGCGGCAACCAAACGTCCTACGCTGTCATAGGTGTAGGAGTCAGCGAAGGTGGTACCGGGATTGGCTGTGTCGGTGAGGTTTTCGTCGGTGATGCGACCATGCCAGGACCGAGTGACCGCGTCGGTTACCGACGAGTTCGATGCCTTCCATGTTCTGGCGGTGATCGCTCCTGTGTCGTCGCGAGTAATGGAGTCCAGTCGCGACCCGTTGCCGTAAGCGACGTTTTGCAGTTCTCCTGCGTTGTCGTTGTGGGGTGTGGCGACGGTGGTGCCGTCCAGTCCGACAGTGAGAAGTCGCGAGGCGTCGTCCCAGGTGTAGTTCAAAGTGCTGGTGATGCCCTTGATGGTGGATGCGATACTGCTCACTCGTCCTGCGGCGTCATAGACGGTCGCTGTTACGACACCGTTGGCGTCGGTGTAGGACACGCCTCGGCCCAGAATGTCGACCGCGGTCGTGATCGTGCCGCTGGCGTCGGTGACCGATGTTGTCAGCGGGTCATTATTGACGCTGTAGTTGTAGGTGACTGTCCGTGCTGGCTGGGCACCCATCGCTGGAAAGCTCTTGCGGGTCAGTCGGCTTCGGGCGTCGTAGCTGGCGCATGACCAGGGCTCGGAATTGACCCGCGATGCCACGACCCTGCCGCTCGCGTCGTATACCGTTTCGGCTGTATTGGCTTGTCCGGCAGCGTTCTTGGCAGCGGTCGTGATTTTTGGCAGGCCCGCCTGATTCACCGCCGGTGACGCGGCATCGCATGGATTCGACCGGGTCTCCGTGACGCCGTAATAGGTTGTCGTGCTCCGCTTGTCGGGGTTGGAGATGTCGCCGGATGGCAGGGCGGTCGAGGTGAGGCGCATGTATCCGTTGCCGGGGCTTTCGTATCCAAGGCGCCTGGTCAACGAAGCACCATCGGGATCCGATGTCTTGGCGACTACCAGCCCGTAGACAGGGTCGATACCACTCGCCGGATCCGAGAAGGTGGTTGCCGTTTTGGTTGATCCCGCCCGTTGGGTGTTACCACGGGAGGTGTCGTAGTCGATCTTGCTGGTTACCAATCCATACCGTGGCCTCAGGACCTGGCCTGGAGTGGTCACCGTACCGGCACCGGGTGGTGTCCAGGTGAAGTTCAGTGCACCGGTGTTGCCGCTGTGGTTGTAGTACTCGACCCTGATTCGGTGCCAACTACCGGCGGCGGCGTTGTTGTAACTGCCGGTCACGGCAGTGCTGGCTTTGTCTGTCCAGCTGTCCACGACAAGTACGTCGTCGAGCCACATACGGACACCGTCGACAGTGGTGAAGCCCACGCCGTAGGCGCCGACCGCTGGGAACTGAATTTCTCCGGTGAACCGGCCTGACCAGCCGCCGGTGTTGGCCACTGGCGGTGTGGGGCCCCAGTTCGCGGCCAGTGAACCATCGGGGGTACCGATACCGGTCTGCCAGATCTTGGGAACACCCGACAGCGATGGATTGTCGTAGAACGCCGTCTGTAATCCGGCTATCCCTTCGTCGTAGCCGTTACGGGTGTGGGGAACCGATGCCGCGCACGCTGCGGTCGGTGTCAGGCCGTTGAAACACGACGCCGGTGCCGGACCATAGAGATCAACCGGGCGATCGGCATAGTCATACACTGTCGTAGAGCGGCGCCCTGCCGGGTCGATGTCCGCTGTCACTTTGTCCTTGGCGTTCCACTCGGTCGAGCGAGTGACGCCATCCGCGTTGGTATCGGTGAGGCCTCGGCCAGCATCGTCCCAGGTGACCTTGCGGTAGAACCCACCCTGCGGGCTCAATCCAGCCACGTTGACAGCCGCCTGATGACCAGGGAAGTCGTACGCGTAGGAGCGTTGGGCTCGGGTTGCTAGGGGGGAATTTGTCGGCGGCAAGGAGACCGCTGTTGTCCTGAACTTCTTCTCTTTCTCCGAGTCAGCGTTGCCGGGGATATCGGCGGCCAAGAGGTAGCTGAGGGCTGTCTCGACCCCGGAGGTGAGGGAGAATGGCCCCTGGGCCGCGATCCAGTCGTTGACTAGCGGAGTGCGGATCTTGGCCAGTGGGCCATGTGGACCGTCGCGGTCTTCGATCGCGTCGGTGGTCGTGCAGATAGCAGGTTTGCCAGGTGTCGGGTTGGGGTGACAGACCTTCTGCTCCAGGATCTTCAGGTAGGCGAAGTCTGTTACCTCCCCACCCGGGTTCTCGATCCGCAGCAGGGTCAACCGGTCGTACCAGAGGCGGGTTTGGCTACCATCCCAGTAGACGATCCGGCACAGTTTGCCCTGTGGCGCGCTTGTGGCTCCGGCGGGTTTAGACGTGCCGCCGTAGCAGGAGTCGCTGTTATCGGTGTTGTAGTACAGAGTTTGGGCGCGCCCCGAGACTGGATCCTGGATCTTGGTCAGCCGCGGCGTCGTACCTGAGTAAACATATTGCAGCGCAGCGGGTTTCTTGCTGTCCAGCACTGTGGAAACCGCCGCGAGTGTGCCGTCGTTGTTGAACACTGACACCACACCGTTCTCGGTCACCGAGATCTGGCCGGCGGCGTCGAAGGCAAGTACTCCGTCTTCGTCCGGTGGTGGCGCGTAGCCGCCGGGGGTGCGGGCCCATGCGTGTACACCGCCCGCGGTGTCGGTCAGCACCACCGCGCTGTCGAGCAGTTCCGCGTGGGTGTAACCGCTGCCCGGAGTACCTAGCGTCCATCCGGGCGGCAGCGGGGAGGCATCCTGTGTATACAACGAATCGGTGGTCACCAGCTGAGGGCGGGCCGGGTCGGTCTGCACCCACAGCTGCATCAGCGCGGGATCCAGCGTCTTGTGGTAGAGCTCCACCTTCAGCGCGACTCTTTGGTTCTGCTTCAGGGTGACTTTGTTCGACCAACCGGCCAATCCGAGCTGAAACGGATCAGCGTTGAAACGGTCAGCGTGGTCGTAGACCAGCGTGTTTCCCACCCAGATCTTCGCGCCATCGATATTCACTCCCGTGAACTGGTAGTCAGCGGCGTTGTCGGCTTGGAAATAGCCTTCCCATCGAACCACGAAAAAGTCCGGAGCCAGGGCCGGTGGGCGTGTGCGGGATTCCAAGGCACCTGGATCCAAATTCCCATTCGAATTCCCGAGTGGATTCGACCAATTCAGATTTACCTGCGACTCGCCGCGAACCAGCACGGGCGCATTGCCGGGAGTGCCGTTGTGTTGGGGATCGTTGAAATACGATGCCCGCATACCGTGTCCTTCACCGGACTGGGAGTTGTATGCGAATTTCACTCCCGCACTACCACCGACAGCAGTGAAGCCGGGTCCGCTGACTTCGGTATGGGCGTTGCCGTTGACCAGATTCACCCTCACCGAGCCTGCATCATCGGTCGGCACCGGACCCGGATCGCCGATTCGCTGGTCAACCCTGAAGTGACGCACCCAGTGCGCCGGGGTCAACGTTGCCCCGCCTTTGATGGTCGTGTCGACCGTCCATGTGTAGACCCCGCCGTCGTGCAGCACGTATTTCGGTACAGTCCATGTCGGGGTATCTAGGCATCCCGAATCCACCACGCTGCCAGACCGGCCATCGACCCCTGTGGAAACCTTGAAGCAATATTGCGTGGCGTCCCCGGAGGGGTTTGTCACGGCGGTGGTCTGCAGGGTGGGTGTGAGAGTTGTGAGCACTGCATCGTCGACCGGCCCTGCGGGTGCCGACTCCGGCGCGGCGGTGCCGTAGTCAATAACCAGCTGAACTTTGAGCTGCTTGTACGACAGAACACTCGTTTCGTTGCCGGTCAGCATCAGCCACGCATTGCTGTCGTTCGAACTGACCGCGGCCGCGATGAAATCGGTCAACGCTTTGGACTGCATCGAGCCGGTATCACCGATCGGTCCGGAGGCCAATGTGTCACCGATTGCTGTGTATCCCAGTGGGTTGGTCGCCTTGGAGATGGTCGAGGTGAACGTGTTCGCGGTGCCGGTCGATCCGGTCCGTTGGATGTCCAGCCGTGCACCCACTACTGTCTTGCCTGCGACCGGGGTGAAGTCGAAGCGGAATCCGGATCGCCACAACAGGTTCTGACCGTTCGGGAGTGAGTTGCCGACTGCGATACCGCAGGTGTTCTGACATGTCGCTGCGCCGTCGGAGCGATATGCGAATGACGTCGGCTGGGTGCCGAAACCGTAGGTGTAGGTCGGGTCCACGGTGATCGGGAAGACCCGCTTCTTATCGATCAGCCAGCCCTTGTCGACAGATACGGTCAACGACCACGAATCACCCTTGCGCGCAAGGGAGTACTTTCCTCCTGTGTGCGCGGCGGTCTTGGCTTTGTCTTTGCTGTCCTTGTTCGCGGAGTCGAAGACCTCGATCGCGGGCAGTGCCGCGACCACTACGTGCTGCGCGTTGGTGATGAGCACGTGGTCACCCTCGAGCGACGGGGTCAGGCCATCGCCCAGCCCCAACGTAAACGCCCATCGGCCTTCGCCAATGGCCTTGGCGTTCTTGACGATCAACGCTTCCTTGACCGCTCCGACCTCGACTGTGTACTGCAGGTCGATGCCGGTCAGCGCCTCGGGGTAGGTGACGGTGGAGTCTTTGACGGCCCGCTTGACCTTCTTGGCACCGTCGAGTGCCAGTGTCACCGGTGCCTGGCCGGAATCGACTTCGAGGAGTTTTGCGTCGTCCGCGGTGGGAGCGAACTGGGCATGCGCGCCATCGCGGGCCGCGCCCGCTTTCGCGTTAGGCTTATCCACCACACGGGTGTCCATGGGTGTCCAGCCACCGTGTCCATCGGCCACGCTCAACGGCGTTTGCGACAGCACCACCGAGTGGGAGCCATTCTTGTTGACGTACTCGACAGAGTCGTCCGAGCGACCCGATTCCTTCGACGTGGCGGGGTCGAACGAGGTTTGGCCGGCACCGATCAACGGTTTGAAGTCGCCCTGCTGCGGTTTGTCCTCGGGCTTGTCATTCAGCGGTGTCGCACTGCTGACCGGTTTGAGCAGCGGTAGATAGCGGGCGCCGTCGATCGCGTGTTTATCAGCTGCTGTCGGTGTGACCATGACATGCACGGTCTGTGCCGTCAATGCCACTACGAGTATCCCGGCCACGGCAAATAGCCATTTTCGGGCTCGCGTGTTTTTCCACACGCTTCGCAATAAATTGGTAATCATGTCTCCGCACAAAGGGATCGGCCCCGCACTGCGGGGCTGGTCAAATAGTGAAATTGAGCCAAGTGTTATGAGTCGGAATTAATTCATGGAGTTAGCCCGAGATTTCGAGACTCCTCGTTGCCGTACCCAACGAATAAGAGGCCGGTCAGCGAGCGCGACATATAAGGGATTGAGTACTCAGTGATTCGGTCCGCTTTCATTCAGCCGGGATCCCCAGACAGGGGCGGTCAGTGGTCGTATCCCAGTGCGGCGCTGCGTACTTGGTCGACGTAGGTGTTGGAGTGGTTGTATGCGAAAATCGCTTGCCGCCAGCCACGCGCGGTGGACAGGTCTCCACCTGATGCGCAGAGGTAGCGCCCTGCCGCGAGTGCGGCGTCGTCGATGTTGTCCGGGTTGCCCGTCAGTTCGGCAGAGCCGAGCGGCTTATCGTGCTCTATGGCCGTTGCCAGGGTGTGGTAGTCCGCGCTGGCGCGTGCACCCCATCGATTCCAGGTGTCGGGGATGAACTGAAATGGGCCCATTGCTCGCGCGTATACCGGCCGTTCTGCGCCGACAGAGGCTGTCGGATCGATGATCACCGCATTGCCACCGGTACCGTTCAGGGCTACGCCGCGGATGGGTGGACGAACTTGCCCGTCCGCTGCGATGCTCGCACTACCGAAGCGGGCGTGATTGCTTTCGATTCTCGCGATGCCCGCGAGGGTGGTCCACCCGAGATGACAACCTGGCCGTGCCTTGGCCATGACGACGGTCGCGTATCCGTAGGCCTGCAGCGCACGCACTGGAATACCGTGCTTGTCGGCACGCGCTCTGGCCCAGTCTTGTAGCTGATCGAACTTGTTATCCACCGAGTCCAGCCGGATCGAAGGAACTGTGCCGCCGGAACCAGGGGGTGCCGGGTCGGGCGCGCGATGTGTCAGGGCCCCGCAGCCCAGGACTGTCAGGGCCGTCAGCACAACCGCCAGAACCAGGGCTCGCCCGGTGGCCATCGTCTGCGAGCGGAGGAGCGAGCCAAGGTGGGATTTCGCCATCATTTCTCGAAATTCACTGTCGCAACCGATCTTTCAGGTTGACCACTCACCTGCAGGAGCGAGGTGTGGTGGGTTTGGCTGAGGTTGTGGTTGGTTTCGATGTCGCGGGTGGTGTGGTGGTTGTCGACGGGCGCGGCGATGTCGTCGGTGGGTGCGAGAGTGTCGGCAGCGACGAGGACGGTGACGTGGTCGTCTTCGATGGGCGCGGTGGAGTACTGCATCGCGCCGTCTCTGACGGTGTTGGCGTAGGTGTGACGGTGGTCGTGGTCACCGGTGGCGCTGTGGTGCTAGGTGCGGTTGTGGTCGCCGGCGGAGTCGTCCCGGGTGTGGTCGTAGCCGCTGGGGGTGGTGTGGTGCGGGTGTCGGGAGTCGGGACGTACACGGTCACGGTGGTCGGCGGCGGAACCTGGTTGAGGCCTGTCCACGGCGGGAGTTGGATCGAGACGCTGCCGCTGACTGATACCGAGGGCTGATCGGTCGTCGTGGTGATGGGTGTCGTCGTGGTCTCGGTGGTGGTGGTCTCAGTGACCGACGTGTCCACGGATGAGGGAGGTGTATCTGTGGACGGCACGCCAGTACCGAGGTCAGGCTGCGTCGGAGGCAGGGCTGGGTCGGTGGAGGCGATATCGGTCGGGACGGGTACATCGGAAGGAGTCGTGGAGGTACTCGATAGATCCGTGGTCGCGAATGACCCGAACTGTGTGGTCAGCTCGTCGGTGGTGGCCGAGGGCGAATCCTCGGAGGCTGTGGTGTTGCCGACCCGGTCGTCGCCCTTGGACTGAACCGCAACGACGCCGCCGATGACAAGGGATAGGAGTGCGGCAATAGCACCGATGCGCGGCAGCTGCTTCCGCCAGTCCTGCCCTGCGGCAAAGGCGACCACCTTCGGCCACAGCGCCGCCACGAACGACCGGGTTTGCTCGTCATCGATCGGATCACTGGGCTCGATCTCGCTGGATGAGGGTTGGCCCGGATTGGTGAGATCGTGTGGGAGGACGATGACCTCGGTCAACGCATCCATGTACGCGTCGTCGGCATCGAACCAGTCGGCAGCCGAGTCATCGAACGCACCGAGCGGGCCGGCGATGAACTCCGTGGGTGCCTGCGAGCCGACACTGTCCTCCGCAGTGACGGGAACGACCACGTAATCCTCGGTCGGGGGCATAGCAATTCCGGCGCTGTCCGCGGGCACGAGTTCAGCTCCGCTGGACCCGGCGTGTGGGTCGTCGTGGTCGGGTTCGATGTTCATGCCTCTTCACCAGGTGTCCGGTAGTTTCTCCGCGACGGTCCGCGAGCCGAATGCATTGGTCGGCAACGGATTTCACAGCGATCAAGGAACGGAGATCGTCGACGTTTCGGAGGGCCGGCAACCGGAAGGTTGTCCCCACGACGCCGAAAACCTCGGCCGATATCAGGAGCCGGTCAGAGCTCCCCGGAAGACACGACCGAGCAGGTCCGCCGCCGACCCGGCGCCAAGCAATCCGCCCGACGAACCGCCGTTGAAGGACGGCCCCGTGAACGACGAACCGCCGGTAGACGAACCTCCACTGGACGATCCGGACTGGCCCGAAGTCGGAGCCGTGGGGTCTGTCTGCTCCGAGTTGTTCGAGTTTGCGTCGGTCGACTGGAGCTGGGGACCGTTTACGCTCACCGTTGTCACGCCAGTCGGCTCCGCTGCCGCGGCCAATGGCGGCACCGCAAAGGCGCCGATCAGGACCGCTGCGACTGCACCGCGGTGGATGGCACTGAACTTACCCATTGAGAAACCTTCCGTGATGAATCCGACCAGGACGACGAGCCGTCCACACTCCATGCGCCGGGCACTGCCGTAATTGCGGATCTAAAAATTTGCAGTGCGGAATTCCACTGCACAAGAGAAGTCGAACACTTACCAATGCGCCGCATTCCCGACGGCAACGTGTGCTATTGAACGCCGCTGATACCTCTCACCGAGGTCGTCACGGTTCGATCCCGAAAACCGAGATTCTGGCGTCGAGATGCTTGGGTACATCGCGTCCTCAGCCCTTTCACAGGATCACGTCATGAGCAGAACTCTGCAACGCGAATAGGCAGGGCGCAAGTCAGGCGAGATCGCAGGGCAAAGAACTCGAATAGCGTGGTGAATCTTTAGCAAGCCGCAGATGTAGGCAAACTAATTGCCGCTTGATCTGGTCATATTGCCACGAAACGAACCGAGGATCGAGCGCACATGGAAAGCAGCCTGATGCCGCATTTCGTTTAGGCGAACCGGCAGCAACAGCGAATGGCGGGCGGTAGCACAACCAGACCGAAAAGCATAAGATTGATGCCAAAATCAATGGTCAGAGGACTTTTCAAGCCAGTTGGCAAGGTCAAGGGATCCCATCGGTTAGCACACAAGTGACACTTCTTGTCACAGTCACATCCGGCCGCCATTCACCGGTCCACCGGAAACAACAGAAACCGACAAATCGGACATCGAACGCGGGGAGGAAGCTCTTCGATTAGATTTCCGCGTCGCGGATACACCAAAGGACCCGGACAACTTGTCCGGGTTAGCCCCTACTGATGGGCGCAAATTAAACTCCGTCGACGTTGAGTCTCATGCGCTAACGAATGAAGGCCACATCGAGCCAATGTCGATTGTGATAAGCGCCACAGTGCTTTTTACGAATCTTATGCGTATATCTTTCTCATTGAAGTTGAATAGCGTCGCCATGAATTCGCCACGGGGGGCACAGACATATGACAGGGTCGACTATTCGACAGCCCCTCATCGACGTCAGGCTCCGCATGAGTTGTGAGAGAGGCTGGCCGTGCAGATTGCCGTACCGTTGGTCGCCGACCCCGATCCGAGATCGAGACCGATTGCCCCAGAACGTCTGCGCAGAGCCGAAGCGTCGAAGCGGCGCCGTGGTAGCGGCCAGACCTCGTGGGTGTGTGATCGACCCGAGGTCGGGATGTATCTGCGGCGTCGGAGAGAGGCGCTGGGACTGACGCAAGAAGAGGTCGCAGTCGCAGCCGTGACAACGTTGTCATCGTTGCGGAAATGGGAGGC
The DNA here is from genome assembly GCF_040680615.1 of Nocardia sp. NPDC052001. NCBI lineage: Bacteria > Bacillati > Actinomycetota > Actinomycetes > Mycobacteriales > Nocardiaceae > Nocardia > Nocardia sp. NPDC052001. Next base: position 138,098 of record NZ_JBFAXC010000011.1, on the reverse strand, counting down.
AGGTTTGCGTAATCCGAGTCCGGAGAGCCTGGCGGCCTGGTGCCGTGCGCTCGACCTGCCGGATTGGCTACAGCGCAAAGTAGCCTCGCTGGTCCTCGCGGACCTGGACACGCTGCAGGTAGGCACCTGGCCGGCCACACTGTCCGACGATGACCTGGACCATCTGGAGATGACCACCGCGCCTGCCTACTACATAGGCTTCCCGAACCTGGACATCCTGGCGGCCAACGATGCGGCCAGGCGGGGTGTGCCGAGTTTGGTACCCGCAGACCCGTCATCTGATCGACCAACCAATCTAGTCGAGTGGATCATGACCCAGCCTGCCCGCGATCTTCTCGCGAACTGGGAGAATGTTGCCACCCGACTGGTATTCCTGCTGCGCGTGATGGGCCCTGGGCTGGTGTCGCAGCAGCGGCTCGATGAGATCTTCAACTTCGGCTACGCGCAGGCACCGCGCGAGTTCACGCGCTTCTTCCGCACCGATCTCACCAAGGCGCAAACCAGCGATGACCTTGTGCTGGTGCGCAACCCACACACCGGGGAAGCAGATCAATACACGTATCGGTTCCTGCGCCCGGTACAGACGATGCGCCCGTACGAACAGCTCCAGTTGGCCAAACGTCGTAAGCCGCACGCCCTCAACGACAATACGGCGTCGATGTGAGATCGAGGATGGACAACTCATAGCTCTGAACCCGCTGGCAGAACTGAACTACGCGATGCCATAATCGAAATCCTCATTCGATCACCAATCTTGCTGCGACACTGTGGCTCTCGAGTCTCACGTCAGAGTCCGATCGGCAGTAGGGTCGGTTGAATGAGTGAGGGACTCGACAAGCCTTGTGCCCGTGTGGGAGTCATGGGGACGACACCGCCGATCTCATACCGCTACCGTGCACCAACAGTGCCCGAGCATTGTCGCCCGGGAGGCGAATCCATCCTGTCCAGATCAGAACCGTCGAACGATCTGACGTTTTGACACCTGCACCCGCACAAGGATTTCCACGATGCCAGACGACGACCTACCCAAGTACTTCGATCGCGATGGCCATCGCATCAGTTACGAAACCTACGGGCGACTGCGCCTGGACCGCGGCTACCGCAGCGTCGCGGAAACCATCGAACACCGGTACCGAGTTTCCACGATTTGGCTCGGCAAAGACCCTCGCCCAGACCTCTGCTCGGATCCGGGCAACGGCCCACGCCTGTTCGAAACCCTGATCTTCACCCCCCAGGGCATCGTCAACAGCGTGATCCACACACCCTACCTGTGCTGGTACCCCACCGAGCTCGAAGCACTCGCGGGTCACTACGAGGCACTGAGATGGCTGCGCGTTCGACGCGCGGTTGCGAACTAGTCTGGCACGCCGCATCCCGGAAACTTTGCGCCCGAACATCATTCAAAACCAGCCGACACCTGATCAGGACTGTATTACAGCTCTAAGCTTGGAATTTAACCTCTACTGGCGTGCCGGGCGGTCGGTCTTTGAACACACGTGTGGTCCCGACGCACCCCCCTTCGGCGCGTCAGGACCACACGGCGGAGTCACCGCCAGCGTCATTGCTGGCGGTGACGGCCTGACTCTTCTGAATCAGGCAGCTCTTGTTCGTCCTCGTGCTCCTCGGCCGGACGGCGTATCAGGATCCCGCCGAGCACAAGCAGCACCGACGAGATCACCAGGATTTCCCACCACACCGCGCTCACAGCAGGCCCGCCACCGCCGGCGAGAGCAGGTATGGGGTCAGCTCCGCCAAGGAATGCGAGTTCACCACCTCCACCCGGTGCCCGTGATCGCGTTTGAGCCACAGCAGACGGGACTGAGTTTCGACCCGCAACAGCGGATCGTCGCACCCGAACCATTCGAACAGCGCGATCCCGGGGGTGCGGCGCGGACCTCGCACGTCCATCTGTTCTGCCAGGTAGTAGGCGTCTCCGGCGTGCAAAGTCCACGTGTCGTCGCCGTTCTCCACGGCGACCCCGGTATGCCCGGCCGAATGCCCCGGCAACGACACCACCCACACCCCAGGCACTGCCTCCAGCGGCACCGCCGGAAACCCGAACCAGTCCTGTCCGCCGATCGCCGGGATATCGAACAACTGCCATCGCGGGTGGTGTTCGAACTGGACGGGCCGATACCGGCCCCTGTCTCCGGCATTGCGCGGAGTCGCTTGCGCCTGGAACTCGCGTCGATTCACCCATACCCGTGCATCCGGGAAGTCGACCAAACCCCCTGCGTGATCCATATCCAGGTGTGTGAGGACCACGTCCGTCACCGCCGCCGGATCCAGGCCCAATCGGCGGATCTGCTCGACCGCGGTCAGCGCGGGGTCGGCCTCCGGAGCGAACACGAACGACCACCCCCCACCGAGCCATGCGTTGCGCTGAGTAACCGCCCGCTGCCCCGGGCCCGCATCGATGAGAGTCAGCGTTCCGTCACCGTTCTTCCTCAAGATGACGTGGCAGGTCAGCGGAGCACGTAATCCGTGGCTGCGACCGTCGATCAGTCCCCCGCCGAGCATCTGGAGACGACCGCAGTCAAGATGATGGATTTCAGAATAAAGACTCGGCACAGCAATATCCTTTGTTACAAGCATGTAAGCGACGTGGCAGGTCCGAAGGATCCGACCCCGACACCCCCACCGGGTAAAAGATTCAACCTCCCGGCATTCGACGAGAGCTTTACCGAATCATGAGACTCCCCAAGGCCGCCGTCAACGACTTCTGCCCGGACATCTTGTCCGAGAATGCGCATCGTTCGTGCTGGTAAAGGGACCCGGACAATCTGTCCGGGTCGATTCCGCGCTACCGGTGTAAAGGAGGCTCCGGGTTTCATGGTTAGATCAAGATCCAATCACGATCGCGACAGCCCGACCCGCAACCGTCATTGCCACCAGCGCAACGGCTGTCGTGCAGCTCCATAAGCAAGGATCCAGTGTCACAACCGTCAGACTCCAGCGGCGCCAACGCTGGCTGGGAGCTCAGCTCCATCGACCCCGCCCTCTGGCCTGAACGCATCCGTCGCCAAGTCATGGGCGGCTACCTGCAGCGACGCCGCACCGAGCTCGGGTTCACCCAGGCGTATGTCGCCTCTCGCCTGCAAACCAAAGAAGATACCTATTCGCGGTGGGAACGAGGCACCCGATTCCCCGACACGGCGACTCTCGAGCAAATCTTCGACGTGCTGGAGCTTCCGTTCTGGGCAATGCGTAAAATTCAATCATTGGTATTCACCAGAGCCCACCGGTTGCGGCTCGGCGAATGGCCACCCAAACTGACCGAAGACGATTTCGATCATTTGGAAGCAATCGATGCCCCGGCATACCTGCATCTGATGCCTCAATACGACATGGTTGCCCGAAACTTCCGTGCCGCGGAAATATTGCCCGACTTCGTGCCCGCACCATTCACCGCGGACCGTCCTGTGAATGTGATCGCCTGGCAGTTAAGGGCGATGACCGATGGTGATCGCAGGATCGTGAATATCGAAGACGTTCTGTCCCGTCTCGTGTGGCTACTCAAGACGATGGGACTGGGAATCGTCGAACCCACTCGGATGGCGCAGATCCGCAGCGAATGCATCGCCATCAACCGGGACCTGTTCGAAGACCTCTGGCGCACCGGCGTTCCCGAGGAGAAGATCTACGACCCCGAGGTCATCATGCTCGATCCCGACACCGGGAAACCTCGCCACTTCACCATGCGGTGCAAACACGACATACACCCACCCAAGGAGTACGAAACCTACGTGATGGCCGAGATCGGGCTCGCGCGCGGGGTAGGGGTCGACCGCGACCTCCGAGGTCTCGGCTGGAACATCCACCCCGCCGAGAGCGCCGACAACGTGGTCAGTCTCAACGCACACTCACAGGAGACTCTGCGTGGATGGTGATCGCCGCATCGAACAGTGCGGCCCTGACATATACCGGACATCCGCGAGCTGAGCCGCCGTGACGATATTCCCACGCCGAGTACGGCAAATCATCGCCTCGGCGTATACGGTGAAAGTTGTTGCCCTACAGTATTTCTAGCGGTTGTACAGCCCAGACACAATGGGCTGTACAACCTCTGGTGAGAGGTTGATTCCCGCGTGACGAGGACAGACGACGACCACAGCGCCGGCCCATGCCCCTCATGGTGCGTCCAAGCAGGCAAAATCGACGCGGAACCGCACGTGCACACCGGATTCCGGTCAACAGTCACCGCCACCTTCTCCCAAGACCTGTCGATGTACCTCACCACCGCCGAAGGCGTCGACCAGCTCCAGATCTCCTTCGGCGGCTACTACGCCGCCGGCATGACCATCGCCCAGGCCGAACGCTTCTCGCGCGACCTGGCCCGATTGGTCGAACAAGCACGCGCCGCTGACAGTCGACACCGCAAGGATTAGCTTGCCACCCACGTCTGCCCAGACATAAAGAACTACGGGCATCGATCCAATTGATAATCGGACTGTGCCGTGACCACAGCCAAGCAGAACCGTTGACCTTCAAGATGATTCGCGAAGAACTCGGCGAGCAAAGGCAACGATGCTTCCTTGTAGACGTGGTTCCATACACGCGCTGAGCCCAGATCGCAATTGCCAGAACACAGGTCGAGCGCTGGTAATCCCCCGGTGATCCCTCTGTATGATCGAATTCTAGTCGAGGGCGAATGCCCATGTGGGGCATGGCATCCGGGGCGTATATGACGGTAACCCATGCGAAAATCTCAAGCATGTTCGACGATGTACCTTCCCGATCCATGCCGTTTGTGGTGCGGGAGCAAGTCAAGGCACTCACGGCCGTGATTGCCTTGCAACTGTCCCTGAGCCGAGAATTGGCAGGGCTGGACGTGAGCGAGGCAGCGATCCAAATCGGTGTGACGGTGCCGCGACTCCTGGAATTCGAGGCAGGCCGGCAATCCCCGACCTGGGTACAGATGTACCGCCTGTGCAACGTGTATGGAGTGGACGCGCGCGATCTACTAGCGACGTCTCGGACTGCCATGCCCTAAAGCCCTTGGCTTGTGATCAACCTCGGACTGATGTTTGGCCAGTTCGACGGGGGTGGTGCCGATCTTGTGGTGTGCGGGGCGGGTGTACGCCTGGCCGGTGGCCAGGATGCGACCGACCTCGGGTCGGGCTGCGCAGCAATGGTTTCGCGGCCCCGGAAGGTCGTCCGGGGCCCGGCGAGGTGGGGTTCGGTGCAGCGGCAGGGGAGCCAGCCTGCGCGCGCAGGTGCCGAAACCCCCGGCGGCAGCCGGATCGCGCAGCTGCGGCCGGGTCCAGCCGAGTGTCTGTTTGAAATACGCGAGCGTCCAGAACAATACCGCCGCCTCGCAATTCGGCTGCGGCGGCGAATTTATGCCACAGGATGGTCCGGAGTGGGGACGTGGCCTGAACCTCGCCGGATTTCGCCCAATCGAGATACGCGCGCCCTCCTGGGCAATCCACGCGGCCGCTGCGCCGTTGACCAACCATTTCCACCGGCCACCCGGGCCCACCGTGCAGGTACAGCACGGGCCTGCCGTGCGGGTTCCCGGTTGTCTCCCAATAGAGTTCGTGTCTCTGGCGTGCCGCAAACGTCCCGCGGGCATGGGGAGGCCTTGACGTACAGGTCCTGCCGATACCCCTGTGTCCGGTGGCGACCGGGCGCGGGGCCCGACGACGAGCGCCGTTATATCAACCCGACCTCAGGAGGCGCTGGGGTTAGTACTGGATCGAGACGGCCATTCCAAGCATGTTCGTGCAGGCCTGAATCCGATTGCAGGGGCTCAGATTTCGCGACGATTCGGAAAGGTCAACGCTCGCTGGAGGCGCGAATGGCTGATGGCCGGTACGTCCGTTACCTGCGCAAACACCACATGGGGACTCGAACACCAATGTCCGAACTTGATCGCTGTTCAGCGGAACTCAGGCGGTAGCGTCTTCCAAGCGTTCTCGGCCATCCGCTGCAAGTCTTCGGGAGGCAGCGGCTTCTGTGCTTGCTCGGCGATACGCTGCAGGGACTCCGAACGGATGATCTGCTCGGCGAACGCACGATTCTGGGCATTGGCATACGGCGCGCTCACGGTGCCGAGCGGCCGATCCCAAAAGGGATCTGGGAACTTGGTATTCGACGCGCGTTCGGCAGAACGCCTTGCCCACCGTGCACGCATGGGGTCGTCGGGCAACGCCTCGGCGGAGGTCACAGCAATATCCACGACTTCGTTGCCCAATGAGACTGTAATGTCGCCGAACACCCGGAGCGTCTTGGTGATCTCACCGGTGGTGAGATCAGTCCGGACGAACGAGATATCGACTTCGACATTGACAGCGAATCGCGCAGTCCACCCCGCGTCTGCCCGGAGGGCACCTTCGCTGAACTCCCATCCGCCGTGCTGCCCTTGAGTTCCGGTGATCGCCGCCGCGGCGGCCGCGAGAGGCAGAGCTACTTGCTCCGGATCGACATCCACCCCGTGAGCTGCCGACATCAGCCGCTCTGCAAGCGAGTCCCGGTCTATGCGATCGGCCCGGGTCCTGAGCTCGGATTCCGGGATGGGAGCAAACCGGGCCGCGATGTGTTGTTCCAACCGCTTCAAACTGACCACATAGTTCACTCGTCCCAGCAAACCGCGTCCGTCGAGATCCTCACGCAGATCCTGGTGGAACAGAATCGGGCAATCATCACGCTCGCCAGTATTTTCACCTGTCCAACTTCCCGGCTTAGGACCGAAGTCTTCATGGTTATCGCTGACGAACCACACCTCGGCATCGGACCGTTTCTGTGCGATGTCCAGGGCAGTGAGCCAGATCAGGGTGTCGCGAAAACCATCTTTGTCTTTACGGTATGGAGCGCGCTGCACGGCGGCGCGGCGGGCAAGGTCCATCAGATCGGCCGGCGGCGGCGCGACGATGGACGCACCAATCTCGCCGAGGCGATCACGCAGCGATTGCTCGTATCCCTCTGAGCGCCTGTCGATCTCGGTGAGCATCGAGTTCAGCGTATCGCCCAAACCAAACTCGCCGACCTTGGCCTTGGCCAGGGAGTCGCGTTGCTTGTTCCACTCCCGTTTGACAACGTTGACTGACTCCATGACCACAACCTCAGGGATTGCGAATTCCACACCCCAAGCGGCCTGGTTCTTGATTAGAGACAACCACTCCTCACGCCGGAGGCTCGGAGAATCGCTGATGATGTTGGAGTCGACCACGACGACGATTGCCACATCCGCCATTGTCACTCACAACCCGGTATCGACCCACTCTGGCAGCTTCCAAACCGATGTCGTGACCGTCGGCCGCGAAATCGACGCAGGCCATCGCAAACTGGTCAACTTCTGCTCGGCAGTGGAGGTCGTAGGGTGGCAAGTAAACCGGTGAGCAATGGGGGCTAAATTGTCACAGTGACAAAATTCGTGGGTGAGCGTATTTGCTAGGCGCCGGAACGGCCGTTGGGCAGATTGCCAATGCCGCACAGCGCTGGTTGCCCTGGATTGGCCGTCCCGGCGCTCTGACGGCCTATAGCCTGCCCGGATGCAATGAGAAGTGCGGCGGTCCGATCCAAACAAGCACGATTGTAGAACGAGCCTGTGAACAGGCAATACGCATGTTCTTCTGGATCGGACATCCAGCAATTCAGCACCCTGTCGATCGAAATACTTAGTTTTATAAGCACCGATAACCAGCGTTATGACAAGTTACAGATTTTAGGACACTCCCCCGAGCTCACCGACGCCAATAATCGTCCAGCCCAGCCTGTTCAGCCGCGGCACCTGCCGCCCAGGTCAAGCCACTGTTTGGCCCACGATCTCGGTCGCCAATTTCACAGATATCGTCCGCCATAACCGAATTGCACTGTCCGAAATCTCCTGTACGCCAATAGTGTTTACCGCTCCATGCAATCGGTACACACAAAGTGACCGCCGCTTTCACCAAGTAGCGTTGCAATACTGTGCTGTTTCTATGCCCTGAGGGTCGGGCTGTGCGTAGCGAGATGCCCTGCGGTTCGGGCTGTTGGTAGCGACGTACCTCATCGACCAGATCAAGGCGGCTCCGAACGTTTCTATGCCCTGCGGTTCGGGCTGTGCGTACAGGGACTGGCTCCCGATGGAATGCGTTGTCTCGTTGAAAACTCGGACCGCGCGTGGTCGTCTGCATAAAGTAGAGTGGAGAGTGGCGAAGAAATTGAGATCCGCGCAATCGCCAGATCGCGCAATCCAGGCGCCAGATGCAGTTTGGTGCCCCACCCACCACGCGAGCGACCCAGGGCATGATCCGCGGGCTCGCTCCGATATCCGCCCGGCGATTCGATCTGCGCGCCGGGGTCGCGGCGCGCACCGGCAGCATGCTGATGAGCACGCGCGATAGTGGAGTCCACGCTCACCTGCCACCGGATGCGGCCCGCCGCATCGGCGAAGGCCTGCAACATCTTCAGGATGAAAGCCCAGTTCCCGGCCCGTTGCCAACGCCGGAACAACCCGTAGATCGTCTGCCATGCCCCGTATCGCGCGGGCACGTCCCGCCATGGTGTCCCGGTCCGGGTCCGCCATCTGATTCCGTCTATGAGCTGCCGCTTCGTCCACCTCGGTGGACGACCCGGCTTCTTCCCGCGAGGCAGCAACGGCACCAACCGTGCCCATTGGGCATCGGTCAGGTCCGCACGCCCCGCGCCCGCTACGCTGGCCACGAGGTCTCCGGTATGAAGTTCCGCTTGGTCGCTGAACCGTCTACCGGAGACCTCACCCATTACGCAACGCGGACAAAGACTTTCGGCGAACTGAAGGGCGCGCGCCGCGGAGCGGCGCACACAACTTCAACTACTTATGAAACACGCCCTAGCGCCCTTTTCGGATGAGGGCGGTGAGTTGTTTACCTTCAGCCAAAGTGAGTGGACCGGTGCGGTTTGGTTCGGCAACCCCAAGCGCAGTAGCAAGGGCACGACCATGAATATCCAAGGCGGCTTCAGATAGGTTCGTGACGTCTGCGATCGCGGCCCGGGCTTGCACCCAGCCGGTTACACCGATCGCGAAAGCTATGAATGCTGCCGGCCACCACAGGACGGCCAAGAGCAAGTAGGGCCACGCCCACGTACCGGTGGCTACTGCAGCAGCGAAAGCGGCGTTGGCGGTACCGATTTCGGTCCGCGCGAAGTCTGGGAGAACGAGCCAAAGGCGTGGCCAGCCGAAGCCCAGGTCCAGTCCGTAGCGATTGACAGCGACAGACTCAAGGGCGTGAATACGATCGCCCATCCAGGTGGGCCGACCGGGTTCTGCGAGGGAGAGGCGGTTGACCCGCTCAGCGGCGCTGTCGATCTGCTGTTGCTGCTCAGGGGTACGAGAGGCGAACGGATAGGTCAGTTGCAACGTCCGCCGCTGGTCCACGCGTGTTCGCCAGAGGCGACGGCGCCTATCGACCAACCGACGACGAACACGCATCAGCGCTTGCGGCCACAGTCCCAACCACAGCGTGCGGGTTACTCCGGACAGCGCCTGCACCATCAACCCGACACCGGCGGCAGCTAGCAGCATCGCGGCCAGCGCTATAGCCTGACTTCCCGGGGGCTGCCGCACTATCCACGCCGTGGTCTCGGACCCGAGCCTGCGTAGCTGGTCGAGGTCTAGTCCGTGCTGATGACCCAACCGGCCCCCGATCGCCGCGGTGGCCAGAAACAGCGCACCAGGGATCACCAACAGGGTGATCCATCGTTCAGCGAGTTTCTTAGCCAGTTCCTGGAAGAAGGTGCCCACCGGTGGCTACTGTCGACGCATCGGGGTACCAGTCAACACACAGGACGGTACAGGCCCAGCCGGCACCGTCGCGGCGACGTGATCGCAGGCGCGATCAGGACAACCAAATATTTCTTCATCAGCCCGGCCGGAACCGAACCCGGGAAGTCCACTAGAAATCATCTGCCGAGTCTCTTCCGGACTGGTGCCGAGTAGTTGGGCTATCAGAGCCAGCACCGGTCGCCGTGCACCTGCCTCAATCTCTATCTGCGCCAGCAACTGTCGGCGAGGTTCCGACCAGTGAGCACACTCTGCCCGGAGTGCTTCCAGCCCGCCGCACAGCATCGTCAGAATCGCCCGCTCGGGATCCGCCACCGGAAACCTCTCCCCCGCATGATTTCTCATCGCCCCAGTAGTAGCGGCGACGGCGTGACCAACGTCAACCGTACCCACAATATTGTTCCATCAAACTCTGCGCACACTGAAAGTGTTTGGCGACCAACCAGTTCGGGGGATGCATGTGGTTCGATGAGCCAAATGGGCGAAAACTAGCTACCTCACTCGACAAGCATCCCGACTACGCGATCCACCTGGCCAATCTCAGCATCGCCTACGGTTCGCAATACGAACGTACAGGCGCCGCAATCGATCTGGACTACGCGATCAGTTACGGTGGACAAGCTGTGGCCGCCACACCCCTTGGCCACCCGTACCGCGCGATCTATCTGAACAACCTCGGACACGTCTGCCGGTTGCGGTTCGAACGTGCCGGAGTAGCAGCAGATCTCCACCACGCGATCGCCGTGCTGGATCACGCGGTCGCCGCGGCACCTTCTGGGCACCCCGTTCAGGCAGCAGCCTTGTCCAACCTCGGTCTTGCCTACCAGCGGCGGTTTGAACTCGCTGGTGCCATGGCTGATCTGGACAACGCGATCAGGATGTGCCAGCAGTCGGTCGACACCACACCCACCGACCACCCCTACCGGGCAAAATACTTGTCCAACCTCGGTCTTGCCCAGCTATGGCGGTTCGAACGGACCGCAGTCACGACAGACTTGGACTCCGCAATCGTGTTACTGGAGCAAGCGGTGGCAATCGACCACTTCAACCCTGCACCGATCTTGTCCAACCTCGGGATCGCCTACCAGCGGCGATTCGAACGCGCCCACGTCAAGGCTGACCTGGATCGCGCAATCGAAGTATTGACGACAGCAGTAGACGCCACATCCACCCAGCAACCCAACTACGCGATGTACGTGTCCAACCTCGGGCTTACCTACCAATCGCGATTTCAACGCACAGGAGTCACCGCCGATCTGGACCGCGCGATCAGCATCTTTGGGCAGGCCGTAGCTAGCGCACCCGCCGACCATCCCGACCGCGCGATGTATCTGGCCAACCTCGGCATCGCGCACCGGCTACGTGCCGGACTGGCAGATGATCTTGACCACGCCGTCGGTGTATTGGAGATGGCGGCAGACACCACACCTGCCGACCATCCCAACCGCGCGATGCACCTGGGCAACCTCGGCATCACCTACTTGTCGCGGTTCGAGCGCACCGGCGCAGCTGGCGATCTGGACCGAGCGATCGACATAACCGAGCAAGCGGTAGTGGCGACACCTGCCGACCATCCCAACCGTGCGATGTACCTGGGCAACCTTGGCATCATCCACTGTTCACGGTTCGAGCACACAGGTGAAGCGACCGATCTGGACCACGCAATCCACATCGGCCAGCAGGCGGTGGACGCCACACCCACCGACCACCCCAACCGTGCGAGGCACCTGTCCAATCTCGGCACCGCCTACCGGTTGCGATTTGTATACGTCACCGATGCAACATCCGATCTGGACCGCGCAATCGACACTGCCGAGCAAGCGGTAGACGCCACATCCACCGACCATCCCAGCCGCGCGAAGTATCTGGCCAATCTCAGCATCGCCTACCTGTTGCGACTGAGTTCAGACAGGCACGGTGCGGACCGCATGACTGTGTCGATGCTTGCCACAGGGCTCGCGATGGCGGGCAGTGCACCGGTGGCTGACCAAGTGCGGGCCGGGCATGTAATTGGGCTACTGGCGCAGGCGGTGAATGACCATGCTCTTGCGGTGGAGGTGCTGGATGCGGCGGTCGCACTGGTCCCATTGGTGGCGCTGCGGGAGCTGGGGTGGGAGGACCAAGAATACGGTCTTGGTCTGCACTATGGCCTTGTCTCAGAAGCTGTGGCCGCGCACTGCGCGATCGGCGACCCTACCGGTGCCGTGGAAGTCGCCGAGCTGGGTCGGGGTGTGCTCCTGGCTGCGCAACTGGATATTCGCACCGACCTCACCGACCTCGACCGAGCCCTCCCTCATCTCGCTGCACCACTGCGACGGGTTCGTGAGCTGCTCAATACTCCGCACGCCACAGTGGACCAACTAGCGATCAGCTCGCCTGGTCGGAACGATGACCGCAAACGCCACGGGGCCGTACACGACGAACTACTCACCCAGATCCGCCAACACCGTGGCTTCGACCGGTTCCTGCTACCACCTAGGCTGATTGACCTGCAGCCCAAACTCGCTGGTGGCACGGTAATCATGATCAACAGTGGGCGACAGCGTAGCGATGCTATCGTCCTCATCGAGGACGCTGCCCCTTTGCTCATACAGCTGCCCGACCTGGCTCGCGGTGATGTCGACACTCATGCCCAGGCTTTCCTAGAAGCCAGCTATGACGGCGGCCTCGCTGGAATCCTGCGTCGACAGCGCATCATCTCCGAAACCCTCACCTGGCTGTGGGAGACGATCGTGCACCCGATCCTTAACGCCGCACCCCTGCACCACAGCGACGGATCGCTGCCACGGGTGTGGTGGCAACCCACCGGCCTGCTGGGTTTGTTTCCCCTCCACGCCGCTGGCCAACCCGGCCAACCTGGAGCTCTTGACGCCGTCATCTCGTCCTACATCCCCACCCTGCGCGCTCTCACACACTTCCGTACCCGTCCCCCAGCAACTGCTCGTCGGCAACTCACCGTCGCTCTGCATCACACCCCCGGCTTACCGGATCTCTCAGGCACCGTTGCCGAGGCCGCCACCCTGCACACTCAGCACCCCGATATGCCTCTGCTGCTCAACGAGACCGCCAGCACCGACCGTGTTCTTGCCGCCCTCCCGCGCGCCACCTGGGCGCACTTCTCCTGCCACGCTGGGATCGATTTCACCGCCCCTTCCCGCAGCGGATTACATCTGCATGACGGCACCTTGGCACTGCCGCAGATCAGTCGACTTCAGCTCCCGCACGCCGAGCTCGCCTATCTCTCGGCGTGCTCCACGGCCCACCCAGGCAGCCGGCATATCGATGAATCCCTCCACCCCGCCTCAGCGTTCCATCTTGCCGGATTCCGCCATGTCATCGCTAGCCTCTGGCCCCTTGCCGATCACATCGCTGCCACCGCGGCAACAACTTTCTACCAACACCTCCCTCCAACTCCGACTGCCGACCACGCCGCAACGGCCCTGCACCGCACCACCTGCGCCCTCCGCGCCCAATACCCCTCACGACCAGATCTGTGGGGGGCCCTCATCCACAGTGGTCCATAGGAAGCCCGAAGTCGCAGGCAGCAGCGACCTACATCGGTCGTCAATCCCCAAAGTTCCCGGTCGAACCGGCGGCAACGGCCAGCTCCGCACGTCCGACTGGAATACCGCGATGGTGGTCGCCGGTCTCCCAGATCAGGTGGTTAAGAAACTATGACCCTGAGCATCTCTCGGATGAGTATCGTCGCGCGCTCACGGCCGCGGTGGTCACGATGACGACAGGATGTAATTCCGTGGACGACAACCCGTACAAGAAGACCGGCGATACCGAAACAGCGCAAGCCGCACAGGAACTCCAGTCCCCCGCCCACCCTCGAAGACACCCAGGCTCGCGTGACTCGCGCGGTAGAAGATCTTGCCGCCTACGCCAATTCGCTGGTCCCGGGGATGACATGGACGTGGACGCGTACCGAGCGGCAGCCGCGGGCATGTGATGCCCCCTACGATCAGACCGCCGGCAAAAGACTCGACCTGCCCAACTACATCACCGAAGGCGGTGACCCCACCCACGGTGGCATCCCCGACGCGGTCTGGCCGCAGGTCCGCGACAAAGCCCGCCAGCTCGCCGCCGATCTCGCTGCAACGCACAGCGATCCGCTCCCGACCGCCGAGAAGCCCGGTGATCGATGGCGCGCTGCCACTGAAGTGGGCAGGTGATCCAAGTCTGACGCGGATTCAAAGGCTCCACTGCCGCAACACTTTTAGCCGATAACATAGATTATGTCAAGTAGCCGCCGAGGTTGATCTGAGCGCGCACATAGCCGGCTGTCGATGACATTCCGCAGCGTCGCCAGCCCGACGAAGGAGTCTTCCCGTGTGATGCCAGCGAGACTCCCACCCGATGGCGGTATCGGGTGGGGCTGCGATGTGATGGTGTATTGCCGTGGTGAAGGATTTGGCGGAGTGCCGCGATGTGTATGACCTGCTCGTCTGCAACGTGCGGCCTCGGCCTGGGATGTGGGCGCGAGGCGGGTCGTTGCAGGAACTGGAAGCGATCCTGTTCGGCTATTCGGTTGCGCTCGAGGTGCATTCGATGCCCGAAGAGTTCGCGTTCGGCGCGCGGGGAGCGTTCACACAGTGGTTGGAATCGACATACGGGTGGGGTATGTCCTTGGGCTGGGCTGTTGCCATCGAGCAGCATCTTCAGGATGGGGAAACACCGATGGACGCGTTCTTCCGGCTGCTCGACGAATATCGAGCGACCAGCAACAAGTCCGCCGACCACACTGGGCCATTCACCCGCGCGAACGTTCGTGTCGTCGCCGGCCTGCGGCGGTGAGCAGACGCCCCGACTGCCGAGTCAGCCCACACGAAGGCCGTGACGTCCGCTCACTCGTAGTCAGCTGTAGTTGCTATCGCCTTTGATCGTGTATTCGATCCAGGTACTGCCGCCGAAGTCGCGGCATTCGCGATACAACACGCCGTCGGCGGCTCCCGGGTACTGGTACCAGTAGGTGCAGAACAACGTCGCGCCATGGTCGGAGCGAATCGCGACAGAGGCCGAAGCCGAAGGTGCCGCGCTCGCATTAGCCGCAGGCGCCACTGCGAGAACTGCTGCGGCACAAGCCGCGACCGTCAAGCCGATTCCATAGCGACGGGAACGCTGCGCACCGGAGATGGTGCTCGATCTGAGTGAGCTGGGGGAACAGGAGGATTTCACGATGAACTCCGATCTGGAATTTTTGATTCGACACGGGATTGATTCCCTTGATCGACCATCCACGCCCACAGGTGGGCTTCACACACCCCCGGGGACGTATAGCGTAAAAGCCGCAGGTCAGGGAGATTTCCTGCACATGAAATGCATTCCGGAACGGAACTGTCGATGTCCGGTAGTTCGATAGTTCATGACGAGGAGCCCGATGACATCACCGGCAGATTCGACACGTCTTGGTCGAGCGCTACCCGCCGATGAGCAACTCGTCCAGCCAGATGTGCCTACCGAAGGTCATCTCGAAGGACCAGTTCTCATCGCTGTCGACGTGGACCGGTGCGTGGCCGACCGCGTCGAGCGGGGCGTGCAATTGCGGGTACGGCGCGGTGCGGGCCCGTTCCACGATGCCGGGCTGACGCCACCGTTCGATTGCGGCGGAGGCGAGATTGACCCCGGCTCGCCACAACCGATCCTTGGCATCGGGGTATAGAGCGTGTGCGCCGCTCATGATGACCTGCGCGTCGTCGGCGACCACGGTGTAATCCACTATCAGCTCATCGCGGGCCACAGCCATATGAGCCCCCGCGGGCAAACGGCCCTTGGTCACCGCAGCACGTGTCGCCGCACTTCCTCCGATCAGTCCGCCCGGCCGCCCAACAATCGGCAGTGGCATCGATGCACGCGCTTCGGGGTATTGCATCACCGTGGTATCGATGAACCGACCGGATTCTGGCAGATACACCACGCAATGCCCGCTGTAATCGCCCATCTGGACCCGATGCGGCGAAACTTTCGTGACGCCCGGCGCTTGTGTGATGAATACACCTGCGACGCATGCATTCACGACTGTCGGTGCTCGGCATGCTCGGGTTGGTGCGTATGCGAGACTCCCCCGGATCAGGCAACGTACCGTCGCTACTGACACTCCGCCGGATCGACTTCTTCGCCCGATGGTGCGGCGGTGCCGCCTGTTCGGGCAATGGACAGTGAGCCCACCAGCAACACCATCGTCACCATGAACGTCATGACCGCGATTATTCGGGCAATTGCCCAGTGCCCGCACTGGTTCAGCGACGCTCGCACTCGGGTGCTGCCCGCCATCGCCGTTGCCTCAAGCGAAGTCCTTGTCGGGCTCCGCGAAGCGAACTGCGCTCCGCTGACGGGCAATGCCACTCACGCCTGGCGCAACCTTCGAGATGGTCGGCGACGGCGTCGTCGATCCGTCACGTCTCGCGATGAGCGCGGCACCTCGTGTACGCGATCACCGGTTTGCCACTGCCGGCGCGCAGCATCTTGGTGTCCCCTAGCAGCGAATAGAATTACCGTCGATTTCCGGAACGGAATTCGATTCGCTGCTTTGACCTGCGAAATCCTTTGGTCCGATCAGTGGCCTGTTGGTAGCGGTTCGACTATTGCTAGGAGCCGCCTGTTGACAGGACGAGCTCTTCACGAAGTCCGCTAACCGACAGCGGAGCCAGTGAACCCTTTCGATCGTGAGTCGAGGAACAACAATGAAGCTCATCAAGACTTTGGCGCTGTCCGTTTTCGCTTCAGGTGTGGCGATGACGGCAGCCATGACACCTGCTGCATATGCATCAGGCTCGTATTACGGGGCCATCGCCGTTGATCGCAGTACCGGAGAGACGTACGTCGCCATCGACGTGTGGGGAGGCGCTTACGGAGCGCAGTTCGCCGCGCTCAAGCAGTGCGGTGAAAGGAGCTCGTGTGCCGCGATACAGTCCTTCTCCCAGTGCGGTGCAGTGGCCTACTCCCCTGGTGCACAGAACTGGACCTGGGGCGCTGGGTCGGATCTGCAGGCCGCCGAAGGCCAGGCCTTGCATTACACCGACTCGATTCTTAAACGGGAGGCCTGCAACACCTACTAGTAGGCAGCCACAGTCATCGACAAACATTTGACATGATCCGTTGTCCGCCAAGACAACACGGGCACGCCACGCATCAGGCACCGTAGGATGCGTGGCGCGGCGATTGCAATGATGATGTGGGAGCGAGTATTTCGATGCGGGCAGCGCGAGGATCGGTAGCAGCGGTCACGGTGGCGGTGATGATCTGTGCGGGCGGTGCGGCGCATGGTCAGGTCCCGGCGGTCGATGTCGATCCCCTGCAGGCGTTGACCCAGGTCGGTGTCGATGGGCGTTACCCCGGGCTCATCGGCGCCGTCCGTGTCGACGACGAGAATCGTTACGCTCGAATGGGTTTCGGTGACTTGTGGGCGCGGATTCCCGCCGATACGTCGGCGCAGTTCCGGATCGGCAGCATCACAAAGACGTTCGTCGCCACGGTGATGCTGCAACTCGAAGGCGAGGGCAAGCTCTCACTCGACGACACCGTCGAGCACTGGCTGCCGGGCCTGGTGCCGGGAGGGGACCTGATCACGGTGCGTCAATTGCTCAACCACACCGCAGGGCTCAATGAATACACCAACGATCCTGCTGTGCAGGCCGCGATCCTCACCGATATCGACACCGGACAGTCTTTCACACCACGGCAATTGGTGGATATCGCGCTGGCTATGCCGTCCCTGGCTGCCCCAGGAGAACGATTCATCTACACCAACACCGCCTACATCCTCGCTGGAATGGTCATCACCGCGGTCACCGGCCACACCCCCGGGACTGAGGTAGCCGACCGTATCGTCGCGCCACTTCGTCTGCAGCACACCAGCTTCCCGGTCCAGGATCGGCAGTTGCACGGTAACTGGCTGCACGGATACATGTACGGGCGTGATGTGTCATTCGTGGATCCGGGGATCGGAGGTGCGGCGTTCGCGATGGTCTCGACTCTCGATGACCTCATGGTGTTCACCACCGCGCTGGTGACTGGGCGATTGTTGCCGCCCGCGCAGATGCGGGAAATGTCCATGATGGTTCCGTTGCACAAGCCAGGCAACGGGTATGGGTTGGGGATCGAAATACTCACGACCGACTGCGGTCCGGTGTGGGTCACGCTCGGTGGCGTCCTGGGCTATGCGAGCGGGGTGCTCGTGAGCATCGACGGCACCCGCCAACTTGCCTTCGCCGCCAACGAATATCGGCTCGACCTCAACCTGGAACCGGATCCATCACTGCTGCTGGCAGCGGAATCCAGTTACTGCCAACTCGGTCAGCACGGTGGCTTGTAAGCGAGCCCGCGCACGTGGACTCGCCATGCCGCCTCGGTCAGGATCGCGTGGGTGGTGTCGCAGATACGCTGCTTGGCGCGGTTTTCGTCCAGGTCCCATACGGCCAGTTCGCCGTTGCGGGCGCCGATCAGGTAGCCGCCCGATGCACTGAAGTGGACCTCCCACAAACCGGTGCCGGGGGGAGCGATCGAATGTCCGATCGGTGTGGCGTGCGCGCGGTCGGTGAAGTCCCACACCCGAACTGTCGAGTCCGCGCTCGAGGTCACCAGCAGCGAATCGTCCGGGCTGATGGCCAAGGTCTGCACCGTCAACCCGTGGGTGTTGATGGGGTCTCCGAGTGTCCTCGGGTTGGCGAGGTCGTGAATGTCCCACGCCTGCAGGGATTCTCCGGCCAACGTGACCATGGTGCGGCCATCGGTGGTCGCCCGCACGTCGGAGAACTGCCGCGCTGGATCACCGGGGATTGTGGCTCGTAGGGCTGGATGAGCGGGATCGGACATATCCCACAACCGCAGGACATAGATTTTGCTGCCGTCGGCGGCGCGGTCTGCGCTCAACGCGACCTGTCGTCCGGGTCCGGCGTCGTTGACTGCGGCATAGGCCTTTCCGGTTCCGGGTGGGGATGGGGAGGGCCAAGTACCCAGCGGGAAGGTTGCGGCCAGCTCGATCGGATGAGCACGATCGGCCATGTCCCACATATGAATCATGGGGGTGGGGCCGGGTTCAACGGCGAGCATCAGCTTCTGGTCGATGGTGAATCCGCCGCCGAACATGTTGGGAATGTCGCTGATGGTGTGGATCCGGGTGGGATCGCTGACATCGAGTATCAGGGTGCGTGGCGGGGTGGCGCCGACGGTCATCGCGATCAGGGTGCCGTCCGGGCTGATACTGGGCCGGTAGACATAGCGGGGATCCAAACCGCTGCCGAGCGCGTCGCTCAGAAGGCGCGGGTTGGTGCGATCGGCGATATCCCACAGCGAGGTTTTGCCGCTGACGAGGCTCGTGACCAACCGGCCGGTCGTGCTGATGTCGAAGGGTGCGCTCCACCCCCAGTTGCCAGCGATGGCCGCGGGCGGCAGCGACCACACTCGGACCGACCCGAGCACACCGCCGATCACCAGGGTGTTTCCGCCGGGTCCGAACACCATGGCCGCGGCGCTGTCTTGGCAGTCGAGCAGTCGATTGACCATCGGACAAGGCGCGGACTGGATGAGCAGGGGCTGCCCGAGCTGCACGGGGTGGCTGGGGTCCGCGACGCTCCACACCGTCGCACCGTGGTGGTCACCGGCAGCCAAGGATTGGCCGTCGGGGCCGAAGGCCAGCGACCGCAACTCGGATTGGCGCGCGACGGTGAACTCGGTGCCGATCGGGGTGGGATGAGCTGGATTGGCGAGGTTCCACAACGATACGACTGCGTTGTCGACGCCCAGCGAATCGACTTGATCTTGCCCGCTGCCGATCGCGAGCGTGGTGCCCGAGTGCGGATCCAGAACCATGGCCCGAATCGGCGCCTTCGCCGAATTCAACGGCACACCCAACGGTTTCGGCGTACGAGGATCGGCGAGAGAGTAGAACCGGACTGTCGTGGCGGAAGCGACAGCGAACCATGCTCCCGACGCCGCTACCTGCAAGGCGACCGTCGCCTCCCCCGACACGTCCGTCTCTCCCAACAGAATTGGGTCGGACTGAACACTGGTGTCCCACACCTGTGTTGAGCCGTCCGCGTTGCTCACCAGCAAGTATCCGGTGGTCGAGGCGAACGCGAGCCGCGTGATCCCTGGGCGGGTGCGCTGCGCGAGTTGGTGCGGGTGCTCCGGATCGGACACGCCCCACACCCCGAGGGTGGAGTCGGTTGCCACCACAAGCGTCGCGGTGGTCGGACTGAACACGAGCGCCACCACAGGCCCAGACATGGTCAGCGGGTTGCCGACCGCCACCGGTCGCGTCGCGTCGGCGATCGACCACAGGGCGACCGTGTGGTCCGCGCCAGCGGAGGCGAGCAGCCTGCCGGTGGGTTGATAGGCGAGCGCGGTCACCTCGCCGTCGTGCGCGCCGATCGGTTGCGCCAGCGGCATGTTCTGAGTCGCGAGCAGCCGCGAGCGCACCTCGAGGTCAGTAGAGCTCAGATCTCGTGCGACCAGGTCGAGTTGGGCGGACAAAGACGGGTCACTCGTACGCAACCCGTCGGCCTCGGCCAGCACCGCGGCCAAGGCCGCGTCGCGTTCGCGGGCGTCTTTGAGTCGCGTCTGTCCGATCGCTGCGATACCCGCCAGCAGGACACCGACCAGCAGGACCGCCAGACCGGCCCGTGTTCCGGTGGCCCATCGCCGCGATCGGGTTGCTGCCTGGTGAGAGCGTGTGAGGAACTCCGAGCCGGTCGGGCTGGGGCGCAGCTGATCAGCCACGGTTCTCGCGGTGCTCAACCGGCCGCCTCGGTACAGCAATTCTGGATCACGTTGGGCGGCAGCCCAATCCGTGGCATCGGTTTCCAGGCGCTGCAGGATCAAGTAGCCGACCCGGTCTTCGTCGATCCAGGCACGCAGCCGTGGCCACGCATCCAGGACTATCTCGTGGGTGAGGGTGACACCGTCGGTGTCGATGGTGATCAGCCGTGCCCGCGCCAGCACTTCCATCGCGGCTATTGCGGCGTCGGGGTCGTCGGTGCGGGCGAGCAGATCAGCTGTGTGGAGACGTCGGCGGGTATCGCGGGCATCTTGCCCTACCGCGATCATGCTCAGCAGCATCGTCTTCGCGGCCTCGCGTTGATCGGGAGCCAGTGCGGCCCAGGCGAGTTCGGCGGTATGCCGTACCGACCCGACCACTCCGCCGGCATGGCGATAGGCCTGCCGGGTGAGCTGGTTCTTGTCCCGGTCCTGCCATGTCGCTTCCATGACGTGGGACAACAGCGGCAGCGCCCCGGGCCCGTCCGCCCCGGTGTGGCGGCCGAGATCGTGCAGCTCGCTGATAGCCAGGTCCGCGAGTCCCGCTTCCAAGGTTAATCCCGAGGTTTCCGCGGGTTTGGTGATCGCCGCGCGAAGATCGGCAGCACTCATCGGTTCCAACACCATCGCGCGGTGCGCCAATGCAGCCGCCAGAACCGGATAGTCCAGGCAGCGGGAAAAGAAGTCTGCGCGCAAACCGAGGATCACGGTCACTCCCGCACGAGTGCGTTGCTGGATGTCGTTCACATACTCAGCACGTTGCTCTTCGCTGGCGTCTCCGGTGAACAGTTCCTCGAACTGGTCGATAACCAGTACCCGGGCATTGACCACGGCGTCGAACGCGGCTCTCACACCTGCAACGAGATCGACTCCCGATGCTCGTGTGGCAGTCGCGACCGGTTCACCGAGGGCCGGAATCAGGCCTGCTGCCAGCAGCGATGACTTGCCCGCTCCCGACGCACCTGTCAGGACCACAACGCCGCCGCCCTGCGTGGCGGTGGTCAGGACAAGCTCGCGTAGCTGATCGACCGCTTCATCACGTCCGAAGAACAGCCTCGTATCGCTCGACCGATAGGGTTGTAGCCCTCGGTAGGGACAATCCGGTCCCGAAACCCATTGCTGGGCCTGCACCCACAACTGCCGCCATTGGTTCATCGACAACAAGTCCGATGCCGCGCCCGGGCGTGCGCTCGCTCGCTTCCTCAGTTCGATCAGTACTGGACTCACGCTGTCGAAGGTCGAGGGCAGAACCGCCCCCTTGCGCCAGTCGCTGATCCGTTGCAGCCGTATAAGTTTCGCACCGTGCCCGTCTCTGGCCCGAACGAGCTTATTCGCGTCCGTGGTGACCTCTTTGAGTGTCGGGTTCCCCGCCGCGAGCCACAGTCCCCGGAGTTGGAAAGAGAATTCATCGCGAGGTAACCGCGCTGCTGGTTGCTGGTCCCCAGCGTTCTCGGGCACAGCCCTCCCCCCACGCTTTTCGATTGTGCGGCAACCCATTCACCACAGGACCCAAAACTATCATCCGAGCAACAGCGCGGAGTCAATCTTGCTGCGAGACTGAGGCACTCGTTCCGTGCCGAATGTGCAGAAGGCCAGTGACGGGACCCCGTGATTCGGTCCACCTGATATGGCCCCCTGGAACAGGTCCATGGTTGTGAGAGCTGAGGCAGAGCGGCCACCGTGGGGTACACGCGAACGGACAAGCGCTGCCCGTTCTAGCCCAGCAGTCTCGACCAATCCCCCACCGTCGCACGCGCACAAGGATTTTCACGATGCCCGACAAGGACCTAACCGAATATTTCGATCGTGACGGCCACGCCATCGCCCAGGACGGTTATGAGCTCTTGCACCTGGTCCGTGGATATCGCAGCGTCGCCGAGTACGTCGATGACAACTACCGTATCTCGACCCGCTGGCTCGGCAAAGATCCACGTCTGGCGGTCGGAGTGTGTGAGCACACACGCGCGACTATTTGAAGCCATGATCTTCACTCCGTTTGGAATCGTCGACAACCTGATCTACACGCCGTACCAGGTTTGGTACTTCACCGAACTCGATGCGCACGTCGTCCATCATCGGGGGGCTACCATCGATCGAGATGCAACTCGTCATGAAAGCGCCAGCAAGCCTGACCCTGTGATTTCGTCACAAGTGTCGGCCACGCGGAGCGCTCTGAATCTGTGACGAGACCCCGGATTCAGTCCACATCACCCTGCGAGCGCGGTCACCTCGCCGTCGTGCGCGCGTACACGAGGTGCCGCGCTCATCGCGAGGAGGTTGCATCGGTTGTGGCGGGCCGTGTTCGGCGCGCCCGATGTGCCCGCTACGAGGCAGCAACCGCTTGGGGAGGAGAAGTTGCTGTTCGCTCGCGCTCTGCTCGCCTGCCACCGCGAGCAGTTCGGCACCGAGGCCCGGTCTGCGTTCGTGGTGACATTGCGTGGCCGCTACGACCTCGAGGTCACGGAAATGCTCGAAGATCTCCGCACGCTGGGCGTCGATGCTGTGACGGTCGACGCCCGCTCGGTCCGTCGATCCGCAGGCGCAGTTGTCGACGATCGTGGCCGTCGTGCGGATCTGGTCTACGCGAGCCTGGATCAACTCGACCTCATCCACGATCCAGACCTCACCACCTATTTCGACGCCATGACTTCGGGCAATGCCTATTTCGTGAATCCTCTACTGTCCCAGTGCATCATCGGGGACAAGCGGGCCCTCTCGGTTATGGCAGATCCGGTATTCGGTGACCACTTCGACTCCGCAGAGCGCAATTTCATCGAAAGGCATGTGCCGTGGACCCGCCTCGTAGATTCGACCGACACCAAGCTGCTCGAGACGCTTGATGCCGATCGGGAAGGATTCGTGCTCAAACCGGCGAACCGCCTCTGCGGTGAAGGTGTCGTCGTTGGACCCGCGACCACCCAGTCCGATTGGCGCACCGCGCTCTCAGCAGCCGCCGCGGCCGGTACCTACCTCGCGCAGAAGTACTGCCCGATGCCCGCCCTCGGCGGTGACCCCCATCGCGGGGCTTCCAGTCGCTGAAACGCTGGAACCTCAAACCCTTCGCATCAGGTGCCCGGGCTGGCCCCATCAGCTAGTTCGCTGCAGCGGCGACCCGCTACAGCGGCAGTTTCCCGGCCAGCAACCACAGCTCGGTGCGCCTGCGTGCGAACAACTCCCGGGGCGAACCAGCTCCCGACGGCACGGCTACAAACACTCCCACACACTCAACCGGAGGGACCTGTTCGCTTGTGCAGCACACTGTTTCAATCCCCGAGCCGACAGTACGCGCACGGCCCCGGCCCGGCCGCAGATTCGATCCGGTCATCAGCCTCGGTACTCCACCTGACCGCCGGGCTCGACCCCCGGGTGATTGTCGAGATAGTGCTGCACATGCGCGGCCGTGGCCACCGACTCGGTCTCCCACGCCGTCTTGTGTCGGCATTCACCACAATGGATCCTGTAACGCCTGCTGGTCCTGAACATGTCTCGCTCCTTCCTGGAAATCCGATTTAGCTCAACGGATTTCGACTTGGCCACCCGGCGCGATGGTCGGATGCGCCGTCCGGTAATGCGCGGAGATCCGGTTCGCCGCACCGCTTTCTGTCAGCCACTCCGTTGCGAAACGGCATTCACCGCAGACGCTTCGATACTTCTTGTTGGACCGCTCGGACGCTCGGTAGACCAGATAGGCCACAAATCCGATGACCACGAGCAGGCAGAGAAATCCGCCGTCCATACCGCACCCTCGATTCAAGATCTCACCCAGGACGTCCTCCGGGGCCCAACACCGGCATTCGAGCGAAGCCGATAACTCGAACGGTAGGTACCCCGGCGGTTCGAGCCAGCCTGCATGTGACTGCGATCAACGTCGAAGTGCTGGTCAGCGCATTATGGAGAGAAGATGCAGAATTCCGGTCCGGAACTTGGGACCCGGCTTCAGCGGCGCTGGCGGGCGCCTCGGCAGATCTTGGTCTGGTCCAGAGCACAGCGGCTTGATCAGGCCCCAGCATTCGCGCCCACCGCCGACCCATGTCCAACCGATCGCCCAGTTGCGGCGACGTCAACCGGGCGCGAATACCCGCGGCCCACGCAATGCACACCCCTATCAGTCACGACCGATTCCGGCCCCATCAGGCACGACCGGTTCCGGAACGGAACACTGCCCAAACCGCCCTGAACAGGTGTTTCGTCGTTCGTCGAGTAGATTGGCCCGTCATCGGATCGCTCGTTTCCCCACTGTTGAGCCATGTTCTCCAAAACACTGGTGGGTCTCGACACGATGTTGTCGCCTGAACCGGCCCCTTCCGACATTCCGACACACTCACCGTCATCAGGCGGAAGATCACCTGGTCGGCGATCTGCTATTCGAGCGATCGCGGCCACGACAGTGGTCTGCATCGCTCTTCTGTTCGGAGCTGCTGCTGCGAGCAGCGAGGCGACAGCAGCGCCGACCAGCTGTTCCAATCTGGCCACACGAGTGGCAACCCACAACTCCAATGTCGCGAAATACGACTCCGAAGTAGCCGCTCTCAACAAAGCGGGTGGCGGCACTCCAGGGCAAGTCGCGTACTACAACGGGCAGAAGCTCTACCTGAACAATGAGAGCGCAACGCTAAATACCGAGCAGACGCAGTGCACCGCCAGTGTGTCCTGGACGACCATCAGCGGCATAATTCGCGAAGCAAGACAAGGTCGAGGAGATTTCGGAGTAGGAACCGGGACAGCGGCAGAGGCGGACGCGGCGGGGCGAGCCTGGGTCGGCGACGGTGCCAAGCTCTCGTCCGACGGCAAGGCGATTGTCAGCGCAGACCGGCTGAAGACCTACCGACCACCTACCTTCAAGAAGAACCTGGGAAAGACTCAGGCCAACTATCAGTGGCGTCTGACGCCCACTGGCGAGATGCTGGGCAACGGCCACCTCGATGTCATTGGAGGGTAGCGATGCGTGCTGAACTCAAGGGATTGCACAGTCCAGACCCGGAACCGACGGCAGCATCACCGCTTGAGCAGCGAGATACGCTGTTCGTTCAGCTTCTAATCGGTCCCGCAGGCGAACCCGGCGAGGAATCGTTCGGGATCATGGTGTGCACTCCGAAGGGCTTGCAACGGCTGGTGGACGAGCACGGGCCGATCTCCGGTCGACATTATCTGTTCGTCGAGAGCATCGACCTCGGGTTCATCCAGAAGCACGTCGAGAATTTCCTTGGTCGACTCGACGAGCCGTCGTGGCCGGAGCTAGCAGGGAAGGTTGCCCGTTTCGGCCATTGGGAATTCGAAGACTACAACGCGTAGATCGCGGCGGCCACGGTGGCGGTGCCGGCAGGGCGTACTCGCTGGCACCGAAGCCAGCTCGATGAACTGGGCGGCGTCAGTGCAGGCGATCGGACACCAACGCCTCAACGACCGGTTGCCGAACACCCGTCCCTGCGACCGCTGCGACTTCGCGCGCTCCTCGCCGGTGATCGGCAACCGGTCGTTTTCCGATCGGATCGGTTGCCGCGGGCTGGGTTTTTGGCTCGCTCGCAAAGGTGCGGTGTTCTCGCACTGGTGAGCGGATCTGATCCCGGTATTCGTCAAGGTCGCGAATCACCTGTACTTCGTGTCCGAAGTCGTCTCCACGCGTATCGATCCCGGTGCAGCAGCGCACGCGTACACAGTTTGTAGACCGCACTGGCGGGCTGATGTGCCTGATCGCCGAGCAGCGACGTGACAGCCGCTGGTAACTCGGTTGGCTCAGCCTCAAGGTGGTGAAGCAGCGGACATTCAGATCGCAGGGGCGTCGCCGTTGAAGTCCTGGTCGTCCAATCGAGCATGGACTTTGATGAAGACGAGCGCCAGGCCCTGATCGATGAGGGAGTTAATCCGGACGACCCGGAAGTTCAAGCAGCCCAGCAGCGGATGTCAGATTTGCTGCGCTGCCATGGGATTCAGCTTCTCAGTTGGGAGTGAGTCGCAAGGAGACACCGGTCCGGCCGTTGTTCATCTTGGCGAACAGTTCTCAGTTCGTAGCGGGTAACGCCGCCGGATAGGACACGATCGCACGGGTGGCCCATACCGAGGGCTTGACGACCTTCACCGTTTGCCCGGAGACATAACAGCCGGATCCGCAGCAGGTCAGCAGCTTTCGCTTATCGGCAGCTGCCGTCCGATGCGGATCCGGTGTTTCATCAGGAGATCCACCAGAGGAGGCTGGATTCGTGCTGTTTGATCGCGGTGTTGAGGTAGTTTGCGGATTCGATTTCCTCGGTCCCACCGAAGGTGCGGCCGAGGAGGATGCCCATGAACGCGGCCGAACCGTCGGCATTCTGGTGGTACACGACGCTGCCGGAGTCACCGTCGGCGGCTGTCAGGGTGGTCCAGAACACCTTGTCGCTCACGTCGGTGATCGTTCCGCATGTCCACCCGGTCGTTGACCCGATCTTGCAGAGCCCCTCGCCTTTGATCGGGTTGGTATCGATTGTCCGGATGCCGAACCGTCCGAGTGACGCCGAGACACCGACGTTGTCCCAGAGCCGGATCAGCGCATACCCGACCTGGCTTTGGGTGGAGTCGTTTCCCAATTGGTTGGAATACCAGCCGATCTCGTTGCCTGAGTGGTCGCGGACGCGCGCACCGGCTTCGAAGCAGTGCGCCGCCGTGATCGCGTAGTTGCCGTTGCCGATATGGGCGACCATGCCGACAGAGCATCGAAAGTGAGTGGTCTCGATGGCCATCCCCGGTGTAACGACGACGGCCGCTGTAGCTGCGGGAGCGGACAAACCACCCACCGCAGCCATGGACAGGGCGATGACGAGAAGAGCGGAGCGTAGACGCCTGATTTTCTGCATGCACGGAACTGTCGCGCCCAGCTGGGTGGTGAAGCGCACCTTGTTCGGTCAGCCGCGCGGTTCTACCTGCGACGACGCCGGTTCCGGACCGGAATTGGTGCCGGTGGCTCGGCCACTGTGTGCGCCCGGTTCGAGCTGTAGTTCCCTCTCAGGGCCGATGTGTGGTGTCGGCGTGCCGAAGAAAGTCCCCGATGTCGACCACTGGCACCGACCACTCCGAAATCCTGTCGCCATCGTCGTTGACGGTCGCGCGGGGCGGCACGGACTCCCAGGGCGCTGCGGGGTCGAAGCTGATGTCCGGTTGCCCGAGGAAGATCAGCTGGTGTTGAACGTGGACCACTGCTCCGTCGAGGTAGAGCGGCCATACTTGCACGATGGCCGCCGAGTCTGGGGCATGAATGGATGTGATCAGGCACGACACATGGTGACCGGTGACGATCCGGTGTAACGCTGTCGACCAGCTGGCACGGTAGTGCTCGAGATTCCAGTAATCCGTCGGTGCCTTGAAGTACTCCACTTCGTCACCGAGTGTGAGTGTCCCCCGCACATCGGCGGCCGGGGCGGGCAGTGAGGCGTCGGTGAATTCAATCGCGAAGGTTCCCATTACTTTCCTACCTTGGTGCTCAGATCCCAGGTGTAGGTTCCGATCCGGGAACCTTTACGGTCGAACATTTTCCAGCCGTCTGTCACCTTGTGGCCGGTGTTGTCCGGTGTGATGTATCGGGTGCCGTTCGAGTACACCGACTCACCGTGAGAATCGAACGGCGCCTTCTGCGGTGGAATCCTCTGGGTGTAGCCCAGACGGTACGCCTGGCTGGCGTATTCCTGGCTTGTCCTCGGCTTGCACTGTTCCTGCTCGGCGTCGAGTGCGGTCTTTTCTTGATTGAGGCGGGTTTTCCACGCGTCGTATCGTCGTATCTGCCAGTCGGGCGCATTGCCGGTCTTGTTGAGTGCCTTGATTTCGCGCTCGTAGTTACCGACCGCTGTGTTGTGGATGTCGATCCTGTGCTGAAGGCTGGAGCAGTCAGGTAGATTGGCTGTGGCTGTGCCGGCGGTCAGCACCGTGGCCGTGAGGGATATCCCGACGGCGAGTGTGGCGGAGATTCGTCGGAGCCGGGAGCGGAAAGGCGTGAGTTGCTGCATGGTCAGCACTCTCACCGGCCGCGGTTTGCCCGACTCTCGGTCATCTGCGGAAAGGCGATCTCTACCAGCGGCGATGTGGATTCCGTTCCGGAACTCAAGACCGGCGTACGAGAGGTTCGGGATACGGTGCTGGGACCGTTGGTGTGGTGTCGTGATTGGTCCGGGGGACAGTTCAGTGCGGGCATGTCGGGATGAAGGCGGTGCCGGGGGCGTAGGTGTTCCACAGGCTGGCCGTCATGGCACCGGTCGTGCTGCAGATGCGGTCTGCGGTGTGTCGTACATCCAGATCGAGTACCACCCAGAGCCCGTTGATGCCGGTCATGAGCAGATATCCGCTGCCGGGTAGGAAGTCGGAGTAGCCGGGGGTGTCGACCGCGCTGGATGCCACGATCGAGGGCGGGAGTTGCTGCGACCGGGTGGTTTTGGAAAGGTCGGCGATCTGGACTCCCACCCCGCGTGCGACGTTGGCAAGCCAGTGGTGGTCGGCGCTGAGGGCGGCGCTGTCGTAGTTGATTCCGGCGGCAGTGAACGGTCCGAGCGGTTCGGGGTGGTCGGGGTCGGTGAGCTTCCACAGGTGGACTTCGGTATTGGTGAAGACGATCAGCGCCGGGAATCGCTCTTGCACCGCGATCGGGCCGGAGTAGAGCGCGTCCGGGTCGGCGGGGATCCGGGCTCGAAGGACAGGCTGGAACGACTCCGAGAGCGACCAGATCTTGATCGATTGCTCGACTCCGCCGGAGGGCGTCTCGTCGATGCCGAGTGTGTACATGAGGTGATGGTCCTGCTGGTCGATTTCGGTGCCGAGCAGTCGCCTGTTCAGTGGGAGCCCGTTGTAGAGGGCCGAGGCGGGGATGGTGCCCACGTGCCCAGGACGAGCGGCGTTCGCGATGTCCCATAGTTGGTTCTCGCTGCCGTCGAAAGCCGAGACGACCAATACGTGGGTGTCATCGATGTAGCGCCCGATACTGGCGTCGGGGATGACGCCCACCTCGGCCGGGGCGGAGGGGCTGCTGAGGTCGAGGATCTCCAGGCGTGGGGGATTGTCGAGGGCGGCCACCATTTGTCTGCCATCGGATCTGAGCGCCGCCTGCTGGCCGGGTATGTCGGTGAGTTTGCGGGGCTTGAAAGGGTTGGACGCATCGAAGATCTGGAGATGTCCGTCGCCGAAGCCGCTGATCACGAGGTGGCCGTTGTGATCGACGGTGCGGGGAGCCAGATGCCCGGCGACGCCGCCGACGATCGCCGGTGCAGGCGACCACAGCCGCAGCGTCCCGTCGGCTTCTCCCGCGACGAGCCGATCGTCGGACGGTAGATAGGCCAGTGCGCTGGTGCCGGTATAGCAGGTCCCGGAGGGATTGGCGCAGCGCGGTGGGCCGCTGCGCAGTGGGGAGCCCAGTGGTGTCGGTGCCTGGGGGTCGGTGAGGTTCCACAATCGTGCCCCGTCGTCCACACCTGCTGCCAAAGTGGTGCCGTCGTGGTTGAACGCCAATGCCCACAACCCGCTGCGGGTGGCCACCCTCAGCGGACTGCCCAGCGGGCGGGGGTCGCTGTCGTCGGTGAGCGACCACAGTTGCACGCTGGCGTCGCCGAGCAGGTCCGGGCGGGTCTCGCTGCCACCGATGCCGACCGCGAGTGTTGAGGTGATCGGGTCGAATGCGACGGCGTCGATTCGGCTCGCCAACCCGGGCGCCGGGAGTTCGATCGGCGCGGATTGCGGCCGGTCCAGGGACCAGACCAGTACCTGCGGGGCCTGGGTGGTTCGTGATGTGCTGAACTCGCCGGACGGGGCATCCGCGGCGTTATGTGCGGTCACCAATTTGCGGCCGTCACGGTTGAAGATCAGGGACCGCACGGGCAGTGGCGCGTCGAGGATCTGCTGTGGTGTCGGGGATCTGGGGTCCGCGATCGACCACAGGGTGATCGACTTGTCCTCGTTGCCCGCGGCCAAGGTCCGTCCGTCGGGGCTGAATGCCAGATGCACTGCCTTTCGTCCGCTGGCAACAGCGGGACCGAATGGGCGAGGCGCTACGGGATCGGACAGATCCCACAGCCGCAGCGAGGCATCGGTCCCGATGGCCAGCAGCGGCGCGGCGGGGCTGAACACCACCGAAGAGACCGGGTCCGACCCGGTCTCGGGAAGTTGTAGCGCGTGGGTCGGCTCGGCGGTGCGCCGCACCAGCACGCGGTCGTCGCTGCTGGCCGAGGCCAGCAGCGCACCGTCTCTGGACACGCTCACCTGGGTGACGCGGTCGGTGTGTCCGCGCAGCGTGGTCGCCAGCGGCAACGTCTGATATCGCAGCAGCCGGGAGCGGAGTTCATCGTCGTCGGGCCGCATCTGGAACGCGGCCAGCATCAATTGCGCGGACAGTGAAGGATCGGTGGTCTCCATCGCCTCGGCTTGGGATGCCAGCCGCGCGATCAGTTTGTCCTTGTTGCTTTGTTCGGTGAGTTGTCTCTGGTGGTTTTCCTGATTGGCGATGCGGTAGGTCAGCAAGGCCAGCACCAGCACCACCACCGAGGCCAGCGCGGTGGCGAGTTTGAACACAGAACGGCGCCGGGCCTGGCGGCGGCACTCCAGTTCGGTGGCGGCGAGGAAGTCCGCGGCGACCATGCCGAGTCCGTCGCTGCCTGCGCGGCTGCGTGCTTCGGCCAGGCGGGCAGCGGAATACAGTCGGGACGCGGGTCGCCCGGCGTGTACCCATTCCCGCGCGTCGGCACTGACCCGCTGGCGTTCGAGCACTCCGACCCGGTCTTGTTCGAGCCAGTCACGTAGTCGCGCCCAGTTGTCGAGCACGATCTCGTGAGTGAGGTAGACGGTGTCGGTTTCCAGGGTGACCAGCCGACTCCGCGCCAGCACCTCCAGTACGGTCAGGGCTTCGGGATCCGCGGCGACGATGTCGTCGCGGGAGGCGATGCGGCGGGTGTCCTTGGTGTCGTGGCCTGCGGTGACCAGCGACAGCAATATGTTTCTGGCGACGGTGCGCTGTGGTCGGGTCAGTTCGTTCCATGCACGTTCGGCGGCCGCTGTGACCGATCCCTGCACGCCACCCGCGGCGCGGTAGCCGGTGATGGTGAGTTTGCGGCCTTTGCGCTGCTGCC
Source organism: Nocardia sp. NPDC052001 (assembly GCF_040680615.1). NCBI lineage: Bacteria > Bacillati > Actinomycetota > Actinomycetes > Mycobacteriales > Nocardiaceae > Nocardia > Nocardia sp. NPDC052001. The sequence goes on along the minus strand of NZ_JBFAXC010000011.1, from coordinate 106,526 downwards.
AGGTAGCGGCCATGACATGCGACAACAGCGGCAGCAGGCTCGGGTCGTAGTTGGGTTGTGCCTGCGGGCCCGTTCCGGTGCCGAGGCCACACAACTCGTTGATCACCACGTCGCACAGTCCGCTGTCGAGCGTGCATCCAGCCAGCGTGGCCGGCCGCGTCACCGCGCGGGTGAGTTCGTCGTGGTTCATCGGCCCCAGCAGGTAGCTACGCTCGCCCAAGGCTTCCAGCAGGATCGGATACTCCATGCAGCGGGCGTAGAAGTCGGCGCGGATCGCGATGACAACCGTCGTGGATGAGCCTTTGAGAGCACGACACGATTCGAGGGCTTCCAGGAACTGTTTGTGCTGCTCAATCGATGCGGCGGTGGTGAACAGTTCCTCGAACTGATCGACTACCAGCAGCCGGTGTTCCGCGTCGTCCCAGCTGATTTCGCTGATCTCTGCCGCGGTGACGCGGCCGGGTGTGATGGTGTGAACAGCCCAGCCCTCGCTGTCGAGCGTGGCGGCCACACCCGCCGCCAGCAGCGATGACTTACCTGCACCGGAAGCACCGACCATCGCCACCATGCTGCCCTCGCGACTGCGGATCAGGGCCAGCAGATCGGTGGTGGCTTGTTCCCGGCCGGAGAACAACTCGTGATCTGCCTGCTGGTATTCGGTCAGCCCTGGATAGGGGCAGTGTCCGGCGGTAGCGAGCTCGCCACGAACCTGGGTCCTGCGCCAAAGACGTTCCCAATAGTGGTCACTGAACAGATGCGGCGGTGCCACCGGCTGGTCGGACTCGCGGGCCAGACGTCGCAGCACGCACAGGACCGGATCGAAGGCCTCCCACTTGGCGGGAACCGCACGCCCAGATCTCCAGTCGCTGATGCGCTGGACGGGTATCGGTTCTTCTCGCCCGGGTAGTGACGCCGTCGCCCGCGACACCACGTCGAGGGTGGGATTGCCCGCTGCGGCCCACAATTCGGTGAAGCGGTGCAGGAACACGGTTCTCGGTGAAAGGCGCGGTGTTGATCCCCCCGGTGCCGACACGCTGCCCCCTTATTCACCAGCAGCCTTCATCGTCTGCCTGGTGAACCGATCTCCGCAACCAGGTTCGCGACAGACCGACGATTCTCGGGGCCACCATATCGCAAGCAGGGCAACGCAGTTCGCCGGATTCGGAGGCAACCACAACCCGACAGTTTGGGCGGCTCGGCCGCGTTCTTACACGCGATCGCCGCACGAACTCCGCCCAATCACCCCGTTGTGAAGGGGCGGAGCATTCCGGGCGCTCCGATATGTGAGGTGGCTCAGGCGTGTTCGATCACGGGCAGGCAGTACCCGCCCGAGGTGACGTTGATGACCGCGTCTGTCGAGCAGCGCGCGAAGTAGCCGGCGAACTGTCCGTTGAACAGGAAGGTGTCCAGGCCCACGGCGAGGTCCGGGTGTCCTGGCACCGTCGGGAGCGGACAGTATTCCTGTGCCACATACCCGCCCACCTTCGCGGAGTTGAACAGCGCTGCGCGCCAGGCGGATCGAGCAGTGCGTGCACCGATGACGACGCCGTCACCGCCGAGGCGGTTGGCGGGTTTGAGCACGAACCGGCCCTGGTTGGCGTCGAGGTGATCGAGTAGTGCGGTGTCGTGGCGATCGAGTACGCGTGTCCACGGAATGTGCGCTTCGAGCAGTGCCCGTTCAGCGGGGTCGAAGTCGGTGGCGAAGGCCGGGGCCGACAGCACCGCCAGGCAGCGTTTGTCGCCGATGATGCACTGCGACAGCAGCGGATTGACGAAGCAGGCCTGTCCCGACACCGCGGCGTCGAGGTAGTGCTCGAGGTCCGGATCGGTGATCAGGTCGAGTTGGTCCAGATTCGAGTACACGAGGTCGGCGCGGCGGCCGCGGTCGTCGACCACCAGGCCTTCCCGTAGCCGGATTGCGCGCGCGTCCACTGTCGTGGTCTCCACACCCAATGCGGTGAGGTCTTCGATCATCTCGGCGACCTCGATATCGAACCGACCGCGCAGCGTGACGATGAACGCTGAGCGAGCATTGGTGCCGAACTGTTCACGATGGCAGGTCTGCAGTGCGCGCGCGAACAGCAAGCGGTCCTCGACCAGCCGCTGCCGGGCCGCCGACGAAACATCCGCGGTGTCGATCTGCGTGGACCAGTGCCGATGCATGCGAGGCACGAACGTCACTCCGCCAGGGCACACGGCGTTCATCTCGAGCACCCGATAACGTGCGGATTCACTGTTCGTGCCATCGATGCGGCAGATGCGATTGATCGGGTCGAGGTGAGGCGCGGCGCGTAGCCAGCCCAACAGCTTCTGGTACTCGGGGAAGAGATCCCGTACATCTGACCGCTGTAGATACAGCTGTGCGACGCGTTCGAACAGTGGGTGAAGCCGCTGCGCGGCGTCCCTGATCCCGGCGCCCTCGGTGGACTCGACGATCAGTGGTTGCGTCAAGTACGGGAAGGTATGTGTCCGCACCACATCGAGCTTGTCTCCATGGTGACCAGCCAGATCGTTTCTGCGCTTCGTGGTGTGGGCGTGGGGGATTCGTTGGGACAGGGCCGAGTTGTCGGGCATGGCATTCCTCTCGCCGGATACGGGGTCCGTCGATGGTCGACGACTTCCGTTCGGCACCCCCGGCCGCCCTTTCGGTGATTCGCCCGAAGACGCAGGTGGAAGGGTTGCGGACCAAATTCCGTTCCGGAGATCCCCGGTTGCATCGAGGAATCAGCGGCCTCCGCCGAGTTCCGATCCGGAACTCTCCGCAAGATGCCTCTTACCAGCGACTATGCCTGGTTAGTCCCAACAGACGCGGCCACGATGACGGGTCGAACGACCACGATTTCCTTTGCTGGCAACAGCATCGTCGCAACCCGAGGCCCTGCGCGGCTCACTGCAATCGGTGCCTCCGGGTCGGCGAGATCCGCCTCGTTTCACTCGGACTAGAAGGAATGATCATGCGCAACAATCTCGCTCGGCTTCTTTTCGTGATGGCCGCCTCGACTAGTTTCGCCATCCTCTCGGGACCCGGCGCGAACGCGTCGGTGACCTATGGCGCGATTTCGGTCAGCGACACCAGCGGCAGGGTCGCGACCGTGCCGTCGACCTATCCGACATGGCAAGACGCCGCGAACGCCGCGAATACTCGCTGCGGCTACTACGACTGCGGATACGTCACGGTCTGGCAAACCGGCCAGTGCGGGGCGGCCGCCCGTGCCAGCAACGGGCATTGGGGCGGCGCCGCCGCATCCACCTTGGCGAATGCTGAAACGACGGCGAAGTGGAATGCCGGGCAAGACGCGGTGGTGTACGCCCGCGGTTGCTGACGGGATCGGTGCTCGACCGACCATAACGTCACAGTGACGGAATGTGACTCTAGGGCCCAGCCTGATCCCGCGCCTATATCTGTTCCGGACCCTTACACCTTGCTCCACCAACCCCAGCTGAACCCGTTACCCGCTTGCTTGGGCGTGATCAAACAATGGGCCGAGAGACGGATTCGATTTGTGTTGTACAACAAGCCTTTGAGTCGATAATCAACGTTATGTCAATCTAGGTTGCCCCAAAGGCTGGGCCACACCCATCTGGACCAGGGTCAGGGTCCTGCACGGCATTAGGGCTCATCCCCGCGCGTGCGGGGAGCACCGCTGCTCCAGGGCGATCGACATGCGCCAGATGGGCTCATCCCCGCGCGTGCGGGGAGCACGACCACCGACCGGTGGCGAAGCAACTGGGCCTGGGCTCATCCCCCGCGCGTGCGGGGAGCACTTGAACTCTGCATCAAAGATGCTTTTCGAGTTGGGCTCATCCCCGCGCGTGCGGGGAGCACCTGAACAACAACACTTTTCAGGAGAACTCCATGGGCTCACCCCCGCGCGTGCGGGGAGCACAGTGGCCGTCATCGCTACCCGACCATCCGTTTGGGCTCATCCCCGCGCGTGCGGGGAGCACTGGTGCCCCCCTTGGGCATTCGATCAATCTCGGGGCTCATCCCCGCGCGTGCGGGGAGCACGCCGGATCATCGATTCGCCTGCTTCGCCAGCAGGGCTCATCCCCGCGCGTGCGGGGAGCACTCGCGGGGCGTGCCGGTCGCCTGCTCGCGATGGGGCTCATCCCCGCGCGTGCGGGGAGCACACTTGGGCTACTTCTCGGGTGTACAGCCAGCGGGGCTCATCCCCGCGCGTGCGGGGAGCACGAGCAGTCATCATCGCCGCCGTACGGGGAGCCGGGCTCATCCCCGCGCGTGCGGGGAGCACTCCATGCACGCGGGGGCGGCCTGCATGGAGCAGGGCTCATCCCCGCGCGTGCGGGGAGCACACTTCCTGACCAGTGCGTCTTTACACGCCGACAGTGTTTTTCATTCACTTTTCCTCGCTGCTGCGGCGTTTGGCGCTCTGTTGTGCTGCCTTGCGGTACCTGCTGGCTTTGCTCCATCCCGAGCGCGGTCGGCTCGCGGATGGATCTGTTGTGTGGGGTCGGAGCATCAGCCTGACTCCGTCGATGTCGATGGGTTGCCATTCGTGGCGGTGTACCTTGAACGCGAGGCGTTGTTCGGAGCGTGTGGAGTAGATCATGATGGCGCGCCCGTCTTTGGAGAGTTCGACGACTCGTTCCCAGGCCAGATCGCGTACTCGTTTGGTCAGCACACCCACGAATACGCCGGGACTGATTTCCAGGAGCCAGCGGGTGAGGTGACCCCGCAAACCTGCTGGGCAAGCACTCAGGACCAGCACTACCACGGCACTTCCTCATCGGCGTAGGACACACCGGAGTCGAGGTTGCCTTGTCGGTCCCACAGCTGCACGACATCTGTGTCCCAATCGTCGCCGGCGTCCGGCTCGTTGGGCAGCAGCAGTGCACGCAGGTCTTTGCAGCAGTGACCCAGGAGTCCTGCTGCGTGGATCGCGTCGCGGACCGCGCGGCGGGTGGATGCCCCAACGTCGTCAACGTTGGCGGCAGCGATGTCGAATGCGATGAGGATGGCGAATTCGGCTTTGTAGAGGTCGGCGATATCGAAGACGAATGATCGTTCGTGTCCGGTGTGCACGAACCCGAGCCCTGGTGCGGCGCCCAGGGCCACGATCACCGCATGCGCGATCCCGTACAGGCATGTCGTGGCGGCTGAGAGTGCCTGGTTGACCAGGTCACCGCTCGCGAAGTCGTTGGGGTCGAACTTTCTTCTCTTCCAATCGATCCCGGTTCGCTCGGCGTGTTCTCGGTACAGCGCCCGTACTCGCGCGCCTTCGCGGCCGCGGAGTTGCTGCATGGTGAGACTGTCGATCGTGTCACCGGGAAATCGCATCGCGTACATCGCGCGTGCTACCCGCAAGCGGCTGTTCTGGTTCGCGAACGCGATCGCTTGCGCTTCGAGCAGTCGTGAACTGCGGGCCAGCGAGCGCCCGTGCGCGTAGTAGCGTACGCCGTGCTCGCCGACCCATACTGCGGTGGAGCCGCTTTCGGCGAGCAGCATCATCGCTTGGTGGGTGATGCGGGTTCCTGGTCCGAGGATCAGTGCGCCCAGGGTCGCGGCCGGGATGTGGACGACTCCGCGTTCGTCGGTGGCGGTCAGTGCGTTGGCGTCGCGGTGTATCACCGCTCGTTCGAGGTAGATGAACGTCAGCCGGTCCTGCGCGCGGACCAGTTCCCCGATCCGGACCGGCCGCACGCCCGGGATGTCGGTCATTGTGGGGGTGCCAGGGTGAGCAGTCCGCATCCGTAGCCTTTGGCGCGCCCGATTCCGTGGGTCAGGGCGGTGGTGAGAAGTGCTGTGTCGGTGACGATCAGTGTTCCTTCGAATGTCGCGGTCGAGAGCGTGACGGTTGCGGCGCCGCGGCGGAAGGTCAGATTGTTGCGGTCCAGGATTCGTAGGTCGGGCTCGCGGGCGTCGATGGGTCCGCAGTCGGCGAGGGCGAATCCGGACAGGGCGGCTTTGCGGTGGAGCCAGTCGAGTTGTTCGGGGGCTTTGAGCGCGGTGACGCGGCCGCGGATCTTGTGCGCGGTCGGGTTCGGGCTGGTCTTGGTGTGGTGGACGGGGTTCGCGGTGAGTCGGAAGTGCCAGCGTTGGCCGACGGTCAAGGTATCGAGTAGTTGTGCGTATTTACGGGTGGCCCATGCTCCGGTGGTCGGCCACCCCGCTTGTTCGATGATGTGGGTGAAGTCGGATTCGATCGGACTCACCACGTAGAGGTGGATGTTCTTGTCGTGCTGATCGATTCGCCACAGCACCCGGCCCGTATCGGTGGCGTGTTCGAGTGTGCCGGGCGGGAAGGACGCCATCACCGCGGCGTGAACGACCTGGGGAGAGGACAGGAATCCTCGGGTGCCGCGGCGTGCGGGGTTGAGCGGGATGCGTGAGAGATACATCAGGAACCCCCGAAGGCGGACATTGGATCATGAGTGCGGTTATGCCCCTGTGGGTTTCGTACCGGGGCGTGTTCGGTGATGATGGTGCGCCACCCGTATTCGCGGCGTTCGGGGTCGAAACTGACCGGCAGATCACGCACGCGTTCGGTGAACGTGTTCGGGGTATCGGCGGTCGTGGTATCGCGGAAGATCGGTAAGTGCAGCACGGTCGGTTGCTTGCGCCGATGATGTTGTGCTGCTTGCCAATTGCTGGTGTCCTGCAACACGTCGGGCATCGTGCCCTCCCGTACGTCGCCCAGGACGAGGGGTTCGGTGACCGGGCAGGAGCGTCGGCCGAGGTAGAGCGGGAACACCGGGCGTAGTAGCTGTGACTGTATGCCTTCAAGTAGCGCGTGGTCGCCTTCGATCGCGGCGACGAAGATCGCGTCGGAGAGGTAGAAGCGTTCCGAGAGCGGGTAGCGGGTGCGCCCGTCGCGGCTGGTCGCGGTGTGGAAGTCTCGCACCAGTGCGCCGGGCTGATCGATCCGGACCCCGAATGCCAGTCCCAGCAGCGCGTCCTCGATGGGGTCGGTGCGGCGCTGGCCTCGCGCGGCACTAATCAGCCCCAGCACGCCGCTCTTGGACGGGAAGTGCTGAGTGCTGCGGCGGGCGAATCTGCTTGCCACTCCCCACGATTGCAGTGGCGCGGCCAACCGCAGCAACAGTACTGTCACTCGTTCCCGCCGAGGGTGTGCTGGATCTGTTCCACGACGGCGTCGACTGCGGCCTTGAGCGAGAGCGGCGTGCCCAGGCTCTCGAGTTCGTCCGCGGTGTCTCCGGTGGCAACAACGAAGGTGCGGGTGGACCCGTCACCGTAGGTGTGTTCGACCGATTGCAGCCGTGAGACAAGGGCTTTGGTGGCCAGGGTCGCGCGGGCGATGCCGGCGGCGTTGATGGGCTCTTCGAACGCGCCCACGAGATTGACCGGCTGATCGGTGCGGACACTGAACACCACTGTCTCGGGCAGCGTGCGGTGCGCGAACGTGTTCTGCTTGCCGGTCGGCATGCTTTTGACGAACGCGGTCAAGAACGCCTGCACCGCTTTCTCGGTCGCCGCGGCGTTCCCGAGATTCTGCGCGAGCATCGGTACGTTCACCGTGGCGTACCGGTACAGGGTGGAGGAGTTGAATTCGATGAATCCCAACATGCCCGCGCCGACGTTGTCCTGGGGTGCGCGGTCATCGACCGCGGTGAAGTAGTCGAACTCGTTGTTGACCGCGTGCACGCTGATCGCGTGCGCCACCTGCGCGGCGGCATCGATACTCAGGTCGTTGGCGTCGGCGACCATACGCCCGAACAACGCGACATCGACACTATTGTCCCCTTGCGCGGCAGCACGCGCAGCACCCTTGTCAATCCCGGCGTCGTCTTGGTGCGCGTGGACGGCCAGCCGTGCGAGGCGGTCGATCTGCGAAGCACTCAGGAATAAAAGGTATTTGGACCGTTCGATCGCATCGGTTTTTCCGCTCGCGGCATCCTCTGGTGCGGCAGTTCCATTGTCTTCGCCGTCGGTCGGCGATGCATCGACGGTTTCATCCTTCGCGTGTGAGGTGGTTGCGGTCGCGGCGCGGTCGGATCCGGCCTTGGTCCGCCGCTGTGGCTTTTCGACCTTGATCCCGGCGGCCGTGACGACCTCGAGCGCGGCGGCCTCGGGTGTCGGGAACTCTGGTGAGAGCGCGGTGATGTGGTGGGCGATGAGTTCGACCACGTGTTTGGTGCGTACGCCGAGTGTTGCGGGATCGAGGAGTTCCCCGAACATGGTGCGGGTGGCGCGTTTCCACGCTTGGCTCGAGACTCGGGCTCGGGTGACGCCGCCGTAGATGGCGGTTTTCGGGCTGCCGGTGTCGTCGCGGTTGATATTGCTCGGGGGCACTGTCTGTAGGATGTGCACATCGACGAACAGTCGCGTCGCTCGCGTCACTGGTGGGGGCCTTTCGTTGTGTCCGTGTGGATGTGATTGGAATTGGAATCGGTGTCCAGGGAGCGGTGGTAGTCCCGGCCCCATGTCAGCAGCACCTCGTGGGCGTAGGTGCGGTCGTTCAAACGCCGCAGCTCATGAGCGAAGACGCCGTAGTCCAGCGCGATCGCATGAGCCCGTAGTTGGCTGATCAACCCGCGCAGCAGGATCAACCGGGCATCGTGGTTCCCGGCGGTACCGACCGCGTGGAAGCGGCGGCGTACCGCTTCGGGCGAGGTGCGGTCACCGAGGAGGCGCATCGCGGCCCCGAAACCCGCGCCGTGCCGGTGCATCCGATCGCGTTTGGATTGCTGATGCCACGCGTACAAGGTGATCGCGTCATGGGCGGCCTGCTCCCACGACGTGGCCGCGCCCTCACGTTCGACGGCGGTGAGCACGCTCGGATCGGTGAGGATGTCCGGGAGCCCGCCAAGGGTGGGCTCATACAGCTCGGGCAGGCTCCCCGCGGGCCGGCCGACACCGCGCCGCAGTCTCGCCAACGTCGCTACCGCGGTGGAGATGTCCATGCTGTACTGAGCTTGGATCGTGGAGACTCGCTGTGTCACAAACTCTTTCAGCGCCAGGTCGCGATCGCGATAGCTCGATGGCTTGCCTTCGGCGATGCCGGTGCTCACGCGGGGATCTCCTTCTTGTCGACAGACTCGGTGTACGCGGCGGGGAGCAGTTCCCGCAGGCGTGCCCGGAACCAGATCTGGGCACGGCTGGCGTCGATATAGGTGCCGTTGCTCTCACGGCCGACCCATGCCGGTGCGCCCGCCGATGCGACGAGCCCGTCGCCGATCGACTCGATCACCTCACGCACCACGCACTGCCATCGCTCACCACAGACGACCAATTCCGTGTCAGGGCTCAGATCGACAAGCCATCGCCGATAAGGAAGATCAAGCGCGAAATAGCCACGCTCACTGGCACGTTCACGCGCGCCGTCTCCTTCCCCACCCGTCGCGACCGCGAGATTGCTCGCCAGCGAGCCCAGCGCGGAGACTGCTGCGTGCGCTGTTTGTGCCGCCCCGATCGCCGCATAGCGTATGGCGGGGTCCGAGGCCAGCAGCGCGGCGCGAAAGCCGATGGTGTCATCGACGACATCGCCCACGACGGACTGGTTGTTGACGTATTCCATGCCCACCGCGTGCAGGTGTATCGGATGGGCGGGGTCGAGCGCGTCCTCGTCGAGAAGATAGGACACCCATTCCAACACCCCGGGCGCGATGGCCCGCTCGTCGATGCGTGAGGTGACCGCGACCTGCTCGATCAGCGCGGCCAGCCCACGCCATAACGCTTTGCGCGGGTTGTGGGAGAGCGGATAGTGCCGGGTGTGTCCGGCTTTCTTGGTTTGGGTCGTGCTCAACCGCCAGGCGGTCATCGGTTCGAGCCGGTGCCGGTTGAACGGTTCCAGAGCGTCCCCGTTGCACAGCACCACGCCGGTGACATGAGAACCGTTGTGCACCAACTTTATTCGGCGACTCTGCCACGTACACAGATCCGCCGGACCGACCGGGACGCGACTGGGGTCGACCTGCGCGCGATCGGGTGCCCGCTCCCAGGCTGGTAGATCGTCCGTGGCGAAACGTTCGCTATTGGGATCGAGTAGGACGAGGTTCAACAGCAGCGTTTCGCGCAAGGTGGCCCCTTCGAGGAAGACTCCGCCCAGATTTCCCGTCCACCCGAGCCCGATGGGATATCCCTTACCTGCTTTGACTCGACGGTCACCGACCGCGCCGGTTTTGATGCCCGAGGGGTCGAAGGCGTGTGCGTGCACGAGCCATCGCGCCGCTTCGGCGAACTCCAACAGATCGATCCCCGCACCCGCGCGGGTGGTGAAGTACTTCTCCCCGTTCGGCACATCAGCGATTACCCGCTCCAACGAACTGACCTTGCCGTTGACCGCCTGTAGGTCGGCGACCTGAAAGAACGGGGATTGGGAATCGAACAGATCGAACCGATCCGCATGGTCGTTCAAGTACGCGTCGATCTCGTCTGTGGGTAGCGTGCCGCTGTCCCACAGCTCTTGCCACACCCGCGCGGCTGGACCGGCGCGACCTGCGATGGCGCGACGCATCACCGCCAGCAGGAGCCGCAGAATCGCGAATGCCTGAGTCGGCAATTCCCCTGCCAGAGAAGATAATTCGTGGGAGTTGGCGAATACGGTGCGCAATGACTCCTGGCGAGTTCTGCCTTCGAGGTCCAAGGCCTCGATCCACCGATCACGAATCAGGCTGAACTCCGGGTCGCTCACCGGTCCCAGCCCCACGGACCCGGACTGCCGACGAACCAGCCTCGTTCAGTACCTGCTGTGCGCGACCGCGCGGCACGAATAGCTCTTTCTTGCAAAGGTTCATCCCCTGAGTGCGATTGTGAGTCCCCTGCCGACGGAGCATACGAGCAGGCACCGACAAAGACGTCGTGCTACCAATAGCCTTCTGCCCCAACGGGTTGCCCGGCCGCACCTCGACCCCTCCCCCGCCCGTGCGGGGATCAGCTGATACGTGATGTCAGGACACACATCTCAACTGGGGTCATCCCGGATCTGCCGGGAAAGGTTCGTACACAACAGAACTCATGTGCCCATCGTCGTCGAGTTCCGAAGCCCAATGCGGTGCCGACACAGAATGGAATATTTGAGATGTATGAGCCAGAAGCATCTCGGGCAGTATGTTTAGCTGCCGGGTTGCTTACCCAAGCCGGCCCGATGACGGTTCTGCGCTTTCGCGGGACGTTCGGTGCCGCATCTCGGCGATTTCCGGACTCGCACGTCCGCACTCGTTCCCGCCACGACATGGCCGCGGCGGGATCGCTCGATGAATGCTGACAACGCAACGTCCCCGGCGTGTCGACACGAGGGTGTGCGGGGATACCGGGATCCAGATAGGTGATTACGGCCGTACGGGCTCGATCGTCAGTCCGAGGCGGTCGTCGTATCGGAGGCGGTAGCCGCTCAGTTCCGTGCACCCGGACTCGTCGAGTTCGAGTACGAGTTCACCGGCCAACCACGGCGACTGCTGCCAGCCGGGGTAGTAGGTGTTTTCGAGTGTGGTGATCGTGGTGCTCATTCGCCCGTATTTCGTCAGCGATGGGGGCAGACGGATCGTGCAGGCGGCCAACGCTTTAGCCATCGCCGAGGACGGTGGGCCCTCGGTCGGGATCAACTGGCCACCATGGTCAGGCACCACATCCAGCACGTAAACCCCGTCCCGGCGACGCTGCACGACGATCGCCTCGATGCTGTCCTCGGCGTCACGAACCTGGGCTTGACCCCCGACACCCTCGATGTCATTGCTGGCTTCGGCGATCAACCAGCCCCGCAAGTTCGTGCGTTCGCCATACGGTCTTCCGAGCAGGTAGTCCTGGGCACAGTGTTGCTGCTTTGCCACAAACGCATCCCACGATAGGTCGGCCTCGGCTACCGCCTGCTCCCAGCCCGGCGGAGCGAGGAACGAGTCGGAATAGGCGGCGGCGACCAAGTTCGGGACATCGGACGGGATATGGATCACGCCATCGCCGTGCCGGGTGAGTACCGCTGCGGCCCTGAGCAGTCGCGCCGCCCCGTACACCGCGGTCGAACCCTTCACCGGCGCCGGTACCACCGCGCCGACATCGATGACTCCTCGAATCAGGCATCGAGGCTCAGCGACCAGGGCGGGTCGCTTCTTCCGGGCGTGCCTGTGCAGGCGTCCGATTCGCTGGAGCAGCAGATCGATCGGCGCGAGATCGGTGATGAGGATATCGAGATCGATGTCGAGGGATTGCTCGATCACCTGCGTTCCCACCAAGACACACCGCTTGGGTCGGTCAGCTTTGGTCGGCGGACCCAACAATGCGCGCAGCCGATCCTCCAAACCCGCACGATGAGTGGACACGAAACGCGAATGCACCAGCAACAGTTCCTCGTTCGGGAAGGCATCATGGTTGAGCAGTGCGGAGAACACCTGCTGGGCGCGCGTCACCGTATTGCACACCACCCCAGCGACCCCACCCTGCGACAGCGCCTCCACGAGGGTGGCAATCACAACCTCGAGATCGTCCTTCAGCAACTCCGCCCGCACATCCAGTTCTCGACCCGAGGCCGCCACGCTGCCCGGCGCCGCCGTGGTCGGCCACACTGTCACACTTGGATAGCCGCGTGGTGGATCGATCACATCGACCACTGCTCCATCGCGGGCACCTCGTTGATACGCATCGAGCAGCGAACCTCGTTGCGCCGGAGGCAAAGTCGCCGACATCAGCACCACCGGCACACCATAGGCACCCAACCATTCCAGACACCGCGTCAGATAGGTCGACATGTAGGCATCGGCGGCATGGACTTCGTCGATCACCACCACTTTGTTCGCCAACCCCAGGTGACGAAGCATCACATGACGGGACTTGAGCGCACCTCGCAATACCTGATCGATCGTGCCGACCACGATGTTCGCCAACGGCCCCTTCTTCCCCACGAACCACGAATGCGCGACCACGCCACTGTCCGCGCAATCGACACCGATCGAGGCAAACCCCTTGTGCCGCAACTCGTTGAACGTGGCATTCAGCGCGGCCTTACCGTGGGCGAGGAACATGCTCCCCGCCGCGCCGGGCAGTCGATCCACCCACTCGTGCACACGCTCGAACATCGCGTTCGAGGTCGCCATCGTCGGCAACGCCACAAACACCCCACCGAGCCCGAAACGCCCCGCCAACACCTCCGCGGCCAGTAACGCGGCTTCTGTTTTGCCCTCCCCCATCGGAGCCTCGACAATCATCAAACCGGGTTCCGGCATCTGCTCGGCCAGCCGCAAACATTCCTGTTGCAGGGGACGAATCCGTGCACCGGCAGGCAAATCGAACCGGGACTCGAACAACTCCACCCCGCCCACGGTCGCCGACGGACGCCACGGATCCGGCAACCCCAACTGCGACCACGCTTGGGCCGCAAAGGAATCCGAGACACGGCTACTGTCCAACGGGAACAGGTCCTGATTGCTCGCGATCCAATCCGACACAATCACCGCCGCGGTCAACAACACCTGGGCCCGCAACGGCAACCGAACCTTTCGCCAGTCCGGCAGACGACCCAACGCGCCCACCGATTCGGTGATGTGAAGCAGTAACTCCTCACGGCTGCGTTCCCACGCCCCGACACCCAATAGCGCATGCAGACTCGGTGCCGCCCTGGACTCCAGGCTGGACGGTGGACGACCGTGATGGCCTCCAATGACGATCGAGTACGACTGGGCGACCTTGGGCGACCACCCGTGGTTCACAAGAAATGCTTCAAGTGCCACTTGCCCGGCCAACCCATGCGGCAGATCCCGCCGGTTCGCGGGAATCGACCGAATCTCCAAGCCGTACAAGTGCATTCGGTCAGCCAACACTGGTACCTGGCATGCAAACGCCGGTGACAACTTGCCGACATCGTGCACCCCCGCCAACCATCGCAGCAGAACCCGTCCGTCCTCTAACCCATCGGGCAACCCAGCCGATATCAGATCCTTGGTCCGAGCAGGAAGCCACCGATCCCAGACCAACCCTGCCACCGCCGCTGAATCAGCCAAATGCCTGACCAAGGACAAGCTACCGCCCTCACTGTCACTCTTGGCCCACGCAGACAACGTCGCATTCGAAAGCGTTGCAATAGACGACAATTCCCCTCCAAACCGACACCAAGCGCCAGCATCAATGAGACACCACGGCACCGACACATCACGCCGCCATTCAGCCCTATATCACTCGGCCACCGTGAAGGAATGACCGCTGTCAAACGAGGCGGGCACCTTGTCGACCGAGTCCTATCGGGAACTGATGCCCGCGCGTACGGGGAGCACTTCGCCAAGCCTTCGGCGGAAGTCTTGTACTCGGGCTCATCCCCGCGCGTGCGGGGAGCACCCATCGATGACGATGCCGAATTCGATGCGCCAGGGCTCATCCCCGCGCGTGCGGGGAGCACTCGAGCAGTCCGACTTGGATGTAGCTGGGCACAGGCTCATCCCCGCGCGTGCGGGGAGCACCGGAGCCGGTGACCAGGAAACACCCGACGCGAGGGCTCATTCCCGCGCGTGCGGGGAGCACCGGTAGCACCAGTCCCGAGCTGCCCTGCGGGAGGCTCATCCCGCGCGTGCGGGGAGCACCCGCGTCACGGTCTGGGCCGACGGGCGCGACCGGGCTCATCCCCGCGCGTGCGGGGAGCACGGGTCATCGCAACCACGTCTCAGGATCGCGGCGGGCTCATCCCCGCGCGTGCGGGGAGCACACTTCCGCTCGGTCCCACCGCGTATCCCTTGTTGGCTCATCCCCGCGCGTGCGGGGAGCACGGGGTCGATGCCGTGGCGCGCCATCGCCTGCAGGGCTCATCCCCGCGCGTGCGGGGAGCACCCGGGCCGCTGGTGAATCATTCATCTGAAGTTGGGCTCATCCCCGCGCGTGCGGGGAGCACGACCTGGCTCTCACCATCGGGTTCGGGATGCTGGGCTCATCCCCGCGCGTGCGGGGAGCACTGAGCGGGTACTCGGTGCGTCTTCAGCGCGGTGGGCTCATCCCCGCGCGTGCGGGGAGCACACTTCTTGACCTGCATACCTTCAGCTCAAAGTGGCGTTTCGCATTCACTTTTCGAACGCCCGAGCGCACATCGCATACGAACTCCTACGGACGTAATTGAATCATTGGCTGAGAGTCCAATACTCAGTGCCCAGCGGGGTGAGGGCAAGCTTCCGCTGCCGGGCAGCGTGGGTGAGGGCAGCGCCCAGCCGGCGCAGGCCCAGTCGCCCTGGGTTCACCATGTGGATGTGTCTTTGATCGATCCGCGGCCGTAGTCGTCTTCCTCGTCGAGTTGGCGCTGCTGTTCGAGGCGTCGAGCTTCCACACTGGCGGAGTTCGCGTTCGTGTAGGTCGATACGGCCTCGAAGGTCGAATCGGCCCGCAACTCCCGCAACGCCTCGTCGACCTTGGGGCGCTTGTCTTCCACCGCGGCCCGATAGGCGGCCATGATGACAGCTTCCTCGTCGACCGTCACCGACAGCAGGCGATCTTCGGCATCGACGATCACACGGATTCCGTTGACGACACCCACTCCTCGTATCTGTTCGAGAGCGTGCTGAGCGCGCTGCACCTTCCCACCCAGAGAGTCGGAATTATTGTGTTTCAAGGCTATTCACCGCAGGGTCGGTCGGATTGACGACATGCTGACCAGGGGCCGATGTCATTTCGGTTGTTCGGTGGCCGGTGGGACAGAGCTGGTGGATATGGTGCCGGTCGCGGGCAACCGGCACCCGGTTTCGCTGCTGATACCTCGGGTGCTCAGCCACAGCACGGTGCCGTTGTCGCCGTAGAAACGGGCGTCGCGATCACCGGGCTTCTCGGTAGTCGGTAGCGGATCACTGTGGGTGGCACCGAGATCGGCGGCGAGCTGGCGAGCCTTGTCCCGCACCTGCGGCCACACCGCGTCGGGGATGCCACCATGAGTGGGGTCGCCGCCCTGGGTGATGTAGTTGGGCAGGTCGAGCTTTTTGCCGGCGGTCTGATCGTAGGGGGCATCACACGCCCGCGGCTGCCGCTCGGTACGCGTCCACGTCCATGTCATCCCCGGGACCAGCGAACTGGCATAGGCGGCAAGATCTTCCACCGCGCGAGTCACGCGAGCCTGGGTGTCTTCGAGGGTGGGCCGGGACTGGAGTTCCTTTGCAGCTTGCGCTGTTTCGGTATCGCCGGTCTTCTTGTACGGGTTGTCGTCCACGGAATTACATCCTGTCGTCATCGCGACCACCGCGGCCGTGAGCGCCGCGGCGATACCCATCCGAGAGATGCTCAGGGTCATGGCTTCTTCACCACCTGATCGGGGAGACCGGCGACCACCATCGCGGTATTCCAGCCGGAGGTGCGGAGTTGGCCGTTGCCGCCGGTGCGAGGGTAGTCCGCGTGTTGAGAGGCCCCGTCACGGTTGACTCCGTCCAAGGTGGTGTGCGCGGCGGTTTCCAGATGAGTGAATCCGGGCAGCGCTTGTGGATTGGGGCCGTACCGAGGGGTTTTCGCGACGAGATCGTCGCCGCCGGTCATCTCATAGCGGTGACCGTCGGGCACCTCCAGCCGTGATACTTGCGCGTCACCGCTGGCGGGCCAGTACGAATGCTTGTAGGGCAGATCGAGTCCGGGCGAACCGAACACGACGAGATCGTCGACACCCTGGTGGCCGGATTCCTGCAGCGCGAGCCCGGTCATCACCGAACCGTAGGAATGTCCGATCGCGGTCAGATGCACTGTGCTGTCGTCGTGGGAGGCGCGCACGCCGTCGTAGAACGAGGCCAGCTTCGGTGCGCCTTCCTTGGCCAGACCGTCGCCAGCCACGTGCGACAGGCCGCCCCAACTGCCGGGGTCGGTGATCTCGCCCTGCGGCAGATCCGATCCGATCCACGCGATCTGCACGACCTTCTGTCCCTTCTTGGGATCGGTGGGATCGAGCTTGTCGAGCCTGTTCTCGGCCAAGGTCTTCACGTTGTAGCCCTCGGTGACCATGCTGCCGAGCGAGTCGTGGACATTGCCGTTGAGCCCGGGGCTCGACACCGACACGTTGGCCGCGGTGTCGGGATTACCCGTTGAGATCGCAGCGTGGGCCATCTTGCCTGTCTGGGTGTCCATCAACATCAGCATCGCATCCGGGTTGTCCTTCAACGTCTTCTGAATCGCCTGCAGATCGGCCAGCTTGTCCTTGACCGCTGGGTCTCCGTTCTGTGCGCGGGTCAACTCGTCGTCGAGTTTTTCCCGGTTGTAGTGGTCACGATCGACCGAGGGCAACCCGTCACGGTTTCCGATGTACTGGTCCTTTGCGTACAGCGCGTCCTTCTCCGCCGGTGTCAGCGTCTCCCAGAACTCATGCAGCTTCTTCGGATCGGTCGGCAACGACGACTTACCGTCCAGGATCGATTGCACTTCCGAACGGACCGGTTCACCATCAGGCTTGCTCTCATAGCCGCTCAAGGTTTGCAGATCGGTCGAGATGGCGGTGGCCGCCGCGGTTTCCCCATCGCCGAACTGCGTCAACAGCGCTTTGATCCGGCTCTCGTATCCGGATGCCTGACCGTCGAGCATCTGCTGAGTCAGCGCTGTCGTCGCCGAGTTCGACCCGTCGGCCCCCGACGGCACCGTCGGCGCGTGCACCGTGCCGTCATCGTCAACGGTCATGCCCGAACCAGTCATCTCGACATCGAGAATCCGCAGCAACGCGGTGCGCGTATCACCCAGCGTAACGCCGTAGCTGTTGTAGTGATCAGCGATCCCGACGATCGTGGTCGCAAGGTGATTGCTGTGCAGCTTGTGGGCCATCGCCCGTTCCGACGCAGCCGCAGCGGCGTCACCCTTCCAGCTGTTCATGGCCTTGTCGACCGACGCCTCCATCGCGTCGACCTTCGCCACGAAGGTATCGTTCTGCTTCACCAGGTCGGTCGCGAAATCGAGCATCGACTGCGGGTTGCACCCACGGACGTGACTGATCGTGGTCAACGCATACCTTCACCGCGCGAATACTTGTCAAGCTGGTCAGCGTTGGCCTTGTCCATATCCTCATAGGTTCCCGACGCGGACTTCGCACGCTCACCCAACGTCTGGATCTGACCTTGAACCAACCCGAATGCCTTCGCCACCGCGTCACCGACCTGGGTCGATACCTCCCCGACCTCGGATCCAGGCATTGTCACTACCGTGGTGACCTTGAGTTTGCCGATGTCCTCGGCTTGGCCACCGAGTTCGGTCGCCAGCCCACGTAGCGTTTGTAGGTCGACAGCAAGAATGTCAGCCACCGCTCAACCCCCTGGAATAATCCGCGGTACAAACCTCCAGCGCACCCTAACATGCTGTTTGCGGCCAAGTTTTCTGTCGAGACCCGCAGCCGGGAATAAGCAGCTGGCATCCGTCATCTCGAACAGTTGACCGAGATCGAGATACTCCAGCTTGTCTGGCTGATACACACCTGGCACGCCAATCCCTGATGGAAGCCGCTCGACAGAGTCACGAACCGACTGAACGAGGCAATGAGTCGGCCGACCTGCCTTTTGCGGTGCCGGAACCCGAAGGGGGAAACCAGATGTCGGCTCGCGCCTGAATAGAACGCGCGATCGTGCCCGAGTCCATGACGCCCGGAACCAAGCGCAAAGTCGCGCTGTTCCTCTACCTCCCCGACGAGGGGTATCGGGCCCAGCGCTGGCGACGACGCGTGCTGGGCTCGCGCGAGCACAGCACCGCTATGTGCAGGTCTGGTAACTGAGCCCCACCCATCTGATTCTGCTGGCCGGGGTCCTCGCGGACTCCTACGGAGTGGTCAAGATTCGCCTGAAATCCTGATCGAGGTGGACCGATGCGACACCAAATACCGTGACGCGAAAGCCACCTCGGTGTGGGAATGCGTCTGTTCCTGCGCCGGTGAGCATCACGGGGGCTACGGCATCCGCAGCAACTGGTACCAGAGCGCGCCGTCCGCCCCACACAAACCGGCCAGCTCGATATCTCGCAGCCCGAACAATCCCCGACTACCGAGGCACCGATCCCGTGCTCATTCCCGCCCGACTGCTACCCCTGCAACAGGGTTGCTGATCCCGGTCACGCCTGTTGCGCGGCAAAACGCCTACACATAGGTACCTCACGCGAGGTATCCTGGAGGGAATATGGGCTACTACTGGACACAGAAGGCGCGGACCATGGCCGCCGCGCTGGGACTCACCCCGGCAGATGTGACCGACGTTCTCTACAGCGCGGCGAAACTCATCATGCCCGGCACCGACGCCGGAAAACCGGTCCTGCTGCTCTGGGGCCGCACCAGCGCCGGACGGCCGGTAATCATCGCCCTACGACCTGATGACGACGACGAAGACGAAGACACCGCCATCGTCGACTACCTGATCCGCAGCGTCTACGACATGCGCGCCTACGAACTCGGAATCTTCACCGAATGGGAGAACAACCAATGAGCACCGACAACGAAACCCGTATCGACGCACTCACTTTCGACCCGGCCAACACCCTACCGGCTGAGAACTTCCCCGGACCAGGCGATGCTCCCGCCGAACCCATGGTCAAGCGATCGGTGAAATGGTCGCTCGCGACCGACGACGCGATCAAGGCCACCGCCGAGCGCAAAGGCATCACGGCCTCGGAACTGATCCGCCAGTACATCGAAATGGGTCTCGCCGCCGAGAACCCCGGCCTGGTCGTCGACCTCGCCGATGTCCTGCGCGTCCTGCACACCGTCGCACACCCACCCGCCGCCTAAGTGGGCACCCGGTTCGCACACCGGGCCCACGACTCACGGGTCGCAGCCTGCTCAGGGCTGCACCAACGCCGCCCAGTTATTCGATGAGATCACCGCCCGCGGCTACCGAGGTCAGCAGAACCTCGTCCGGAACATATCTGCGGGCGCTCCGTTCAACCGCTCACATCCCGGCGCCCGCACCAATCCACCCGCAGTCCGCCGAGTCACCGCTTGGATTATGACCGATCCCGCTCGCATCGACACCGATGACCAACGCAGTCTCGACTCGATTCTTGCGGCAATTCCCGAACTCACCTCCCGGGCAGGCCACGTTCGCGACTTCGCCACAATCATGCGTGAGCTTCGCGGCCGGGAGCTCGAAAGATGGATGGCCGCAGTCGATTCCGACGATCAGCCCGCTCTGCACCCCTTCGTTCGCGGCCTACGAGGTGACCAGGACGCGGTCACCGCCGGACTCACTTTGCCCTGGAGCAGCGGAACTGTCGAGGGGCACGTCAACCGCATCAAGATGCTCAAGCGGCAGATGTTCGGTCGCGCGAAACCGGATCTGCTATGCAAGCGAATCCTGTTGAGCAACTGAACGACACGACGCGCCGCTCACGAAACATGGGCCAGAATCAGTACTCAACCGGACGCGACACTCATTCCCGCGCGTGCGGGCAGCACGTGGTCAAAATGGCCCCCTCTCCCCTGGTGCAGGGCTCAGCTCATCGCCGTGCGTACGGGGAGCACGAGGCGCGGCCCGCAAAAGGCCGATGTTCCGCGGGCTCATCCCCGCGCGCGGGGAGCACGTCCACCACGGCGACACCATCGATCGGGCCATGGGCTCATCCCCGCGCGTGCGGGGAGCACCAGATAGCCGTGCACCTGGTCGAGGCCGATCCGGGCACATCCCCGCGCGTGCGGGGAGCACTCGGGAATCCAGCGGGTACGGCCCAGGCGTTCGGGCTCATCCCCGCGCGTGCGGGGAGCACACCGGTAGCCCCCTCTCGGTGCACCCGTGGCTGGGCTCATCCCCGCGCGTGCGGGGAGCACTCAGGATCCTTGATCTTCGCGTCGGTCTTGTAGGGCTCATCCCTGCGCGTGCGGGGAGCACCCAGCGAGCAGTACGTGCGCGAGATCGGTGAGGGGCTCATCCCCGCGCGTGCGGGGAGCACAGTCAGTACGCGCTCCCGCTGGTGTTCTCGGTGGGCTCATCCCCGCGCGTGCGGGGAGCACGTTTCGGCCCGCCGGGGGCTGTCGCGTATGGAGGGCGGCTCATCCCCGCGCGTGCGGGGAGCACGTACGGAAGCACGAACGGGCGCTCGCTGTGACGGGCTCATCCCCGCGCGTGCGGGGAGCACACCGAACCCGGCCCAATACATCGGCTCATGAGGGGCTCATCCCCGCGCGTGCGGGGAGCACCATTCGTGTTCGCCGGTGATGATCGCTATGTCTGGCTCATCCCCGCGCGTGCGGGGAGCACTCCTTGCGCGCCTGGGGAATTGGGCCGAATACGGGCTCATCCCCGCGCGTGCGGGGAGCACACCCACCACTTCGGGCACCAATGCAGCGGTGCGGGCTCATCCCCGCGCGTGCGGGGAGCACCGCCGCGGTCGCGGTGATCGGCGGGGCCAGGACGGGCTCATCCCCGCGCGTGCGGGGAGCACACTTCTTGACCTGCATACCTTCAGCTCAAAGTGGCGTTTCGCATTCACTTTCCAAACGCCCGAGCACGCATCGCATACGAACTCCTACGGACGTAATCGAATCATTGGCTGAGAGTCCAATACTCAGTGCCCAGCGGGGTGAGGGCAAGCTTCCGCTGCCGGGCAGCGTGGGTACGGAGTCGAGCTATCGGTGGCAGGTCTATGTGGTGGGGCACCTGCGCCAACAACAGCAAGCCACGTCGGCGTGGTTGCCGGGCATTTGGTTGTAGCTCCCCGAGACTCCCTGCTTCCGGCTGTTTCGGAGGACCGAAGATGCGCGTGCCCACGTATATGCTGTACGGAACGTGAATTCGACTGTCACACAGTGAGGCTTAACGGCCAGCGCGCCTCACCAGTGGAAACGCAGCGGGCCGTTTGTGAGTACCCCGGCCTAGACCGGATCTGCCGCGGTCTCGGCGATCTTCCTGCCTCTCTTGTTGAAATGAGCATCAAGCGCGAGTCGTGCAAGGACAACAAAGTCAACGCGGTACCAGGCTGCGAGGATGTCGATCATGATCGTCGCTGTGTTCGGTGGCTGAAACTGCATCCGCTTTGCTTCACCACGCGGTGCCTTGCCGACCTTGACATTGCCGAAGAGCGGTACCTTGTGGCGTTCGCCGGCCTTGTGCGCATCGACGAATTCGCCCAACTTGCCGCTCTCGTGGGTCGCTCCGATCGCTTCCAGGACGAGGGTGGTCATAGTCGAGGGGGCGCCGGGTCGGCTGTAGCGGTTCGCGGCTGCCTTGAGCTTCTGGTGGGCACTCGGGGAGATTTCCAGTGGCAGCTGGTCCTTGCCGGTGGAGGGTACTTCAAGGACTGCTTCGAGTAGCGCCGCAAGTACTTCGTCGTCGCGCTTGGAGATCGAAGCGATTCGGTTGACGATCTCAGGAATTGCCTTGCGGTCCTTTTCCCGGGTGACCTGAACTGCCTCGTCGATCAGCAGACGAACCTGCTCTGCCGGGTCTCCGGCAGAGAACACATTCTCGGTATCGTCGCTGCCGTCGATAACAGTCGATTGCGGGGCGCGCCCCCAGTCGGGGTTCGAGATCGGCGGGCGCAGAGGCACTTCCCCGCGGTCGGCGGGAATGCTGAATTCCGCTGGCGGCTGAGACTCGATGGCTTCGTTGGACGTCGGCGTGGGAACGCTGTGCAATGGGGCTGATCTTGGTGGGGGTGGAGGTACAGCTGCTGGAGGCGCGACTGCGGCGGTACGCATGGCGTCGGCTCCAGGTGTGCGCCCGCTGAAGGCGTTTTTGGCGAGAGGCTGTTTGGGAGGTGGTGGTTTGGCCATTATGCGGACTCAGCCTCCTCGGACGAGACCAGGTGGGCTGCGTAGATCGGCGTGATCGCCACGACGTTGTCGTGCTCGTCGACCTCAAGTTCGATGTGGTCGACAGCTCCCGGCGCGTGACCAACCACTCGGCATTCGAGTTCGTACCGGAAGTAGTTGATGACTTTGAGCCATGCGCGGGTGACTCGTGTAATCGAGTTGATCTCGGCGGCAGGCCAGCGTTCTGTCAGCGCTTTCTGCTCGAGCTCTGTGGGGGGAAGTCCGTAGTCCCGGATGGAGATTGCCACTCGCTCAACGAACGGAACTCCGTGCGGGCACGCGACACCCTGGCCGCCCATGATCTCTTGCTGGAGGCTGAGTCGCTCTTTCAATGGCTTTCCGTCGTCGGCCATTGATGTGCCGAAGATGAAGGAGCCGAGCAGTTCGACGTAGGGGTTGTAGTCCTCGCGAATGACGCTGTAGATCGAGGCGACTGTGGTGAGGCCGAGGATTGAGCTGCCGTCGGTCTTGGTCGGGCAGATCACCCATCGCGACGCCGCCATGACGACTCGCATCATCTCTTCGTCTTCAGGTGGGCTGTCGATCAGCACATAGTCGTACTCGTCGACGACCGGGCGGAGGGCGATCGCGAGAAGTGTCGGTGCCTCGTTCTCACCGACCGAGGCAAGCATGCGCTTCACCCGGGTGATCTCTGGACCACCCAGGCACACGTAGAGGTTTTCCCGGCCTGGAACCGCGATCGGGTTGAGGGGCTTGCCATTGACGATCGACCAAGCCAGTCCCGCACCACCGTCGCCGTATACCGGGATGCCGTCGGCGAAGATCGGCGCACCGGTGTTCTCGTCGACCGCCTGTGGGATGCCGAGGTCCTGGCTGACGTTGCCTTGCTTGTTGGGATCGATGATGAGTACACGGAACCCAGCTGCGGCCAAGGCTGCACCGAGAGATGAGATGAGGGTGGTCTTACCGACTCCTCCCTTATCGCAGACGCCGCAGACGACCTTGCGGTCCTTGATCCACGACATGTCTATAGCTTTTCGGTTGCGCCCTTGTAAGGCAGTCACGCCGGTCTCCTTGTGAGCAGCTGAAAAGCAGTGCGGCAAGACAGCATTCGCGTTACCTGTCACCACTTGCGTTGCGCGAGACAGACTACCGCACCCTTGCAGCGCATGCGGAAGCGACACGCGGGCAACTCACGTATTGGGCACACTGACAGTACGAGTCGAGGTCGGCACGACACGTCGGCGATGGGACATCCCGACAACGTCCCACCTCGCCCTCGTGACATTCAGGGTGCCCCACTTCGTGACGTCCACGATCCTGGTGTACCAGTCCCCCAGCGTCAAAGACTGCAGCAGGGCAACAAGGAGACGTCGGATCAGACTCCTCGGGATGCGACTGTCGCGGATTCCACTGAGACCCACGGGAACAACACCACGTTGCACCCGCGAGGGCGTTGCGTAGTGCTGCCGACTGCTCGTCGGACTAGCAGCAGCGATGACAGCATCCGGCTTGGCAGTAATGAGACGCATGATCGGAGCCCGTGAGGAGAACGCCATGGCGCTTCTAACAAGAACGATTGACACGGCGCGCGCCGCAACCCGCGAGGATGTTCGACAGGCGTCATCTGAAATAAGTCTCAATGCGCGCGTTTTGCAGTTCATCTGCACAGTTCTATCAGCGGACATTCCAAGACCTGTGTTAGCAGACACCTAACACCGCCTTAAGAAGGCTTTCAAAAAACGTACCTGAAAACACTTCAACAGAAGCATTCAGATAGGGGTTAGAAGGGTAACTCATGCAGTTGTGTATAGATTCTTGTCGATGACACTTAAGACAAGTTAATGGACAGCCTTCTGAACAGTTTGTCACACGATCTTGTATAGGTACGAGTAAACGTCCCAATCGACTGATAGCGTGGCAGCCTTCAAGACAGTGGATTGAACTGTTCATTCGACAGCCTTTAAAACAGTCTTAAAAATACATGCAAAAACAGGTGGTTTTACTAGTTTGAACTGCGAAGATGTTGCACATTGTTGATGGTACATATGGAACCAAATGTGACAACGCCGAGCCTCTTTGTCGGCGAGATGCGCAGTCAAATTCACGTCTCGGAATCTACCTGACGAACCATCGACTGACTACGCACCGACGCTGTGTCTGTACGATTTCCTCGCTTCGACCGAAACTCAATCCAGTGGTCAAGGAATTTGACCGTGATCATCGGTGCCCGAGACCGTTATGTCGCGCGTATGAAATCTCTCTACTCGCCACCGATTAGTCAGATCCACGCTTAGCCTGCATCAGATTTCGTGGCTCTCCACCGATGTAGAGACTCTCCCCCGCTCTCCGCATAGGCTTCGATTTCCATTGAGGAATAGAGTTGCGCCGATGCATGCACGCGCGTCGTGCTCGAACCGATAGCGCAGCCGCCTGCCCTCGCTTGCTGTAGGCACACAGCGGCGATGATCAATTGCAGCCTGTGAGGGCAACTTCCTGGATCGACTCAGCAGCTGATCCTCGTAGCGGGAAGGTTGGCTTGACCGCGGTAGGGCACCAGACTCGCCACCATCGGAGGTGCCGCCCGCATACCCCCCGATGGGTCGCGGCGACTACAGCTCACACCCGACACCTGTCGAGATTAACCACTCGGAAGATCCATGGAGCGTGTTGCCATCTCTTCTGCCCGCGAGGCGGACGGCGGCCGTGTAAAGAACCTTGGCCGTCAACGATGTCCGATCGATGATGAGCATGGGGGAGTGCCCGCTCTGGGAAAGACTCTGATTCTGAGCCGATCTTCGCCGTCGTGCGTGATGCGGTTCGGCGGGCGATACGAATACGTGTCGAGGAACCGCAACCTCGCGCTGTGCCGTTGTCGCACTATCCAAGTAGACGCACTCCTCGCCGAGGGCCCGATTACAGGGCCTACGTGAAGTCGAAATAGGCCGAGGAACCTCTGCCGCCCGCCCGCTTGAACGTGTATCGGCACCCCCGCTACCACATCCCAGTGGCTCACACTCACCACTGCGAACCCGCGATCCTCGACCACAGGTCCCACCATGAGCAGATGCGGACTAGCGCGATCTCCACCCACCATTCGATAGCTGACAGCTCTTAGTTCAGGTGACCTGGGGTTTTGCAGCAACGGGTAGGTTCTCAAAGAATCAATATCGCGGCAATGCGGCCTGATTGGCACGCTAAGTCATCAACACCCCGTTTGGTCATCGGACTATGCGATCGAGCCCGTTAGTCGATACTGGCGAATGCGGGAGGCCTTATAGGGTTTGACCTGCGCTTTTCGGAGCGTCACTCGGGGCTGGAGGCATCCCTGCCGTCCGCACTGTCTCGCTGGGTTTGGGCATGTCGGACGCCGAGCCGCCATGGTAGTCTCATTACATCATCGGGTAGTCTCACCCAGCGGCTATCCGCCTGCATTACACCCTGCGCAGATGATGAGCCAGGGCGGCGTCGAGCTCGCGCCAGACCAAGCCAGGGAGTTGAGGCGTCGATGACTGGCGGGTCAGCGCAGGGCGTGGGGAACCTGCTCATGACCCTGCGACCGGATGGTTGTTGTATCAACTGTGGATGCGCACCGACGATGGACAGCCCGTCCAAGTCACCGGCCGAATCAGTCCGCCCGACTTCTGCGTGATCGATGTCCGCCCGTTGACAAGTACCGAAACCGCCGAACTCGCCCAGTGGGAGGCCAGCAATGATTGACAACACCACCCACACAGATGACGTCACTCCTGAGGAGATGGCCAAGCTCTTGGCGCGCGTGCAGCCCGGCGAGGCTTCAGTAACGGTTCCGGACGCAGGTAGCGAGGATCGCATGCAACCGCGGTCGATGAAGTTGACTAAAGATCTGGACTTGCGGGTCGGGGTACGCGCGGCGGAACTCGGCATGACCAAGAGCCAGTACTTCCGTTGGCTTGCAGAGAAGGACCTGGAGAACGCGTATGGCGACAAGCCTGAAATGGTGTCACTGAAGCAGGCCCGCACTATCGCGACTCGGGCTGTCGACGAGGCACTGGCGCGACTGTCGCACCGTCCCGGCGACGCCGCCTGAAATCACTCCGCCCCCTCACTACCGCACGAGCCTCACAGGTGTTCGTGCGGTAGTGAGCGAGGCTCGTCAGCTGGCCTGACCCTGTCCCGGAGGGTGGCCCTGCTGGGCGATATCCCGTCGGGGATATCCAGCGTCACGCGCGATCAAAAGGCAGGTCAGCGCATGTTTGATATCGACCGCGCCGCCCGGCCGATCGGTGGAGATCCAAGGACGTCCAAGGGCTGCTGTTGGCAGCGATCCAGCCTGGTTTGCAGCGAGCCTCCATGCTCACTCGGTGTTCTTTGGTTTGGGTTTCCGATAAGGCGTACTTATCGGAAACCCAAACATTCAAATACCACGTCATGACCTCTTTTTTCATCGGCCGAGAGGCGCGTTGCGGCCCACTTTCGGGTATCGGGGCCGGTAGGCTGGCTCATCGTGATGATCACACCCCTGGCGCACGAGACATCGGGCCCGCTCGACCGATCTCGGATGAGCAGGCCAATGCACCGAGAGCGTCGACGCCGTGCGCTCCCTTCCGAGTTCGAAGTCGGTGAGTGATCCATGACGACAACGTCACCGGCCTCCGGGGAGGCTCCCAGTCCAGGTGAGCCCACAGGAGTATTCGGTCTCACCGCAGCGGACCGTCGTCGATTGCGGTCACGTGACGTAACCATCCCGAGGTCCGGGCCCGTCAGGACTGCGGTCGAGATCGTGCCCGCGGGCACCCCTGCCGTGGTTGTCTCGTCGCTGGTGGGGGAGCAGGATCGCGCGCGGATCGACCAGCGCCGCGCCAACGCCAAGGCTCCCAACACCGTCGGCGGGTACGCCAGCGCGTGGCGGCGCTACAGCGACTGGTGCGCGCGCCGGGGTGCCCCGCCGCTGCCCACGCACCCGGAGCAGATGCCGCTGTACCAGGAAGCCCTCGCGGCGTATCTGGCCGAGGCCGACGACACGATCGCCGCCGACGGCACTCCGGCCTACGCTCGCTCCACCCTCGAATCCTGGTCCGCCGCAATCGGATACCACTTCGGCCAGGCCGGACTGCCGAACCCGGCACGCTCGGCGATCGTCGCCGAGACCATGACCGGCATCCGCAAACGCCGCACCGCGGCAGGCATCGGGGCGAAGAAGGCCGACCCGCTGCTGGCGGACATGCTCACCCGCATTGTGACCAGCATCGATGTCGGCGCGGTGGGCTGGAAGGCGACGGTCGCCGCGCGCCGGGACATCGCGCTGCTGGTGGTGCAGTACGCGGCGGGGTTGCGGCGCACCGAGTTGGCGAACCTGTGGGTCGGGGACGTGTCCCGCGCGGGAGATCCGCGCGATGAGTATCTGCTGGTCCGGATCCGAGGCAGCAAGAAGTCGCCCACCGACATGGAATACGTCGCGGTGCGCCGAGGCGAGCACGCCCGCACCTGCCCGTGGTGCGCACTGCTTCGGTGGACCAGCGTGCTGGCCGCGTTCGACCGCGCCCTGGCCGCCGCCACCCGCGACCCATCCGGCGCCGGGCAGCTCGCGATCGAACGCACCCTCCGCCGCGACGACACCGCCACCGACCTGCATATCTGTGACCGGGAATGGCCACGCTCCCCGCGCCTGGAAGTGCCGCTGTTCCGGCCACTCGACCGGGACGGGCTGCCGCATCCGATAGCGATAACGGACCGGTCGGTGCCGAACATCCTCAAAAGCCGCGCCACCCAGGCCGGATACGAACCCGCGGTGGTGCAGGGGCTGCGGGGGCATTCCGCGCGCGCGGGCACCGCCACCCAGGCTCTGGCCGCCGGGGTCGACATCTACACCGTGGCCAAGCATCTGCGTCACCGCGACACCCGCAGCACCGCCGCCTACGACCGGCGCGCACCGTGGGCCGGGCACACCGCCGCTGATCATCTCGGACTGTGACACCCGACATGGATGACGAATTCGGTTACGCCCCAGCACCATCGGGGCTCGCGCAGCGCTACCACCGGTCGTGGCGCGAGTTCGCGATCTGGTGCGCGGCCGCCGACCAGGACCCGTTGCCCGCCGCGCCATGGACCGTGCTGTCGTATCTGGTGGATCACCCAGGGCGCAGTACGACGGTCGCCGGGCGGGTCACCGCGATCAACTCCGCGCACGCCGCCGCCGGACTACCCGCGCCCGGGCGCGCGGAGTCGTTGCGCCAAGCCTTGGATGAGGCGCGCGCTCAGCGCGCAGCACGTCGGCGCGCCGCGGTCGATCGGATGCTTCCTCGAATTCCGGTGTGGGGCTGGCCCGGTGGGCTCGCGGGCCGACGCAATGCCGCGCTGCTTGTGCTGGCCGCGCACGGTCTTCCCCACGCCGAGGTCGCCCGCCTCACCCTCGGCGATATCACTTACGGCGACAACGCAATTCACCTCGGAAGCCAGCCGATGCTCACCGTCGCCGCGACAGGCGATCCGTACCGGTGCCCGGCGGCCGCGCTGCGCGCCTGGCTGGTGGTGCGCCCGGCGCTGCAACGCTATAACGGGCACATGCTGGTCGAGAACGCGTTGCGGGCGCGCACGCTGCCGGGCATTTCCGCCGATACCGTCGATCCGGACCAACCATTGTTCTTGCCCGTGGACCGACACGGATATACCCCGACTCCGTACACCGAACGCGCCGGAGTACCGCCCACTCTGCCCGCACTCTCCGCTGATTCCATCGCGGCCATCGTCACCGGTCACCTTGCCGGGCATTGGCCCAAATATGCAACACAACAACATGATTCGACGCGCGATGCTGGGATGGACCCGATCTCGGAACCCGAGAGCGACGATGTCGGGTTGGGCCAGGACTACTACGAGCGGGGTGCGGCCGCCCGGCGACGCGACCACCACATCCTTGCCGAGATCCCCGACCTGCTCGACGACGCCATCACCCGCATGCAGGCCCTGCTCGACCACACCGATGCCATCCTGCACGGCGCGTTCGCCGCGGCCACGGATCCCTCGCAACAGCCCCGAGGTCCTGTACTTCGATATCCATTCGACCCACGGCGAGACTCGTTCGACGGCCCGAAATAGGTCGCCGCCGTGTTGGATGCCGCGACATAACCCGCAGCGGTCGAGACGACGATCGCTACCAAGTTCTATGCCCAGCCGAATTCCCTGCCCGATCAACGGGCCCGGCGCATACTTTCCTTAGGAGCAGTGTCATACGGGTGCACTGTGCAAATCATTGGTCGACTAACGCAGAACATGCAGACAAGGCGGAGGCAAGGTTGCCGCTCGTATTCGTACATGGTGTGTCTACCCGAATAGATTCGGACTATCTCGCCGCTCAACAGAGTCGTGACGCGCTGTTCAGGCAGTTTCTTCTGAAAGGACACCGCAGAAGCGACGACCGACCGCCTCGGATCTTCAATCCATATTGGGGTGATCTAGGCGCTACCCGCGGCTGGATCGGACGTTCGATACCTCAGGATAGTCTTGAGTCGTTGGGCAGCAACGAATCGGACTTCTCGGATCTCGTCGCAGAGTACGCAGGTATTGCCCCAAACGGTTCCCCAGAGCTGGTAGTCGGTATGGCTCAAAACAGTCTCCCGGAGGCGATCGATCTACTGTGGGAGATTGCGGCTCTGAGTTCGCCCGACTGCGAGGAGCTCGCTCGGCTTGCCGTCGAGGTTTTCGCGTATGTGACGGACAACTCGGATCCGAGATGGCTAGCCGACATCGGAACTGCGGATCAACTCGTCGACCGCCTTGCCACGGAGGTAGGGGAGCGTACGCCCGGCGAGTTCGAAGAGTTCGGGGCAGCTAACGGCTGGGAGGCGATTCGCGCAGGCCTCTACCGTCTGCAGACCGATTTGGCAGGTAGGACAGGCAAGCGGCTCTCCGATAAGGCTCGACAGGCCCTGATGCCGAAACTGTCGACTTTTCTGGGCGATGTCCTAATCTACCTGCATCAACAGAGCGACGCAGGCGGGGAGATCCGAGCCCGGGTCAGTCAGGCGATCATCGAGGCCTCGAAGCTGGCCGAGGAGGGTGACCCGCTGGTGATCGTTGCCCACAGCATGGGCGGCAACATCGTGTACGACCTTCTGACAACAGAGCTGGGAGCCCTAGACATACCGCTGCTTGTCACGGCCGGGACGCAGGTCGGATTTTTCGAGGAACTCGGGCTATTCCGTGCCAGCACTGGAAAGCCGGGGACGCAGTCTGAGCAGCTTGCGAGCAAACCGGCCAATATCAACCGGTGGATCAACATCTTCGACTTCAGTGATCTTCTCGCCTTCCGTATCGCTCCGGTCATCGGTGGGGTCGACGATTTCTGCTTCCGAACTGGATCGATCCTGAAGTCGCACAGCCGCTACTTTCTCCATCCGGGATTTCACGGACGCCTCACCGCCCGGGTCCATGGAAAGGGCCCTCAGTCGTGATGTTCGCAGATCTCGAGGAGCGGGCCCGCCCACAGATTCACGTCCTCGCCATCGGCGTCGGGCACTACCCGCACCTGCCGGGCGGGGGTGGCGCCCCAGCAAATGAGAATCTCGGGCTTACACAACTAACGTGCCCGCCGGTGTCGGCTCGTAGCTTCTGCGATTGGGTCGTCAAGGAAATGAACCATCCAGAAGCGACCTTGGGGTCCGTTGAAATCCTGACCTCCGGTTCGGGCGCGCACCTCTCTCCGACCCTGGAGAACGTGACTCGATCCTTCGATCGGTGGTACGACCACTGCGACCAGAACGAGGACAACGTTGCCATATTCTATTTCTGCGGACACGGCGTAAAGCGCGAGTCGGAATACATTCTGCTCGAAGACTTCGGAGAATCCGGAAACAGGCTTCTGCAACACTCCGTCGACGTGTCCGATCTTTACTACGCGATGGCTCGGTGCCGGGCGAAGAACCAGTACTTCTTCGTCGACGCCTGCCGCCAGATTCCGTTCAAGCTCCTGCGTTCGCTGTCCGGTGACGCGACCCGACTCCTTTCGAGAGAATTGTCCGCCGACACCCGGTCGAACGCGGCGCTGGTGTTTGCCACCTCGGGTGGCGCGAAAGCGTACGGAACTGCAGGACAGGTCTCGCGATTCACCGACACCTTGGTGAAGGCTCTGTCCGGATTGGGCGGTCATCCACACGGTGACGAATGGGTGGTTAGCATGCCTCATTTATTCCGGGCGGTCGGCATTCTTATGCAGGACGACGGCGGGCCGGCTCAGAACCCCACCTCCGAGCTGGTCGGGTCGTCACCGGTGCACATTATGTTGAAGCCTCCGCTAGTACCAGTCACAGTGGCATGTAGCCCGCAGGCCGCTATCGCAGGTGCCGAGCTGCAACTGCTCGATCGGGGTGGCGTGTCGCCCCCCGGCACGAATCCGATGACTGTTCCGAATGGGTGGCATTTCGAACTGTCCGCCGACTACTACACCCTCGATATCAGCTTCCCGGCTGGTGAGTACTCTGCGATCCGCAAGGGTCTCATGGCGTTTCCGCCTCGCCTTGCCACACATGTGAAGGTCGGACAATGACCCGCAGCGTGGAAATCATGATCGACAGTCGTCAGACCGAGTTGCTCGACGCGATCATGTTTGGCGAAGCGATCAGCTTGTCGCACCAGCGGACGACCTTCCTGCTGCGAATCGGCCACCCGTGCCGGATAGAGATCGATAACGAAACACACCTGATTCGCCTGACCCATCCGCGCGGGTTCGACATCAACGCAATGCTCTCGCCCGGCTCCCGGGCGATCTACCAGCTTGACCTCACCGACGTATTTCTCACCGCCGCCCGGGCCTCGCTGGTTAAGCCACCACTAGAAGCCAATGAACGTATCGGATTGAAGGCACCACCGCCCATTACTGTCTGGGCACGTTCTCGCACCCACGCATTCCTGGAGGCGAAATCCCTGGTGACCCCGCAAGGGCGGCGACTCTTTCTGCAGGGGAACCGAGCTGGGAGCGCGGCAACCTCGGCGATCGAGTTCCGTTCTGCCGCATCGGCATGGCGAATATCACAACTTCCTCCCTCTGACAGCGTCGTGATCGATCTGAGCCAACAGATAAGCGGCGGCGAGTTCCACGACGGGGTCGCTATCACGGTGCGCACCACCGACGTCGCGGCCGACAGCATCCTGGGCTTCCTCGAATCAGGCCAGAACGAAGCCGCGACCGCCATTGCTGTCTCGGTCGCCGAGGGCGACCTCCACGGCACCGGGGCGGACTCTCTGCTCGCCGCGGCCTACTGCCTGTTCGAAATGAGGCAGTCTGAGCCATTTCAACGAGTCGCCATGCACGCTATTCGAGCGACCGACCCGGCCCCGGACTACTACATTCTGTCCGCGTGGACCTTTCTGAGGCTGGAGGGCTCCAACGCGCGCGATCTCGCGCGGTGGAATCTCCAGGCGGCAGACCGCATCGGCCTCCCGACCTACACACGGGGCCTTCGGCACTTCTATCAAGGCCTGCGCCTCGTCTCTGACGATTCAGACGCAGGCCCGCACCGCTCAACAGCCAAGGGCAGAGCCGCCGCTGCGGCTGCTGCATGTGATTGGGCAGCCCGTTACACCACCTACTGGTGCGACTCCCGTGGTAACCCGGATTCCGAGCGACATGTGGGAGCCCCGCTGTCGGACGGGTCGCGATGGGTTCCGCTCTCGGTTTCAGGTCTCGCCACAGCCACCCCTGCCTCGTCCGATCACAGACTTCTCGATAGTCATCACAAACCGGATATATCGACTTCTACGAGGAAGCGTCGGCGCCCGATATCCCCCGACATCGTAGTCACCAGTATGTCCATGTCGACCTCGGTGGCCGGTGATATCGATGCCGGATGGAAGAGCCTTCTCAACGGCGAAAGCGGTATCGATGTCCTCGACGAAGACTGGCTCATCGAGTATGACCTGCCGGTACGCATCGGCGGCCGCCTTGCGGTCAGCCCTACCCGGTTCCTCAGCCGCGTGGAAATAAGGCGCATGTCACTTGCCATGCAATTGGCGGTTGTCTTAGGCCGAGAGCTGTGGAGGAATGCCGGGACTCCCGAGATTGACCCACGCCGCCTGGGAGTCTGCGTCGGAACCAGCCTAGGCGGGCTGGACGCGCTAACGCGCGCCGCCGATGCGCTGCGCACCGGCGGCAAAGTGACACCTCTGGCTGTGACTTTGAGTATGGCCAACGGCCCGTCCACTGCTGTGGGACTCGAACTGCGTGCGGGAGCTGGCGTGACCGCTGCGGTGTCTGGGGCAGAGGCGATCGCAGCCGCATGGCGAATGATCGCCTTCGGGGACGCTGACGCCGTGGTGGCAGGTGGTGTCGACCTTCCGATCGATCCGGTGCCGTTCGCCGCGTTCTCCAATCTGCGGACGCTCAGTCGTCGAAATCATGACCCGCGGGCAGCCTCACGCCCCTTCGATCGCGATCGAGACGGCCTTGTCCTCGGGGAGGCCGGTGCCATGATGATGCTCGAATCCGAGGACCACGCACTTGCGCGCGGCGCGACGATCCATGGCCGACTTCTTGGCATTGGCGTCACTGCGGACACCCATCACCTGGTTGCCCCGGACCCGCAGGGGCGGGGCCTGAGCAGAGCGATGACTCGGGCAATAGAGACTTCCGGTCTCGTGCCTGGCGACATCCACCACGTCAATGCCGCCGCGGCGGGGACACGGATCGGTGACCCATCCGAAGCGCTTGCGATCCTCCAGGCTCTCGGGAATACCCATCCGCCGGTGTATGCACCGAAATCGGCACTGGGCCATACCTTGGGTGCCGCCGGTGCCGTCGAAGCAGTTCTCACGGTTCTCAGCATTCGCGACAGCATCATCCCACCGACGTTGAACCTGGAACACCCCGATGTCGACCTCGATATCGTGCACGGAGACGCCCGTCGAGGTGCAATCGACTACGCCCTCACGAACTCAGTCGACCTCGGCGGACACAACGTGTCGTTGACGTTCGGAAGGCAATAGTTCGCGCCGAGTGAGCGCAGCCTTGGCTGTGCGCCCCCGAGCATATGGTCCAGGCTGGAACGTGATGGCGCGTCCCGGTTTCCTGACTCTGTCCAGACAGTCAGGTACGAGTCACCGCGACTCAAGAAAAAGTTCCATGCTCCGAATCTGCTGTCTACCTGAGGTTTTGGGGGCCAACGACGAGAGCGAGGTTCGCAGAACGACTCTCAGAGCTGGACGGTAAGGAGGACTCGTCCAGGAAGGTGCCCTCCATGTCCAACACCGCTGTCAAAGGTCTGCTGCTCACAGGTGCGACTCTGCTGGCGGTCATCGCCGGCACCGTCGCTGGCGTTATCGCCAGAGCCGACGGCGCAACTGTCCCCGCTGCGATCCGAGCCGGTGGCATCGGCTTCGGGGGCGCACTCACTCTGCTGATGCTTGCCATCACCACCTACAGCCTCTTGTAAGTAGTGACCGCTGTCGAGTTCGCAACTGCCCTGTCTCCACAACGTTCATACCCGAGATCCATTGAGCGCGGCCTGGCGCATGTACAGCTGATGCCCGTGGCGACCGAGGCCATGGAACGCGGCGGCACTTCCCGCCAGGCGATAGGTTTGGCAGGGCGGACCAGCGGCCACCCACCCGGAGCCGCTGATCCACCTCCCGCCTCATACCGCTGGATTGGACGCCGCTCCGGGCCCGGCGCCCGGGCCCCGGCGAAAGAGGCTGCCGAGTTTGGGGATCGTCGCGCTCGCACCGGTCACTGCGGCGATGACGCCGGCGGCCGGGTTCAGGAAGTAGGCGATCAGACCGAGGAGACCGCCAACGCCCGCCACGAGGATGAGCGTCATCGTGGCCAGCCCCGCCATCGTCTTCCATGTCCAGTGACCGGTGTTCACGACCATCATCTGGCGGTCGAATACGTCCCAGACCCCGGATGGAGGGGTGCGCATGCGTTCCACCACCTGGCAGTTCGGCCCGCACTTCGGGCACACATCCGGTGGGCGGGCAGGAGTGGAATCTGCTGCACCGCTATCTATTTCAGCCATGAAGGCGTTGTCCCATCTGTCGAGTTCTCGATGACGGGACACACGCTATGGCGGGCCGGAACCAATGTTTCAGTCCCCGGTTTTCCCTGGTGGGGACTGTTTGAGTGGTTCGGGTGGCGGAACTGTGGTGCGGCAGGGGATGGGGTGGATCGAACTTGTCTGCCGAGGTCGATAACCTCATGGACGCCTGGTTCCTCTCGTAACTGAGCGGGTATCGGTGTTGTCCGGCTGCCCCTGCCAGGTTTGGACGCCTAGGAGGCAGGGGCAGCCGTCTTGTCTCGCCAAGGCCCGCAACAACTCCGGGCCTGAACTGCGGCCGTGGTCGCGACCGTGGCGGGAATGCTACATAGAGGCCGCGACAGCTCTCGAACCAACGAAAACGCGCACTCGGCGTGTTCGCGTGTGCAGTTCTCGGGCAGGTTCCGCTGGTAGCAGCCGATTCAGGGATCGCACGGACGTCACGCGGGTAGGCGCCCCCCGCGAAACCGACTCGATTTGAGGAATCCTCGAGTACGGCTGTGGGGTTCGCCTGTGCTGTAATGGACTCCCGCTCTGTGGGTCTGACCAGGGTGAATCGCTCCCGTACCAGGCGTATCTGGTCATGTTTTCAACTGCAGAAAAATTCTTCAAAGTTCTTCGCCCCGACGACTTCCAAGGGGACCGCCCGCCGCAGGTCACTTCCCTACAGGGCAGCGGAGTGGACGGTGTCGAGTCCTTCGGTCCCGGGTCGACGTCGTCCTGGGGAGTGGACCGCGGTGTCAGCATCGCTTCATGGTTCCTCGATGTCCGGGGCCGATATGGGGCCATTCGGAGCCAATAGGGGGCCAGTTGACGGCGGGGTGCGTTGGGTGCGGGAGCAATTGGTCCGGGCAGCGATTACCACCGTGCCCCGGTGATTGAAGCGAGCGGAAGACCATCTTCGAACTTGGTGCGTAACTTGGTGTGTCGGCGAGGCTTTCGGGCCGATCTCGCGCCATGGCCTGACTCTGCCACTTGTCGCAGGTCTGAATGTTCGGAGAATGTTTCCAAGCTATGACCGAAGGCGACCTTCGCGGGAGTCGATATCGCTATCGGGCATAGCGGAGCGCGGGAGCGCGGCGAGTAGCAGGACTGATATGGCTTCGGGGTGCCTACTGCATCAACCCCGTTCGCGACCAGAGCGCGGGCCGACTGTGGACGTCCGGAGTCGTGTTCAGTGCTGACGCGCGGACTCGGTTCCCGTTGAACGGGACATCGGACATCCGCGTGCCTCGAACTCCGGTTCAGTACCGTGCTTTTGGCTGTCCCCGCCGTCAGCACGGTCTCGCTAGCGTGTGCGGTTTCAGTGGGACTGGCAGTCTAAATACCCATGCCTGCAACGTGGTTCGCGGACAATCAGCAGGTATGGGCCGCCGATCTGTTCGCCGTCGGTGTCCGTCCTGCGAGGTGATTTTTAGCGCTGACGGGCGTTCACGGCGCCGCTACTGCTCACCGGCGTGTGTTGCCCGCGCATACCGGGCCCGCCAGCGCTCAGCGAGCATTCGCGCGCAGGTGAGCGCCCCTGGTCAACGCGTTGCTGCTGGTGAGGAGCCTGGGATCGTGTGTCCGGGCTGCGGGGTTCGGATTTACCCGGGTGGGCCGACACTGCGCGCTGATGCCCGGCACTGTTCACCACGGTGTCGTCAGCGCGGGTATCGACAGCGGTGCCGAGAAAAAAGTTCGTGACCATGACGCGAAGACGTCACTGTGTGACGGCTGGCGTCATGATCAGCGGCGATTGTGTCGGACCCCCTGCGCACACTGGGCCGAAATCCGCACCCGACCCGGCACGAGAGCGCCGGAATCCTAAGGGGGAACATAGATGTCGGCCAGTGCCTGGGTAGAACGTGCGATCGTGCCCGGAACTACAAGCACCACCGTGGTGTACGCGTACCTGCCCTTCGCGGGCGAATCGAACAGGTCCTGGCTGCGCGCGGTGCTGGGGAAAGGAGTCCGGTTCACGGCGGTGCAGCGCGAGAACCGCACTGTCTGGAAGATCGCCTCGAAATATCTGCTCCCCTTGGCCGCGGCGATGGCCGAACGGTTCAACGAGATCGAGATGAGGTTCGAGATCTCCAAAACGATGCGCTGTGACACCAACTGCCAGGACGCCAGCCCGTACACGGTGTGGCGGTGCGTATGCGCCTGCGGCGGCGAGGACCACGGAGGAATCGGTCGCTACAGCGACTGGTACCGCACCGGACGGACCACGCTCATCCGCAGCGACACCACCCAAGTCGAGCGGATAACCATCTGGAAAGGGCAGATCCGGCTCCCCGAAGAACCCGTCGCCGCCGCACCTGCACCCGTCATAGCTCGACCGCCCGCACCCGAGCCTCCGCGCTCCGCGCTTCCCCCGCCCACGGTGCCACCGCGAAACCCCGCGCACGTGCCCCCGGCCCCCGAACCGCCGAGGTATGAACCTCGCACGGTGGTGCCCGCGGCGGACCGGTTCGCACACCACGAACCGGTAGCGAGCATCGCCGGTCCGCCGCCGGTGGTGCGGCCTCGGCCGGTGGTCGTCGAGCCGCCCCGCCGTCGGGGTGCGAGCGCCCTGATCACCGTGGCCGCCGCGATTGCCGCGGTCGGGATCGGTGTGATCGTCATGCCGCACCACACCGCGGCTGGCCCCACACCCACCTCGTCGACGATTCAGCCCACCGACATCCAGCCCACCGAGACGCCGCCCGAAGATACCCAGCCCGCCGAGCTGCCACCGCCGCAAACCCAAGCGAGCCGGCAGTTCCCACCTGGCTGCTACCCGTTCCAAACAGGATGTTGAGGCGCTCGGGTGAGAAGACGACGGCGGAGCCGCGGATCGGATGGGCTGGCGTTCGTGTTCATGGTGGCGGTCGCGGCGCTGGTGGTGGCACCCCGCGTCGTCGACGCCGCACGAAGGAATATCGCTCTGCTGAGCACGCTCGCGGTGGCGGCATTGGTGGTCGCGGTCCTATCCGCGGTGCTGGTGGTGCGGCGTCGCCGCCGGTTGCGGGACCGCGACGACGCGCGAGTGCTGGTAGCGCTGCGCCAGAACACGCTGACCCCCAGAGAGTTCGAGGAAGCCCTCGCCGCGTTATGCCGGCGCGATGGATGCGTCGATGTCCGGGTGGTCGGCGGGGCCGGGGATCTGGGTGCCGACGTGCTCGCGCGAGCACCGGACGGACGCCGGATCGTGTTGCAGGCCAAGCGGTATCGCAACGATCGCAGTGTCGGCAGCCAGGACGTGCAGCGATTCGGCGGAACCGCACGCACCATCCACGGCGCCGACGTGGCCGCGGTGGTGACCACCGCGCAGGGGTTCACCCCGCACGCGCGGGCTTACGCGGCCAAGGCCGACATCCATCTCATGGCCGCGAAAGCACTCGCAGCCTGGGAATCGCGCACCGGCCCAGCACCCTGGACCTGACGGAGCATTGATGCTTCAGCACGAGGCCTGGAACGGAAAACACGGCTGGGCCGCAGTCGTCGGCGCCGAAACCACGACCGTGGGCGGCGGTGCCGCGGGCGCATTGGCGGGCTTACGGACGGCGCGCAGGTTTGTCACCCACTGGGTGACAAACCTGCTCATCGACCTCGCTATGAGGGTGGTCATGAGAACCGCCTTCACCTCCAGAAACCGTCCATATCCTGCCCATATCTGAGTACGGGCGGGGCACGGGCGGGACCTTCTACGAGCAGCGGCTGTTGGCGAGGTACTTCTTGGCACTGACGGTGTTCACCACGTTCCACACGCATTTGCTGTGCCAGCGCGGCCGACCTCCCGGAGTGGGAACGCCAGCCTTGGTAAGCCACTGCGCGATCGTTTCGAAGGACTGACCGGCGTTGTTCATGCGGTCGATCAGGTCAACGAGTTCGTCACTGGCAACGCGAGGGCGACCGATAGGCCGACGCCCGACCTCGCGGCCGGTCACTGCTCGCGCTCCTGCCGCTCACCGGGCCGAGATGATCCGGGATCGTCGGGGGCCGAGCGGGGGTATCGCTTCTATCCGGTTCGTTCTGCTTGAACCGCGCGATGGCGTCGAGCACCAGGCGCAGCAGAGTGATGAAATTGTCGAGACGGGAAGCCGACGAAGACCCCCAAGCCAGTTATGCACGCCCGTACTCGCGAGGAGGAAGGACCGGTGCCGGCCGCCGTTTGAGCGGGCGATCCGGGCAGGGGAGAGCTGAGTAATCCGCTGTTGAGACTCTCGGTCCTTCTTTCTGCGCCGTTTCTACCCGGACCCCTATGACGCGCGCATCTCAGATCGCACCGAGACCGCGAAGTATCTCGCTCTCGTGGGTCTCGATGCGAACCAGCGTTAATTCCCTGCAGACCGGTAAACGGTTGCGCCGGAACACAATTCGGCCATGTGGAGCTGCGTCAGGATCTCAACGACACGATAGCCGCGCTGAAGTCCGGTTGCGCGAACGGGAACCGGGAGGCGCTCAAAACGTTCCACACACGGCTGGAGCGGTGTGAATGTCGAGTCGTGTTCAGTGCTGACGTGCGGAGTCGGTTCCGGTTGAACGGAACTTCGAACATCCGCGTGCCTCGAACTCCGATGCAGTACCGCGCTTTTGACCCGTACTCCTCTTCAGCACGGTCTCACGGTTACTGGTGAGATTCCCACTCTCACTAATAGCGAGCTTGGGACCTACCCTGAGGCTTTTACCCGCTTGAGGTGGTTGTCGATCACGAGCTTGTCCAGCTCTTCGAGCCTTGAGCGAAGCCTGTCTTTGTGTTCGGGTGAAGTGTCCGGGTCCTGGAGATGCCGTTGGATGGTCTTCCTCGCCTCCCGGACCAGGGACCGACGACGAACTGATTCGGTCCAGAGCTGAATCTGAGCGATGGCTCCCCCGTACCCGACTGCTATAGCGGGAGCGCAGTACATCAGGACAAGTCCTGGCCAGGTGCCAGTTCCCAGGTGCTGGGCGATGGCAACAAGCGCTGCACCCCCACCTGCACCACCAAGATTCGAATTCAGCCGACCTGAGTTCTGTGTGTCCGGCGCCCGCCTTCGGGATGTACCCGTCGCGCCGTTCGGTCGGCTCACAACCCATCCTCGGATCGTGAACGGTCCTGCTGGGATTCTTCAGGTGCTCCCTCTGCACGCGAGTCCTTGAGCTGCTGGACCAGAGCATCAACGATTGCTTCTGCATCCAGCACGTTCATCGCTCGGAATTCTGTCGAGTGGCCTTCAGCAGAGGAGACTCGCACCTTGATGTCAGCTCGGCGAGAATCCACCAGCGGGGCGAGCGACTGCAACAGGGCAAAGCTTCCAATGACCCCGCCTCCGATACCGAAGACTGCCCCCGCCACCGAGGTGAACTGGCCGCGAAACAGAAAGCCGAGCAGAGCTCCGACGATGAGTCGCACGGCCACAGCGAGTATGTCCGGTATCGGATCGAAGTAGCTCTTCCAGTGCGGGAGTCTTCTCCGCATCATTCGTGCCCGCTGCCGTGCCCGTATGTACTGGCCGAACGTGCTCACCAGATTCACCATCGAGATGGCCAAACCGCCACCGACACCGGCAAGCACAGCGACCTGCCACTCCACCAGTGATCTCCCCCGCTCGGCTCAAGGCGGGGACCCTTGGACCCCCTAATCGAACATTCCTACCGTCTATCACCTTGCGAGTCTCGGCGCAGCTGATTAGTGCAACGTCCAACACATCAGGGCTAGGTGGGTGCCGCAACTCGCGGCCATCCGTCTCCGAAACGGTCATTTCCGGAATTCACTGCATGGCAGCTGACTTCGGCCGCCGGTCTGTCCCGAATCTGGGTCTCGGTATCAACGTCTCACTTCAGCGTCCGGCCTAGGAGCTGGGGCCTGTCTTGCGCCGATCACGAGCGCGAATCCGTAGTCCCGCAAGTACATTCGATCGATGACAGCCACGAAGCCGACCGCCTATGTCTATCTCACCGAGTCCAGCGAGTGGTTCACGCGCTCGGAGCTGGGCCGCCAGCTCGTCTACTGGGAGGACCGGGATCGGAACGAGCGCAAGCCCGGGCATCTACGGGTTGTCATGTTCTCGGCGAACGAGGGCTGGATCAAATGCTTTGCGATCCTCAAAGATCCCGCAGACCCCCATGACGATCTCGTCGAAGTGCTCCTCCCAGCGCATGCAGTCGCAGGCGTGAGAAAGACCAGCACTGCCGGATAGGCCGAGACAGCCGAATCGGCATCTTCTCGCGCGTTCGGAAAACGATGAGCCACCCGGGTCCTTGCTCGAAACGTGTTCAGAACTGAGAAGATCCGTACATGGCCGATGAGCGAGCAGGGTCCGCTCCCCGTATCGAGGGCACGATCTCTGTCCATTTCCGGATGGGGTCTGATCCATGGTGGCTACAGGTCGCAGTGCGGAACAGCGCCTTGCCGGTCAGCTCGGTTGAGCTATTCGACGGGGACCGCTGGTGGGCGACCGCGGACACGGGGTACGACTATTTCGAGGCCTACGGGGCAGGCTCTGGTCCGTTCGTTCTCAGGATCACGGCCACTACCGGTGAGGTTGTCACGACCCAGTCCGTGAAGTTGGCGAGTAATTCAACCGTTCAGACGGATGTCCAATTCTGAGGGTCTAGCGACCAGCCCTTACAAGCCGCTGAGCGGAGTGTTCGGAAGCGATCGATCCAGCTGCTGGAGGGTGGATTCAGGCCGCGATGTCGAGCAGGATCAACGCGACCGGCTCCTGCGCTGGGTGAGGTCCGGATGGCAGTCACCCCTTGGCGCGGGCGACAGACATGTCCTTGCTGAGAAGCGGTGTGGCGAAACGCTTTCGGTGGCAGGCTGTTGCTGTGACGGGGATGGAGGCCGCGGCCGTGCGGGCCGGTGCGGGTGCGATCACGCCCGCGGTGAAGGGACTGTACCGGTGGTGGCGGCCGAAGTCGGATTGGCCGGCGTTGGCCGGACTTGCCGATGGCCTCGCCGCAGCAGTCGACCAAGCCGAACAACAGGTCCAGCAGGAGCTGCGGGCAGGGCCGGGGGCGTTCATGCCCGTCAGGTTCACCGCTACGGCGCATCCGCACCTCGAGGAGGGGATCGACTGGGCCGAGGTCGACGAGATCGCCACCTACTTCGATCTCCTCGATCAACCACGGCGGCTGGTCGTGCTCGGCGATCCGGCGCCGGTAAAACCGTGGCCGCCACCTACCTCGTGCGCGGCCTGATCCACCGCCGCAGCGAACTGATCGCTGAGACTCGCCGTGCCGCTGAACCGGTGCCGGTCCGAGTCAACACGGCCGGATGGGACGGCGGGCAGGAGTTCTCTTCCTGGCTGGCCACCCGGCTGAAGATCGACTATCAGTTACCGGCCAGCGTGGCCGCGAAGATGGTCAAGGCCGGGATGATCCTGCCCGTGCTCGACGGCCTCGACGAAATGGACGAC
This sequence comes from Nocardia sp. NPDC052001, assembly GCF_040680615.1. Lineage (NCBI taxonomy): Bacteria > Bacillati > Actinomycetota > Actinomycetes > Mycobacteriales > Nocardiaceae > Nocardia > Nocardia sp. NPDC052001. Next base: position 63,575 of record NZ_JBFAXC010000011.1, on the reverse strand, counting down.
GACACCACCGACGGGTCACGCGCCCGCGCGCTGCTGGACCGGCTCAACGACCGCGAATGGGCACACCGCCCTCTCGTGGTGCTGTGCCGCAGCACCGAATTCGACCACCTCGAACAAGCCGGGAACGACAACGGCTTGCACGGCGCGGGCACCGTCGTGCTCGAACCGCTGCCCATCGGCGATCCCGCCGATTACCTCACCCACTACCAGCACCGGATCGGCGCCAAACACGCTGCGTGGGACCAGGTCACCACCCACTTGCGCGAGCACACCGGCAGTCCCCTGGCCACGGTCCTGCGTAACCCGTGGATGCTCGGTCTGACCGCAACAACGCTGCACCATGCTCCCGAGACCGCGGACGCTCTGCTCGACTGCTCCACCGCTGAGGCTGTACGCGATGGACTGTTCGCTGCTCAGATCCCCGCCGCGATCGCCGGCACCGACGACACCGAGCAGTTCCGTGACTACACCCCTGACAACGTCAAGAAATGGCTGTGCACCCTGGCCCGCCACCTGGAACACCGCCGCGATACCGGCCGCAACGGCACCGCCATCCGCCTCGACGAAATCTGGGAAATCGCCGGCACCACCCGAACCCGCCTCCTCCACGGACTGGCCGTCGCGCTCCTGATCGGGCTCCTGACCGGGCTCACAGTCGGGCTCATGACCTGGTTCACGTTCGGACCCACGTTCGGGATCGCGTTCGGGATCGCGGTCGGGCTCGCGGCCGGGCTCGCGGCCGGGCTTGCGGCCGGGCTCACGAGATTTCCCAGCGCCGAACGCATCGCCTGGAAAGTGCCCACTCGCAGGCGATGGCCGGCCGGGCTCGGGATCGGGATCGGGCTCGCGGTCGGGCTCGCGGTCGGGCTCACGGTCAAGCTCACGTTCGGGCTCACGTTCGGGCTCACGGTCGGGCTCACGGTCGGGCTCGCGGTCGGGCTCACGGCCGGGCTCAGCACCACTGCCGAGGATCGACTGGCAATGGGGACTGATGCGCGGCGGCTGATTCGCAACGACCTACAGTCAGCGCTCTTCCAAGGTGCCTTGTACTGGCTCGTGATAGGGCTCGGGCTCACGGGCGGGATCGCGCTCTCGGTCGGGCTCACGACCGGGCTCACGGCCGTGCTCGTGCTCACGTTCGCGTTCGCGCTCGCGCTCGGGATCGGGATCGGGATCGGGCAGGCGAGTGAACGGTTCTTTCTAGCTGTAATTCTGTTCAAGCTCACCACGAGCTTTCCGGACCACCCTGCCGCTTTTCTCCATTGGGCGCGCAGCAGTGGCCTGCTTCGCGTCAACGCCACCGCCTACCAGTTCCGGCACCAGACCTACCAGCAGTGGCTCCTTCGCGCGGAGACGCAGTAGGCAGCGCGTTCGGAAAACGATCGCTGGCCGAACGCCAAGGCCGCTGGTGAGCGTGCGTTGTTTTTGCAGTACAGCGTGTTCGGAAACCCGTTCGTACAGTTCAGATGTCGGTGCCCGAGTCGGGGAGTCGAGCCGGTCAGGGAGTTAAGGGTTTTGCTGGACCGGCGAAAGTCATGGACCGTACCCTGCGAGCAAAGGTCATGCGCGCGTATGGATCGGGGTGGGCGTCGTGGTAGCGGTGGGGTCAGTATTCGCGGGGTATCTGATCAGGGCGCAGTTGGGCGTGGGCGGGATGGGCGTGGTCTACCGCGCCCGTCATCCACGGCTCAAACGTGATGTGGCGCTGAAGGTTCTGCACGACCAGTGGGCCCTCGATGCCGGGACCCGGGCGGCGTTCGATCGAGAGGCGGCGCTGATCTCCCAGCTCGATCACCCCAATATCGTCCAGGTCTACGACCGCAGTGCTCCCGGGGATGATGCGTTGTGGTTGTCGATGCGCTACATCGCCGGCGGGGACGCCGCCGCCCTGCTGGCGAGTTCGCCGCACGGACTACCGATCGAGCAGGTGATCGCGCTGGTGACCGATACCGCGCACGCGCTCGATCACGCGCACACCCAGCGAATACTGCACCGGGATGTGAAACCGGCGAACCTGCTCTTGGAGGAGGACCCTCGACATGGGCTGAAGGCGGTGCTCACCGATTTCGGGATCGCGCGTGCCGCGGATTCGGCGACGACCGCGACCAGCGTCGCTATGTCGCTGCCTTACGCCGCGCCCGAGCGATTCACTGCGGCCCCTGTCGATCACCGCGCTGATATCTACTCGCTCGGGTGCACGATGTTCCAGCTGCTCACCGGTCAGGTCCCGTTCCCACGAAACGCGCCGATCGAGTTCATGACCGCGCACCTGAACGCACCGATCCCCTCGATCCGCACACGGCGTCCGGACCTGCCAGCATATTTGGACACAGTGGTCGCGACCGTGCTGGCCAAGGATCCCGCCGATCGCTATCCCTCGTGCCAGGCGCTCGTCACGGACCTGTTGCGCGCGGTCACCGCCACAACGCTGGCACCTACTCGGCCCGAGCAAGCCACACCCGCCTCGGGGGAGGACCAGCAGGTCCTCGATGCTCGACGTGTACAAGCCGCGGATCCGCAGAATGCCCGGCTGATGCTCAAGCTCGGGAATCTGTTCTACGAGCGAGGTCGGCTCGCCGAAGCCGAAACCTGGTACAGGAAAGTCATCGACGCCGGGGACACCCGTGCCATGAACAACCTCGCGATTGTGCTCCAAAAGCGGGGTGAACTCACCGAAGCCGAAACCTGGTACCGCAAAGCTATAGCCACCGGGGACATCAACGCCATGACCAACTTCGGGGGTCTTCTCTATGAGCAGGGTGAGCTCACCGAGGCCGAAACCTGGCACCGCAAAGCCATCGACGCCGGCCACGTCAACGCCATGACCAACCTAGGGAATGTGCTCCGAAAGCGGGGCGAGCTGACCGAGGCCGAATCCTGGTACCGCAAAGCCATCCACGGCGGCCATCCCAACACCCTGTACGCCCTCGCGAATGTGCTCCACCAGCGGGGCGAGCTGACCGAGGCGGAAACCTGGTACCGCAAAGCCATCGACGCCGGCTACACCGGTGCCATGAACGACCTAGGGAATCTGCTCAAGAAACAGGGCAACCTTGTCGAGGCTGAACGATGGCTTCAGAAGTACCGGGAAGTCACCCAACGCACTTCCTAAGTGTTGAGAATCAATCGAATTTTCGAATTTTCGACACTTCGGTCCGGCGTGCAGGTGCGGGATCGGTCGGTCGTGATCGGTTCCGCGCGTTAGCGATCGGAGGTGATCAGACCCTCTGACCTGCGTATTTGATTGTGCTGGAATGGATTCCGTTCCACTTCGAGTGAACGGAGAACCAGTGATGTGGACCGAGATCGGTGAGACGGTACGCAAGGCTATGGACGGGTGGCCGGCGTTGTGCCGGTTCGTGGTGTGCGTGCTGGTGCTGACAGCCGCCGCAGCCGGGTTGATGTGGGTGGGTGCGTGGTGATCGACACCTCGGCGCGGTGTGGGTGACGGAAGATGGCGGTGATGACTCACGGCGATCCTGACACCCGCGCACGCTTGGCCGCCGAACTGAAAGAACTCAAAGCCCAAGTCGGTGGCCCAAGTTTCCGCGTGATGGCGGCGCTGCTGGCGAAGGCACACGAGGACCCGGTAAGCGCGACCACGCTGCGTGATGCCGCGACCCCCGGCGCCCCGGCGCCGAGACCGGTGACGGTATTCCAGTTCGTGACCGCCTGTCGCCTGCTCGCCCACGACGCTCGCCCCGATATGGACCCAGCCTGTTTCGATCTCGATGGCTGGTACGCGCGATGGAAGCAGATCGGAGCACCGCCAGATCCCGCGGCGGCAACGCAGCTGGCGGGTCTCAGATCCGTTGTCGGCGAATCGAACCAGCACAGCATGCCGGCTGAGCACAGCAGAGATTTCGCCCAATACCTTGCACCGTCACTATTGTCGGCTCTGCTGGCGTCGATCCTGAACAACCGGTTCGGCCTGAATGCCCAAATCGGCGCTGCTGCCCTCGTGGTGGCCTGGATGGGTTGGACAGCCCTGCGAGATTCCCGCCTGCCGTGGATCCGCCGCGCTGCGCTGCCGACGATCTCGGTCGCCTACACCGCCACCCTGATCGGTTTCATCGCACTGCCCAGCGCACCGCCGTTGCTGCAGACTGCCATCCCCGCTGCGCTGTGGATCGCGGCGGCCAGCATCACTCTGCGCCTCATCGAATCTGAACATCAAACAGCAACCGCTTCGCAGTATGTGGGTGTCGCGACGATCGGTGCCGGTGTCGCGGTGATCGAGATGGGTGTCTCGAGGATGGTCGATTCGGACCGGCTCCTCGGTGTCGCGGCGATCGGTGCCGGTGTCGCGGTGATCGGGATGGGTGTCTCGAGGATGGTGGATTCGGACCGGCTCTTCGGTGTCGCGGCGATTGGTGTGGGTGCCGCGGTGATCGGCGGCGGTGTCGCGGCGATCATGGATTCGGACCGGCTGCTCGGTGTCGCGGCGATCGGTGCCGGTCTCGCGGTAATCGGCGGCGGTGTCGCGACGATCATGGATTCGGACCGGCCTTCGGACCGGCTGTTCGGTGTCGCGACGATTGGGATGGGTGTCGCGCTGATCGGTCACGGTGTCGCTTTCATCGTGCGAGATCGACAGCCGTGAGTGCCGCCCTGTGGACGTAACTCCAGATAGTCAAGTGTCGAGAATCGTTCGGTTTACAACGCGCGCAGCCGAGTTCGGACATTCGCGGGAATCCACAGGTGGCCCGAGAGCACCGACTGTCGAAAAACGTGTTGCAAAGTCGAAGTGTCCAACAATCCATGTCGGCCCTTTTCTCGTACACTTCGGGTATGGCAGACACCGTGCGCACTGTCGATATTCCCGAACCGCTTGTCCTGGACGGGGATGCGCTCGATCCGATCGGCGGTGGGGGCGCGCTCATCGGGTACGCACGGGTCTCCACCACCGGACAGCTCCTCGATCGCCAGCTGCACGCGCTCACCGCAGTGGGATGCCAGAAGATATTCGCTGACAAGAAATCCGGCAAGGACACCGAGCGCGAAGAACTCATCAAGTGCCTGGAGTACATGCGCGCCGGCGACACCTTGGTGGTGCCCTCGCTCGATCGGCTCGGCCGCTCGCTACAGGACCTGATCACGATCGTGTCCGGGCTTCGCAAGCGTGGCATCGGATTCCGGTCCCTGCACGAGGCGATCGACACCACTACACCCGGCGGCAGGTTGGTGTTTCACGTCTTCGCCGCCCTGGCCGAATTCATCCGAGAGCTCATCGTGCAAGGCACCAACGAGGGCCTGGCCGCCGCGCGGGCCCGCGGCCAACGCCTCGGGCGCCCGCCGGCCATGACCGCCGAGCAGATCCGCCAGGCCCGCGCGATGCTCACCCAGCCCGAGGAGTCCGTGTCCTCGATCGCCCGCCTGCTGGGCGTCTCGCGCTCCACGATCTACAAGTATGTGCCCGAGATCGGCAGCGGCCCTGTCGAACTCCCTGACCGAAGCGATGACCGCCCGATGCCGGATGTCAGCAAGTACGACGAGCTGCCGCCGCGGAGTCCCTCCTGAGTCCTCGGCATCCACATCAAAGGGCGTCAGATCCTCCTCGGATGCCTCGTTGAGGCTGAATATTTCAATGAGCTTTCGTACGTTTCGTACCCTCCAGGAAACTTGAAAATCCTTTGTCAGCAACCGGTCGCACTCGATCTGCGTTTTGCGGAAGGTGCGCTCTGGGTGTCACGTTTGGTGTGAACTGTGCTCTGCTCTGACCTGCGGATTTAACTTGCACGCACATAGCATGTCGAACAGCTCGTTCTCGGCAATCCGACGGAACCATCTGCGTAAACGTGTCCTGAACTGCGGCAACAGCATTGGTTTGCCTACCGCTGACATCGACTGCTAACCTGTGGACACAAGGGGACAGATGTGTCCTCACCACCCCGGCCACCATGGTTGGGGTTTTTTGTTCCCCCACCGTCAAGCCCTCAGCGCACCTCGCTGGGGGCTTTTTTTGTGCCCAAGGAGCGCTCCGTGCCAATCGCATCACTGCTGGCCCAGGGTATTTGGCCGCTGCTCGTCTTCTTCGGACTCGTACTGGTGGTCAGCGTCATCGCGCTGATCCGGGCCGAGAAGAAGGATGTCCCCGCGATTTTCAAGGCCTTCGCAGAGGCCTTCGGATTTCATAGTGGCACCTTGGAGAAGACCACCGAGATGGTCGAGACCGGCGGTACCGGAAACGAACTCGTGACCGGCAGCAACCCGGATCACACCATCGAATCCGACGACAATGAGGGCGAATCCGACGAGGAGATCCTGTGACCCGCCGCCGTGTGTACCGCGACCCGACCGCGACCGAGTTCGCCCGAGAAACCTCCGAGCGGGCACGACAAATACTCATGGAGGCGCTCATCGGAACCCTGCCCCCTGTCCAAGGCGTGGTCGTTCGACTCGTCAGCAAAGGGATGAGCTTCGAGCTGATCGGCTCGTCGCAGGTGTGGCCATTCCCGGAGATGCACGGTTGGTGCGCCCAAGAGGCCGAGGAGGCGTTCAACAACGCGATAACCATGATCGAGCTCGAAAACCAATACCTGTTCGGGCTGATGCTGGCCGGAGGTTCGTGGACCTTGGACCTGCGGCCAGCGATCGAAGGCAATGTAGCGATGGAGGCGACAGCAGCAGGCGGGACAAGTACTTATCTCGAATGGTGTGGGCGACACAAGCGGTGGAACATCCGGGGAGGCGCCGGCGCCAAGCAGTGCGAGGCCTGTCACTGCAACATGTACGCATGGGAACGGCAATTTCGGCGGGGCGGTAGAGAGCAGCGCTTCTGTGGTCCCACCTGCCGTAAAGCTGCGTCACGAGCGAAAAAACTCGCTCCTGAACCCCAGCTGCCTCTCATGCGGACGAAGACGTATAGGCCCGATGAAGTATGGAGCAAATTAGAACCGTGGCCAGAACCCGAACCGTGGTTCGGCTCGGAACAGGAGGCCATCCGATCAGCTCTAGGCAGCATTCGGCACTGATGACGTGCAGCTTGTGGGCAGGCACGTGATCTGCACGAATCTCACGAGTCCGGCTTATGTCGTTGGATCCGGGCCTGCCTTAGGTCAGGCCTGGACCGCTTGACCGCGTGTGGCAAGGCGAGACCACAGCTCTCTTGAGGCCAACACTGTGCGCTGGCTCACCGCGTACGAGACCAGTCCCTACATGAGATCGCTCGCGGCATCAGGGTCAGCACCGGAGGTATAGCGAGTGCCATCTCGCTGGGGAGAGGCGAGGGCGGGGGCAGCGCGGGCGGGGTCGATGGCTTCGCGTTGCGAAACCCAGGAGTTGAGTGGGTCGGGGTTTTCCAGAATCTTGAGAATGCTGTTGTTGAAAGTGGCGGACAGGCCCTCGGTTTGAGTGAGCCAGGCCAGTGTGCCGGTGTCGCTGACGAGAGTGAGTAGGAATCCGCGCACCCTCAGGTGGTTTGTGAGCAGGATCGTGTTCAGCAGCAGCACCGCTGCAGCGGGGCGGTCCACGATCAGACGTTTGATCATCGTGGTGGTGGGCGAATCTGGGCTTACCCGTGCGGAGTTGGGCTGCATTCGGTCGGCCGCGTCGGCGTCTACCAGTGCGCGAGCGATTTGCTGCAGTGGCTGGTACTGCTCGGGGGGTTTTCCTCCGTGGTCCCAGGCTGCCCATTCCTCCAGGGCACGGCCCAGCAGTGCGCTGGCGGGCTTCTTTTCCGGCCCTGAGACCAGGCGCCGCCAGAACGCGGAGACAGGCGGCAGATTCTCCACGAAGTGACCCGCGCTGAAATCGACCGAGGGCGGCAGCGTGGCCACCCGTTGGATGACGAAACTGATGTCGTCGTCACTGAGCGCCCACAGCAGGGTTTCGAGATCGGCGAGTGTGGTGAGCCGGTCGGCGGCGTCTCGCAGGCGGCTTTCGGTGCAGATGTCCAGCACGATGTGCAGAATTGCCTTTTGGCTGACGTTCTCGAAAACCTTTGTGGCGGCCCGGAAAACGTATCGGCCGTACTCGTTGCGCAGGTCGAACAGGGCAGTGACGGTGTGGCTCAGGGCTATGGTCTCGTTGGCGTCGTACAGGGTCTGCAGAAGTTTGGCCAACCACCGTGGTCCGTTGTCCAGGTCGGACAGGCCGATCCCGAAGATCAATCGCTGGAACGACTCGCTGCAGGCCGGACGGAGTTGAACTCCGTTCTCGGGGGAGGACTCCTGCGCGATACGCAGCGCGAGAGAGGTGTCGGCTGCCGCACGCAGTCGGATCTCGCGCACAATCCGGGTCTTTTCACGGTTTTCGTGCAGCAGCGTGGCGATTCGCTGGCCGGCGCCGAGTTCGGGATCACGATCGATCAGCAGTGGTGTCTCCGGCACGTCGAGAGCTTCGTCAGGCTCGATGACCAGGTCGCATGCCTCGGCGATAGCGGCCGCGGCGTCCTCGTCCAGCTCGGCGATTGCCTTGTGAACCTCGACTGACCGGGTCGCGGAAGTCTTTTCCGCCAGCGTGTCCAGGAACAGCCCGACCGCGTATCGGTCGAATTCGGCGATCTCGATCAGCACTCCGGCCAGTACTCGGTTGTTTCCGTGAAAGTGTTGGTCCAGATCCGCGACCGCCTCGTCATCGCGGGCGCTGCGCAGCATTTCGAGTAGCCACTCGCCTTCGGCACGGGCATCGATCGGCGAGGTCTCGCCACCTGTTCCCGCCGCTGAAGCGCGGGGCCCCGGGCTGCGATGGACCGCATCCCAGGCGGGAGCCCATCGTTCCCGCAACATCTGGACGTCTACGCCGGTCTCGGTGGCGACGGTCTCCAGGATTGCGTTGTACACCAGGGGGTTTGGCCCAGCGGGTTTGTGTAGCTGCTCGTGAAACTGGCGTCCGGTGTACGGCAGCCGGTGTCGATCGGCCACTTGCTTGTTGGTCAGACCGGTCAGGGTGAGCTGGTAGTTAAGCATGCTGACCAGGGCACGAACTTCCGGTGGCATACGAGAAGACAGTTTGTCCGGATCTGTCACTCGTGGCCGTCCCCCCTGCTTGTTCTCGGGCACGATCTATGTCTTCTTTCTGCCGATGGGCCCCTACCGGCAGGAGAGTGTTGCCGAAAACCCTTGCGGCCATGCCGAAAACCTCGTAGTTATCGGAAATCTTCCAGCTCAAATACTTATCGGTATGGACCGAAAACCTCACGCAACCTTGAATCCTCTTGGCGGGATCGACACACCTGGTCGCCGCCGCGGAACGGATCGGTGACCACGGTTTGCGGGTCGGGCTGGCGATCCATCCGAGATCCAGGCCAACGACCGAGCGAGGCTCCTTTTGAGCGTGTCCCCACCACCGGCGAGTCCGGAAGACTTCCCGCGGGCCACTTCCCGTGGCGGGCCGCTCCCTCTTGCCTTACGCACCTCGCTGGGCTGAGGCATCTCGGCTGAGACCGGAGCGGCGTCGTATTCACGCATGGTGTTCTCGCGCAAAGTGTTCGCCCACGGAAACCTGTCCGTCGTCGCCGGCGAGTTCGGCCATCCGGCGGCGACGGCCTGGGCGGTGGAGGCGCCGCCGTTGACGGTGCCGTACATACCCATGAGGCGACGCCGCGCCGGTCCCCGACGACACGCCCGCCCGGCGTGCAGGGGTGGGCCGAAGCCAGCTTGGTAGCGCGCTTCGTTCGGGAGGAAGAGGTCGCGGATTCAACTCCGCCAGAAGTGAAACGAGGGTGTCGCGACCGGGTGGTGCGCGGCAGATTCAAGATCTTTCAAAGATTTTCGAAATCAAGCGTGATGTGCCGCCGGGGCCGCACCATACAACGCCAGCGAAAAACCCGGAGCAGGGCTGATCGGTCCCGCTCTTGGCTAGCCCTTCGCGCAGGCGCTGCGGCGTTACCTGGAGAATGATATGCAAAAGATGGAGGAGCCGGTCACTTTCGGACGGGCTTTGGGGTACGCCAGCGACGCGAAGCTGGTGGCCGCGGTGGCGGAGAAGGGGTTCGAGGGCACGCTTCGGATCGCTCTCGAGCATCAGCTCTGGCTGTACGGCTGGCGAGTTATGCGTGGCATGGTGCGCGATCTGTCGATCCTTCGCGTGAAGACGAACCTGCCTCCGATGTTCATCGACCCCGATGACTATCACACGCTGCAGGACAGCGCCGAGCAGCGAGAGCAGCTTGTCCTGGACACGCTCGCGCTGGCTGTGCCGTTCATGATCAACCAGCTGCGTAAGGGGCGATGGGACCCACAGCGCTCTGGCGGGCCCGACGCCAAGCTCGGCACGTACTTCACCACCGCGTGCGCGATGAAGTTCCGTGACGTCTACCAGGCCTGGCATCGTCGGCGCGTCAAGGAGATTCGGGCATGGCTGGCGATGACCGAGACCGCCGTATACGCCGTGCACGACCCCTACGACGTTGTCTCGGATCGGTTTCGGCTCCAGCAGATCCTCAAGAACGCCTCGCTCGTGGACCGTCTGATCTGCATGGGCATCCTGGCGGACAAGTCGCACGCCGATATCGCCAAAGAGCTCGGTATCACGGTGGGCGCTGTCAGGGGACGCCTCTACCGGTTACGGCAACGCACCTGGAAGAACCTCGGTGCCGCCCCTATCGTCCGTAAGCGGGTGTCCGCATGAGCCACGTCCGGCACCCAGCGCCGGATTCGCCGGCGCATCATCGTGAACACCGGTGGTGGAGGACCGCGTTGTCACCATCTCCGCTGTGGCACATGACCCATTCGATGCGGCGGACCGCATCATGACCGAGCGGACCCAGCGCGCCGCACCTCGTAACCGCGGTGGCCGCGCCGCCACCCGACCACCGCGAACCGACTCGGTGGAGCTGCCCGACACGTTGGGTGTCGGTCCACGATGGGAGTCACCCCCGCAAGATTGGAAAGACTTCCTCGACCGCTGGCGCGCCAGCGCCCTCTCGAGCGACGAGGTCCTCGCACGCCATGTGCGGCTGATGGCCGATATCCGCCGCACACTGATGGCGGCCCTGCTGGTCGTGGTGACACTCGCTGGGATCTACGCAGCCGCGCGATATGCGGGAATCGCGCCGAAAATCGGGACCATGACCGTGCTGGGAGCCGTGTCAACGGTCGCAGCCGCGCGCGTCGGGCAGAAGGTGCTCACACGCCGGCGACGAGCCCGAACGGCTCAGATCACTCCCGCCGCAGCTGATTCCACGAACGCGGTAACCAGCGACCAGGCATCCGCGGACGAGGAGCCCGACGCAACGACGTCTGGATGAGGACGAGGAAAAGGGCAGCCAGTGCTGCGGTCACATACGCGCCGGTGCTGCCCTTCCCGAACAGCACCGCGCCGATCACCGCACCCAAGGCCAGACCCACTGCGGCTGTGGCGAACTGGCTCAGAACATCCCGAATTGCCCGATGTTCCACCGAATACCGCATGGTCAAACACTACGTGCCGCATGCCTTGGCCGGAAGCGTGAGCCACTTGCCACATAGTCCGCGGACGGATGCATCGATCCGCGCGACCGAACTGGCCGATCTGCATCAGATCGATGCGAATCAGGATTCCCAAATTTCCTCGGGATCTGGATTTGTAGAAATGATGTTTTACTCCAACTGTCACGAAATCGTCAGCGCGCGAGCCGATCCCGCACGACGCGATACGCCGTTCCGGCAGGTCAGGGCACTGGTTGACGGCAATCCCGTTGTCGCTGTAGCCTTCCGGATCGAAGGACCCTGTGTGTCCACTCGGCTCCAGCCCATGGCTGGGGCCTTTTTGTTTCGCCCTCAGGGCCCCGACGCGATGTCGGGGGTCCTTCGTCGTTTCTGGAGGTGTTTGTGTCGACCGATCTCGCCGCGCCCACACTGGTCAACGTGTGGGCGATGTTCTGGGTGCAGTTGCCGGTGCTGGGCCTGGTGATAGCCGTCATCATCGTGGCCACCACCGCGCTGCGCCGCGCTCGCCCCGAGGACATTCCGAAGGTGTTCGAAGCGTTCGCGGCCGCGTTCGGCCGGCGCGCAGAGATACCTCCGGCCGACCCTCACCCAGCACCGATGACCGATCCGCAGGAGCATTCCTGATGACCCGCCGCGCACCCCGCCGAGATCCGGTGGGCAAGCAAGTCACCGATAGCTCTCTCTCTGAAGAGTTGCGCCGCAGTACAGCCCTCCTGCCTGCCAGCGCCCGCGGGGACGCCATGTACTGGTTGCGGGAATTGGCAACCGACCACGACCAGGACGGGCTCATCCGCGTGCTGGGAAAGATATTGTCGAATGCCCGGCTGCACTCGGAGTCGCGCGCTGGGTTGCTGGCCTACCTCGGCGAGGCTGCGCCCTCACTCGACGGGCGCTGCCTGTGGTGCCTGCGCGAGCTGCCCGAGCGCGCCGGGGCGTGCGGGGCGGCGCGCACTGTATTGCGGACCGAACCATCGCCAGAGCGCCTGCCGTGCCCGGCACCGGACCCCAGGGTCAGCCCCCACTGATCCGGGTGGGCGGCCTCGCGTGATCGACGCAACCACGCGCCGGGCAATCCGGGCCCGCCACGCGAAGGGCCGATCCCTGCACGAGATCGCCAGCGAGGTCGGGGTCAGCACTGCGGTGGTGCACAACAAGGTGGAGATAGCGAGGCTCGACCGACATGCGAAAGGCTTACTGCGCTAACACATCTCGCTCTGACCAGCAAGTGGCAGGCGGACGGCCCGGATTCGCGGTGATTTGCCGCGAACTTACCGCGGTGCGGGTGATTTCTTTGTAGCCTACGAGCGCGGTTGCAACTGAGTTGACCAAACCTTGACGGGTCCCCAGTTAGCCGTGTCTGCCTAGATTCGGCTGTAACAAGAAAGCCGGCAGTTGCACCTTTCCCCGATTGTCATCGTTTTGATCGTCGTCTTGACCATGCTGTTCTCGCTGGTGTGCGGTCTCGCCACCGCGATGCTGATTCAACGGACCGGGCGCGGCAGTGTGGCCGCCGCGCTCGCCGGATTCGCCGCCACCGGAACCACCATCGTGCTCGGGGTGAATCTGATGCTGATGGTGGCAGCGCTGGTCTGACACACCTTGCCGAGCGCAGCGTACGACCGGTGAAACGGGCCAGCCGTACGCTGCGCTCGGCGCATGTCTGTACCTCGAACGGCTTCGGTGGCGTTGGTGACGTGCCTATCGGTCGCAGCCCTGTTCGGCACGAACAGTCCCCAGCTCGGTGATCGTCGTACGCCGGTCAAAGGCGAACTCCGCGAATATATTTCGCTGTAGGCTCGCACAGCTCCAGGTGAACACGAGGGGCAAGACGATGGCGGACAACGCATTCGACACCAGCGGCCTGCTGCGCTACCGGATAGGATCCTGGCCCAGACTCCGGAGTGGGCGGACGCGCTCTCGTTCAACGCCTACTCCCCGGCGTTGCCCCGTTTGCTTGTGGCGGACGCAGTTAGACCATCGAGCGAAGGCGCCGCAGCCAGCCACGGATACGGGCCGCACCTGCCCCAAGCCACCGAACTGGATGGACGTGAATGACCGTCCGTATCAGCATCGGCGGTACATACCGAATCAGCAGCGAGCCCACTACTACCCAACCCGCCAGCACGGCGAATAGCACTACTGGAGCCCACGGCTGGATCCAGGTGTCGCCGGTGGCACGCAGGTTGTCCATCGGCGGTGGTGTGTAAACACAGGCATAGGAGTTTTCTGCGGTGTCGACGCGCTCGTAGCCTGTGCTGCAGTAGGTGTCGTACCGGACAACCATCGCGACCGGGTTGGGATCGAGCTGCGCCACCAGTCGATAGCACACATAGGTGAGCCCTTCACTGATGACAAGAAACCCCGCAAAGACAGCCCAGGAGCGGACCAATCGAGGCGAGCGCGCTGCGAGCTGCGCGAAGCGGGTCAATGCCCACACCATGAACACCAATACAACCAGCCCGACGATGTCCAGCCACGGCATAGTGATGGCGTGTGTTGGACCGCCCTGCACGTCGGTCCAGGGCCACCACGGCCACCGCCACCGTAACCGCCACTCGTACCGATAGACGATTAGGTTCCCGATGGCCTGACGGGATAACCACCCCACGTACGGCGTGGTGGGGGCGATAGGCCACAGCCACACCGTGGCGATACTCAAGGGGGGCAGTACTAGTGCGGTGAACAGCGCCATCTGCGCCGTAGGGGAGAGCCTCCCGAGGAGTCGTTCACGCTGGTAGGCCCAAAACCCTTGCAACCTCGCAGCGTTGAGCATTCCGATGCGCGCGATCTCACGATGTACGGAGGCGGCGATGATGTCGCGGTCTGCAGCCTCGAGATGGTCGTCCTTGAGGATCTCTAGCAGAGATTTGAGGTTTTCGTGAGGGGTCTTACGAGCAGTGCGGACCGCGATCGATCCCGCGATTACTGCTGCGGTGACCACCCCTGTTCCGCCCAAGACTGATTCCAGAATTGTCGGCACGCCTCTACCGTGCCACGAGAACCGCAGCGGCAGAGAGGATTTTGATCCCAAGCGCAGCAGCCGTTCTGGAATCTGGATCTGGCGATCGGGAGCAAGCGCGCGCATGTCAAAGGGCAAGCTGCGCGAATACATTTCGCTGTAGCGGTCCGGGTAGTTTTCGCCGGAGATCAGCCAGGTATGACGTAGTCCGTTGTCTGGCAGTGGGTTATGTCGTGCAGGTTCGGTGAGGCTCAGGCCGCGACGCCAGGAAAGCTGGAGGGGGGAGTGGACCTAACTTCTGCTATGACTTGAAGTCATCGCGGCACCGATCCCGTTACGTAGAGATAGATTGAATGCGGTTTCGGGGGCGTGGGTTTCCCCGCTGAAGAGATCGAGGAGCACGCCGGTGGACTGGCGTATCACCATCCTGTCTGGCGGTACGGGCGGCTTGGTTGTCGAGATGGTGGCGTTCCTGTCGAATCTCAATGCTTACCGGGAGGCACGTCGGCAGGCGCGAATCGCGCGGAAGAGGACGTTGCCGCCCTGGAATGCGTACTTTGATCCGAAACCGGATGCAGCTGCGGCGATTACTCGCCTGCTGCTCGGAGCGGCTGCTGGTGGGCTGCTCCATGGGCAGGTCACCACAGTCCTGGCCGCGGTGGCGGTGGGCGCGGCAGCTCCTGCGTTGTTCGGACAATTCGGTTCTGCTCGGTCGATGAGAGAATTGACGGAGTTGACAGAACAGAAGCCACAATGACGACTGCGACCTTCTGGCACCGGTATTGGGTTTCGCTGGCCAACCCGCCGCACGACGGTGGCGTAGCTCCTCCCCGCGCACGGGCGGGTTACACGTTCCTACAGCGGTATTGGGCCTCGCTGACCTGCTACAGGCTGCCCGAACGGTGGGATATACAGAACGGCGGCGACTCCGCAGTGTCGAACCTTCCTCAGTCACCCAGCACGGAGGAGAGTCTCTTGCAGGAGCGAGCCGATCGCTCGCCCGAGGAACCTGGCGCCGCGGATCCGAACCTCCCGGATCCGTGGGCGTATGACCCGTCCAGACCCATCGCGATGTTGGAGGAGAGCTTCACCGAGCTGGACCTGGACAGCCTGTTCGGCGGCAACATGTCCGGAATCGACCTGGACGGGTTGAGCATGAGGGGAAAAGACCTGACCGGCACACGATTGATTGATACGTGGATGAGGGGTACCGACCTGGTCCGCACGGACCTGACCCGCGCAGACCTGACCCGCGCAGACCTGACTGACGCGGATATGACCGAGGCGAACTTAACCCACGCGAACTTGACGGAGTCGAAGCTAGCCGCGGCTAATCTGGTCGGCGCGAACCTGACAAGGGCGAACCTGACGAGGTCGACCATGACTGGCGCTACCTTGACTGGCGCAGATCTGACCGACGCTACCTTGACGGGCGCAGACCTGACCGACGCAGACCTGACCGGCACGAACATGAGTGGCACAAACCTGACCGGTGCCGCCATGCCTGCGATCACTCAGCTGCGGTCGGTTATTTGGACAGTCCAAACAGACTGGGGATCACTGACAAGTGAGGTTCGACTTAACTCCGTAAGTGCAGGACCTCCTGGCCAGTACGTCCTCAACCCTCCGCAATCCGATAGTCGTGCGCCGAAGGTCCCCGTGCGGCACTGAGCAGCATGTGGTCGGTAGCTGGGCGATAGATGCACGCCGGTCAAAGGCAAACTCCGCGAATATATTTCGCTGTAGGCCCGCACAGCTCCAGACGAACACGAGGGGAAGACGATGGCGGACAACGCATTCGACACCAGCGGCCTGCTGCGCTACCGGATATGGATCCTGGTCCAAACACCCGAGTGGGAAGACGCGGTCTCGTTCAACGCCTACTCCGCAGCGCTGCCCCGAACCGGGGAGCGCCTGACTTTCAGCGGCAGCTTCGGCCAGGAGCCCGAGGTCCAGGTAACCGAGGTCGAGCACCACTGGCGGCGCCACGACAGCACGGGAAGCGCGAGCCCGTCGTTCACCGTGGCGGCCGAGGTGATCGAGAACGGCGCGGAGTGGGCGGTACGCATGGTCGAAGACCGCGACGCGTTGACGGCCTGGCTGAGCGGATTCCCCTACCTCGAACCGGTGGACTACACCACCGAGGTGTAGCGCAGCAGAGAGACCAGGCATGAGGGAAGTCGACTGGTGGGACATCATTCCGGTCGCTGAGACCAGCACCCGCTTCGAAGACCTGTACAAGAACGAGCACCTGGGCCGGTGCGCTCGGCAGATCGACCGGGACCTGATGCTCGTAGTGTTCTAGACCCGCAAAAGGATCCTGAACAACAACGACACCGAGGACCAAGACGCGCGCCTGGACTACCTGCGTGAGGCGCGCGCCCGCATGAACTGAATCGCGAATCCCCGGGCTTGCTCCGGAGCACCCGCTAATCCCTGTAGTTCGCCCACCTCTCGTGTGCAGACTGGCGGGAGATACCAACGGCTGCACCGATCTTCGCCCACGATGCGCCTTTGTCTCGAGCATCCAGCACGGCGAGAGTCAGCCGGAACTGGGCATCAGTTGCCATAGCCGCTGCCGACTCCACCGAGGGTGTACCGATATGCGGCACAAGGTGGCGCAGCCAGGCAGTCATGATCGTGTCGGCGTGATCGCCGACCAACCAGTCATCAGCCGAGAAGATCTGCAAAACGGCAGGGTTCTGCTCGGTTTTTGTGGCGACCCGGGTCCAGGTGGGACCGAACCAACAGTCGGCATCGTCCCCAGTCTCGAAGCAGACAGCACGCCAGCCGACTACCTCCTCGCCGGTGCGGTCCTCTGGTTCTTCCATTGGTGTGTTGTCAGCTGCCCGGGTGACGAGAAGCCTGCCACCGCTGCCCGTCTGGCCCCATCGCCCGTCGCTGTACACACACTCGAGGTATCCCTCGTGCCACGAGTACGTGTAGTCGATCGCTCGCGCCATGCCATCCCTTGTCTTGTCAGGAAATCCTGACAAACCTACCGCTCTAGCGTCAGGATTTCCTGACATCCGTGCTCCCACGCGATGGCCTCGGCCACCCTTTTTCACGCGTGTAAGGTTTTGCTCCACACCAAGATTCGGATTGAGCTTGTCGCGTTCCTCAGTGCCCTGACCTGCAGATGTTCCGGTACGCAGAGGGTTCCCACTCAGCTCGCGCTGGGGGCAACATATGCCCAATCAATGGGCGTGACACAGATTTCGGCAATTCATGCGTTCTGTACCGAGGACGGTCCGGTAGTAGAATCAAACCCGTAAGAGAACCCCCAAATGGGGGCCCTGACCCCGTGTCAGCGAGGTCAGGGCTCATGCTGGAGTCCGACAGACGTCAGAACCAGCCCCATTCGTGTGCATCTCTTGCAAACCGCACGAGGTTGAGTGCGAAGGCCACAGCATGGAGATAGGCGGCTGTGGCCTTTGCTCTTTCCAGGATGCACCACCCGGTCCGAGCATTCGGGCGCGAATGCTTGCCCACGATGATCGATCTCCCTCCCGCCAACCGCGTGACCCCCGGTTGGGGTCGCTCTCCCGGTTGACTGAAGGGCTACCGATCAGGCTCGCTTCCTCTGCCCGGGACGATTTTACGGGTTCGTAAGCGCCTTCACGTCTTTCGTGCACGAGCAATCCGATGCCAGTTGGCATCGAGACCGGTGTGCGCCATCGCATCAACGCGAAATGCCTGGTGGCGGAGCGATCTTCTACATTGGGTACCCCAGGTACCGTGGGAGAAGGGCGATTTGACCGTTTCATTCCCGCGTGAGCTTTTTCGCCAGTGAGTCAGAACTCGGCCAGGTGGCGGTGAAGCTCCCAGGCGGCGTGCCGCGAACGCACCCGATCCGGCCTGCGGCACCTGTCATAGCGAGGATTGCGGTTCGGTGTGCCCGCCCGGCGGGTCGTGCTTCCGCCGAACAGCTGATACCCGAATCTAGGAAATCCTGGAGCACAAGCGAATCGGCACGGGTAGACGCGTTGCGCCGGGGTGATTCGCAGGCGATTTAGGTCAGCGCGTCCTGATGCACGCCGAGCTGTTGGGGTGCGCGCTGGTGGAGACCATCACCGGGCGGGACATTGAACGATTCGAGAGCACCCCGCACGCCGCCTGATACAACTCGGTGCCTGTCCGGCGGGTCATGCTCCCGCCGGACAGATGATACTCGAATCCATGGAGAGGAACCGTTGACGCACAAGCGAATCGGAGACGGCTAGCAGTCCACCAGGCCAGGTTCAGGTCGGCTCGTCGAGGACATCATGTGTCCGCAGTCGGCCTTTCACTGCTTTCAGTGCCGCTCGCGCTGATTCTGCGGTGCTATCGCCAGTTTCAACCTGCTTGAGGAGGTCGAACAGATCTCGAGTGTCGAGTACCGCGCCATCGTCTTGGGCGAAGTCCTCGACGTGCTCGTCGGCCCCATCCAAGATCTTCGGGCGCGCGTCGGGACTATCCAACCGAAATGAGTTGGCGATATACCACATGCCTTGTACGTTCCCGTGCTTCTTCTCGTACACCCGCCGGTGGCGTCCGACCGTGAGCAGATCGTTCGATTTTGCGCCCTTCGTGTAGCCCTTGACCTCGGCAATAGCGGTCCAGCCCGTATCGGACACGGAGAGGTCGCCCATTCGGGGCTCACCGGGGCTCAGTTGCTTGTCAAGATCGAACACCGTGAAACCCAGTGTGGTCAACGCGTACATCACGGCCTCGACCAGGGAATCGTCGTTGTCGGTCAGCAGTCGCCGCTGGGGCGACTGCTCCGCGTCTCGTGTCAGTTGATCAAGCCTCATCTCGCCGGAGTGGATATTCGCGGTCAGGAGCGCAACTTGTTGTTGTGCCTGCTCTATCTCGCCGCGCACGATCTCGATCTGTTTCTGCTGTTCTGTGGACATCCAACGAACGTCGGCCGTCCACGCTGGTGAGGACGGAAAGTGCTTGGGGTCCTGGCTGTTCCACTCCGCGAAAGCGAGGTGCAGTGCCGGATCCAATACATCGATTGCCGCTTCTGGCAGGTACCACACCTCCCTCGCGCCTTGGTGCGGCTGGTAGAGCACTGCTACAGCGAGGCCGTCCGCATTCTCGAGTAGCGGAACCCAGTTGTCCTCGCTGGCCCCTACGGGACGGTCGAACACAAGGCGGTGGGCCGGGGCGCTGGGGAGGGCTGGGATCAGGTACCGCTTCACGAACTCTTTCCTGGCTTCGCTCAGGCTCGGCGGGATCACCAGCTCGTGGCCAGGCTGTAGGTATCTTCTGGGCCGGTGGTAAATAGTGCGCAGATCGACCTTCTGTTCGTACACGCCAACCGCCGATCCACCCACCTGGACCACGCGCAGGGCACTCTCGTTCGGAAGTCTGGTATCGCCGATTAACACCGCCGCGTCCCAGCTCAACCAACGCGGTTCCGGGTCGAGACCGGGACGGATGGTCTTCGCGTATTTCGACACGATGGCGCTCACGTGATCGCGTTGGGCCTCGTCGCTATCGACGATGACGCGGGGTGGTGGGTTCTCGCCAAACACGTTCAAACTCGTAATCCTCCCGCTGCACTTGGGCAGCTCGTGAATGTGCTCATCTTGTATCTGCATCGGGTCAGGTCCCAGAAGAGGGCTCCGGGGTGTTCTGCGGGACGCCGGATTCCTCAGTAGGGCTGGGCAGGAGCCGACTGGACAGCAGCATGATCGATACCGCGGTTCCGGCGATGCCGGTCAGGACCGCGCCGGGGATAGGCATATCGACCAGGCTGGCGGTGCAGCCCAAGACGGCACCGAACCAGCCCGCAGACAGCAGGACAAACACCCCGCGCGCGGTGGTGCACAGGCCGGGCAGCTGGGTGAAGCTCAGCCAGATCGGTGCCAGCGCGCACACGCTGAACCCGCTGAGCAGTCCCATCATGGGCGTGGAGGTGGCCAGCCATGACAGCGTGCCGGCACCCATGCTCGCCACGGTCATCGCGATGAGCCGCGTGGGTGTGATCACCCAGGTCTTGAACTGCTGCAGCGAGACCGAGAGCAGCACCAGCAGTCCGATTCCGACGATGAGGATGGGGAACACCGCGACCCGCACGCTGTAGTCGAAGACTAGCTGGGTGATGACGGGGTAGACCAGCAGCGTCAAGAGGAGCAGCGCCAGTACTGGCGGCTGCCAGCTCATGCGGCGCAGCAGCCCTACCCGGGTGGGCATCATGGCTTCGAGCGCCGCGATATTTCCTGTCCCAGCGCAGGCCAGGCAGCCATGTTCGGTCGGAGTGCCGAGTTCGACGACCATCCCCCGCTCGGGCGTGCTGTCGGTGGTGTACCGGAGTCGCTGCCCTCGCACGACCAACTGCTTGAGCAGGTCTCCGACGTGGCTGTCGGGGTGGGGCAGGTCTTCGGGGATCTCCGGTGCCACCATGAACTCCATCTGCCCGCCCGTGCCGAAGGTGACCGCGCGGGCTGGCTCGTCGGGACGGATGCCTCCGGCAAGCAGGTCCCACAGGCGCAGCATCGTCCGGATCTGGGATGCGGGGGTGTGGCAGGCCTGCAGGAACTGCAGGACCTGGTCGCGGCTCTTGGGCAGGGTGATGTTCTCGGGATGGGTGAACCGGTACGCGGTCGAGCGCGGGAGCCCGGAGGACACCGCGATCTGCCCGGCGGTCAGGCCCGAGCGCTGATGGAAACGGCGCATGGCCAGCATGAACTTGGCAGGGGTGAAGGGCGCATCGGGGCCGCTGTGCTCGCTGCTGGTCACTGTGTGCCCCCGTTGCCGATCCGGCCCAGCACCACCGCGGCGGCGCGGCAAACCGAGCGGGTAACGGCGCCGACGGAGCTGGTGGGCAGGACCAGCGCCGTTAAGGGGACCGCAGTCGATAGCAGGTAATAGCTCGCGTGTGTGGGGTCCATACCGTGCAGGATCAGCAGGTAGTGATAGCAGAGTCCTGCCACCACGATGACCGCGCCGAGGAAAGCGCTCGGCCAGGACACTCCCACCGGTGGAGGCGGGGCAGGATCGGGGACAGCGAGGTTCGATCGGGGGACCACTGAGGTCTGCTCCTGTTCAGGATGGATCCCCCGAGGGCAGATCGATCCGCCCTTTGCGTGGCTCACTCGCGGGTGGAGATTGCGACCGGAACAACGACGAACGGATCGATCTGCCTTCGGGGTACCGCGAATGGCGCAGTCGAGACTTTCCTGGGTCGCGACACCTGACACCGAGGAAGTTCCCGCTCCCTGGGATACAGGCGGTCCCCGGGATCACCCGAGGCCCTGCAGCTGACCATTTTGCCCCGTCACGGACCGATAACGAAACGTTTAGCGGCGGTCGACCAGGGGTAGCTGAGAAATTCGCGTCCAACCAGTTCCGGGACCGATTTCGAATGCGAGTTCGACACGCCGACGAACAGATGCACGCCATGCCGCGCGCGTTGTCCAACGTTGTGTCCAATGCCGCGCCCATGGGACGCGATGTGACGAGCGCCATACTGAGCCGATACCAAGAATTCCGGCATTTTCCCTGTTCAACGGCTAATTGCATGTCCCAGACGGGGACTGAGACGACACGCGGTGACTTAGAGTAGTAACAACAGCGCGGGATTTACCGGACAGTAGGTTTCACTGGCGCTGTTGCTGGTCCCCCGGATGATCGCAGAGGCGCAGTCGAGCACCCGGGTTCCGGTGGAGTCCTGTTCCCGCAGGCCCACCACACAGTGAAAGGTCCTCAGGGCTCCATCAGGACCCTGAGGACCTTCCGCGCTTTCACCGGCCTCTGGGCCATTCCGTGGTTCATCCGAAGTCCAGTTCGTCCAAGTTCACGACCGGCGCTACCCCGGTGTCGAAGTCCCCGGTCAGTGACTCGTCTCCGATGACGCCGTCGCCGACCGAGCGCCCGCAGATGGTCCACACCGCCAGTGGGTGCTTACGGAACTTCTGGGCGGCCGCGTCTTTCGCGGTCACTGCCGCGTCCTGGGTGGGATGCAGTGAGCAGGACAGCACCCCACCGGATTCATCGGTGACGATCAGCAGCCACAGGGTGACCGCGAGACGGTCGCTCAACATCCGCGCCCGCGCCGCGAGCACGCCATCGTCGCGGGCACCGAGCCGCTCAGCCACCTCGACGATGTTCTGGGCCAGTTTCAGATAGCGCAGGCGCTTGGCGATCTCGAACTCGTGGATGCCGAGGTCTTCCTCGAGATCGGCCATGCGCGTGCGTGATTCGCGTCGGCCACGCCCCCGCAGCCACCGGCCAGGCCCGGCTGTCGGAGCGGATTGCTCCCACGTACGGCGCAGCAACGCGTCCCCGGCTTCGTCCCAGTACGGCAGCTGCTCGGCGGCGTGACGGCGCCGTACCGTGGCCTCCCAGTCGTATTCGGGGTTCAGGGTAAGTTCCTCGCGCAGGCGCGACCACGCGGCGCAGGTGTTGCCCGGTACCGGATCCACGAAGTAGCCGCCCCGATCACGCAGGGCCGCGACCGTGCGGCCCGCCCGGACCGCGATCTGCTCATCGCTGAGCCCTTCCAGGCATCCAGCCACCACCATGCGGTAGTCGTGGGCGTCCCACACGTGGTAGTGGCGCGGTAGTTCGCGCGAAGTCATCTCACACCTCTACGGCATCGACCACGCGGGATTTCCCCCGCGCAGTCGACAAGCATGGCACCATCGCCCGGCCGATGCCCGCGACACACCGACGGGCCTGAAAACCACGAAAGCCGTTGTTACCGTTGCAATCTCATTCGCACGGACATCGCATCGACGAGCCTCGCGCGCGATATCCGCACCCACGGAGCGACTCATGCGGGTACCTGCTGCTCCAGTTCGGCGAGGTCTCTGTGGTCCCGGACCTCCCACAGATCGTTGCCCAGGGCGATCGAACGCGCGCGAATGTTGTCCCTGACGGTGGGATCCCCCCATCGGGTGGCCGGTGACCAGCGCAGTCCGTGCAGCCACACCCGGTTCACATCGATATCGCGCAAATCGGCTTCCGCGAAGTCATTGGTCGCGCACCCGATTTCGTTGATCTCGACCGCGAAGGCCATGAGTAGGTCGCGGGCACCGGCGGCGTAACCGCGGACTCTGCTGACCGGGTTCGGGGCAGGTCCGGTCACTAGTTCGCCCCACATCGTGAACACCTCACGCAGGCCGGTGATCGTGCCGTAGAGAGTGTTCCGCAAGTCTGTGATCCAGTCGGTGGCATCCATGCTCAGTGTCAAGGACCGGTCGGCCAGCTCGCGCAGGAGCCTGTGCTGGGTGCCGAGAATCTGACACAGCGACGAGTCCACGATGCAGACATAGGACTGCCAATCGAGTAGGACCTCGGTGACCACCGCGTCCCGGGTTTCGCCCGTGCACCCCTCCAATACGCGCCGGTCGGGAGGCAGGCTCGCCCCCACCGCCTTGAGCGCGTGCTCGGCGGCGTCATTGGTGGCTTGGCGCACGTGCGGGCGTAGGGCGATCCGATCGATAGGGGGCAGTCGCCGAATCCGGCTGGACAGCTGCCGCTCCAGCGCGGGAGAGTCCACCCTCGCAGGCTCATTCGGCGCGGTCTCGATATCGCGTGGGTGGTTCTTGTCAGCTGGAGAAGCTTCGATCTCGGTGACCAGGCGCTTGTGCTGGGCGCGGAGCAGGCTGTCCTGGAATCCAGCTTCGAGATCCATGGTGGCCGCGATGGACTCGGTCAACTCGGCGCATCGTTGGGTTAGCCACTCACCGAGGAGGTCGTCGTCATGGAAGTCGGTCATGGCTGATCGTTTCCGCCCTTGAGTTGGTCCTCTAGGCTGCGCCGCGCCTTCGTGAGATTGGCGCGGGCATTGCTGGGGGTCAGGTGGAGTTCTTCAGCGATCTCACTCGGAGAGAAGCCTGCGATCCTCCACCCCAGAACCTCGAGCTGTCTGTCTGGAAGCTGGGCCATGGCACATAACAGGTCATGGGAGGAGGGCGAGATATCCAGCGCGCCGGAAATAATTGCTTCGGGATCGAAATCGGTGGGGCTTTCCCTGGCAATGTGCTTACGGCGCAGGATCAGCGCACGCCGAGCCACTTGATACGCCCATGCGCGGGGGTTCGTGAGCCGGTCCCAGTGCACCCATACCTCAGACATCGTGTGCGAGAGGACGTCCTCCGCGTCAGCGGCCGACGCGCCCTGTGTCGCCAGGTACATCATGAGACCGGGCGCGTGTTTGAGGTAGAAGAGGCGACACAACTCAAGTTTGACCGCCGCTGATGCAGGTGAGCCATTCGCAGAACCCGCGCTCGCGGGCTCTTCACGGTCTTCCATCAGGCCACCGACCCGACGCCACACCGGCCGTGAGCCACATGCCGCAGCCGCCGAAATCCGAAGTGGCAGAGGCGCCGTCAGCTGGCGTGTCCCAGTGCACGTGCGGCCATAGCCGTAGCCGGGTGATCGGCACAATCGGGCGCCCTTGTGCCGCAACGGCATCGACGGTGGCAGAGCTCATCTGGAATACCTTCCACGCCTGAGAACAAGACCGGTCATATATAAGTGGGATGAGGACCCCCGAACGCGAACTCGATCCCCAAAAAAGTCATCCACGAATGTTTCAACAGAACCCGAAGTCTGTGCGTTCTGCCCGAAATACGCTGTTGGCAAGGCTTTTGTAGCCGAACCATGGAGTGTTTGCCCGAATTGGGCTGCCAGGTAAGGGTTTCCGATGAACCGCTACGACGAGGAGCGATCAGGAGAAGGATCGAGCCCATGCGAGACGCGGCGATAAGCGACCCCGGATCCGGCTCCGTCCGCGCCGGATCGGCGGTGCGGGATCCGTTGGAATATCTGGTGGTGGTCTCGGTGCACGGGCAGGAACGCTCGCTCCAGTTCTGTGTGCACGGGATGGCGAGGCTGCCCCGGATCGGGGAGAAGATGGACTTCAACGGTCCCGAGGGTGACAACCCGAGCCTGCGTGTCACCGATGTGCGGCATACGTTCTCAGTTCCCCGCGAGCGAGACAGCGGCCCGGCGACGGTGGACGCGGTCCTGGACCACACGACCGGCGACCCGGGCGAGGAGCTCAAGCTCGCGTGCAGGCTCCTGGACGCCCCCGAGCTCACCCGATGGACCAGAGCGTTCCCGATGCTGACAGCGCGGGCACGGTCGCGGCCACCAGCTACGCCGACGGCGAGCGGATCCGCGACGCGGATCTGTGGGAGTTCCGTCCGCAATCGGAAGTGGTTGCGTGGCAACCGATATGCGAGTGCGAGAGCCGCTGGCGCGGCACGCGCTGGGAGCGCGTCGGCACTCCCTCCGAGCAAGACCTGGCCCACCACCTGGCCTACAGCGAGGCCGCGTGGGCGCTGAACGAGATCGAGGACCAGGGCCACGCCGAATGGCTGCGCCATATCGCACCGTTCCGAGGGCTCAGCGCGGTCGAGGACGCGGCCGAGGCGGTCTCCGCCGCCCAGGCCGAACTCACCCACGCGGTGAACCAGGCCCGCGAGCACGGGGCATCGTGGGACGCGATCGGGCGCGCCGCGGGCATGACCCGCCAGTCCGCACACGAGCGCTGGGCCCGCCGATGAGCCGTCCACGTACCCGCGCTGCCTGGTTGTGAGAGTGAAATCCATGCGTGAGCTCGACTGGTGGGACATCATCGGTGAGTCCCAGACCCGCACCAGGTTTGAGGACTTCTTCAAGAACGAGCACCATGGCCGCTACGCCCGCGCGCTCGACGCCGACCTGCGTGAGGTGGTGTTCGAGACCGGCAAGCGGATCCTGAACCACAACGACACCGAAGACCAGGACGCGCGGATCCGCTACCTGCGCGAGGCGCGTGCCCGGCTGAACTGACCCGCCCACGTGCCTCCGAATTCGTACATAAAAGACAATTACCGCTCACGTGATGCGAATCACACATTGTCGACGGCATTGTCTCGCGAGGGTCTCGGACGCCTACTGGCTAGCCACGACTAGCCATGGCTAGACACAGATCAAATGTTACCGGTGACGCCGACGCGGAATGGGATCGCGCGAATTGGCTGCGAACGCATTCGAACCCGTAAACTCCTTCGTGGGTGCGAGTTACCCGATCGGCGTCCGTTTCATCAGCCGGAACCAATCTGCCCGAGGGGCAGAGCGGCTGAGGAAATGGACGGTGATCAGTTTGGGCAAACACTCGCGTTCCACCCCTCCGACCAGGTGGCGTGTCCTGGACAGAGCGAAGGCCACAGGAAGATTTCTCTCCACTGTGGCCTTCACACTGAACCTGCTGAGGTTCGTAAAAGACGCGCAGGAGTGGGGCTGGTTCTGATCAGTCCTTGGGCTCTGGCTCCGGTGGCCCCCGGAGTCAGAGCTCTCTCTCTGAGCGCTCTTACTCGCGTCAGTCTACTACGCGATAGCAAAAGATACCGAATGCGTAATAATGAGATCAGCATTCACGGCTCCGCATGTGTACTGAGAATGATAACGCCAATAATGAAGCTGATTATGCGGCGCAGTTCCCAGTTCTGATTGCTGGCTGTCGCTCGATGGTCTACCCGAGCAGCGCAGCGCGCTCGGTATCGGTGAGGTTGACCAGCCACATCACGCGCCATGGGTGCGCACGGTTGTCGAGCCACACTGCTGCCCGCGTCTCGCGCAGCAGCACCGCCCGCACCTGACCACGCTCGGGCTCGGCGATCTGCCCGGCGTCGAACTCGTCGAGCTTGTTCTGCCGCACGGTAATCGCCCACGGCACTTGAGTGGGTTTCCCGGTCAGTTCTGGCCAGCCCGCCGCGCAGGCCAGGGCGGCGTTGCGCTCGTTGATGGCGTCGTAGTCACCCATCGAATGATGGTGCGCCCGAACCGATCTGCCCCGCATCTAGCAGAACGCTCGGTACCGACGACGTACACGCGAGGTTCGAGTGTCTAGGTGTTGATGCTCAGAAAAGTCTGTCCGAGCCGGATGGTGGATCCGGGCGCGGGCGCCAGCGGACTTGCTCCTGGATCTCGGCTCCTTTGAGCGCCAGGAAGGCGTCGAGTTCGTCCTGTATGGCGTTGGCGTGCTCTTCCAGAGCAGTGGTGTCCGCGGTCTCGTCCGCATTCGGCGGCAACATCATCGAGACGGGAACCGACTCCTACCGATTCGGATCATCCGCGGACATAGCACTGCAAGCCATGCTCTTTCGCCAGCTGGGCTATGCCGGGGGCGACGTCGTCCACCCGACGCCACACAACCGCGACACTCAACGCCGGACCACACGCATACTGGGTCACCCCTCGGGCCCACGGACTGCCCTCCTGCCCGATATCCGGCCAGCGGCGCAGCAGCGCCTCCACGAAGTCGGTGATGCGCTGGGTCGGCGGCTGCGGCGTTCCCACTCGGGCTTCGAAATAGCAGGTTCCGATGGCGTTCACAGTGTCTTGCCGATCCTCATCATTGATCGGTTCAGCACCTTCCCAGATCACCACATCGCAACTCATGTGTCGAACTATGCCCTTCGGCGCCGACAACCCACCTCAGTGACCGACCTCCAGGCCGCCGTCAACATTCACGAACGACACGCCCGACGCAGTCGCACCGGCTGCCGCCTGGATTCGTGAACAACCGCCGCCGGAGATCGCGAGCAAAGCCAAGTTCGGCCAGCTGGTCGTGGATGGTGCGCATGGCGTCAAGCTCGCGCAGCGCCGGATCGGTGTCGAGAGGGTATGTCATGCGGTGCAGCCTCTCGCACCGATGTCGCGCTTATGTCGCACGCACGCGCAGCGCGCCGGGCCCGGCGCGTGGGTCAGTCGGTCCCGCCTTTATCGGGCTCCGAATTCGCTGGGACGAGTGCACTCACGCGCGCGGGGAACGGGTAGCGGCCGGGCACATCGGCGACCGATTGCACCGTCGCAGTGTCTCCGGCGATGTCAAGGACCTCGAATATCGATACTCCGCCGACCACCAGCAGCACTCGATCGCCCACGCTCGTCATCGGTGCAGCCTAGCGCGGAAGACCGTCCGGTCTGTGTAATGATCGAATGCATGTTCGAGTACTGGGATGCCGAGTTCTCGGCCGCGTCGCGCAGGGTCATCGCCCCCCGATACCGGTCGTGGTGGACTTACAAGCGCGCGATACAGGCCCGCGCCGCCAACGGCTAGCCGATCGCCCAGAGTGGAACCGTTGCCGGACAACGGAATCGGCAGCGCGCGAGCACGCGCTGCCGATGGAGTTCAATGGTAGAACGCCATCGGTACAAGATGTCCCACGACGCCGAGGTAGCTGTAGACGGTTCGCGGCTGATGGCGAATTCCTTGGCCAGCAACGACTTCGACTCAACTGCTGTGGTCCGTTCGCTGAGTCAGCCGATTTGTTCTGCGGTCAGTGCGGGTTTGCGGCCGGTGTAGGTATCGCGGGCTTTGGGCGCAGCGACACTTGGCGCTGGTCCGAGGATCAGCTGACGCTCGAACGCGGCGAAGGTGTCCCGACTCAGCAGCAGTACCGCCAAGGGTGAGTCCGTGACAGTAGGAGTCAGGCTCCCTCTTGGATTCCGCAGCTATGACCTTGTCGATGAGCGGCCGGATCTGCCAGGTGCAGGTTGTCGAGGTTTCAGGCGAATCTGTGTGGGACTCGCCAGATTATATTCCATAGTGCGCATATTTCCACATATGGATGGGCAGCTGGAGAACGGAAATGGCGGCGCAGCGCTAGCTGGCTCATCCTGCCTCGATCATCTGCTCCTGTCAGTCATGAACGAAGGCCTCGCAAGTCGAGGGGGAGTCTGGCGAGGAAGTCAGGGTTTGGTCGCCTGGGTCTGGTGAGCTGGATGTGTGGATCCATTGCTCCCATGCCCAGTCGTCTTCGCGGTCCCATGGATGGGCCGGGGGGCTGCTGTCGAAGGTGAGTGCAATGATGCTGTCATCGGGGGATTGCCCGAATCGGATTGCCAGCCACAGCACCCATTGGGCGCGTTCGCGCTGGTGGCGGGCGATGGTGGCGGCTTGTATTCGAGGAAGGCCTCGCCGGGTGGCGAACTCGTCCAGTGACAGTGCTCCTGCGGTCCATGGCCCGCAGGGAGCGATCAGGCCTGCGCAGCGTAGTTGGGTGACGATGTCGAAGCAGCTCGAGCGGGAGATCCCGGCAGCGGCGGCGACGTCAGCGGCGTGAGTCAGGCCTGTGTGGGTGATGAGTTCGTAGACAAGTTTGGCGCGTAAGCCGACTTCTCTCCATGCGGGGGAGACCGGCTCGACACGTACGCGGGCCAGGGATATCTCGTCTGCGGTGAGGGGGGCTCCGGTGGGAGTGGTTGCTGCAACGAGAGCGTATCGATCAGCCAGGGTGCCGGCGCCCCGTCGTACTCGCAGCAGTGGTGAACCGGGCATGTCTCGGATTTCGCGGAGTACAGCAGCGACCGTGGTTTCTGGCATGAGCCCGCACATCACGCTCAGGGACCGCACCCCCACTTCTGTGACTGGGATGTCCTTGGCCCGTTCTTTTGAGACCGCTGCGGCCCATGCCAGTCCTTGCAGGACCGCAGCGACGACCCAGCGGTGGCCTGATCCGCTCCAGTGGTGGCTGGCCCAAACCTGGGCGTCGGCTAGCCAGCGACTGTAGACCGAGGGGGTGCTGGCTGGGCGCCCCCCGCCTGTGTGCCTTGATATCTTGTGTGTAGAGAGTTGGACTTCTGAGGTGGCTACGGCGGCAAAGGTTTTTGCTGACTCCCAGTCCCGGGTGATGCGCACGTCGTAGCCGGGTCGGTGGCGACCACGCGCGTCGTAGCGGTAGCTGTCGAACAGGCCGTGCCAGTGAGGTTCTCGCGCTCGGACGTCGGCAAGTGACATGCCCCGCATGATTGCGTGGCACAGCACCGAGGCCCGAGCTTCGGACCGGGACGCAAATCGGCGATCCGAGGGGAGGGCACCGGTGGTGGCGAACGCGAGAACCGGTGCGGGAATTTCGCCGTGCCAGCGGAAGGCGGGCCGGAGGCGTCCGGCCTCTCCATCACGGTCGAACAGCAGACTGGAGGGAGCTGCGCCTGCAGTGGCGTTCGCGCGAGGTGTGGTCGGGGAGGGCTCGGTGGTTGAGACGCCGAGCAGCGCGGTTAGCCGACCCAGGACGCCGGGTTCGCTGCGTACGGTGTAGGCCTCGATTGCTTTGCCCAGTGACCCGACGAGCGCACGTACCCCGCCTTCTTTTGTGACTGATCCGGGTGGGGCGATGGCGCCGGCTCGGTGTCCGAGCATGGGGGTCAGGTCGAGGCTGGGCAGGTGTGCACCGATCACTCGTAACAGTGGTTCGATTTCGTTGCGGGTGACAGCGAGTCCGAGTGGCAGTGGCATGTAGACGTGAACGCCGCCGGTAGTGGTGGAGTAGTCGATGACGTAGCGGGCGCCACATTCGTCGAGCCAGGCCAGTAGTTGGGTGAGGTCGGCGTGCATCGCTGCCAGGTTGGCGACTTTCTTGGCGTCGAGGTCGAACACAAGCTGGCGTGTGTGGTGTTCTCGGTAGATCGGGACTGCGCACGCGACTGCCGGAGGGGTGGCAGGCAGGTGTGAGCGGGCGTGGCCTTCGTAGCTGCCGCGTTTGGGGTCGTAGCGACGGTGTGAGTGCCGTGCGGCGAGCATCGGAGTGAGGAGTGCGAATACTCGTGTAGCGGGCGCGGGTGGCTGGGTATTGATGAGTGCACCGAGCGCGGGGGTCGGTCGTGGATCGAAGGTCGGCGGCGTGGAGGTGTCGCGGGCCAGCGTGGCTGGTGCAGGATTGGATGTGGTGTGGGCGTGTCGCGGTTGTCCGGCAGGAGGCAGAACGCTACCGTGAGAACTGCTCATCACAGCTCCTTACATAAAGGTCTCCCTGCCCGTTCAGGCAGCGGCCTTCGGACTGTGGGAGTTGCGGCCCCCCGAAACGTTTTCCAGGCGATAGGGGGGCCGAGCTATGTTCAGGTGTGGTTCACCGGATGGAGGCTCCGGCTAGGCGACTTTGTCGTCTGCGAACGGCAGCGCCTCCTGTTCGGCGGGATGGATATCGAGTAGTTCGGGGCGGTGCAGCCCGTGGGCGACAAGCAGGTTGAGCAGTTCAGTCAGTGGCATCTGCAGTCGTGCGGCTTCGGCTAGCGCCGCGTCATAGATCGGACGCGTGGTCGCTATGGCACCGAGGGAGTGGTTGTCGGTGACGAGGTCGGGCCGTTCGTGCAGGAGTGCGGCGACATCGGCTAGGTAGGGACCCATCCCGCGGTGGGGGAGATTGCCCTTCATCACTTCATAGACGGGTGTCGCAACGCGCGCCCCTATGAGATCTCGTGAGCCTTTGTCTGGCTGAGCCATGCGCAACAACCTAGCCGCTGTTAACAGATTCGAGCCAGTCGACACGCACAATGAAGCGGAATTCGCCGAATTTGCGCGAGTCTCTGCGCCGCGTTATTCGAGGGGACTAGAGGGTGTAGCCCACTCCGTGCAAGCGGGTCGATCTCAAACAATCACAGTCGTATTTCACATGCTTGTCCTGGAGTGTCGAATTGGTCAAACATGCAGCTCAGACCAGGTGGAGCGGCGATAGCTATATCCCTTCTAATGCGTTGATATGACCCGATTAATGCGTAATCCACAGAAGGGTGTCGACTGACGATATCCCTACTAATGCGCGGATTATGTATTCGACCGGTCGCGCATTAGTAGGGATATCAACGCGATGTGCGACGCATTAATAGGGTCATCAGGAAGATGGGTATGACCCTATTAATGCGTAGCCCGATGCTGGCGGTGACCTCTCTAATGCGTGCCGGGGAACCAGTCAGGGCTCTGCCGTCGTTCGTCGCACCGCTATGCGGGATGGATCGGACGCGCAGCCGCACGGTGGGCGGATGCCCCAGGTCGAGGATTTGCGCGCGGCTACAGCCACAGGTTCGCCCTGCCCACATCGAGGCGAAGATGACCCCTCTCATGCGTGCGACGTGGGAGTTGATGACCCTTGTCATGCGTGCGCCCGCCTGGCATGACCCTACTAATGCGCAGGATTCCACTGTGATGACCTCTCTAATGCGTGCCGCGCGAGCTGACGAGGCCCGAAACGGGCATCCCCGGGGCAAGATCACGCATTAGAGAGGTCATCACCACGACGTCCGGCACGAGTTGAGGTCAGCGATCAGGGAGTGTCTGTGCGCCCGCGACCCGCGTCACGCATGACAAGGGTCATCGACAGGCAACTCGAGAGACGATCCGATGGTTCCGGTCAGTCTCGATATCGGGCTTTTTACTCTCAGATGACCCTTCTAATGCGTGCTGGTGTGTCCGTTCGGATGATCGATTGGACTGTGCGGCATAGTGGTCGGCATGGCGCGACCCAAACGTGACGAACTTGCGCTACTGGCGGCCGCGGACCTGTTGCGAGAACAGGAAGAGCAGGAACTCGTCTACACCACAAGCTATCTGGCACAGGTGTGCCTGCCCTACCGCGATCCCGGTGACGTGCCTGTGTGGCAGCGCCGCAAC
Source organism: Nocardia sp. NPDC052001 (assembly GCF_040680615.1). Lineage (NCBI taxonomy): Bacteria > Bacillati > Actinomycetota > Actinomycetes > Mycobacteriales > Nocardiaceae > Nocardia > Nocardia sp. NPDC052001. The sequence goes on along the minus strand of NZ_JBFAXC010000011.1, from coordinate 30,871 downwards.
GGCGACATCGTCATGACGGTGAGGCCGGGGTACACCACGGACCCGCTGTCCGGTAAGGCCGTGTCTCTGGGCTACCCGACCGGTGTGGTGCCGCGGTGGGCGCTGTTCTATGTGATCAACGAGGCTCTGCAGAACGAGTCTCCGACGATCGTTCTCGGTGATGGTGTGGTCGAGTTCTTCCGCAAGATCAACCCCGAGGGAAAGATCACTGGCGGTAAGACCGGCAGCTTGACCCGGATGATTACCCAAACCAACAAGCTGTTCAATGCGGCGATCAGTGTGGAGCGCAAGCGGGTTGGCCCCGATGGCGAACGTGCGACGCTGACCACGAACATGTCGGTGGCCCATCGTGTGTTGATGTGGGGCGAAGGCGGGGACGACCGCGCGGTCATCCAACTGTCGGCCGACTTCTTCGATGAGATCATGAATCACGCTGTGCCCCTGGACCTTGGGGCGCTGCGGATCTTCGGTGACGACGCATGGTGCATCGATCTGTACAACTTCCTGAACTGGCAGTTCCACAATATGCAGGGCCGCAAGACTGCCCTGACCATCCCGTTGGACGAAGTGAACGCTCAGTTTGGTAATGCGCGCCAGTTGACCACTCCGCCGGCGCGGTACAAGTTCCGCAAAGCCCTGGAGTCCAAGCTCGATCGCGTCATGAAGGTTTGGGACGATGCGAACGTTGAGCTGACCACGAGCGGTTTGATCCTGCGGCCCAGTCGACCCCATGTCCGCGACAGAGGTCAACTCGTGGTGGAGAAGTCGGCGAGTACCCAGCTGATGCTGGAGGCGTAGCTACCCTGCCAGCTCTCCAGCCGCCACACCCACACGCCACCACCCGCGGCCGAACAGTGCATTCATCTCCCGGAGGCCGGAACCACGGTTAGTCGGCCGCGATACGCGATTTGCCTTGGTGGTAGTAGTCCTCGTCGTCGTCCCAGGCGTCATCGGATGTGGCCGTCGGCGCTGGCCCGAGAGTAGAGGCTGGCTCCGATTTGTGCTCGGGAGTCTTGTGGGGAGTGAAGGTTTCGTTCGCGGAGTCGAGGCCGAAGCCAGCACGGACAGCAGCGCGTGCCTGTACACGTGCTTGGCTGATCAGATCGATCACCGTCGACACGAGTTCCTCTGGGACGGCGCGTCGGGCGCTGTCATTGAGGTGCCAGCGGTGGATTGTGCCGTCGGAGCTGACGTCCACTGACACCGAGCCATCGGGTGTCGTTGAGGTCGCGATGTAGGTTCCTAGCGCGATGTGGAACAGTTCGGCATCATCCTCGGACAAGCCCAGTGCGGCAGCATTGGTCAGGTCACCGTTGTTCTGCATAGGGCCTCGTGATCTGAGAATTCGAATTGGTGGCGAGGTTTCAGCCTGACGGTTGTTATATAGTTTGCGCAAGCACTGACCGTGCGGACTCTGGGGTGGTGGGACTGGGTTCGAGTTGGTCGGGTTGCGTTCATAGGCAACAGTTTTGGGGGTTGTATGAGTCTGGCAGTCGATCTGGAAATTCTTGGCAAGTTGGCGACTACGTTGCACGGATACGCGCAGGAAGCGGCCGGAATCAAACCGCAGGATGCCCCGGATCCGAACGCCAAGAACGGACTTCGATCGGCGTTCGCTGCGGGATCGATCACCCAGGAAGTTGTGTATGGCGCTCTGGTCGCCACCGCGAAGCAGCGACTGGATGAGACGGGAACCGTAATGACCGAGTGCGCCACCGCGTTCAAGAACATGGACGACAGCAACTACGACGCCGTCGTCACCGCCTACAACCAAGGCACCGGCGACTGGAACGTAGGCTCGGGGAAATAGACCGATGCTGCTGACGTGGCTACGTACGGTCAATCCGCAGGTTCTCGAGCAGTACGCGACCGAATGGGAGCAGATCGGTACAGGTCTGGAAGGGGTCTATCAGAAGTACGTCGACTCGGTCTCCAAGGTCGACGGCCAGTACTGGCAGGGCAAGGCCGCCGACGCGGCACACAACCGTGCGTCCGCTGACCTGAAGACCGTGCAAGCCCTGGTCGATAAACTCAATGGGCTTGCCGCCCAGGCCCGCACCGGTGCCACGCTGATCAACGAAGCGCTGCGCAAGGCGCGAGGACTGCTCGATGAATGCGGCAACAAGGGCTGGACAGTGACCGAGTTGCTCGCGGTGATCGGCTCGGGGAATGTGCGCGATCTTGCACAAATGAACAAGGACCTGACTGCCGCGTACAACGCAGTCGTGGCCGCAGACGATGCTGTGATGGACGCGTTGAACCTCACCCGCAGCGGGTTGACCGTCGCATTCACCTCCGGCGCCTCACTCGGTGGCGAGCAGGGCAAAAACGATGGCAAGCATGTGGGCTTGGATCCCACGCACCTGACCGACGCCGAGCGCCAACGCCTCATCGATGCCGGAACTCTGACCGATGATCAACTGACCGATCTGCACAACGGCAAGACCGTGTCGATTCCCGTGGCACAGATGGACTACATCAACCAACTTGCCCGATCCTTGGACAACAAGAGCCCACAGGAAATTCAGGCGATCGTGGACTCGCTGCCCCCCGATGCCTCGACTGCGCTGAGGAATTCACTGCAGATGGTCTCGACCAGCGCCATCACCCCCGCGGTCAAGGGCGATCCCAACATCCCTGACCACGGCGACACCAACTTGTTGCCAGCCAAGCTCGAGCAATCGCTTACCCGCCCCGATCTGGTGAATACCGAGGTCAAGACGATCGGTGGTGGAACGTACGCCCGTATGACCACGTACACCAATCTCAATGGCGTCGCGGACAACCAGTCCATCGCCAAGATCGCGGGGGGCGCGGACCCGCGCTACCGTGCCGGTACCGGCCTGGACAAGCAACTCCTGGACGTCGGAGCGAAATACCTGAACGCACAGGTTACTTACGAACAAGCCCCTGATCACGCGGAGCGAGGGTTCACCGTGGACGGCCACGGGGTGAACTCCCGCGCAGCCTTGACAGAGGGCATCTTCAGCGCGGTCGGCGACGACAAAGCCGCCGTACAAAACCTCGTTGTTGATGCCAGCGGCAAACCCAATGATCAGTTCTTCCACGACGTCCTCACCCACACCTGGACCGATGACGACAAGGCCGCTTCCAAGCTCTTCGCGTTTGCCGATAACGAGCCCGGATCGGTCGACGCCCACCGCCAAGCCACCATCATGAGCGCTTTTGCGCAGTTCGCCTCTACTGACGACGCACCGAGTCATATCGCCGGCGGTAACGACAAGTGGCATCTCTACGACATCCCCGGAACCGACCATCAGACGGTCGGGGATCTGAATCCGAAACTGGTCCAAACTCTTTCGACCAGCATGACCCCATACATCGATGACCTGACCAACCCGACTCACCCCACCAACGATGGGTTCAAGGTCACCGATGTCAACGGTGACAGTTGGACCGACCCATCGAAGAACCACACCTTCACCGGCTCGAAGAACATCTTCTCCTTCATGGACACGAATGATCTGGCCGGCCAGAAATTCAATGCAGCTGCGCTGGCAGCCTCGATGCAGCACGAAATCAACTATGGTCAGGATCCCAACGACCCCCATGCTCGAGATCAACTCGTTGACTCCGGAAGGCTGCAAGGGCTGGTAGATGCTGGTCTACGCGATGAGATCAGCGCCCACACCACCGACAACGCCAAAGTCGCCGCGGACGCGTACAACCAGAAGAAGATCGCCTACGAGACTGTCATGCGTGGACTCGGGTACAGCGCGCCGATCGGCGATCTTACTGTCAAAACCGTTACGGGCGAACAGCTTTCGAAGTTGATCACCCTTGGCGGCGATCCCCTCAAGAACGCGGTGATCGGGGCACCGCCCACGGCGGCGAACAACAACATCGGCCTGAATCCGCCGAACTTCGATCAGCAGGCGTACAACGTGCTCGCGAGCGCCGATGTGCCGAACAATCTGCGCACCGAATATTCCGAACTCTTCGATGCCAACGGTCAACTCAAGCCGTGGCATGATCTCCAAACAATGCCCACTGACGGGAAGGGCACCGACCCTCTGAGTGATCTCACGACTGTGTTCAATCGACTCGGTCTCAACGACGGGCACGACTCTACGATGAGGGACGGATACAGCGATGTCACCGGCAATTACAGGAAGAACGACAATCAACAGCCGCATAACGGTGGCCGCTAATCTCATCTGTGCAGCGGTCGCGCTCGGGGCGACCGCGGGCTGCGGCGGTGCCGAAACCGCCTCCACTGCTTCGGTGTCCCCCCCGGTCGGGGTAAGTCAGGATTACGCGACGCTCTCGTGCATCACCGCGCCCGAAGACCTCCGCTGGGAGTATGCGTATCTTTACGATTCCAGCGGTCACCTGAAGTCGTTCAAAGAGATCCAGTCCATGCCCGTCGATCAAGAACTCGGCCAGAACCCGCCCAAGGATGTCACCAGCCTGTACAAAGCGTTGGAGTCCCGCTATGGGCACCCGCCAGCCTGCGGAGAGCAGTATCCCCGAGGAACAGCGGGACAGTTGAATGTAGACGCGCTCAACCACAAAGCCCTCAGCTGTGCAGATATTCCAGCCGATCTGAAGCAAAAGTACCCCGCTCTCTTCGATAGCGCTGGCCGCCTCAAAAGCTGGCTGGCAATCGAATCGTCGGCGATCCCGTCCGCGAATGACTCCCTGCAGGGCGACATCACGTCTCTCTACAACCAAGTTGTGTCCCGCCTCGGGCACCCGGTCTCCTGCCCGGAGAAGTGACCGCCGAGCACAACTCGGGCGCAGTACGCCACCATGAGATGACGCAGCGGGCCGAAAGCAAGCTCTGCCGAGGCCGCCACGACCGAGCTCGGCCAGGCGAGGCCGATGACGGATGCCGACAGGGCGCTTCCCGGGCACTTGCCGCCACCTTCATTCCTATGGTCACAAGAAACATACTGATTGCTGTTGCCAACGTTCCTTCGTTGTCGTCAGCGGGATGCCTCATCAAAAGGCACATTGATGGACAATAGCCCTGGCGTCGGATCAGGCTGAACCCGTTGGCATTCCGGGCATCTCAGACCGTTTGTGCCAGGTTCGGTTGCGTAGCGAGCATTTTCGTGCGCTGGCTGTTAGCTGGCTCGTAGGGTCCGTAGCATGACTTCGCCGATGCCATGGTCGATGCAGGTGCAGGGTGTGACAGTGGGCGGGATGGAGTGCGGGGATCGGGAGGGGTATCCGGTTCTGGCGTTTCATGGTTCGCCGGGCTGTCATGTGGAAGCTGTTGCGTTCGCGGATGTTCCGGCGGCCGAGGCCGGGTTGCGGTTGATCGCGGTGGATCGGCCCGGGATGGGCATGTCGGGGTGGGCACCACAGCGCCGTGTGCTCGATTGGGCCGACACGGCGGCCGCGGTGGCCGATCATTTCGGGTTCGATCGATTCGCGGTGCTGGGTGCCTCGGGTGGTGGGCCGTACGCGATGGCGTGCGCGTACGCGCTGCCTGAGCGTGTAAGTCGTTGTGTGCTGGTCAGTTCGATGGCACCGGTGACCGATGAGCCGCCAGCGCCGGGGGAGCCCAAGCGGGCGGCGGGGATGATGATTTTGCGCAAGCTGCCGTTCCTGGCGCGTCCGGCGACTGCGCGCCTGGCGGGGGTGGTGAAGAAGCCCAAGGGTCTGGCGGCGCTGGTCGGTCAGATGTCCGAGGCCGATCAGGCGCGGATCGCGCGTGATGAGCAGTTGCTGGCCGATTTAGGGGCCAATATCCGTGGGGCATTCGTGCCGGGCACCAAGGGGACCGCGGCGGACTTTGTGCGTGTGTTCGCGCGGGAGTGGGGGTTCGATCCCGCCGATATCGTTGTGCCGACCGCGGTGTGGCATGGCGATAGCGATGCCAATGTGCCGACCGGTGATGGGCGGCGGCTGGCCGCGACGATTCCGGGCGCGCAGTTCCACCTCGTGGAAGGCGTCGGGCACCTGTTGTTCGTCGATCACGCGGCCGCGGTGCTGGACACCCTGCATGACCGGTCTGCGGAGTCCTCACCGCGCGAGGGGTGAGGACTCCGCGCCGAAACTGATCAGGTGCGGGTCGGGGTGGTGCCGGTATTTCTTGGTGGCGCACACCATGTGGTGGTGTGCGGTCACTGATGTGGGGCGTTGTTGCGGTTGGCCATGTCCTGGCACATGCGGCAGCCGGTGACCATCGGTGCGCTGATCGGTGCGAGCGGGGTGACATCGATCAGGGCTTGGGGCCGGTCGCCGCCGCCGATCAGTGTCCATTTGGCCAGCAAGGGAATCCAGTCGTCGGCGGGGTCGAAGCGCACGCGCACTTCGTGGGTCGCGGTGTCGCGCACTCCGGTGGCGAGCGCGAAACATGTTTGCACGACATCGAGTTTGGAGTTGTCGTCGAATTCGGGGTTGTGATGGCGCCACGCCGCGAGCGGACTCGAGGGTGAGGACGTGAGCCATTCGTGGATGAAGCCTGTTTTCAGGTCCGCGAGTGCGACGGCGTGGCCGGGGGTGATGGGCATGGCACGGACCGCGACCAGGGTCAGGTCGGCGTGGCCGGGGTTCTGGGTGCCGGTGATATCGGTGACGACCGCGCGCACGACGCGATTGGGGCCGGTGCCGACGGCGCGGGCGGCGATGAAGAGTTCGTGGGTGTCGGTGGGGTTGTCGTAGTGCAGGGTCGCGGTGCCGGACCATTGGTCCGCGGCAACGTCGAGATTCTCCAGGTTGAACAGAGACAGGAATCCGGGGCGGTCGGGCCAGATATCGAACGCGGCGAGCATTTCGGGGATGGTGTGGCCGGTGAGCAGATCGCCCTGGGGTGCGCGAAAGAGGTACTGGGCGGCGGGATTTGCGACCGCGAGTCCTTTGACGCTCCATTCGATCGCGCCGATGATCGGGGTGCGGGGTAGGGGTTCCTCGACGCCGCCGACCCAGACCGCGACCGCGTGCACGTGCCCCGACGGGCCGAGCACGGGGATGGTCATCATGCGCCTGAGCTGGTCGTCGCGCAGGGGGAAGTACTTGTCGCGCGGCTTGCTCATGCTCGCGCATTCGGCGACCAGGGGGCCGAGCATGCGTGCGGCGGTGGCCGAGGCGCGGGCGACGCTGGTGCGGTTCAGGCGCGAGAATGCGCGCGGGCTGGCTCCGTCCAGGACCACGGTGGTCTCGTCGGGGCTGGTGAGCGTCTCGATGACAACCCAGGGCCAGATGGGGGACGCGGCGGCGGGTTCGTCGTGGTTCGAGTGGGTGGTGACGGGCTCCATGGTGTGACCTCCCTTCAGAATCAGGATCGGTCGGTTTCCGCCTGAAATTACCCTTGACCAGGCTTTATAGGTTCAATTGTGACCGCGACAGACATCGCGGGCCAGACTTTCCGAACATATGGGACATTCCTTGCCATGACCCATAGCCACGTGCTATAAGACCGTCCGGTATGTGATGGATGGGGTGCGGAACTACTCCGCCGCATCGGGCGGCGACCCGTCCCGGGGTTACGGGCGTGCGGGTCCCACGGTGCTGAGCTCGGAGGCATGGTTGACGATGGTGCTGCCGATGACGCAGGGGACCGGCAGGAGCAGCACGGTCGCCAGAGCCCAGATGAACATCCAGGTGCGGGTGATCGCGGCGACGATGACGGCGGCCGGTCCGATCACCATGACCGCGAGCATCCCCAGCAGATAGACCTGGATGCCACGGCCGACTTCGTCCATGCAGGGGCTGCCGGGCGCGCACGGATCGCCTCCCATCGCCAAGAACCCGCTGAGTAGCGCGAACCAGATCGCGGCGGCGAGTGCCAGAGCCAAGCACGCGCCCGTGATCACGGTGTCCCATAGCGGGATTCGTCGGCGGCGGGGGTGCGAGGGCTGCCCCGGGGCACCTGTGGTGGTCATAGGGGGCAGCGTGGCCGATGGACAGGCTCCGGCGGATCCGTAGGACTACCCAGCCAGCAGTAGGTACCCGGGCCACTCGCTCGCCCGAGCCCCCCACCGGGAATGGTGGCATATGCGGGCGATGGTTGGGCAATACGTACCACAGGCGGGGATTTCACTCGGCCGCGCTTTGCTGATGTGAACTCGACTTTCGATTCTCGCCATTGTCGAGTGTTCTGATCTGCGGTGATGAATGAATCACGGCGATGACCGGCCGAATGGAATTAGTTATTGCGCGGATCACATTCGCGGGTTTACTCTGAGCTCACTCGCACGAGAGCAACATCGAAGCTAACGCAACGATTTGTTCGGATGCCGTTCCAGGGACTGTGTTGGCAGCTCTGAGGGCGTGACGATCTTCTTCGATCGGCACGCAATCCTTCATCCCTTTTCATTGCGCTCACGCGCCGTCGCGGCCTCATTCCGTGTCTCCGGATCTTCTCTCCGGTGCCGGGTATCGGTCGAAAGTTCTTCTCAGCGACGAGTTTTCGTGGCGCACCGAATCGAAGGAAGCCGCCATGGTCCTCTCCACGCTGCCGTCTCCGTCTCTGCTCGTTCGCTCTCGTGGGTGCGCCACGGGAGTCGCGGGTGCCGGGCCACGTCATGGCTCCCTGGTCACCGAGGTGGCCCGGCTACGCGAAACGCTCGCCGAGCGTGAGCACCAAATCCTCACTCTGACACGCGAACTCGATGATCTGCTCGATCGCGAGAGCATGCGTGCGCTGGATCCGGGCCTCGAAGCCCTGACCACCGGCGCGGTGCTCGAGCGGTACGGGCTGCCTCGCGCTGTTCATGTGTCGTGCAACGTCCAGGACGCGACGAACCCTCATGGGCGCCGTGCGGAGAACAACACCGAACACGTGGGACAGCCTGCTTTGTCCTGGTCGGTGTGCCCGCTGACGTGGCATGTCCTGGTCACCCGGCTCGCGCGGTTGTCGCGGGCACGGGGGCGTCGGCGGGTCCGCACCTCGGGGGAAACCTCGGCTCCCGGGGTGCGGACCGCCACGCGACTCTCTCCTCACCAGACCCGCGCGCTCGTAACCCGCGCATTCGGGTTGGTGGTCGCGGATCTGCGTGCGGGACTGCGGATCTGGCTGATCACCAGCACGGCCCCGATCGTGGCGTGGGTTACCGCCCAATGTGCTGTTCCACCAAAACATCCGCGCCCGCGTGTAGGTGGTGCGCGATGAGCGGGGTGCCGCGCTGGGCGTGGCTGCTGGCCGCGGAAGACCACTGGGTGGTGGACATGCTGCGCCACTACCGCGCGCTACGCCCCGAACCCACAGTCACCGACTCGATCGAACCTGTCCGGTCTCGGCGATCCGCGCCGTCGACCTCCACCGAAAGGGAAATGCGATGAGCCGCACGATCACTGCTCGACACGCGCTACTGGCGGTGGGGGCCTGGCCCGCACTGATCGCTATCGCCGCAGGCGTGGCCACCGCGAGCCCGGGACAGCCCGGCGTGGCCGCACCCGGTGCGGGCCAGCCCGGCGCGAGTGTCGCGCCCGCGCCCGCGGCTCCGGTGCAGGTCGCTCCGGCCCCGCAGTCCACCCAGCTCGCGGACTGGGTACCCGAACCGGCGCAGGTGATGCCGGTGCCGCAGCGTCCGCGCCCGCAACAGCAAACCCAGCCGCAGGTGCAGGTCCAGCCGCAATCCCAACCCCAGCAGAGCGTTCCGGTGCGCCCCCGCGTCCAGCCCCAACCTCAGCCTCAGCCTCAATCGCAGACCGAGGAGATCACCTCTGATCCGGTCGATACCGAAGCGCAGGTGGCTCCGGCGGTGATGCCCGCGAACCCACACACCCTGCGCCTGGGCAACGGAACAGTGGAGTTGCCCGAGCAGATCGACCTGCGGGACCGCAACAAGGCGCAAGCCTATGTCGATTTGGCCGAGTGGAATCTGGCCGCTGCCGGTGACGGAATCGGGTTGCCGCGCAACGAATCCGACCGCCTTGCCGCTGGTGCGATCGGTGGTGCGGTGATCGGTGCGCCGGTGGCGGCGTTGGTGGCCGCGCCGGTCGGTGCGGTCGGTGGCTGCGGTGTGGGCGCGATCGTGGGCGCGGTCGCGGGCGGGCTGATCGGCGGAATCCCCACCGCCGGAGCGATGGCCGTGCCCGGCGCGCTGATCGGCGCGGCCGTGGGCTGCGGTGTGGGCGGCGCGACCGGCGGTGTCACCGCGGCGGCCGCCGGAGGACTGGCCGGTGGACTCGCGGGAGCGGGCACCGGCGCGGTGATCGGCGGCGCGGACCGCGATGTCGCCCTGCCCGCTGATGTGCCCGCGCTCATCGACGCCCCCGCGCCTGCGCCTGCCGTCGATCCTGCTCCGGCTGCGGTGGAAGTCGCTGCGCCGGTGGCCGATCCGATGCCGGCCCCGGTCATCGAGCCGGTGGCCGCGCCGTTCATTCCGGTCGTGCAGGAGGTGAGCGAGCAGGTCGTCACCGCGGTGCAGGATGTGGCCGCCGCTGATCCGGTGATCGCGCCGGTCGTGGAATCGCTGACCGACGCGGTGGCCGCGATCCCGCCGGTTTCGGTCGAGCAGTTCGGGGCGTGGGCCGCACCGGTGAACGACGTGCTGGCCGCTGTGCAAGACCAACTCGGCAACTGAGCACTACCGACGCAATCGAGGTGCTGTGATGACTGATTCCTGGCGTACCTGGCTCCCGGACACCGAACCCGAAATTGCCTCGGGCGAGGGCGATATCGCGGTCGCCGAGCGCGAAGTGTTCATCGATGATGATCCGCTGCTGGACATCAAGCTCGGTGTCCGCCAACGCGCGCACGTCGCGGCCGGGCGGCGACGCCTGGCCCGCGCCGCCGGTGCCGGTGCGGCAGTACTCGGGGTCGTCGCTATTGGTGCGGGCGCGTTGATGATGGCCCAGCGCCCGGACTCCCACGCTGCCGCGCCCGCCCCGGCTCCGGTGGTCGCAACCTCGACGGTCGCGCCGTGGTGCGCGGAAAATCGTTCCGGCACAGTCGTTGTCGGCAACGGCAAGGGCCGCCCGGCGGGCCCGGGAGTCTCGGGCCCGGATCTGATTCTGTATCAGCAGTGGCAGTGGTACGTCGCCCGCAACGCCGACACCTCCCGCGCGGTGCTGGCCGCTGACGCGCAAGCCGCCGATCCTGATCAGGCGCGCGCGGCCGTGGCGGCGATCCCGGCTGGGACGAGGCATTGCGTCACCATCACCACTCTCGCGCCTGGGCGTTACGACGTGCAGATCGACGAGAAACACGCTGACGGGACCAGCGCGCATTGGCAGCAGAGCGTCGATACCGCTGTGCAGCAAGGCCGTACGGTCATCACCTCCATTACCGCGGGGGGTGAGCGGTGATGGCACGCGTGAACTTCCTCGAACCCGCCGACACCGATGTTGTCGAGTCGGCGCTCCATACGGCCGCACCCGCCGGAACTCCTACCGATACACCTGCGGCGGGTGCGGGACCGAAAAACCTTCTCCGACTCAGCGTTCCCTCGGTTCTGGTTGTCGGCTCCGGCGGAGGGGTCGGGGTGAGTACCACCGTGCTGGGGCTGGCGGCCGCGATCGCCACAGACCCTGAGACCGATCGGGAAGCGGTCGCGGTCGACGCCACTGCCTGGGGCGGGGACTTGGCCCGGCGTGGCTGCGACGCCACGGTCACCGTCTCGACCGTGCAAGCCTGGCTCGATACTCCGCACCCGGGCCTGCCTTCGGCGGTCGCGGCGTGTACCGGCCGCGCGAGCACGGGGGTGCGGGTGCTGGCGCGTAGTAATGATCCTCTTCCACATGGGCATTCGTTCGCTTCGGTGGCTCGTCACCTGAGTGAGTCGGGTGCGGTGGGGGTCTATGACGGCGGCGGGCAGGTCGCCTCACGACTGATCACACCGTTGATCACCGATCCCCGGCAGGGCTTGGCCCTGGTCGTGTCGGCGACGCCCGCCAGCCTCAACACCCTCAACACGAGCTTGGGCTGGTTGCTGACCCAGTACGGGGAATGGCTGATCAACCGCATCGCGGTGATCGTCAATCACCAGGCTCCCGGGACTTCCGGGGCCGCTGTCGCCCATGTGCGCACTCATCTGGCGCGCTGGGTTCGCGCCGTCATCGACATCCCGTACGACCGCGAGCTCGCGGCCGGGGGACCACTGACCTGGGACCGCCTGGACCAGGGGACTAAAACCGCTTACCGGCTGGCCATGGGAGAACTGCGATGAACCACAACCGAATTCGAGCGGTCGCCCTGGGCGCGGCCGTCGCGGTGACCACCTCCCTGGGCACGGTCACCCTCGCGCACGCCGCACCCGACACCGGCAACTGCCCGGCGGTGTACGCGCTGGGTGTGCAGGGCACCGGTGAATCCTCCCCGGACGCGGCCCCGACCACCGACACCGGCATGCTCAGCCAGCTGTTCACCCCGTTCATGGCGAACGCGCAGGCCGCGCAGGTGCCGGTCGCCCGCGAATACATCCCGTACGAAGCAAGTTTCGGCGGGATGGGGTCGAGCACCGACACCACCGCCTACACCAAATCCATCACCGACGGGCTCGCGTCGCTGACCGCGAAGGCCGAACAGGTCCTGTCCTCGTGTTCGGGCACGCGTCTGGCGCTGGCCGGGTATTCCCAAGGCGCGCACGTGGTCTCGATGCTGGCGCAGAAGATCGGCTCGGGCGGCACCTCGATCCCCGCGGACAAGGTCGCCGGGGTGGCGCTGTTCGGCGACCCGACGCGCGGACAGTCCGCGAACCTGTTCCCCGGCTCGAACCGCTCCACCCCGGATCCGGTGCCCGGCACCTCCGGCCAAGCGGTCTCGGGCGTGGAAGCGGCCACCGTGACCACCGCAGCCGGGAGCGGGATCGCGCCCGAACGCGATATCGCCGCCTCTTATGGGTCGCTGACCGGCCGCGTCGCCTCGTTCTGCTCCTCGGGCGACTTGTCGTGCGATGCACCCGATAACGCCGCGTTGCTGCGCACGGTCGCGAACGTGGCCGGTCAGGTCGAGATCGGGGGTGATCCGATCAAAGCGATCGGCTCGATCACCCAAGCGCTGGCGCTGACCGGGATCAAAGCCGCGACCGGCCTGGTCAATGACAACCTGCAAGGCAATTCGCTGGCGTCCTTGAGCCTGAATCCGGGCAAGTCGATCTCCAAAACCCTGGCTGAGGCATCGGATCCGCGGACCGAGGTCGATATCGACGGTGCGCTCAAGGCGCTGCTCAAGGTCGGCACCATCGCGATCAACGCGATCTCCACGGTCGTCAAAACGGTGTTCACCCCGGCCAATATCGCCGAAATAGCGACCGCCGGACTCGCGAATCCTGTTGCCGGACTGGCGGTTTTCGGTGCCAAGCTCGTCGGCGCGATCCCGCAACTCATTCCGCCCGCGACCGCCTCGACTTTGATCCAGTCCGCGTTCACCGAGGTCGTGAACAACATCAGCGATAACCGCGACCTGCTCAACGCGTCCACCTGGACCAAATACAGCGACGTGTTGGCCCGGCACGGCTCCTACCAGGTTGATCCGATCAGCGCCGACGGCAAATCAGCCGTCCGGTGGGTCGCCGATTGGTTCGCCGCCGCAGCGTCCGATATCGCCGGAGTTCCCGCGGCCGCCGCACCGGCACCGAGCTCGGGCACCGCACAGCCTCCCGCAAGCACTGACCCTTCGGTGGCGTCGAGCGCGACGCCCGGCACCAACTGACCCGTACTCAGTCGAACTCCCGGAAAGGGGAGGTGGATCCAATGGTGGACAACAACTTCCGCACTCGGGGCCGGTCATGACCGCGACCCTGGACGCCACACCTCGGCCCCGCCCTGGCGGCACACCGATGGGCAAGGCCGCGCGGCTGGCCAAGGCCCGCACCAGCAGCCTCAAGTTCGCGGCGCTGCCCCCGGATCCCGGTCGTCGTGCGGGTGTGTGGTGTAAACCGGTGACGCACAACGCTTCTCGCCCGCCGCTGGTGTGGCTGTTGGGCGCGCACGGTGGGGCCGGGGTGTCCTCGCTGGCCCGTCAGATCGCCCCGGCGGCGGACTGCCAGCGCGAATGGCCCGCCGTGCTCGAGGGCGAGAGCCCGTTCGTGGTCCTGGTCGCCCGGGAATCGATCGAAGGGTTGACCCGTGCGCATGATCTGCTGCGCCAGTTCCATTGCGGGCAGGCCGGACCCGGCCGGGTGATCCTGCTCGGGCTGGTCACGGTGGCTTTCCAGCCGGGGCATATGCCCGCCGCGATTCGCCGCTACCGCAACGTGGTCGCGGATCTGGTCCCCGAGAACGGCCGGTTGTGGCGGATCGACTGGCAGCGCGGATGGCCTCTGAGTCCCCTCGCTGATCTGCCGGTATGGACGCCGGGCGATGACCGCCCGGCCAAAGGCCGCGACCCCCTCGCGGGGGTGCGCGAGCTCGGCGAGGAACTGCTCGCCACGATCACCGCTCTGTTGAGCGGCCCCGATATCGCGAATCCGTCAGGAGCGCACTCATGATCACCGAACACCTATCCACCGTCGTCCTTGCGATCGAGCACATCGACCCCGTACCCCCGCCCGGATCCAATGGGCTACTGCAGATCGCCCGCTACTTCAAATACCTCGCATTCCTGGGCGGGCTGCTCGGAATCATCTATGGCGGCGGCCGATTCGCTTTCGAGAAATGGAACGGCGGCGCGGTCGAGAGCCCGAAAATCATCGCGGCGTGCCTGATCGGTGGCGTGGTGATCGCGGCCGCCTCACCGCTGCTCGAAGCGGTCGTCACCGCGGCATCGAGCTGACCTCATGTACTGGGCGCTGGACTACGAACCGCTACCGGGCACGGTCACCCGACCGGTGATGTACCTGCTCGGCTACCTGCTGTGGACTGCGGATCTGGTCTGTCTGGTGTGGCTGATGGTCAGCGCGTGCAAGTACTTCGCGCTCAAGCACTCGACGGTCGAAACCCACGCCGACGCCCACAATTCGATCACTCGCACGCTGGTCGCGGCGGTGCTGGCCACCTCGTCGATGGCGATCGCCACGGCCGTGCTGATCCCAGGGTGACCCATCGCCTGCGCGGGACCGAATAGAGCACACCCCCTTAAACGGAAGGAATCGCGATGCGCAGCACCACAGCAGTTCTCGCGCTCACCGCGGCCGTGCTCACGGCGACCGCAGCGTGCAGCAGCTCTCACACCAGCGATACCGGTACAGCCACCGGCCCGGTGCCGGCCGATCCGGGGCGTGCGCCCGCGCAGCTGCGGTGGGAGAGCTGGCAGGGAATCGCGCTGCCCTACAGCAGCATCGACGGCCCGAAATCAGTGACCGGTGCCGCGACCGGGTTCTCCCACACCCCGCAAGGTGCGGCGCTGGCGGGAATCCAGAACTCGATCCGCGTCAGCCTGGCATCGGACGGATCCTGGGCTGCCACCGCGGCGCAGGCGTTGGCGGCCGGGCCCGGCAAGGACGCCTATGTGCTCGCTCGCGCGCAGGTCAGCACCGGACCGGTGAACACCACAGCGCTGCCGACGATTCTGGGGTACCGGATCGATCACTGGAGTCCCGAGCACACCACGCTGACCGTGTACACCCGCTATTCCGATGCCTCCCACGCGGCCTCGCACCAGCAGGTGGATTGGCTCGCCGGTGACTGGAAACTCCGGCTCCCGGATCCGGACTCGACAACTCCCGTGGTGGAGGCGATTTCGGGGACTCCGGCGGACATGGTCGCGATGGCGGCGAACCGATGAGCACTCCCGCACCCCAGAAGAACAGCGGCCGGAGTTCGCTGACTTTGATCGTGTCCGCGAGCGTGCTCGCGCTGATCCTGGTCGGCACCCTCACCATCTGGCTCACACACCGCGACTCCGACACCGCCAGCACACCGAACCCATCGCCCGGCACGAGCGCACCGGCGGCCGGGGAACCGGCACCGACCGGATTCGCCGCCCCCGATGCCGATCCGTTCGGCCGCCGCGTCGATATCCCGAACAACCGGTACGGCCAGCCCCTCACCCAGACTCGCGGCCCGCTCGCGGTCGGGGATTCGAACTGGTTGACCGCCGCGCCGCTGCTGCCCGCGCAGGGCGGCTGGCAGCGCGTCTTCGGTGTCTCGGTGCCGTTCTCGGCCTCGGACGGGCCGACCGCGCTGGTGGACAACATCCCGGTCGGCTATTCGCACACCCCTCAAGGTGCGGCGCTGGCGGCGATGTACGCGACCTGGCAGTCCTACGCCCGGCCCGGGGATTGGCCCCTGCGCGAACGCATGCAGGTCATGACCGAGGCCGACCGCACCCGATTCGACCAACTCAAGGCCGAAGGCAAAATCCCCGACCTGGCCCCGGCAACAGCCACCAAATGGCTGCTCGCACCCGATGCGTTCCGGATCGAATCCTGGTCCCCGACAGGGGATCTGTGCGTCCTGCAAATCGCCACGAAGAAAGAAACCGACACCAAGGGAGCGCCCCAGTGGCTGGCCGGTCGCCTGGTCATGGTCTGGGACGGCACGTGGCGGCTGCACCTGCCGGAGGACGGATCTATCCCGAAAACCGCGATCAATTCCCTAAGTGGGTGGACGACATGGTGACTCATTCGCGACGAGCCGCACGGCGCGTCCTGCTCGCTGTCGCTGTCATCGTGCTGGCCGTATTCGGGCCGACGGCAACAGCTTTGGCCGATCCGGGCGACAGCGGCGGCGGCGGCGGAACCTACGGGTTCAACGACGCCTGCGAAGAGATCAAGAATGGGCTTCCCGGGATCCAGATCCCGGGACTGCCGACCGCCGGTGATTTCGGTGGTGGGTTGTGCAAGCTCGGCAATGCCCTGACCCATCCCGGAGATGCGGTGGAGGCGGTGCGGGACAAGGCGTGGGACACCACGTTCGGCAAGGCGGTGGATTCGCTGCTCAAGGGTATGGGCGATGCGATGATCCTGGGCCTGACGTGGTGGACCAAGATCCCCACCTCCACCTCGGTCTCGAACACGGACTTGTTCACCGCGATCCGCCGCTACACCTTCCAGCTGCAAATCTTCTTCCTGTCCGCGAGTTTGATCGTGTGCGCGATCCGGCTGGCGATGGCGCACCGCAGCGCGGCCGCCGAACAAGCCACCGAAAGCTTTCGGGTGCTGGCGCGGGCGGTGTTCGCCTCGGCGATGTTCTCCACCGTGCTCACCTTGGGCACCCAAGCCTCGGATGCGTTCTCGGACTGGCTGATCGATGCCGCGAGCAATCACGATGCCAAGGGCTTGGCCGAGGCGATGATGCAAACCCAAGCCCTGACCGCGCTCTCACCGGGCCTGGTGTTCGCGATCGCGATCATCGGCATGGTCGGGGCATTGATGCAGGCGGTCATCGCGGTGGTGCGTGAGGCGCTGCTGGTGGTGGTGGTCGGGGTGCTGCCGCTGGCGGCCGCGAGCTCGGGCACCCACACCGGCCGCCAATTCCATGACCGGCTGTTGGCGTGGTCGTTCGCGTTCGTTCTCTATAAGCCGTGCGCGGCAATGATTTACATGATCGCGTTCAAAACCACCGGCACCACCGCGCAGTCGATCACCAAATCCCTCGAAGGCGGGCAAACCCCGACCACCGATCAAGCCCAGCAGATGCTGGTGGGGATTGTGCTGCTGTGCAGCGCGGCGCTGGTACTGCCCGCGTTGATGCGCCTGATCAGCCCGATCGCCGCCATGGGCGGCGGCATTTCCGGTGCGGCCGCCACCGCTGGGCTGATCGGCATGGCCGCTTCCAAAGCCGTCAACAGCGCGGGCGCGACCGGCGCGAAATCGACTCCGGCGGGCAGTGTCTCGACCTCCGGCGGCGCACGCGGCGGCGGTGGCGGCGGGGGAGGCGGTGCCGGGACCGGTGCCCGGCCCGCGCCATCTCCGGCACCACCTCCCGCGCCCAGCCGTGCCGCCAGTGGTGGTGGTGGTGGCGGTGGCGGGCGAGGTCCGGCAGGTGCGGCTCCGGCGGCCGGTGGTGCCCGCACGACGGCGGCCGCGGGGTCGACCAAGGCCGCGGCCGCGGCGGGACCGGTGGGCGCGGTCGCGGTCGGGGTGGCGAAAGCGGCCGGGACAGTGGCCAAGGGCGTCGATACGGCGATCACCCAGACCGCGACGCTGCCGCCGGTGGCGCGCCCGAACGGTGCCGGTCGAGCGGCGGTGCCGCGATGAGCGCGCAGCTGGCCGAGGAACGCACCTACGGCGGCTGGACCCGACCGCGCCGCGAGGGGCTGTGGGGGATGGGCTGGACGGTGTCGGTCGCGGCGTTCGTCGCGGTCGTGCTGGCGCTGCTGGTGCTGATGTTGATCGGGCCGCTTCCGGCGGTGGTGCTGGTCGTGGTCGAGGTGCTGACGCTGGCTCCTTTGGCGATTTCGAGCGGGGGCCGGACCGGATACGAAAGGGCGATACTCATGATCGGCTGGATGCGAACATGCCTGCGGCGGGAGAACATTCACCTCGCTGGCGTGTTTTCGAAGTTCGGTTCGTGCAGGCTTCCCGGGCTGATGGCCGCCTCCAAGCTCTACGAGAGCACCGACGCGGCCGGATACCGGTTCGCGATGGTCCACATGCCCTCGCACCACCTGTACACCGTGCTCATCAAATGCTGGCCACAAGGGGCACGCGCGGTCGATCAGGACCGCGTGGACCAATGGGTCGGCGCATGGGGAAACCTGCTTGCCACCTTGGGTGAGAAACCCGATGTCGAGGCGATCACCGTGGTCGTGGACTCGCTGCCCGAGACCGGGAACCGGCTCGCGGGCGAGGTCAACAACCTCACCCGTGACGACGCCCCCGAACCCGCGCGCCTGATGATGGCCCAACTCGCCGAACAGCTTCCGTCCGAATCGGTGCGCATGGAATCCTGGTGCTCGATCAGCTTCCGGGCCACCACCCCCGCGCGCCGTAAGGTCCCCGCCGAGCAGGCCGAGGAGATCGGCCGCCGTCTGCCGCTGATCGTGGCCGCGCTCGCCGATGCCGGGGTGCGGGCGCGCCCGATGAGCGGCGAGGAAACCATCGCGATGGTGCGCCGCTCCTGGGATCCGGCCGCCGAAGCCGATCTCGAGGAATGCGCCGAACGCGGCGAATCGCATGAGGTGAGCTGGGATGACGCCGGGCCGGTGTCCCACGACGAGAAGTACGGGCATCTGCTGCACGACGGCACCGTCTCGGTGACCTGGGAATGCGACGGCGCACCCGAAGGTGTTGTCCGCGAACGCGTTCTGCAACGCCTGCTCGCCCCGAACGATCAGATCCCGCGCAAACGGGTCGCGGTCATCTACCGGCCGCATTCGGCAGGAGACGCCGCCGAGATCGTGGATTCCGATTACAAGGACGCCCTGGTCGCCGAGCAGACCGAACGCGGTGTCGGGTCCGCGACCGCGGCGATCCGGCGCGGGGCGACCGAACAAGCCCGCGAGGAACAAGCGCGCGGGCATGGGGTGACCCGGTTCGGGTACCTGGTCACGGTCACCGCGCGCACCGATACCGAGGTGCCCTCGATCGAGGCGATCACCAAAGACCTGACCTCCCAGGCGCGGTTGAAGATTCGGCGCTGCTACCGGTATCAGGCCGCCGCGTTCGCCGCGAGCATGGGCGCGGGCGTGCTGCTGCCCGAGATGACCTCACTACCGAAGGTGGTGAAGGCAGCATGAGCCGCCTGACCCGCCGGTCCGCTCGCACACGCACCACCCGTACGGCGCCCGCGACCACGCCCTCGACAGAGCGCTCGCGCGGCAAGTCCACCAAAGCCGCCGCCGCGCACGCCAAGTCCCCGACACCGAAGTCCGGTGGGTTCGGCACCACACTGCTGAGCGACGCCGAACGCGCGCGGTTGGAGAATCTGGCGGGCAACGGCAACCCGCTCCAAGCCGTGTGGGCGGGGTTTCGGGTCAAGACCGACGACAACCGCCGCCGCGTCGTCGGCGACCCCAGCCGACCGGCATCGTCGACGAAGAATCGCGGCAAAGGCGCGGTCAAGGTCACCGATCGTGGCCTGGAAGGTCCCGGCGGTGGTGTATCGCGGTCGGTGGGCACGATGCCCGAATTCCGTGCCACCACAGCGCAAGTGGCCGGTTTGTGGCCGTGGTGCGTGGGCGCGGGAGCCCCGGTGATCGGTACCCCGCTCGGGCGGCATCTCGATACCGGCGAACCCGTCTGCTTCGACCCGATGAACTGGTTCACCCGCGCCAACTTCATCACCGCCCCGAGCCTGTTCGTGCTGGGCCTGAACGGATTCGGCAAATCCTCCCTCGTGCGCCGGATCGTGCTCGGCGGCATCGCCCAAGGCATCACCCCACTGGTGTTGGCTGATGTGAAGCCCGATTACCGCGACACCATCGCCATGTGCGGGGGACAGGTCATCGACCTGGGATACGGGCACGGCCAAATCAACCCCCTCGACCCCGGGGTGATGGGCTCGGCGCTGCGGCGCCTGTATGAGGCCGGGTTGGACCTCGAGGCAACGACTCTCGCGGCGGAGATCCGTGCCCGGCACACCACCCTGGTCGCCGGCCTGGTGGAGCTCGTGCGCGGGGAACGGATCCGGGACTTCGAGGACACCCTCATCTCCACCGCGCTGCGCGTGCTCACCGACCCCGAAAAAGACGGTGGGCGCGGATTCGACACCCTGCATCCGCCGATCCTGGCGGACCTGGCGGACGTGATCACCTGCGGCGGACCCGAACTCATGCTCGACGCCGCCGCGACCACCCCCGAACAATACGACGCCGCGATCGTGCCGCTGCGGCGCTCGATGCGCGCGCTCACCCAGGGCCCGTTCGGGCAGATCTTCAACGGGCACACCACGGTCCCGATCGACATGGACGCGGTCGGGGTGGTCATCGATGTCTCGCACATCCCCAAGGGCGACAAGAAACTCAAGGCCGCGACCATGCTCACCTGCTGGAGTAGCGGCTTCGGCGGCATCGAAGCACTGAACCTGCTCGCCGAACTCGGACTCGAACCGCAACGCTATTTCCAGGTCGTCATGGACGAGTTGTGGCAGGTCCTGGGCTTGGGCGAATTCATGATCGCTCGTGTCGATGAGCTCACGCGCCTGCAGCGCTCGCTGGCGACGTCGCTGATCATGATCAGTCACTCCATCCGCGACCTGCAAGCCCTCGGCGCGGCCGCCGATCGCGCGGTCGGATTCCTCGAACGCGCCCGCGCGAAAATCCTGTGCGCCCTACCGGCAGACGAACTCGACGCCCTGGACGGGGTGGTGAAACTGACCTCTACCGAGCACGCCATGGTCACCTCCTGGTCCGCCCCGCAAGCGCTCACCGGGGAACCGATCCGGCCCGGCACGATCGCCCCGATCGCCTCGGGAGTCGGGAAATGCCTGCTCAAGGTCGCCGAAGACCGAAGCCCTGGCATCCCGTTCCAGATGGAACTCACCGATATCGAACGCGAGTCCGGGATTCACGAAACCAGCGCCAAATTCAGCACATTCGGCCGCACCAACACCGGGAGGTTGGCATCATGAGCGCACCCGAACGCCGCTACGGCCCCATCGACGAACGCACGCGCCGTGTCAGCGTGGCCCGCGTGCGCGAACTCTCACCGTCGCAGATGTCCCGCACCGCGGCCGCCAAACGCGTCGCGAACGACATCGGCTGCCACTTCAACACGATTCTGTTGTGGGTCGCCGCCGAAGACGGGCGCGCACCCAGTCGCAGCGTCCCGCGCCTGGAAGCCCTCGCCGAACACCTCAAACGCGAACTAGCCTGCTCGCAAGCACTGAATCAGGAACTGGCCCAAGCACTCTCGGAACAGACCGGCCGGGCGTGAGATGAAAGCCTCCGCGCTCGTGCTCGCCGCCGCGGCCTTCTGGGCCGTGACGGCCACGATCGTGGTCATCTTCCTGCTCGGGGACGACACCCCCGACTGCACACCCGCACCCACCACCGGCTCGGGTTCGAGTGTGCTGGTCGCGGACGCCCAGCCCGCTCCCGGGCCCGCGGTGCCGTTCGGGACCAAGGTGTGGCCGGTCGAACCCGGAAAATACGTGATCAGCGATGTTTTCGGGGCACGCGGCGGCACCCATATGGGCGTGGACCTGGCCGCCCCGGAAGGCACACCGATCTACGCCGCCATGGACGGCGTCGTGCGTGAGTCCGGGCCCGCGTCGGGGTTCGGGGACTGGATCGTGATCGACTCCAACGACAACGGCGCACCGGTGGGCACCGTGTACGGGCACATGTACGAATCCGGCCTGCTCGTGCACGCCGGGGATCCGGTCAAGGCCGGACAGCAGATCGCCACGGTCGGAACCAACGGCCAATCCACCGGCCCGCACCTGCATTTCGAAGTCTATGTCGACGGTGGCCGCCTCACCGGCGGGCGCGCGATCGACCCGGTGCCCTGGCTCAACGGCGCGAGCACCCCGTCGTCGGGTGGCGGCGCTCCGGCCGCGCCCGCGCCGGTGTGTGCTTCGACTCCCGGCGGGGGAGGGGACAACCTCCAACCCGGCAAGGTGCCACCGGATTTCGAACCCTGGTACCGAAAGGCCGGGGCGTTGTGCCCGCAGATCTCCTCGAGTCTTCTTGCCGCGCAAGGCCGCCAGGAAGGCGGCTGGAGCCCCGACGGTGGCGCGAACGTCACCGCGCTGTCCAGCACCGGCGCGCAGGGTCCGGCCCAGTTCATGCCCGGCACCTGGTCGAGTTGGGGCACACCGGTCGATGACCAAGGCAACCCCAGCGGACCGCCCGGCACCGGTGACGTGCACAAACCCTCGGACGCGATCATGGCCCAGGGCCGGTTCATGTGCCACATCGCCTCCGCTATCGACGGCTGGATCGCCGAAGGCAAAGTCACCTGGAGCGGAGACCGGCGCGTGCTCTACCTCGCCGGTTAC
Organism: Nocardia sp. NPDC052001; assembly: GCF_040680615.1. Classification (NCBI taxonomy): domain Bacteria; kingdom Bacillati; phylum Actinomycetota; class Actinomycetes; order Mycobacteriales; family Nocardiaceae; genus Nocardia; species Nocardia sp. NPDC052001. Next base: position 8,188 of record NZ_JBFAXC010000011.1, on the reverse strand, counting down.
AACGCCGGGGAAGGCGCGGTGCTGGCCTCGGGCGGATTCCCCACCGGCCACTCCGATTACGAAGTCCAAACCCGCCCGTACGCGGACAACATCCTGGCCATGGAACCCGAATATCGGGCTCTGGCGTGAGACAAGGAGATTCGGTGAGACGCACACTCGTCCTGGTCCTGGCCGTGACGGTCGCCGCGCTGTCGGCCGCGGTGGTGGTGCTGATGCTGCGCCCCACCCACACCCACACCCACACCCCCGACTCCGGACACAGCCATGACGGGGACTCCGAATTCGAGATCACCGGCCCCGTCCCGTCGGGAGCCGGTCCGGGAGTGGCTGCCCAGCAAGGGCTCTCGGCGATGTTCTCCTGGTCTCCGAGCACCGATGCCTCACCCGGCGCGGGCCTGTCCCGCGCGAAACCCTGGCTGACCGGGCAACTCGCGACCGACGCGGACACCCCGCCCGCGGTCGGGATCAAGCCCCTGACCGAATGGGCGCAGTGGCGCGCGGGCGGGGACATCGTGGTCGCGACCGCGACCACCAGCCAGGTGACCACACCGGCCGCCGGGCGCGCGCTGGTCAAACTCACCCTCACTCAAACCGTGCTGCACCGCGACGGCTCCAGTACGCGCTGGCGCGTGATGGACATCGAGGCCACCACCCTGGCCAGCCCGGACGGGTGGCGACTGTCCGGATACCGCGTCACCGGCTGAAACCCCCTGACCCTGAACTCTTTTCGACACCAAAGGAGACCGCGATGGCCTATCACACAAGGCGACTATCTCGTGACCGGTGGTGCGGTGGTGTCCGCCGAGCGTGAGGGCGGCGGGCTCCCGGTCTACCAGTGGAGAACCGCCCCACCGCATCTCAAGACCCGCCGCCAGCTGCGCGCGCTGGACCTGAGTCCGGGCCGCCAGGACATCGCCGCGAAGATGATCCGGCCCCGTCGACGGCGCGGCCCACTGCTGGCCTACCTCTGGCACATCGACAAAGCGGTACCCACACGCACCACCACCTCACCCGCGCAGCTCGCCGCGCTGGCCGCAGGCAACCGTGAACGCCAGATCGCCGCCGCCGAACGCCGGGGCATCTCCCGCGAAGAACTCCTCGCCGCCACCGACCCCGGCCCCGGATGGGACCAGGACACCGGCGACCGCACCCCACTCTCACCGGAGCCCGCTACTCCCGAACCGGTCGTGCAGGACACACCCCGTGTGGTCGAAATCTCCTGCCCCGCAACCGATATCGCGTCCACGCAGCCGCGCGAGCGGCCCCGGGTGGCCCGCTCCGCGGCGCCCCGGTCCCGGGCGAGCCCTGTGCGGCCGGTGACAGTGTCCGACCCTTCCATCCCTGCTCAGAAAGGCACACTCATGACACAGCTACATGAAGACGAACAGATCGTCGCCGAATCGGCGATGCTGGCCAAAGCCGCCGCCGAAGCCTTGATCGCGGCCCGCCAGGCGGTACGCCACTGGGCCAACCAACGCGAAGCCGCCGCTGCGGCGAACAATCCCCGCAACAACCGCGCCGCGCAACACACCCCGCGGCAACAGCGCGAACGCAAACCCGGTCTGCTGCAACGACTCTTCGGGCGCAGGAAGCCTCGCGTCGAGTCGCAGGTCGCCGCCGATGCCGCCCACGCGACGCCGCTGGAAAACGTGATCAGCCGATGGGCCTCGGCCGAAGCTCAGCGCGAGTACGCCGCACACAATCTGCGCGCCTGGGAGGAACAGGTCGCGCGCCTGGATCAGGAACTGATCGCCGCAGGCGGCAGCCCGGACAAGGCACGCGAGTTGGCCGCGCAACCCCAGATCGACCTCGACCGGGTCAAACGCTTGGCCGCCGAATACACCCGCGCGGACCTCGCGGCCGCGCTCGCGCTCCAGGACCAGGGACAATCGGTGCCCGCGCCGGCACAGACCGCGACCGCGACCGCGACCGCCGCCGCGCAGCCTGAACCCGCGCAGACCGCTCAACCTGAACCCCACGCCGCCAAGGCCGCGGCGAACAAGGCCCCAGCGAACAAGGCCGCAGCCGCTCGAGGGTCAGCGGCGCAGGCTCCGGCGAAGAAAGCGGCGGCGAAGAAAGCTCCCGCCAAGGCCGCCGCCGCAGGTAAGAAGGATGTCAAAGACATGACCGAAGCCGACTACCCGAAGTTCGACCAGAACAAGGGCACCGGCAAGGGCAGCGGCAAGGGTGCTGGTGGCGGGCAGTCCGCTCCGGGCACGGGCGCCTCGCAGCAGTCGGCGAACCTGGTGAACTCCGCCCACAACCCGAGCGCGTCGGGCATGAACGCCTCCCACGCTGCGCCGGATCCGCAGCAGCAACACCAGCAGCAGCAGGCCACCGCCGCGCAAGCTCACGCCGCACAGGCGGGTGCGGATGTCGGTGCGGGCGTGGGACAGTGACGACCCGCCGCGCGACCCCGGACCGGCGCGTTTCCGGGGATGTACTGGTGATCGCCGTGTTCGGGGTCGTCGCGGCGGTGATCTCGGTGGCCTATGGATCCTGGTGGGCCGCAGTACAACTCGGTGAAGAAGGACTCCCCGAGAATCCGTGGGCGGCCTTCACGAACCTCGATTCCTGGCCCGCGCTGGCGATCGTGTTCACCGTGGTCAGCGAAACCGCTCTGGTCGCCGCCGCGGCGATGCTCGGGCTGCACCTTATCCGCGGGCATGAAGTGGATCGGCGGGGCGCGGTGATGGTGTCCCCGCGTCGCCTGCGCGAGGTGGCCGGTGAGCAGGCGCGCGCCAAAGCGACCCGCCTGCGGCCCGATATCGCGATCCGCGCACCCGGCGATATCGGAATCGAGTTGGGGCGCACCGTGATCGGTGACGAACCGCTCTACATGTCGTGGGAAGACGTCGGGATCTGCTTCGGCGGCCCACGCACCGGCAAAACGGCGTCCGTGGCGATCGCGGCGATCTGCTCGGCGCCGGGACCGGTGATCGCCACCAGCAACAAACGCGACCTGCATGACCATTGCCGGGGCGTGCGCGAACAGTCAGGAAGGGTGTGGGTCTCGGACCTGCAAGGCCGCTGCGGGAACCCCACGCAGGACTGGTGGTGGAACATCCTGGAAGGCATCGACCGGTTACCGGCCGCGCGCCGGTTGACCGGCTACTTCCAGTCCGCGGAAGCCATCGCCGATGCCAAGAGCGACAACTACTTCGAAGGCGGCGCAGCGGAATTAGTGTCGCTGTACCTGCTGGCGGCCGCCGTGGGCGGCGGGGACATCATGCACTCCTACGCGTGGCTGTCCGAAGACGGCGACCAGACCGCGGCGGCCATTCTTGAGGACCACGGGCATCTGATCGCCGCGACCAAACTCCGCACCGCCCAAGCCCTCAACGCCCGCCAGCGCGACGGCCTGTACGACATGGGCCGCCGCATGCTCTCGGTCCTGACCGATGACACCTACGCCCGCACCGTCATCCCGCCCGACCGTGTGCAATTCGACGCTGACACCACCGCCCTGTCCGCCTGGACACCCCACGGGCACGATGTCCCGCGCCGCCAGTTCCGGCCCGAAGAGTTCATCACCAGCCACGACGGGCTGTTCCTGATGTCCAAGGAAGGCGCGGACTCGGCGACCGCGCTGGTCACCGCGCTGGTCGGACGCATCCTTGACCACGCCCTCACCGCGGCGACCCGCTCGCCCGGCGGCCGCCTGCGGACCCCGCTGGTCGGAGTCCTCGATGAGGCAGCGAACGTATGCAAATTGCGTGAGTTGCCGTACCTGTACTCGCACTTGGGATCTCAAGGGATCGTGCTGCTGACCTTCTTGCAGAGCCCGGCCCAGGCTTCGGAGGTGTGGACCTCGAACCAACTCGATCAACTGGTCGCGGCCTCGAACTGCCACATCTACGCCGGTGGCGTCCCGGACACGAAATATCTGCAAAGCATCGCCGATCAGATCGGCGATCACGATGTCGAGCGCTGGTCCGTCAGCACCGGACGCGGCGGGGCATCCAAATCCCAGTCCTGGACCCGCGAACCGACCCTGCCCGTGCAACTGCTCGCGAGCCTGCCCAAGGATCGCGCGATCGTACTGAGCACCGGCAACGCTCCGGTGCTGGTCCGCAAAGTGCCCTGGACCCACACCCGCCACGCGGACGCGATCCGCGCGTCGCTGGCCAGATACGAACCCACCGGCAAGGAGGTGATCGCGCTATGACCATGGACGGATTCGACGATATCGACGACGCTTTCACCGCCGAACCCCCACCACCGGAGGACACCGACGGCGGCACCGACTACCAGTACGCGAGCGTGTACGACTGGGTCTACGAATGGCTCGCTCCCGCAACCTCGTTCAAAGTCTCCGACGGCGGCCGCGGGCGCGTGTTCTGCAAGAAATGGTTCCTGCACCCACCGGTCGTAGTCCGCCTCGATTCGCTATGGCGCGCGTGGGAGAAAGCCGCCCGCAGCGGCGACGACGCGGCCATGGACTCCTGGTACACCTACAGCTACGACGCCGCGATACGCGCCCTCACCGACCCCGAGGGCCCAATGCGCAACTGCGGACCCAAAAACCACCGCGACACCCCCCACCTCATCGTTGATCGCGCCCCCGCCGACCACATCGCCCTGGCCGCCGCACCGGGCAGCCTGCTGCAAGCGGTCACCCCACCGACCGACCCGCACACCAACTAACGAGGTGCGGGCGTGGGGCGCGCAGACCTGGTACGCGTGGCCGGACACCGCATCCGGCTCGACGCGATGCGCGCACACCCCGAAAGATACGGACGCTTAGCCGCGACCGCGAAAACCATTGACGGACACGCCTATTGCCTGTGCCGACCCGAACCCCTGCGCCTGGTGATCCGGCACCGCCTCGATCGCTACTTCCTGGCCCGCTGGCCCGGCGAAGGCCCGCTCCACGACCCGAGTTGCCCGTTCCACCAACCCGATCCCGCACTCACCGGCCGCGCCGCCTATGCCGACACCGCGATCGTGGACACACCCACCGGCACCACCATTCGCTTCGACGCACCCCTGACCAGCAGCACCGCCGCCTCGGTGTCCGGCGCGCAGGATGAACTCGGGGCCACCACATCCGGGAGCGGGCGCCGCACGGTCGGGCTGCTCGGGCTCCTGCACTACCTCTGGGAAGACGCCCGCCTGAACACCTGGAACCCCGGCAAACGGCGGGACTGGGGCACCATCGCCGCCGATATCGGCGACCGGATCCACGACTGCGCACTCAGCGGCCGCCCCCTGCACCAAGTGCTGCACGTGATCCCACCAGACCGGCCCGGCACCCGCGTGGCCAACCTCGCCGCCTTCGACGAGTTCGTCGACCGGCTCCGCGGCCCGCGCGATCAGATCCGCCGCGCCCTGGTCCTGGGCGAGCTGACCGCAGTCACCGCAACCCGCTACGGCGTCGCCTACACCCTCGCCCATTGCCCGAAAAGGCTTTTCGCCTCCGCGCCGCTGCACGAGCGGGTACTGCGCTCGTACGGATCGGCGTTCTCGCGCGCCGCGAGCACCCATGCCGGCCGCAGAGTCGGACTGTTCCTGATCGAACGATCACCCAAAGGCTATGCGACCGTGGCCGATACGGCGATCATGCTCACCACCGGCACCGGATACATCCCGTGCGACTCGAGCCACGAACTCGTCATGGCCGACGCACTCCGCCACGCGGACCGCGCATTCCTCAAACCCGTCCGATACGACCATGTGAGTCTGGTGCTGCCGGACTTCGTGCTCACCGACACCGACATTGCCACCGTGATCGAAGTATGGGGCCTGGATTCTGAAGAGTACTTGCGGCGCAAGGCAATCAAAATCGCCGAGTACGAACGATCCGGCACTCAGCTGATCGGATGGTGCCCAGAGGACCCACTCCCGAATCTGGCCGTATCGACGACACCCTTCTCGGATTCACGGAAGTCGCACGGTCCGTGAGCGGCATCGGCGTGTCGACATGGCGAGTCGGAGAGACGTGCGCCACATTTCGACGCCCGCCGAGATGGGTCCTAAATACAGCTTTAAATTGATATTTTCACTGCTCAGTAGTGAAATTCACGCCTGGAGGCGGTGCAAAATATGCAGGTAGGCCACCGCGTCATGTCAGCAGAGGCGCGCTGTCAGACGCTTCCTCTTCGCGGAAATGGGCCGTATGCTCGCGATGAAGGCGCTTCGATGCGTCTATTTCGTCGATCCTCTGCGGACGCGGTGCTCAGTAGCCTGTGGGCGTGAACCTCGACCATGAGTCTCTCAGCCTGATCATCTCCGCGGCTGCCTTCGCTTGCAGCTGGCTAAGGGCCGACCAGCGCCGAGACACACGTGCACTTGCGCGGAAAGCTCGTGCCTTGACCCGCAAGTCCCTATTGGCCGTCACACGTAAGATTCGCCGCCCGCGCAAGTAGGCGAAAACCCGCTTCCTGCAACAGGAGCTGGCATCAATACCGCAATGGATTCGCCGACGCGCCCTGCCTGGACTAGAGCCTGCACTCCGAGGATCGGCTCGTAACCTCCAGGAGTGACCGGATCAACCGGCCAAACCGATTTCGTTCATCAGTTGGTGGCCAGCTTGCAGCGGTCCAGGTAGCGATGCACTTGGTTCAGGGCTCAGCGCAGTAGAGAATCAGCCTTCCGTGCAGGCGGATTCGTCTGCACACATCCGGCGAGGTTTGATCGCGCGATGCCGCACGGCGGTGGCGGTGCTATCGATTGGTGCCACCGCCACGCCGCGTGGAGCGCGAACCAGCGATTCCACGCACGCAAGCAGCGGGGATAACCGCTACCGGCCCCGCTGCCATCGAATCCCCTTTGGCGTTGCCGTCAGCTCAGATCGACCGCGTCCAGATCGATTGGATGGTCCGCGGTGAACTCCGCCAGCGCGGTGTCGATCTTGCGCGCGCCCCGCACTCCGACGCCCCGCACATCGCGTAACTGCTCGGGGGTGAGCTGGCGTAGTTCGGCGACGGTGTTGACTCCGCACAGGTGCAGCGCCCGCCGATATTGCATCGGGATGAAGTCCAGGTCCTTGGTCGCGGTTTCCGGGGTCCGCACGGCCGGGTCGCCGTGCGCGGCGGCCCGTATCAGCCGCTCGATCGGGGGCAAATCCGTCTGCCGTATCGGAGTGCCCTCCGAGCGGATGGTCAGCTCGGCCAGCGCCCACGCCTCGGCTTCAGCCCCGAGCGGGCGGACCAGGACCACCGAATACAGGACCCCGGGATGGTGGTGCAGGTGGAAAGTCCGCTCCCGCGTCTCGATCTCTATTCCAGTGTCTGACAGGTTGCCGGTGGAGCTCACGATCGTGATATTGCCACCGTCCGGGCATGAAAACCCGGCTTTTTGGTCATTCGCCCGGGCGTTGGCGATTCGGTGGCTACAGTGATCGCCGGTCCCGGGTATCGGTGGCCGATGCCCGGGACCGGTCAAGGGGTGCAGCGCCGGTCACGACGCCGAGGGGGAATGATGGCCGATATCCGAGACCTGTTGCGCGAGATCCAGATTCGCTACGGATCGGTCGAGGCGTTCTGCGCCCGCCTGCGCGCGCTGACCGACGACCCCACCGTCGAACTCCCCGCTCTCGCTCTGCCGGTCTCGTCCGGCAGGCATCGACGGATCGACTAGCATCGCCCGCTGCATCGGGGATATCGGACTGAACTTCTTCGCACGCTTGCATCGGCCTCTCTTATTGGTTGATTCTTCGAAAGTGCAAGCCGGGGAGGCGCTTTCAGTGAGAATCGGTGATATGAGCGCGGGGGGATACGGCGGTGGTCGTCGCGGATTGAGTCTCGAGGTCATCCACTGGCACCTTGTACGAGAAGACGCTCAACGGACCGCAGTCTCCACACGCGCTGGCGCAGTGCTCGCTGCCAACACCCTCGTGATCGGCGGAACAGCGCTGGCGTTCTCTCTCAAAGGGGCCAGACCCCTGAATGTCTGGGTGTTCGGACCAGCGTTCGGATCGCTGGTACTGGTCGGCGGCTCGGTCATATACGGGACACAAGCGCTGGTGATGCTGTGGAATACCGAGCGACGATTCAGCGAAACACGCGCGCCTGCCTCGACCCTCTACAGCCTTTCCCGGATCAGCCGGGAGTGGACCACCTTCGACGCGTTCCGGGCCGCGGTGCTCGATCAATCCCCTGAACAGCAGATACGAGGAGCGCTTGACGAGCTGTGGCGTGCTTCGCACCTGCATGTGTACCGATATCGAAAACTACGCAAGGCCACA
>NZ_JBFAXC010000010.1:0-203790 GCF_040680615.1 Nocardia sp. NPDC052001 | reverse complement strand
CCCCGAAGGGCCTTACCGCTCGACTTGCATGTGTTAAGCACGCCGCCAGCGTTCGTCCTGAGCCAGGATCAAACTCTCCGTTGAAGACTCTCAACTCGCTCCGAAGAGCTAATTGGAAGAATTAACCAGAGTCCGAAAACCTTGGCAAAATCAAACGCCAGCAAAAGTATTTGCTGACTAAATGTCCAACCTTCTCACACGGGGGTGTGGAAGGCCGGAACCAATAAAATATTGGCACTGACATTCATCGACACACTATTGAGTTCTCAAAGAACACACGCACGCAGAATCTCGCGGGCTCTTTGTCCCGGTTGATCTCTGCGGCTGCTTTCAAAGCTTAGCTCGACCCGCGCAGCAGAACCAAATCCGCTGTTCGGAGGAGCCAATGTGATCAGTCAGGCGCTCGCCGTCCAACCTCGTTTCCCTGACCTCTCGGTCCGGGTTGGTGTCCGTGTCGCTCTGACTCGAATAAAGTTACGTGTTGGTCATTCGCATGTCAAATCGGCTGTTCAGGAGGGGTTTTCGCGAACCCTTCCCGTCACCGGCCGTTCATTCGCCGGTGCCGACCCGCTCGATCTCGGCTCCGAGCGAGCGCAGGTTCTCCACGAAATCCGGGTAGCCCCTGTCGATGTGGAAGACATCGTGGACTTCGGTGACACCGTCCGCGACCAGACCCGCGAGCACCAAGCCCGCGCCGGCGCGAATGTCCGAGGACCAGACCGGAGCGCTCGACAACCGCGGAATCCCGCGCACCACAGCGTGATGACCGTCGGTGCGGGCATCGGCGCCCAGCCGAATCATCTCCTCCACGAAGCGGAAACGCGCTTCGAAGATGTTCTCGGTGATCATCGAGGTGCCATCCGCGATGGCGGCCAGGCCGATGGCCATCGGCTGCAGATCGGTCGGGAAACCCGGGAACGGCAGCGTCGAGAAGTTCACCGCGCGCGGACGATCCGACTGCACGACGCGGAAACCGTCCGGCTCGAACGAGATTCGCGCACCCGCGGAACGCAGCTTGTCCAGCACGAGGGACAGATGCTTGGGATTGATCCCCGTCACGCGGACATCGCCCTGCGTCATCGCCGCGGCGATACCCCAGGTGGCGGCGACGATGCGGTCACCGATCACGCGGTGGGTCGTCGGGGACAGCTTGTCCACGCCCTCGATGGTCAATACCGAGGTACCCGCACCCGCGACCCGAGCTCCCATGCGCGCCAGCATGTTGCACAGGTCCACGATCTCGGGTTCGCGCGCGGCATTGTCGATGACCGTCTCCCCCTCGGCGAGCACCGCTGCCATGAGGATGTTCTCGGTCGCGCCGACGGACGGGAAGTCCAGGCGAATCCGCGCGCCCTGCAATTCGTCGGCGCGCGCCACCAGGCAGCCGTGTTCGATCTCGCTGGTCGCGCCGAGTAGGCGTAGACCCTGCTGATGCATATCGAGCGGGCGCGAACCGATGGCGTCACCGCCGGGCAGCGCGACCACCGCGCGCTTACAGCGCGCCATCAGCGGACCCAGTACGCACACCGAGGCGCGGAACTGGGTCACGGCGGGAAAGTCCGCGTGGTACTTGGGTTCCGGCGGGGTCACGATGGTGACCGTCCCGCCGTCGACCGTGACATCACAGCCGAGACCGCGCAGCACGTCCGCCATCAGCGGGACATCCAGGATGTCCGGGCAGTTCGTGATGGTGGTCGTACCCTCGGCCAGCAGCGCGGCGGCCATCAGCTTGAGGACGCTGTTCTTCGCGCCGCCTACCGCGACCTCACCGACGAGCCTGCTGCCCCCGGTCACCAGAAACCGTTCACTCACGACGGTCAGCCTAGTGGTCCTGTCCCTCCCCCGTGGCCTCTCCGCCCGGCCGCCAGAGGATGTCGCCTTCGGGGTTGGCCACGCGACCGAGAATGAACAGCAGGTCGGACAGTCGGTTCAGGTATTTCGCGGGCAGCACGCCGGTGTCATCCGGATGCGCGTCGACCGCGGCCCAGGCGGAACGCTCGGCGCGTCGCGCAACCGTGCGCGCCACGTGCAACAGCGCGGCGAGCGGCGTGCCGCCGGGCAGAATGAACGAATTCAGTGCTGCCAGAGGCTCATTGAACTCATCGCACCACTTCTCCAAGCGGTCGATGTACGGCTGCGTGATGCGCAGCGGCGGATATTTGGGATCTTCGACAACGGGGGTGGACAGATCCGCGCCCGCGTCGAACAGATCGTTCTGGATGGCGAGCAGCACCCGGCGGATGCGCTCATCGGGATTCCCGAGCGCGATGGCGACGCCGAGCGCGGCATTGGCCTCGTCACAGTCGGCGTAGGCGATGAGCCGGGGATCGGTCTTGGCCACCCGCGAGAAATCGCTGAGCCCCGTGGTCCCGTCGTCTCCGGTCCGGGTATAGATCCGCGTCAGATGCACACTCACGCGTTCACACTATTACCGCCGGCGGCGAATGCGCTCCGACGGGCGGGACTCCACCCAGGACAGGAAGGCCGCGAGCGCGCCGCGGTCCAAAGCCAGCTCGTAGCTACCGCTCTCGTCGGAGACCTCGACGATGGCCTCGTCGTTCATGATGTCGAACTCGTCACCCTCGGGCGCGCGCCGACCGGTGCCGACCTCGATGCCGAGGCGGCGAATCGTGGAGTCCGGGCCCAGTTTGAGGCTGGAGAGCTTGTAGAAGACGAGGGTGTCCTCGCCGTAGCGGATCAATCCGTGCCGCCAGCCGCCGCCGTGACCACGCGCCGGGAGCACCCGCAGCAGCGCTGCGGTTCCGCCGCGACGCAGCATGATCAGGCGATATGTGGAAGCCAGGGCCAATCCGACAAGCAACAGCACCAGAATGATCAGAACCACCATCCCGGTCCGCAATGTTGCTCCGTCCCTTCACATCAGCCTCGGCTGTCGATTCACACACCCGCCATCGGCGGGACCCCGTGTTCGGTCGATAGTAGCGACCGTGTGAACACGAGGTTCCACCATCCACCGAATGTGACGTATGCCCTGTTCAGCTCACCTATCGATCAACCCATGCTGAAGGGCTCGCCCCACAGCGCCAGGTTGCCGATGAAGGTGGTGGTGTCGATCTCGGCGAGCAGGAAGGAACGGGCTTGGGCATACCCGCCGCAACCGTTCACCGCGAAGGTCTCGTCGACCCAGGAGACGCTGGCGTGCGGACCCGGGACCTTGTTGTAGCGCTTATGCGATTCCTGGCCGTAGTCGTCGGGCTTCTCCAGATCCAGCAGCAATTGCGCCACCGCCTGGCCCGGAGCGACCGTGATACCGCCGCCGAGCGCTTCCGAAGGCTGCAGGTTGGTCAGCCCGCCCGACCCCAAGGTGGCGGATTCGCTGGCATTCTCGCTCGGCGAGAACTGACTGATGTCCACCTGGCAGCCGACGACGTAGCCGGGTGAGATCTTGATGGTGGCATCGGAGGCGCTCGGCCCGACCAGATCGATGCTGCCGCGTCCGCTGACCCACACATTGCGATGCACCGGCGTATCGCCCATGGACGGATTGATCTTGGCCGATTCATTGTCGATGCGGAGCGTGACGACGGTGCCGTCCGCCAGTGTCCGCGAGATCACCCCGCCGGGCAGCGGAATGAAGGTGTCGGCCACCGCCGTGCCCGGCGCGTGCAGCCCGAACAGCACCGCCGCGGCCAGCGCGACCCCGAAAAGCTTGCCGCTCAATGGATTTCGATTCGAGCCGAACATGCGATCCTTTCGCGTCGGAGTGCGAGACGTCAGCCGAGGCTGAACGGCTGGCCGTAGAGGGTGACCTTGGCGTAGTCCACGCCGATGATCTCGACGACCGAGAACTGGCGCGCCTGGGCGTATCCCGCGCAGCCCTGAATCTCCATCGGCAGATCCTGATACTGAATCTGATAGCTGCCGCTCTTGATCAATTCGATGTTGTTGATCGCCAGCCACACCACCTGTCCGGGTGACAGCGGAAAACTGAATCCGGCGGCGAGCGTGGGGGTGGTACTGATCGTCACCGCCGCATTCGCGCTCAGCGCACCGAGCGAAACCTGACAGCCGACCACATATCCCACAGTCAGGTTGGAGGAACCGTGTGTACCCGAATTATTGGTACCCGGAAAATTCTTGGGCCCGTTATTGGGACCGACCTCACCGTCGGGCGTCTCCACATCGGCGATCACATTGCCGCTCACCCACGAGGTGCGGCCCGCGCCATTGGACGCCAGCGACGGCGAAATGACCGCTCGCTCACCGACACTCGTGATTTTCACGCCCGGTCCCTCGATATGCCCGTTGGGCAGCGGGACGATGACGTCCGCGTTCGCCGCACCCGGTGAAAAGAAACCGATGCCTACCGCGACAGCCATTGCCGCGATGGTCCACCTGCTGATTCGAAGCCCGTTCATTCACCCCTCGCTCATCGAGGCGCGGCCACACCCGCTCATACCCGGGCGAGACCGCGCTGCGCCAACTCATTTGAGGTAAAGCTGAAAGTGCTGAAATAGCCGAGGCATTGCGGAATGGGTCAGATCACATCCGCGGCCGGTGCTGAGTGTAAACGAAAAGAGCGGCGGCCCTGGGATATTTCCCAGAGCCGCCGCTCTTTTGCCGAATGGAAACTCGGATCAGCCCTGTGCGGCCTTCTCCAGCGCGCGCAGGCGGCCCTGGGCCTTGGCCTGCGCATCCGCGCTCGCATCGGCGTCGGCGAGGACGGCCTTGGCGGCCGCCTCGTCGATATCGCCTGCGAAATCAGCGGATTCGGCGAGGACGCGCACCGAAGTGGCGGTCACCGAGAAGAATCCGCCGTGCACGGCCGCGACGATGCGCTCATCGCTGTCGGACACGATGGTCACCGTGCCGGCTTCGACCAGCTGACCGAGCAGCGGTTCGTGGCCGGCCAGGATGCCGATCTCGCCCTCCGTGGTCTGGGCGGAGACGAACTTCGCCCGCCCCGACCACAGCAGTCGCTCTACGGCGACCAGATCAACTGACATATCCGCCATGGTGGACTACTTCCCGGCGATCTTCTTCGCGGCCGCCTCGACGTCGTCCAGGCCACCGCAGGAGTTGAACGCCTGCTCGGGCAGGTGATCGAACTCGCCCTTGCAGACGCGATCGAAGTCGTCGATCGTCTGCTCCAGCGGAACGACGGAACCTTCCTGGCCGGTGAACTTCTCGGCGACGATGAAGTTCTGACCCAGGAACTTCTCCAGACGACGCGCACGGCCGACGAGGACCTTGTCGCCTTCGGAGAGCTCGTCCATACCGAGGATGGCGATGATGTCCTGCAGTTCCTTGTACTTCTGCAGGATCCGCTTGACCTCGTTGGCCACCTGGAAGTGACGGTCGCCGACGATGGACGCCTCGAGGATACGAGAGGTCGAGGTCAGCGGGTCGACGGCCGGGTAGATGCCCTTCTGCGAGATCGGGCGGGAAAGCTCGGTCGTCGCGTCCAGGTGGGCGAAGGTGGTCGCCGGCGCCGGGTCGGTGTAGTCGTCGGCGGGGACGTAGATCGCCTGCATCGAGGTGATCGAGCGACCACGGGTCGAGGTGATCCGCTCCTGGAGCTGACCCATCTCGTCCGCCAGGGTGGGCTGGTAACCCACGGCCGAGGGCATACGACCCAGCAGGGTCGAGACCTCGGAGCCGGCCTGGGTGAACCGGAAGATGTTGTCGATGAAGAGCAACACGTCCTGGTTCTGCACATCGCGGAAGTACTCCGCCATGGTCAGGGCCGACAGGGCGACGCGCATACGCGTGCCCGGCGGCTCGTCCATCTGGCCGAAGACGAGGGCGGTGTCCTGAAGGACGCCCATCTCTTCCATTTCCAGGTGGAGGTCGGTGCCCTCACGGGTGCGCTCACCGACGCCCGCGAACACCGAGGTGCCGGAGAACTCGCGAGCGATACGGGTGATCATCTCCTGGATCAGAACGGTCTTGCCGACACCGGCACCACCGAACAGACCGATCTTGCCGCCCTTGACGTACGGAGTCAGCAGGTCGATGACCTTGACGCCCGTTTCCAGGATCTCGGTCTTACCCTCGAGCTGGTCGAAGGCGGGCGGCTGGCGGTGGATGCCCCACTGCTCGCCGTCGCGGCCCAGGCCGGGGGTGTCCAGGCAGTCGCCCAGCGCGTTGAAGACGTGGCCCTTGACGACATCGCCGACCGGAACCGAGATCGGCTTACCGGTGTCGCGCACCTCGACCCCACGCACCAGACCGTCGGTCGGCTGCATGGAGATGGTGCGAACGATGTTGTCGCCCAGGTGCTGTGCGACCTCGAGGGTCAGGGTCTTCGCAACGGACGCGAGCGCGATGTCGACGTTCAGCGCGTTGTACAGCTCGGGGATGGAGCCGCGCGGGAACTCGACGTCCACGACGGGGCCGATGACACGGGAGACGCGGCCGGTGCCAGCGCCCACCCGGGTTTCTTTAGTGACAGCTGCGGTCATTGGTTCTCTTCCGTGTCTAGTCGCGGTCCGAGCTCGACGCCAGCGCGTTGGCGCCACCGACGATTTCCGTGATTTCCTGCGTGATTCCGGCCTGGCGCAGCGAATTCGCGGTACGGGTCAGTGAATTCACCAGATCCGTAGCGTTATCGGTGGCCGCCTTCATCGCGGTGCGGCGCGCAGCCGACTCCGATGCCGCCGCGTCGAGCAGCGACGAATAAATCCGAGTGTTGATGTACTTCGGCAGCAGCGCGCCCAGCAGGACGTCCGCATCCGGCTCGAACTCGTACTGAGCCGTGGGCTCGGAGTTCCCGTCGGAGAAGCTGTCCTCACCCAGATCGAAGTTCTCGTCGACGTAGCTCACCTGAATGGGAGCCAGGCGACGGACCTCGGGGACCTGCGACAGCATCGACACGAAACGCGTGTAGACGATGTGCAGCTCATCGACGCCGGCCATGGTGCCTTCGCCGTTGGGTGCGGCCACTTCGCCGTCGGCGCCCGCCATGAACGCCTCGACCAGGTGGTTGCACGCCGCGGAGGCGTCCACATAGTTCGGCGACTGCGAGAAGCCGGTCCACGCGCCGTTCACATCACGCTTACGGAAGGTGTAGAACGTCAGGCCCTTGGCGCCCATGACGTACAGCACCGGCTCTTTGCCCTCGGACCGCAGCGTGGTCAGCAGCTCCTCGGTGCGCTTGAGCACGTTGGAGTTGTAGCCACCGCACATACCGCGGTCACTGGTGATCACCAGTACCGCGGCACGGCGCGCGTTCGGCCGCTCGGTGAGCAGCGGGTGGGTGAGATTCCCACTGGCGCTTGCCAATTCGGCAAGCACCTTGGTGATCTCCTCCGCGTACGGCTTGGCCGCCGCGACCCGGGCCTGCGCCTTGCTGATTCGCGAGGTCGCGATCAGCTCTTGCGCTTTGGTGATCTTCTTGATCGAGCTCACGGAACGAATTCGGGAGCGCAGTTCGCGCACGCTTGGCATTAGCGGTTCACACTCCCTTCATTCCTCGAGTCAGACAGTCGCATCAGCTTCGCCGTTCTTACTTCTCGACGTGCTTGCGAGTGACGGAAAGCGACTCGACCTCTTCGTGATCGAGCTTGCCGGCCTCGGCCTCGTTCACGACGCGGCTGCCGTCCGAAGCAAGGAAGCCCTGCTTGAACTTGTCGGTCGCGGTCTTGAACGAATCGGCGGTCTCACCCTCGAGCTTCTTCGCGCCGCCCTGCAGGGCGTCGAAGGAAGGCTGCACGGTGGCGTGCAGGTTCTCCAGCAGCTCGGAGTTGAAGCGGCGCACATCGCCGACCGGCACCGAGTCGTAGTAGCCGGCGTCGACCAGGAACAGCGAAACAACCTGATCCTCAACCGAAACCGGGGCGTACTGGTCCTGCTTGAGCAGCTCGACCCAGCGGGCGCCACGTTCCAGCTGCGCCAGCGAGGCGGCATCCAGATCGGAGGCGAACGCGGAGAAGGCTTCCAGCTCACGGTAGGAGGCGAGCTCCAGACGCAGCGAACCGGCGACCTGCTTCATGGCCTTGGTCTGCGCGGCGCCACCGACGCGGGATACCGAGATACCGACGTTGATGGCCGGGCGGACACCCTTGTTGAACAGGTCCGACTCCAGGAAGACCTGGCCGTCGGTGATGGAGATGACGTTGGTCGGGATGAACGCCGACACGTCGTTGGCCTTGGTCTCGATGATCGGCAGCGCGGTCATGGAACCGGCACCGAGCTCATCGGACAGCTTCGCGCAACGCTCCAGCAGACGGGAGTGCAGGTAGAACACGTCACCCGGGTACGCCTCGCGGCCCGGCGGGCGGCGCAGCAGCAGCGAGATGGCGCGGTACGCCTCGGCCTGCTTGGACAGGTCGTCGAACACGATCAGGACGTGCTTGCCCTGGTACATCCAGTGCTGGCCGATGGCCGAACCGGTGTACGGCGCAAGCCATTTGAAGCCGGCGGAGTCAGAAGCGGGGGCCGCGACGATGGTGGTGTACTCCATCGCACCGTGGGCCTCCAGCGCGGCCTTGACGCCCGCGATGGTGGAACCCTTCTGGCCGATCGCGACGTAGATGCAGCGCACCTGCTTGGTCGGATCGCCGGTGGCCCAGTTGGCCTTCTGGTTGATGATCGCGTCGATGCAGACCGCGGTCTTACCGGTCTTGCGGTCACCGATGACGAGCTGACGCTGGCCGCGGCCGATGGCGGTCAGGGCGTCGATCGCGGTGATGCCGGTGGCCAGCGGCTCACCGACGGGCTGGCGCTCCAGCACGGTGGCGGCCTGCAGTTCGAGAACGCGACGCTCGTCGGACTCGATCTCGCCCAGGCCGTCGATGGGGGCGCCCAGCGGGTTCACCACGCGGCCCAGGAAGTTGTCGCCCACCGGGACCGAGAGCACGTCGCCGGTACGGCGGACCTGCTGGCCCTCCTCGATGGTGTCGAACTCACCCAGGACGACGGCACCGATTTCGGTGTCCTCCAGGTTCAGCGCGACGCCGAGCACGCCGCCGGGGAATTCCAGCAGCTCGTTCGCCATCGCGCCGGGGAGGCCGCTGATGTGGGCGATGCCGTCGCCGGTGTCGGTGACGACGCCCACTTCCTCGATGGAGGTTTCCGGGGTGTAGCTCTGGGTGTAGCTCTCGATCGCGCTACGGATCTCATCGGGGGAGATCGTCAGCTCCGCCATGTTCTTCCTGCTCTCGCTGTGGTCTCGAATGTCGGTGTGTTGGTGCGCTTTTCGCGTCTCTGCGGACTACCGGCCGAAGCCGGTGGTCTCACGCGAGAGACTGTCGCAAGCGCTGCAGTCGGCCGACGGCGCTGCCGTCGATCAGGTCGTCGCCCACGCGCACGACGACACCGGCCAGCAGGCTCGGGTCTTCCTGCACGTGCACCGTGACGGGCTTGTCGTAGATGCGCTGCAGCGAGGCCGCAAGGTGCTCACGCTGCTGCGTCGTCAGGGCCGACGCGGAGCGCACATGCGCCACGATCTGATCCCGGAGCGACGCGGCCAGGTCGGACAGGTGGTCGAAGGCCTCGCCGATATCGCCCTTCTTGCTGCGGGCGACCGCCTGCTGGACCAGTTCGAGGGTGATCTCCTCGACCTTGTCCGCGAGCAAGCGCTGCACCAGTTCACGCTTGGCCGCGAGCGGCTTGCCGTGATCGGTCAGCGCCTGCTCCAGCGCGGGGTTGTCTTCGACGATCCGGCCCAGCCGGAACAGCTCGTCCTCAACGGCGCCGAGACGGCCGCGGTCTTCCGCGGCACGCAACAGCGCTTCGTTGCCGAGCAGCACCAGGCTGTCGACCAGGTCGCGGGCGCGGGACCAGTCCTGCGCCACCGCGGTGGTCAGCACCGTCTGGGTGGCTCCACTGACCTTGCCGCCGAAGAGGCGTTCGGCCAGTTCGGCGCGGGCCGAGCTGGACACCGACTTATCCGCGAGCGCCACACGCAGCGAGCGCTGGTCGTCGAGGACGGCGACAACGGCGAACAGTTCGGAGCCCGTCGTGGCCGCGACGGTGTCGCTTCCGGTCAGAGCGGCCCGAAGAGCTTCCCGCGCACGGGAGCTCGCCTCACGGCTCGCTGCGTACATGCTTCCCACTTTCGGTTCGTTACCTTCCGACCCCGATGCCGGCGTTCGCATCCAGCTCCGCGAGGAACCGGTCGATCGACGCGGCCTGCTTGGCCTCGTCGGCCACCGACTGACCGATGATCTTCTCGGCCAGATCGACCGCGGTGCGGCCGAGCTCGGAACGCAGTTCGGTCACGATCTGCAGGCGCTGGGCTTCCAGCTGGGTGTGGCCCGAAGCCACGATGCGGTCGGCCTCGGCCTGCGCGTCGGCACGCAACTGCGCCAGGATGGTCTGGCCCTGAGTGCGCGCTTCCTCACGAATGCGCGCGGCCTCGAGGCGAGCCTCGGCCAGCTGCTCCTGGTACTGCTGCAGGGTGGCCTGGGCCTCGGCCTGCACGGCCTCCGCCTTGGCGATACCGCCCTCGATCTTCTCCGTGCGCTCGTCCAGCACCTTGGTCAGGCGCGGGACGACGTACTTGGCGAAGACAAAGGCGATAACGATGAAGACGATCGCGGACCAGACAATGTCATAGGTCTTCGGGACGAGGGGGTTGATATCCTCCTCGGCCGCGAGCAAATAAATGCTGTTCATCGTTGATTCCTAGTCTTATGCCGGAATCAGAAAATGAAGCCGGCGACGAGACCGATCAGCGCCAGGGCCTCGGTGAACGCGATACCCAGGAACATGGTGGTCCGGATGGTGCCCTGCAGCTCGGGCTGACGGGCGATGCCCTCGATGGCCTTACCGACCACGATGCCTACACCGATGCCGGGGCCGATCGCAGCGAGGCCGTAACCGATGGCGCCGAAGCCCTTGGACTTGGACTCGGCAACTTCAGCAGCCAGGTACGAGAGGGTGCTCATGTGTGTTCCATTCCCTTTCTGTCGCCCACCCGCCGGGCGGCGTGTAAGGCAGGTTTTGGTAGTGCGGTCGGTCAGTGAGAGTCGGCGTGCTGCGCAAGACCGATGTACACAGCGGTCAACAGTGCGAACACGTACGCCTGCAGGAAGACCACCAGGAGTTCGAAGAGTGTGAAGCCGAAGCCCGCGAGCAGCGAGAACGGCGAGAACACCTTCATCCAGGAGACGGCATCGAACAGGAAGAACTGGGTGGCGCTGAAGAACAGCACCAGCATGATGTGGCCGGCCAGCATATTCGCCAGAAGACGAACGGTGAGCGTGAACGGGCGGAGCACGAAGGTCGAGAGGAACTCGATCGGGATCAGCAGGATGTGCAGCGCGGGCGGCACATTCGGCACGACGATGCTCGAGCGCATGTATTTCAGGAAGCCGTACTTCTTGATGCCCACGTAGTTGAAGGTGACGTAGGCGACGACGGCCAGCACCAGCGGCATGCCGATGCGCGCATTGGATGAGATGTTCAGGCCCGGAATGACACCGGAGATGTTCAGGAACAGGACGGTGAAGAAGATCGACGCGATAAGCGGGAAGAACTTCTTACCGGATTCCTTGCCCAGGACCTCATCGCAGATCTGTTCCTTGACGAACACCAGACCGGATTCGGCGACATTCTGCAGACCGCGCGGAACCAGCTGCGGACGACGGAAAGCCGCGAGCATCACGATCACAAGAACGGCCGCCATGATGATGCGAATGAGCATCAAACGGTCGAGCTCGAAAGGCGTCCCCTCGAACAGCACTGCTGGAGGGAAGAAGTCGTTAAGCGACGGCGCGTGGAACTCGCCCGCCAAAATGGTGACGCTCAGCGTTCTCTCCCGTGGTCGGGCCGCAGGCAATGGTTTGCCTGCGGTTCGATCGGACATTGACGATCTGGTGGTCGACTCAGGTCGGCTCGAAGTTCGTCAGCAGCTGAGGGGCTTGCGCCCGGGCGTCTGTACGCGCGTCGGCGACATCGTCGACGGTGCAGAACCAAGACCCGAAGGGTCCGGTACGGCAGTAAGCATAACCTGCTCTCAGGCGGGTCTCAGGTGACCCCCCCTTGTGCTTCGGTCGGCTACAAGTAAAGAGTTTATCAAGTTATCTACGACAACGTGTAGGGGGTGGCATAAACAGCCGGTGAACTGCGCCGCGATTACAGCTCGCGTTCGGTCTGAACCGTCGGAACCCGTTGCCGCAGAAGGCCATACGTCTCCGCGCCGAGCACGATCAGGAGCGCGCCGACCACGGTCAGGAACAGCGCGGTCGGGCTGTAGAAGTCGAATTTGCGAAGAATCGCGACTACGACGAGCGCCAGCACCAGCTTTCCGACCCAGCTGCCCAGAATCACGATGCCCTGCAAACCGGATTCGATCTTCGCGCTGAAGAGCACCGAGGCGGCGGTCGTCAGAATGAATCCGCCGCCGATGGCCGAACCGATCAGTGCGCCCCAGAGGCCGGGCACACCGGCGATGATCGACGACAGAATTGCCGAAACCACCACCAGCACAGCCAAACCCATCAGGCCGTAGCGCAGGGCCGCCCGCAGCGGGGCGTCGGGATCGGGGGTGGAAGGCGTGCTCACGTCAGCAAACTCTACCGGGCGGTCGCGTCCGGGCCGCGCGGTGGTTTGCGTCCCGCACGCGCGGTGAGCTCGCGCCACGACGGCACCGAGGTCACGATCAGCGCGAATACCAGGCCCGCCGCGAACAGCAGCACCACCACGCGCCGATCCATCAATGACGTGCCGACCGCGCCGAAAGCGAGCACGCTCACCCACAAGTAGATCAACAGCACGACGCGGCGATGCGAATGCCCGATCTGCAGCAAACGGTGATGCAGATGCATTTTGTCGGGAGTGGAGAAACTCACACCCGCGCGAACTCGGCGCACGATCGCCAAAACAAGATCGAGTACCGGAATGAACATCACCGCGCCCACCAGCAACAGCGGCGACAACAGACCCACGATGTCGCGCGGGCCGTAACCCTGCAGCGGAATTCGGCCCGACGCACCCGTCGACACCGCGGCCAGCATCAATCCGATGAGCATGGAGCCGGTGTCGCCCATGAATATTCGGGCCGGTTGAAAATTGTGCGGCAGAAATCCCAGACAACCACCGGCAAGCGCGGCGGCCAGCAGCGCGGGCGGATAGGTATCGGTCGAACCGCCGACTTCGTAGAGCAGGCCGACGCTGAACACGAAAACCGCGACCGAGGCGATGAAACCCAGACCCGCGGCCAAACCGTCCAGACCGTCGACGAAATTCATGGCATTGATGAGCGTCACCGTGATGCCGACCGTCACCAGACCGCCCTGCAGCGGATCCAGCACCACGGTCTCATTGGTGAAGGGGTTGTAGATGGCCACCCAGGACAGGCCCATCACCGCCATCACCCCGGCCGCGGTCACCTGACCGACGAATTTGGTGAGCGCGTCCAAACCCCAGCGGTCGTCGATGATTCCGACCAGCACGATCAGCGTGCCCGCCGCGAGCACCGCCGGAATGTCCTTCGGATAGTCGAAGCCGCGGCGCAACGCGGGCAGCTGATGCGCGAACAGCACGGCGCCGATGACACCCAGATAGATGCCGAGCCCGCCCATGCGGGGAATCGGCTTCACATGGACATCGCGCTCACGCGGTACCGCCACGGCGCCGAAGGCAATGGCCCCCACCCGGATTCCGCCGGTGCAGAGAAAGGTCACCACCGACGCGACGAACAGCACCAGCAGCAGCTCCCGCAGCGGGACGACCGCGCCCTGGCTGAAAACGCCCTGACTCAACAGCATTTATCGGGCCGTCACCGCTCGCCTGGGGACAGCAGCTCCTCCGGCGACATGCCGAGGACCTCCGCCACCTTCTCGGTCGGGACGGCGCCCTCGCGCAGAATGCGCGGGGCATCGGACGTCAGATCCACGATGGTGGAGGCGATCGCGTGATCGGCGGGACCGCCGTCGAGGTACACCCCGACCAGATCGCCCAGTTGCGCCTTGGCCTCCGCGGCGGTCTTGGCGGGCGGCTGCCCGGACACGTTCGCACTCGACACCGCGAGCGGGCCGACCTCACGCAGCACCTCGAGCGCGACCGGATGCAACGGCATCCGCAGCATCACCGTGCCGCGGGTGTCCCCCAGGTCCCAGGCGAGCGAAGGGGCTTGCTGCACAACGAGACTCAGGCCACCGGGCCAGAACGCGCGGATGAGTTCGCGCGCCTGCGGGCGGACCGAGAACACCAAGCCGTCGATCGTGTTCCACGATCCGACGAGCACCGGCACCGGCATATCCCGGCCACGCCGCTTGGCGGCCAGCAGCGCGCTGACAGCCTGGCTGTCGAAGGCGTCGGCGGCCAGGCCGTAGAGGGTGTCGGTCGGAATCACTGCCAGCCGTCCCGATTTCAGCGCACTCCGGGCCGCGATCAAACCAGCGGCCCGCGAATCGGAATCGGCACAGTCGTAGACGGTACTCACGCGCAACATCTTGGCACGGATACCTCGAGAGTCATTCGTCGCGGTGGGTCGCGGGCGGCGCGGACTCGAATTCCACGACCACCCGGACGGAAAGTCCGCCGATGACGGTGCGCGCGGACGCCTATTCGGCGGCGAACCGAGCGACCACGAAGCGGGGTTTACCCGCGAGATCGGGGTGTTCGACGACCGCGGTGAACCCCGCGGCGGTGAGCAGCGCCGCCACTCCGGAACCGTTGGTGTCATCGTGTTCGATGGCCACCGCACCGCCGGGGCGCAGCAGTCGCGCGATATTCGGAACCATGGGGCGGATGACATCCAGGCCGTCGGGGCCGCCGAAGAGGGCGCGGTGTGGATCGTGGTCCGCGACTTCGGGATCCAGTTCGGCGGCCGCGGGGATATACGGCGGGTTGGATACGACGATGTCGACGGTGCCGGTGAGTTGGCTGAGCAGCTCCGGATCGGTGACATCGGCGGCGTGCAGATCGATGGGGGTGTCGCCCTCGTCCGCGAGTTGCAGGGCATTGCGGCGCGCCCAGGCGATGGCCTCGGAGTCGAGTTCGACCGCGTGCATCTGGACATCGGGGCGAGCGTGCGCGATCGCCAGCGCGAGCGCGCCCGAACCGGTGCAGAGATCCACCACGATCGGCTGGTGTTCGTGGCCGACCGCTTCCAATTGAGCCAGGGCCCAGGCGAAGAGCAACTCGGTCTCCGGACGAGGGATGAACACGCCCGGTCCCACCGCGAGATCGATCTCCCCCATCGCCGCCGTACCCGTAAGGTGTTGCAGCGGAACGCGTTCGGCGCGACGGGCCACCAGTTTGCGGAATTCCTCCAACTGGTCGGCGGTGACCATCGGCACCAGGGCCAGGCGCATGCGGTCCACGCCCAGCACGTGTGCCGCGAGCAATTCCGCGTCCGTGCCGGGGCTGTGCACCCCGGCGGCCGCCAACACTTCCGCGGCCTCGCGGATCGCAGGGCGCAACGGCGCGCGGTTCATGATGTGCCGACCTCTCCGGTGGACGGTCCCGACAAGCGATTCATATTCCCACGAAAGCCGTTCCGACCGGCAGGATTCGGTTAGCTGAGGGGTTTATTCGGCGGCGAGGCGGGCGGCGCGGTCGGCCTCGCCGAGGGCCTGGAAGAGGTCTTCCAGATTGCCGTCGAGCACCGAATCGAGGTTGTGCGCCTTGAAGCCGATGCGGTGATCGGCGATCCGGTTCTCGGGGAAGTTGTAGGTGCGGATGCGCTCGGAGCGGTCGACGGTGCGAATCTGCGAGGCGCGGCCCGCGGCGGCTTCCTGATCGGCCTGCTCCTCGGCCAGCGCCTGCAACCGGGCGGCCAGCACCTGCATGGCGCGCATCTTGTTCTGCAGCTGCGAACGCTCGTTCTGGCAGGTCACGACGATGCCGGTGGGTAGGTGGGTGATGCGGACGGCGGAGTCGGTGGTGTTGACGCCCTGTCCGCCCTTACCGGAGGAGCGGTACACGTCGACGCGCAGATCCTTATCGTCGATCTGCACCTCTTCCACCTCGTCGGGCTCGGGGTACACCAGGACGCCGGCGGCCGAGGTGTGGATGCGGCCCTGCGATTCGGTGACGGGTACGCGCTGTACGCGGTGCACGCCGCCCTCGAATTTCAGCTTGGACCAGACGCCGTCCAGGGACGGCTCCTTGGCCTTGATGGAGATGGTCGCCTCTTTGTAGCCACCCATATCGGTGATGTTGGCGTCGAGCACCTCGACCTTCCACCCGTGCCGTTCGGCGTACCGGATGTACATGCGCGCCAGATCGGAGGCGAAGAGCGCGGATTCCTCACCGCCTTCACCCGATTTCACTTCCAGCACAACGTCATCCGCGTCATGCGGATCGCGCGGGGCGAGCAGATCGGTGAGCGTCTTCTCCAATTCCTCGACCTGCGCGCGCAATCCCGGGATTTCGGCGGCGAAGGAGGAATCGTCGGCGGCGAGTTCTTCGGCCGCCGCCAGATCGTCACGCGTGGTGGTGAGTTTGTTGTAGGCGGCCATGATCGGGCCGAGTTCGGCGAAGCGCTTGCCGACCCGGCGCGCCGCGCCCGGATTGTTGTGCAGGTCCGGATCGGCCAGCTGGGCTTCCAGCGCGCCGTATTCGGCCAGAATGTCGTCGATCGCGTTGGGGGCTGTCTTGTCAGCCATCGCGGTTGCTCCTCGGGTCGGTCGTGCTCACAGATAGTTTGCGGGTCTTTCCGCTGCTGTCCGCGGCCGACCCTGGAAACACCGCGACGCCCGCCCTGCTTTGTGCACAGGACGGGCGTCGTCAGAGTAGCTAGTTGGCTTCGCTGGCCTTCGCACGCTTGCCGTAGCGAGCCTCGAAGCGAGCCACGCGGCCACCGGTGTCCAGGATCTTCTGCTTGCCCGTGTAGAACGGGTGGCACTGGGAGCAAACTTCGACCGAGATCTGGCCGGACTCCTTGGTGCTCTTGGTCTGGAAGGTGTTGCCGCAGCCGCACACGACCGTCGTATCGACGTACGTGGGGTGAATTCCTGCCTTCATGGTGTCCTTTCGAATGGCGCCGGGTCGCCTCGCGAGGCGTGAACCGGAACCGACTAGGCATGGTTGCCAAACGGAAAGTATAGACAATGCCCGGGCCCGAAAAATTCCGGGCCGATCCGGGCGGGCACTGAACCAACCGATGGGTCGGTTTCGTGTACCCCCAAGAAACTGTGGGCACGCGGGTTCGCGGTCCTCGAGCGAGGCTGAAGAACGAGTAGTTCGCTACTCGTGAATGCGAACACTGGTGTTCATAAAGTAATCGCAGGTGAAAGCCTCGCGACTACGGGAAGGGCAGCTGTGACCAGGAAGGATGCGGAGATCGCCGCAGGGGTGGTCCTGGGAGTGCTGACGCTGATCGTGATCGCGGGGTGGTGTGCCGTTCCGGACGAGTCCGGTCGCGCGGCGGGAAACCAGACCCTGGCCCCTACCCCGCCGCACGGGGACGGCACGCTCACCTACACAGCGGTCACGACGCCGGACAGCGCGTCCGGCGCCGTGACCGCGACCATTCTCGCGGTCATGATCGCGGGAGCGGCGGTCATCGGAATGGCGTTCTACAGCCCGAAACCCGAACCGCGACACCTGCCGACCTACCTACCCGTGAAACGGCGACAGCCCCACCGAAGTGGGGCTGCCGCCGCATCGTTCCAGATGGAATCGCCTGTGCGCGAAGCTTATTCGTCGATGGCGTTCGGCGCGGTCTTGGAGACCGTCATCAGGAACTCGGCATTGCTCTTGGTCTTCTTGAGTCGATCCACGAGCAGGTCGATGGCCTGATGCGAATCCAGACCCGACAGCACGCGGCGCAGCTTGTGCAGCACCCCGGCCTCATCGGGTGACATCAGCAGATCGTCGCGGCGGGTGCCGGACGGGTTGACGTCGACCGCGGGGAACACGCGGCGCTCGGCGATCTTGCGATCGAGCTTGAGCTCGGCGTTACCCGTGCCCTTGAACTCCTCGAAGATGACCGTGTCACCGGTGGAACCGGTCTCCACCATCGCGGTCGCGATAATGGTGAGCGAGCCGCCGTTCTCGATATTGCGGGCCGCGCCGAGGAACCGCTTGGGCGGGTACAGCGCGGTGGAATCCACACCACCGGAAAGGATTCGGCCCGAGGCCGGGGACGAGTTGTTGTACGCGCGGCCCAATCGGGTGATCGAGTCGAGCAGCACCACGACGTCCTGACCCATCTCGACCAGACGCTTCGCACGCTCGATCGCGAGTTCCGCGACCGAGGTGTGATCGCCCGGCGGGCGGTCGAACGTGGAGGCGATGACCTCGCCGCGCACGGAGCGCTGCATATCGGTCACTTCCTCGGGACGCTCGTCCACCAGCACCACCATGAGGTAGCACTCCGGATTGTTGACGGCGATCGCGTTCGCGATGTCCTGCATGATCGTGGTCTTACCCGCCTTGGGCGGGGACACGATCAGCGCGCGCTGACCCTTACCGATCGGCATGATCAGATCGATGATGCGCGTGGTCAGCTTGTTCGGCTGGGTCTCCAGCCGCAGTCGCTGATTCGGGTACAGCGGGGTCAGCTTCTGGAATTCCGGCCGGCGCTTGGCGCTTTCGATATCCGAGCCGTTGACCGTGTCCAGGCGCACCAGCGGATCGAACTTCTGCCGCTGATTGCTCTGATCGCCGTCACGCGGAGCGCGCACCGCGCCGGTGATGGCGTCACCGCGGCGCAGGCCGTTCTTGCGGACCAGGTTCATCGACACGTACACGTCGTTCGGACCGGCCAGGTAGCCGGAGGTGCGCACGAACGCGTAGTTGTCGAGCACGTCGAGAATGCCCGCGACCGGCTGCAGGACGTCGTCCTCGCGGATCTCGAGTTCACGGCTCTCGCGGCTGTTGCCGACCTCGCCGGGCACGCCGTCGCGGTCACGCCCGCGGCGACGCTCACGGAAGCGACGACCCCGGCGACCGCGGCCGCCTTCCTCGTCGTCATCGGCGGCGGCACGATTGCGGTCGCGGTCGTTGTTATTGCCGCCGCGCGCGGTGCCGTTCTGATTGCTGTTCTGGTTCTGGCCGCCGGACTGCTGATTGTTATTGCGCTCGCGGCGACGCTCACCACCCTCCTGCTCCGGCTTCTCAGCGGCAGGGGCGGATTCCGAGGCAGCGGCCTCGGCATTGGCATTTCCGCCGGCGGGACGCTGATCGCGACCCCGGCGCTGGCGACCGCGGCCACGCTGGCCGCCATCGCGGTTGTCGTCACCGCTCTCGGCGCGAGTGCCCTCGGCCTCTTCCCGCTTCGCCTCACGCGGCTCGGCGGTCTTCTCGGCGGAGTTGTACGTCGGAACCTCGGTCTTGACCCGGGTTTCCACGACCTTCGCGGGGGCGGTTTCGGCCTTCACGGCAGCGGTTTCGGCCTTCGCGGGAGCGGGCGCAGCCGACGCGGACTCCCCGCCGGTCGGCGCAGAATCGCTCTTGCCCTTGGCATTCCGCGCGGAGGTGGCCTTGCCACCGGTCTCCTTCGCGGCGCCGCCGGACTGATTCTCCTTGATGGCGGCGATGAGATCACCCTTACGCATCCCGGAGGTGCCTCGAATTCCGAGTTCCCCCGCAAGCGCACGCAACTGCGGCAACAACATTCCAGTCAGCCCCGATCGTGCGATGTCAGTGTGTTCGCTCATCTTCGAAATCTGTCCGGATTCACTTTCGCGATCCGAGGAGGTTGAATCACTTTCCACCCCGGGTGTCGCGAGCAGGTCCGTATCTGTCACGGAAATCCTTTCCTTCCCTCGACTGCCGTGTGCCTGTTCGAGGGTTCCTCCTGCAGTCCGGTCGTATGCCGGACTCGGATGCCGTATCGCGTGCTGCGCCGGATTGGTGGTTTTACCACCGCGTGGGCTTCGCCACCGAGTGAAAAGGTGGGAGAGATCATTCCAGTGAACTGGCTACCCCCAAGTTTCGAGCCTCAAGCCTCGAGCCTGAGCAAGGAGCCTCTGGAGCGATTTGCCCTGATGAAGCACCGGCGTCTGACGCGCACGATGTACGGACTCGCTCAGGATAGCTCCCGGCCTTTACATCGGCAAGGCAGGCGCGCTGTCAATCCACCGATACCCCACCGGCAATACCGGGTTCGAGAACTCGCAGTCCGTCGGCAATGGCGAGTTCGCGCAGTTCCGCAGGGAATTCGCTGGTCCCGAGGGCCAGAATGGTCGGTCCGGCGCCGGAAACGGTGGCGGCGATACCCGCGGCGCGCAGGCGTTCGATCCATTTCGTGGTGAGCGGCAGCGCGGACGCGCGGTAACCCTGGTGTAGCCGGTCCGCGGTGGCGGGGAGCAGCAGGTCAGGACGTTGCGTCAAGGCTACGACGGCGAGTGCGGCGCGGCTGGCATTGAAGGCCGCGTCGGCGTGCGGGACATTGTCCGGCAGCAGTCCCCGGGTGTGCGCGGTCGAGGACCGCTCTTCGGGAATGAGCACGACCGGGCGCAGCGACGGATGCGGTTCCAGACGGACCGCGCGGTAGGCGCGAACGTGGTGGTCCGCCAGGCCATTTGCGTCGGGACGGTCGGTTTCGGTCCAGGACACCACGATTCCGCCGAGCACACTGGCCGAGGAATTATCCGGGTGGCCTTCGAATTCGGCCGCCAGCTGCACCATGACGTCCTGGTCATAGGCCAGTGCGGCATCGAATTTCGCGGCGAGACCGCGACCGGCGGCCAGCCCGCCGACCACCGCGGAGGCCGAGGAGCCCAGCCCCCGCGAATGCGGAATCACGTTGCGGCACAGCACGTCCAGGCCATCGGCCCAGACGCCCGCGGCCTGCAGGCCGCGTTCGATGGCGCGCACCACGAGATGTGAAGGGCCCCAGGGCACATCGTCCGCGCCCTCACCCTCGACCCGGATGTTCAAACCGGAATCGGTGGTGGTGACCACGATCTCGTCGTACACCCCCAGCGCGATGCCGAGGGTGTCGAAACCCGGCCCCAGATTGGCGCTGGACGCCGGAACCCGCACGGTGACGGTGATTCCAGCGGGCAGCGTCCTGGTCATCAACTGACCTTCGCGCGAATTCACTGTCAGGCCAGCTCGAGTGCGTGCGCCACGGCGACCGGATCGACCGCGATCGGCTTGACCTCGGGCATACCGGCCAGCGCGTTGTCCGGATCCTTGAGACCGTTGCCGGTCACGGTGCAGACCACGGTCAGACCGGAATCGAGCCAGCCCTCCTGGCGTGCCGCGAGCAGACCGGCGACCGAGGCGGCCGACGCGGGCTCCACGAAAACACCCTCGGTGGCGGCGACCAGGCGGTACGCCTCGAGGATCTTCTCATCGGTGGCGGCCCGGAACGCGCCGCCGGACTCCTCTTTCGCGGCCATCGCGGCATTCCACGACGCCGGGGCGCCGATCCGGATGGCGGTGGCGATGGTCTCCGGATCGCTCACCGGCGCGCCGTTGACCAGCGGAGCCGCACCGGCGGCCTGTACGCCCAGCATGCGCGGGCGCGAGCTGGAGGTGCCGTCGGCGTAGTACTCGCCGTAACCCTTCCAGTACGCGGTGATGTTTCCGGCGTTGCCGACCGGAAGCACGTGCACATCGGGGGCCTTGCCGAGCGCGTCCACGATTTCGAACGCGGCGGTCTTCTGGCCCTCGATGCGGGCCGGGTTCACCGAGTTCACCAGGCCGACCTCGGGGAAGTCCGCGGTGACCTTGCGCGCCAGTTCGAGGCAATCGTCGAAATTGCCCTCGACCTGAATGATCTTCGCACCCAGCATGACCGCCTGGGCCAGCTTGCCCATGGCGATCTTGCCCTGCGGAATCAGCACCGCGCAGTGCAGACCCGCGCGGGTCGCGTACGCGGCGGCCGAGGCCGAGGTGTTGCCGGTGGAGGCGCACAGCACCGCGGTCTTACCGCTGTACTTGGCATCGGTCATGGCCATGGTCATGCCGCGGTCCTTGAACGAACCCGTCGGATTCGCGCCCTCGACCTTGAGGTACACCTCACAGCCGGTCAGCTCGGACAGATGCGTGGCGGGCACCAGCGGGGTGCCGCCCTCGAACAGCGTCACCGGCTCCCAGTCGGCGGGCACGGGCAGACGATCCCGGTACGCGGTGATCAAACCGGGCCACGGGGTATGCACGGCAGACCGCGCAGTCGTACTCATTCCTCGGTGCCTTCCAATCTCAGAACGCTGGTCACGGATGTGACGGAATCCAGTTCGGCCAACGCGGCCACGGTATCGGCAAGGGCCGATTCCTGCGCGTGGTGGGTCACCACGACCAGGCGGGCGCCCGCGTCATGACCTTCCTGGCGGACCGTCGAAATGCTGACCCCATGCTTGGCGAATTCGCCCGCGACCGCCTGGAGTACACCGGTGCGGTCGGCGACCTGCATATTCACGTGGTAGCGGGTCGGGGTTTCACCGATCGAGGCGATCGGCAGCTCAGCATAAACCGACTCGCCCGGAGCGCGGCCACCGTAGAACTTGTTGCGCGCCGCCATAACCAGATCGCCCATCACGGCCGAGGCGGTCGGCGCGCCGCCCGCGCCCTGTCCGTAGAACATCAGGCGGCCGGCGTTCTCGGCCTCCACCACGACCGCGTTGAACGCGCCGCTGACCGAGGCCAGGGGGTGCTTGCGCGGGATGAGCGCCGGGTAGACGCGCACGGAGATGGACTCCTTGCCGCCGTCATCGGTGACGCGCTCGGCCATGGCCAGCAGTTTCACCGTGCAGCCGACAGCCGCGGCGGTCTCCAGATCCTCGGCGGTGATCTTGGAGATGCCCTCGCGGTAGACATCGGCCGCGGTCACGCGGGTGTGGAAGGCGACCGAGGCCAGGATGGCGGCCTTGGCGGCGGCGTCATAACCCTCGACGTCGGCGGTCGGATCGGCCTCGGCGTAACCCAGGCGGGTGGCCTCGGCCAGCACATCGGCATACGCCGCGCCGGTTTCGGCCATGGCCGAGAGGATGAAGTTGGTGGTGCCGTTCACGATGCCGACCACGCGGTTCACCCGGTCACCGGACAGCGACTGGATGAGCGGGCGCAGCACCGGGATCGCACCGGCGACCGCGGCCTCGAAATACAGGTCGGCGCGGTGTGATTCGGCGGCGGCGGACAACTCGCCGGTGTGATCGGCGAGCAGCGCCTTATTGGCGGTGACCACGGACTTGCCGTGCTCGAGCGCGGTGCGGATGAGCGCGCGGGCCGGATCGATACCGCCCATGACCTCGACCACGATGTCCACATCGTCGCGGGCCACGAGCGCCTCGGCGTCGGTGGTGAGCAGCTCGGCGGGGATACCGCGATCCTTGCTCAGATCGCGCACGGAGACCCCGCGCAGCACGACCGGCGCGCCGACGCGATTGCAGAGGTCCTCAGCCTGGTTGCGAATGATGCGAACCACTTCGGTGCCGACCGTGCCCATACCCAGGACCGCGATACCGATGGGATGATCCGATCCCCACACGCCGGTCTTAGCACCGTTGTCTTTTACACGGCTCGCCGTGGCGGTCATGCATTCACCTCCAAGCTGAGTAGGTCCTCCACCGTTTCGCGGCGAAGAATCAAGCGCGCCTTGCCGTCTCGCACCGCGACCACGGCGGGCCGGGTGAGCATGTTGTAACGGCTCGACATCGAGTAGCAGTACGCGCCGGTAGCCGCCACCGCGACCAGGTCACCCGGGCCGACATCGGCCGGGAGCCAGGTATCACGAATGACGATATCCCCACTCTCGCAATGCTTTCCGACCACCCGAGCGACCACCGGCGCGGCCTCGCTGGAGCGCGAGACCAGACGGCAATCGTATTCGGCCTGGTACAGCGCGGGCCGGATATTGTCGCTCATTCCGCCGTCGATGCTGACGTAACGGCGACGCGCGCCCGCGTCGAGCACCACATCCTTGGTGGTGCCGACCTCGTACAGGGTGACCGTGCCCGGTCCGGCGATGGCGCGACCCGGCTCGACCGCGATCTGCGGACGCGGCAGGCCGATCTGGGCCGCTTCCGCGGCGACCAGATCGCACACCTTCGCGGCGAAATCGTCCAGCGGCGGCGGATCATCGCTCGCCAGGTACGAAATACCCAGTCCGCCACCGAGATCCAGCGTCGCGATCTGCGCGGTGCGTTCCACGCCGAACTTGTCGATGACATCGTGCAGCAGGCGCAGCATGCGTCGTGCGGCGACCTCGAAGCCGTCGATCTCGAAGATCTGCGAGCCGATATGGCTGTGCAGGCCGACCAGCTTCAGATTGTCGGACTCGAAGACTCGGGCGATGGCCTCCATGGCATCGCCGCTGGCGATCGAGAAACCGAACTTCTGGTCCTCGTGTGCGGTCGAAATGTATTCGTGCGTATGGGCTTCCACGCCGACGGTGACGCGGACCAGCACCTCGACAACCTTGTCCGCGCGCTTGGCGACGGCTTCCAGCCGTTCGATCTCGATGAGCGAGTCCAGAACCACGTGGCCGACGCCGGCGGCGACCGCCATTTCCAGCTCGGGAACCGATTTATTGTTGCCGTGCAACGCGATTCGCTCGGCCGGGAAACCGGCGTGCAACGCCACCGCGAGTTCGCCGCCGGAACACACGTCCAGGTGCAGGCCCTCGTCGCGAATCCAGCGGGCGATCTCCGCGGACAGGAAAGCCTTGGAGGCGTAGTGCACTCGCGCGTCCGCGCCGAAGGCACGGACCATATCGCGGCAGCGCGAACGGAAGTCGTCCTCGTCGATCACGAACAGCGGCGTGCCATACTCGGCCGCCAGCTCGTGCACCGGCACCCCGGCGAGCCGCACGACGCCGTCAGCATCGCGAGAAGCGTTGCGCGGCCACACATTCGCGGGCAGCGTGATCATCTGCTGGGAGTTCTCCGGCCGCTCGGGAAGGTTCTGAGCGGGCGGAATGTCCGCGTGGCGGGGACCGGCGGGATGTGCACTCATCTACATACGCTCCGGGGCAGTGACGCCTAGCAGGCCGAGGCCGTTGGCCAGCACCTGGCGGGTGGCTTTGACCAGCTCGAGGCGAGCGGCGTTTCGGGGGGTGACAGGCTCGTCACCCATGGGGATGACGCGCATTTCCTTATCGGACTGGAAGGGGTGGTAGGCCCCGGCCAGCTCCTCCAGGTAGCGGACTACCCGGTGCGGTTCACGCATCTCGGCGGCGGTGGCGAGCACGCGCGGGTATTCACCGAGGGTGCGAATCAGCTCACCCTCGCGGTCTGCGGTCATCAGGCTGAAATCCGGTGCGACCGAGGCGAAGTCGAACGCGGCGGAATTGCCGATGATGTTGTTGGTGCGGGCGTGCGCGTATTGCACGTAGTACAGCGGGTTCTCGGTGTCCTGCTTGGTCCACAGGTCCAGATCGATATCGATGCTGGAGTTCACCGACGAGCGCACCAGGGAGTACCGCGCGGCGTCCACGCCGATGGCCTCGACCAGGTCGTCCAGGGTGACCACGGTGCCCGCGCGCTTCGACATGCGCACCGCCACATCGCCTTCGAGCAGATTCACCATCTGGCCGATGAGCACCTCGACGGTGTCCGGATCATCGCCGAACGCGGCGGCGGCGGCCTTCAGACGGCCGATGTAGCCGTGATGGTCCGCGCCCAGCATGTAGATGCACAGGTCGAAGCCGCGTGCGCGCTTGTTCTGGAAGTAGGCGATATCGCCGCCGATGTACGCGGACTTGCCATCGCTCTTGATGACGACGCGGTCCTTGTCATCGCCGTATTCGGTGGACGCGATCCACCAGGCGCCGTCCTTCTCGTAGAGCTTGCCCGAATCCTTGAGCGTCTGAATGGCTTTCTCGACCGCGCCGGAGGCGAACAGCGAGCTCTCGTTGAAGTACACGTCGAAGTCGACGCCGAATTCGTGCAGGTTCTGTTTGATCTGCGCGAACATCAGCTCGACGCCCTCGCGGCGGAACAGCTCGTGCTGTTCGGCCGCGGGCAAACCCGGCGCATCCGGATGCGCGGCGACGATGGTGTCGGCGATCTCCTTGATGTACGCGCCGCCGTACCCGTCCTCCGGGGTGGGCTGCCCGTTCGCGGAGGCGACGAGGGAGTTGGCGAAGCGGTCGATCTGCGCGCCGTGATCGTTGAAGTAGTACTCGCGGGTGACGTCCGCGCCCTGCGCGGACAGGATGCGGCCGAGCGCGTCGCCGACCGCGGCCCAGCGGGTGCCGCCGAGGTGGATGGGTCCGGTCGGGTTGGCGGAGACGAATTCCAAGTTGATTTTGGTCCCGGCGAGCGCGTCGCCGCTGCCGTACTTCGCGCCCGCCGCGAGGATGTTCTCCACGATCGCGCCCTGCGCGGCCTTGGCCAGGCGGATGTTCAGGAAGCCCGGTCCGGCGACCTCGGCGACCTCGATATTGGGGGTCTGGCCCAGCGCCTCGGCGAGCAGATTCGCAAAGTCGCGCGGGTTCATTCCGGCCCGCTTGCCTACCTGCATGGCCACATTCGTGGCATAGTCACCGTGCTCGGGGTTACGGGGACGCTCCACCTTGACCTCGTCGGGCAGGACCGCAGGGTCGGATCCACGTTCGACAAGTACCTTCGCCGCGGTTGCGCGAAGGAGATCTGCAAGGTCAGCTGGAGTCACGAGTCACTATCCTATGGTCTGAGCAGGTGCACGCCGCGCGCGGGCATCGCACGGGCAGGCGCCCAGCAAACGATGCGGCCGCATCGCTTGATTGTCCGAACACGTCGAAGAGAGCACAACTAGTTATGCCGAGCAGCACCAGTGCCAAGTCGGCCAAGGCTATTAAGGCCGCGGGCAAATCGTCGGGATCGGGCCGTAAAGGCGGGTCCGGGGGCAAACTGCCCGTGAAACGGAACATCCCGTGGATGACCATTGCCGCGGTGGTGGCCGTGCTGGCGCTGATCGGCGGAATCGCCGCATTCCTGGTGCCCAAGTACAACGCCAAGGAAGAGATCAAGAACCCTTCCGCGTATATCGACGGCGTGGTCAAAAAGGACTATCCGGCCGGTCTGCACGTGTCCTCGACGCAGCGCGTGGCATACGACCAGGCACCGCCGTTCGGTGGCCCGCACGACGGTTCGTGGGCGGCGTGCATGGGCAATGTGTACGCCAAGGCGATCCGCACGGAGAATGCCGTGCATTCGCTGGAGCACGGTGCGGTGTGGATCACCTACAACCCTGACAAGGTGGATCAGGCGACCATCGACACGCTGAAGAAGAAGGTCGAAGGCCAGCAGTACATGCTGATGTCGCCGTACCCCGGCATGGACACCCCGATCTCGTTGCAGGCGTGGGGTCATCAGCTCAAGCTGCAGAAGGCCGACGATTCGCGGGTGGACCGGTTCATCAAGGATCTGCGCCTGAACTCGAACACCTACCCCGAGGTCGGCGCGAGCTGCGCGAACCCGACCTTCGACACCAACAACCCGCCGCCGTTCGATCCGTCCAAGCCGGGTCCGGACGCGGTGCCGCTGGACGGTAAGGGCCTGACCAAGGACACCACCGAGCTGGGCGGTGCCGGCGGCAGCCAGATTCCCGGCGGCATGCCGAATATCCCCGGTGGCATTCCGGGCCTGCCCGGCGGCACCATCCCCGGCGGCACCCTGCCCGGTGGTGACGCGACCGCGCCCGGCGGCGACGGCACGCTGCCCGGCGGCATCCCCAGCATTCCCGTGCCCACCGGCGACCCGCAGCCGGAGCAGCCGGCTCCGGCGCAGTAATGCCGCCGTTCTTGTCGCACGCGAACGAGCCCGGCGATTCCGAGGCGGCCGAACCCGTGGAGGCGACGGGCCGTAGTCAGCGGCCCGCGCTGCTGATCCTCGGTGTGATCGCGGTGCTGCTGGCCGGTTTCGCCGCGGGCCTGATGGTCGGCAATCTGCGTGCCTCGGATCCGGAGCCCAGCGCGGTGGATATCGGCTTCAGCCAGGACATGTCGGTGCATCACGCACAGGCGGTGGAGATGGCCGCGATCGCGTTCAGCGGCACCACCGATCCGGCGGTGAAGCGGCTGTCCTATGACATCCTCACCACCCAGGGCAATCAGGCGGGCCGCATGCAGGCGTGGCTGCAATCCTGGGGCGAACCGCTGCTGCCCACGGGCGGCTACATGGGCTGGATGACCGATATGTCGGCCCATCACCACATGGGCACCGCCGAGCATTCGGGTCCGGTGGCGGTCATGCCCGGTATGGCCTCCACCGAGGAGATCACGGCGCTGCGCGCGGCCACCGGTCCGGCACTGGACACCATGTTCCTGCAGTTGATGCTGCGGCATCATCAGGGCGGTATGCCCATGATCGAATACGCCGAGCAGCGCGCCGATATCGATGTGGTGCGTTCACTGGCGCAGAGCATGGCCAAAACCCAGTCCAGCGAAGCCGATTTGATGACCCAGATGCTCGCCGAGCGCAAAGCCCCACCGCTCCCGCTCAACTGAGTTCGGTGCCGGGCGTCGCAAAACGCCCGGTCCACCCGGGTTTTTGGCGCAGCGCAGGCAATGCGATACGCTTTCCCAGCCCACTCGGAAAGTCGAGAAGTCCGAGCGGGTCCACCCCCGCCCTCGTAGCTCAGGGGATAGAGCGTCTGCCTCCGGAGCAGAAGGCCGCAGGTTCGAATCCTGCCGAGGGCACCGAAGAGCAAGGCCCCGAACGGCATTCGCCGATCGGGGCCTTTTTCTCGTCTCGGGGCGATGCGACCTCAGCCGACGACCTCGTTGAGTTTGCCGGTGGCCACGTCGAATACGAAGCCGCGCAAGGACGTTGTCGCGGTGATGAACGGGCTGGCCTCGATGCGCCGAATCGATTGCCGCACATCATCGTCCAGATCCGGGAAGGCTTCGGCGGACCAGGCGGGCTTGATGCCGGTGTCGTCCTGGATGGTGCGTTGAAGTCGTCGTCGGTGAAGGTGAGCATGCCGCAGTCGGTGTGGTGGATGAGGATGATCTCGGTGGTGCCCAGCAGGCGCTGACTGATGGCGAGCGAGCGGATCTCGTCATCGGTGACCACGCCGCCCGCATTGCGGATGACATGCGCCTCCCCGTCCCCCAGGCCGAGAATGCGATACACGTCGAGCCGGGCGTGCGAATCTCCGCATCGACCGTGGCGCAGTGGCGGGTGTCGCGCGAGGGATGCGCGCACCGTGAAATAAACGCTTGCGCTGGGCGTATCCGGACTCGTCCGGGCAGGTGGCGGGCGCGCGGGGGTGAGGGCTGACACTCACCAGGGCGTGTTGCCTTGCCCCCTAATTTGCCAACAGACCGGTATCTTTTGGGCATGTCGGACATCGAGGAGAGGTGCGCGGACCTACCACGGCGGCGACATGCGCGACGGACCGGATCGATAGCCAGCGCGGCTCTGGCCGGCATCGCGGGAACCTGCATCGCCGTCGCACCGGGCCATGCCACCCCCGTCACCCCCATTGCGATCGTGGATGAGACCACCGATGTCGCGGCGTTCTACACCGCGCCCGAGGATCGGGTCGCCGGTCCGCACGGATCGGTGATCCAGTTGCGGCCCATCGACGGTGATCCGGGAATTCCGGGGGCACGGAACTATCTGGTGCTGTACCGATCCGTCGATATGCAGGGGAATTCGACGGCGGTATCGGGCACCGTGGCGGTGCCCGAGGGCACCCCGCCCCCGGGCGGCTGGCCGCTGATCTCGTGGGCGCACGGCACCACCGGGGTCGATGATTCCTGCGCGCCCTCGCACGACACCTCCGATGCCTTCCCCGCGCACGATTACACCTCCCTGGTTCGAAAAGTGCAGGCGCAGTGGATATCCGCGGGTTACGCGGTGGCGCAGACCGACTATCAGGGCCTGGGCACGCCCGGCCCGCACGGCTATCTGATCGGTACCGCCGAACAGCGCGCGGTCACCGATATGGCAAGGGCCGCAAGGCAAATCGAACCGGAGATCGGCACCCGCTGGGTGGCGATGGGGCATTCACAGGGTGGGCAGGCGGCCGTTTTCGCCGATGCGCAGGCGCAGCAGTGGGCGCCGGAGCTCCAACTGCTGGGTGCGGTCGCGCTGGCTCCCGCATCGCATCAGGGCATCGGTATCCAGGCATCGCAGTTGGCCACGGCGGTGGGCGCGTCCACCACGCTCGGTCCGCTCACGGGTGGAGCGACCGCGTTCCTGCCCTTGATCATTCGGGGCGCGCAGACGGTCGCCGATATCGATCCGGCGCGCTTCCTGACCCCGGACGCGGCGGCCATGGTCACCCTGGCGGACGTGGGATGCATCGCGCAGCTGCGGAGTCCGCAGCAGTGGGGCGGGCTGACCGCGAGCGAGGTGTTCGCACCCGACGGCGATATTCACGCGCTCACCCGGGTGCTGAATGAAAACGATCCCAGCACACTGACTTTCGCGCAGCCGCTGCTGGTTTTGCAGGGCCGGGCCGATGCCACGGTGCCCGCGGCCGCCACCGATGTCATGGTGGTGCGCCAGCGCGCCGCGGGCCAGCCGGTGCAGTATCGCGGATATCCGGGTGTCGATCACCGGGGTGTACTGGAGGCGTCCTACGCGGACGCGCTGAGCTGGGTCGACGGCCGCTTCGGCAGGTGATCGACGGGTCGGACACGGTACAGCAGCGCAAGCCCTGCCAGACATCCGAGACTGATGGCTACGGCCACCCAGCCGGGCGCCGCGGACGCCGAACCCGTCGGATCCCGATACCAGCGCGGCGAATACGCGACACGTTCGAAATCACTGCCGCGCAGGGCGACAACGAGGCAGGGCACCAGTAGGACCGCGAACGCCACGGCATTGCTCGCAGCCGAGCGCTGTGCGACCGCACCGGCGAAGCAATAGCCCAGCAGCAGGCCGACGGCGGTGATTCCGATCAGCGGGATGATCGCTTCGGTGCGCGCCTGACCGGCGGTGGCCGCCGCGAATACGCCGATGGCCGCGCTGCCGAGCAGCCCCGCCGACGGGGAATGCCATCGCCGCCCGGCATAGAAACCCAGTACCACCGCGATCAACGGCAGTGGCGCACTCCAGTCCGGCCGTGGAACGGCGATGATCGCGCTGCCCGAATTGGCGACCGCCAAGGCCAGCAGTACCACGACACCGTCCCGGCCCGGCAGCAATAGCGCTCCCACGATCGCGGCGACCAGGATTGTGGCTGCGATCGCGGTGACCTGCGGCGGCGTCCCGGCGTGTTTGACCAGCCATTCCGTCGTCACCGCGGTGGTGCCGACCAGCAGCAGCGCCGACAGGATGGGAGCGATGGGCAGTTCGCCTCCATCCGCTTCATCCGGTTTCGGTTCGGTCCGCCGCATCGCCACCGCCGCGGCCAGGGCGAGCACCGCGATCAGCACCAGCCACAGCGGCGGGGTTCCGCTGGCCGCCCATTCGATGAATGTGCGCTGTGGTCCGCCGGATTCGGGTAGCGAGGTGAGATCACCGATCAGAATGCTGGACAGCGCACCGATGAGAAACGCGGTGGTCGCGATCGGTCTGCCGAATACCGCGACGGTCAAGGCGCCCAGCAGGATGCCGCCGAAGATGGAATCGACGTAGTTGACGGTGATGAGCGTGCCGGTGAGTGAGCTGTTCAGATTCCAGAGGTGATCGGTCAGCAGGACAGCGGCGCTGCCGAAAGCGGCGAGCCAGGCGGTGCGCTGCCCCAGGGCCACCGCCAGCGCTGCGGCGATGACCGCGAACATCGCGCCCGCGGCGGCGGCACGGGGCATATTCAGAATGAGCAGATCGACTTCCATCGGCCCCTCATTGGCCCAATTCAGATCGAGGGGAGCCATGAGCAACAACCCGGCGACCACGGCACCGAGAAATGCCGAGGCGGCCTCGATGGCCCCTGTGTACCGGCGAATATCAGGCATCGCAGTCACGCTCACAGGTTGCACCAACGCGAACTTCGCGCCCATCTCGTCACCCTCTCACCGGTGATCGAACGCTTCTCGCGCTACAGCCGAACGAACAGCTAACTGTTTGCGAGATTAACAGCAAATGAGCATGGGTGCCCGAACCAGTGATTCAGCCCATTGCTGCAGGCACGCGGCCCGCCGCCGCGGACACGAGGCGCCCACCGCCTCAGGCACGAACCAGACCCGACAGGTCACGCGGCACGGTGTGATTGCGGTCGGCGGTGGAGCCCAGGGTGTACTCGGGCAGCAGACCGAAGTACTCACCGCGCGACCGAGCGCTCCAGCGACGCGCGCCCGGCGTGCGGGTCTTGTAGAAGTTGACGGTGTAGCCGCCCTCGTAGAGGCGCACCAGCGAGTAGCCGCCGGGATACTCCTTGGCCGCGCCCACCTCGAGAAATTCGACCGGAATGGGAAAGTCGGGGCGGGTAAGGCGATTTCGATGGGTATGGCCGGAATGGTGCAGGAATACCCCGGGCGCGGAGCGGTAGAGCGATTGCAGCTCAGCCGAATTGGCGCTGTTGAGCACAAAACCCGGCCCCGCGATATTGGTCCAGCCGGATTCGGCGGTAACCGGATGATGGCTGAAGACCAGCGTCGGGCGGTCCGGATCGGCCAGCAGCACCTCGCGCAGCCGATCCAGCTGCGGCCGGTCGATACTGCCGCCGGACCCGTCGAGTTCGGTGGTGTCCAGGGCCAGCAGGCGCAACTCGCCCACCTCGAACTCCCCCAATTGCTGCCGGGGACCGAAGGATTCGCCCCAGCAGTCGAAGTGGTCCGCATACGGTGCGCAGCCCGCGTAGTCGCCGCCCAGATGCGGGCGGTCGTGATTGCCCCGGCAGGCGAACCAATCCCGTTCCGCCGCACCCCATTCCGCGAGTGCGCGATGCACCCCGCGCACCTGATCGGGCGTCGCCTCCGCGGTCAGATCACCCGCGAGCAGCAGTTGATCGGCGGCGCGGTCGGGGCGGCGCAGATCATCGAGGATCGCGGCCAGCATGACCTCGGGATACGGTGCGAGACCGGGATCCTGGCGCACGCCGGGCGGCAGTCCGGCGGCGATCAGGCCGCTGATCTCCTCGCCGTAGTGCACATCGTTGCAGAGCGCGATGGTGCGCAGCAGTCGGCCCGGCGGCGGCACCGGCGTGCTGAACTCACCGCTCGCCTCCGGCGTATTCGGCAGCCGGGTGGCCACATTCAGCGCGGGCACGGCGGTCACACCCACCGAGCGCGCCTCGAATCGGTAGCGGCGGCCGGGTTCCAGGCCGGTGATCTCGGCGTAGTGGTACGCGGTCGGCCCGGGATCGGCGAACACCTGCCGCAGGCCCGTCCCGTCGGCGGGGCCCAGCCACACCTCGGCGTCGGTCTCCACCGGCACCGGATCGCCATTCGCGTTGGGCCCCAGGGTCGTCCAGGTGAGGATCGCCGACTCCGCGGT
This sequence comes from Nocardia sp. NPDC052001, assembly GCF_040680615.1. NCBI lineage: Bacteria > Bacillati > Actinomycetota > Actinomycetes > Mycobacteriales > Nocardiaceae > Nocardia > Nocardia sp. NPDC052001. The sequence goes on along the minus strand of NZ_JBFAXC010000010.1, from coordinate 170,662 downwards.
GATCGTGACGACTTCCAGATCGGTCGCGATCACCGAACCCGGCTGTGCGCGAACCACTCCCGGACGGGCGAGCGGGAGCAGGGTCGCCGCCGCGAGCGCACCCAGGACGGTGCGCCGGTTCGGCCCGCAGCAGTTCACGACCGCACTACCTGCCGTCGGTCGAGCACACCTTCCACGTGCCCTCCTCCTTGCGGAGATGCTCCGACGCGGTGGTCGACTTGTCGTCGGCTCCCGAAACCGAGAGCGCGCCAACCATTTTCGCGGTCGCGCGATCGCCGGTGACGGCGATCTGGTCGATGCTCACGATGCGGATATCCATCCGGCCCTGTTCGGACGCGCTCTTCTGCGCGGTGGACAGCGCATCGTATTCGGCGCGATCCGCCGCGCACGCCTTGGCGACCGCGACGCCCGGACCTTTGGCCGACAACGTGCCGTAGAAATCGCGAATGGCGGAGTCGATGCGCTGGCTGTCGCTCGGGGAATCCTTGCCGGACAGCGAGACCGCGGCGGCGACGCCACCGCCGACCACGACGACGGCCGCCACGGCCAATCCGACGAACAGTGGTTTACGACCTCCCCCGCCGCGTTTGCCAGCAGATCGCTGAACGTCCATTGCCGGATTGTACGGTTGTCCGCCGGGCGGCAGGGTCATCGATTTCCTTCGATCGGTCCACCACTGAATGTCCGCAGACTACGGCAAATAGGTTGCGATTCGGTGGGGTGCCGGATCTGTCCGCCCCGAGAGACGGTACGTTGGTTAGCCAAACCTCAGGAATGAGGATTGGCATGTCGAAAGGACGGTCATGGCAGCGGCTCGATGGAAACTGGTGTCCGGCGTGGTCGCCGCGATCACCCTGCTGGCGGCAACCGGATGCTCCAATTCGTCCAAGGACGATAACGAGATCCTGGTCTACAACGCCCAGCACGAATCGCTGACCAAGGAGTGGGCCGAGGCCTTCACCAAGGAGACCGGCATCAAGGTGACGCTGCGCCAGGGCGGTGACACCGATCTGGGCAACCAGCTCGTCGCCGAGGGCAAGAACTCGCCCGCCGATGTCTTCCTCACCGAGAACTCCCCCGCCATGGCGCTGGTCGAGAACGCCGGGCTGTTCGCCGATGTGGATCCCAACACGCTCGCGCAGGTGCCCGAGCAGTTCCGCCCGTCCACCGGCAAGTGGACCGGAATCGCGGCCCGCTCAACCGTTTTCGTCTACAACACCGGCAAGCTGCAGGCCGATCAACTGCCGCATTCGCTGCTGGATCTGCAGCAGCCGCAGTGGAAGGGCCGCTGGAGCGCGGGCGTGTCCGGCGCGGACTTCCAGGCCATCGTGGCCGCCCTGCTCGCCCTGAAGGGTGAGGACGTCACCAAGGCGTGGCTCAAGGGTATGAAGGACAACGCGATCGCCTCGCAGAACAATGTGACGACCATGAAGGGCGTCAATGCGGGGCAGTTCGACGGCGGCGTGATCTACCACTACTACTGGTACCGCGATCAGGCCAATACCAAGGAGAACAGCAACAACACCAAGCTGTACTACTTCAAGAACCAGGATCCGGGCGCCTTCGTCTCCATTTCCGGTGGCGGCGTGCTGAAGTCGAGCAAGAAGTCGGAGAACGCGCAGAAGTTCCTCGCCTTCATCGCCTCGCAGAAGGGCCAGGAGGTGCTGCGCGACGGCGATTCGATGGAGTACCCGGTCTCGGCCACCGTCGCCGCCAATCCGGCGCTGCCGCCGCTGGCTTCGCTGGACGCGCCGAAGGTCGACCCCAGCAAGCTGGACGCCAAGAAGGTCACCCAGTTGATGACCGACGCGGGTCTGCTCTAACCCATGGCCGTCCGGACCGCTGTCGCCACCCGGGCCGCCCGGCCCGGGCTGCTCGTCACGATCCTCGCGCTGCTGCTGGTGGCCGCGACGTTCGTACCGCTCGGCTATATCGTGTCCACGCTGTTCAGCACCGGATTCACCGAGACCGCGCATTTGATCTTCCGGCCGCGAGTCGGTGAACTACTGCGCAATACGGTGGGTTTGGTGGTCATCACGGTGCCGATCTGCCTGGTGCTCGGCATCGGGCTGGCCTGGATCGTGGAGCGCACCGACGTACCGGGTGCGGCCTGGTGGGGGCCGATCTTCGCGGCTCCGCTGGCCGTTCCCGCCTTCGTCAACAGCTACGGCTGGGTGAGCGCCTTCCCGTCCCTGCACGGGCTGTGGGCGGGCGTGCTCATCGCGACCGTGTCGTATTTCCCGCTGGTGTACCTGCCCGCCGCGGCGACGCTGCGCAGGCTGGATCCGGCGGTGGAGGAATCCGCGCGGGCGCTGGGCTCGGGTCCGGTCGCGGTGTTCGCGCGAATCGTGCTGCCGCAGTTGCGCCTGGCCATTCTCGGCGGCGGACTGCTGATCGCGCTGCATCTGCTCGCCGAGTACGGCGCGTTCGCCATGATCCGGTTCTCCACCTTCACCACCGCGATTTTCGAGCAGTACCAATCCAGTTTCGCCGGGGCGGCGGGCAATACGCTGGCCGGGGTGCTGGTGGTGCTGTGCCTGGTGCTGCTGGCCGGTGAGGCCGCGGCGCGCGGTAATGCCCGCTACGCCCGCATCGGCAGCGGTGTTCCGCGGGCCGCCATCCGAGTCCGGCTGGGCGTCAACAAGTTTCCGGTATTCCTGCTGTTGGCCGCCGCGCTGGCGTTCTCGCTGGGTGTGCCGTTGTGGACCATCATCCGCTGGTTGCGGCTGGGTGGTTCGAAGGTCTGGGATATGGCCGATATCGGCGAATCCCTGGGCCAGACCATCGGATTGGCCGCCACGGCCGCGGTCATCACCACGCTGTGCGCCTTCCCGGTGGCCTGGATCGCGGTGCGCTCCACCTCTCGTTTCGCGCGAATCATCGAGGGCGCCAACTACATCACCAGTTCGCTGCCGGGCATCGTGATCGCGCTGGCGCTGGTGACGGTGAGCATTCGCTGGCTGCCCGCGCTGTATCAGACCGCCGCCACCGTGCTCGCCGCCTACACGCTCATGTTCCTGCCGCGCGCGCTGGTCGGTGTGCGCGCGGGCCTGGCGCAGGTGCCGGTCGGCCTGGAGGAGGTGTCGCAGGCATTGGGGACCTCGCGGCCGATGACGTTCCTGCGCATCACCTTACGGCTCACCGCACCCGCCGCGGCCTCGGCGGCCGCGATGGTGTTCGTGGCGGTGGCCACCGAGCTGACCGCCACACTGCTGTTGGCCCCCAATGGGACTCGCACCCTGGCCATGCGCTTCTGGTCGCTGTCCGGCGAACTGGACTACGCGGCGGCCGCGCCCTATGCGCTGATCATGATCATCGCGGCGGTGCCGGTCACGTATCTGCTGTTCACTCAATCCAGGAAGGCGGCCGGGCTATGAGTCGTCTTGTCGTCGAGAATGTCTGCAAGAACTTCGGGCCCGCCCGGGTGCTGGACGGTATCCGGCTCGAGGTGCCCGACGGCAGCGCCACGGCGGTGGTCGGCTCGTCCGGCTGCGGTAAGACCACGCTGCTACGGGTGATCGCCGGATTCGAGAACCCGGACTCGGGCTCGGTCACGGTCGGCTCGGAAGTGGTTACCCGGGAAGGGTTCTCGCTGCCGCCGCATCGCCGCCGAATCGGCTACGTGGCGCAGGACGGCGCGCTCTTCCCGCATCTCACGGTGGGGCAGAACATCGCCTACGGTCTCAATGGCGGCCTGGCGGGACGGCGGCGGCATGCGGCCCGGGTGCGCGAGTTGCTCGATATGGTCTCGCTGGGAGCGGATTACGCGGATCGGCGACCGCATCAGCTCTCGGGCGGGCAGCAGCAGCGCGTGGCGCTGGCCCGCGCCATGGCGCGCAAACCCGATCTCATGCTGCTGGACGAACCGTTCAGCGCGCTCGATACCGGCCTGCGCGCCGCCACTCGGCAGGCGGTGGCCGATACGCTGCGCGCGGCGGGCATGACCAGCATTCTGGTCACCCACGATCAGGAGGAGGCGCTCTCCTTCGCCGATCAGGTCGCGGTCATGTGCACCGGCCGCTTCACCCAGGTCGGCACGCCCGAACAGGTGTATGCCGCCCCGGCCGATCTGTTCACGGCCGGATTCCTCGGCGACACCGTGCTGCTGGACGCGACCCTGCGATCCGATACCGCCGAGACCGCCCTGGGCCGGATTCCGGTCCAGCCGGATGCCCCCGCAGGTGCCGCGACCGTCATGATGCGGCCGGAACAGCTTGTCGCCCACGTGGTTTCGAACGGCGATCCGGGCCGCGCCACGGTGCGCGGCGTCGAATTCCGCGGTGCGGACGTCATGCTCACCCTCGACCTGGACGGCCGCGCCGACCCCATCCAGGTGCGCCGGGTCAGCGTCGCCGCCCCCACCGTCGGAGACCGCGTGGACCTCGAAGTCCTCGGCGCGGCAGTCGCATTCACCGCCGAGCAATGCGCATCCGCCGCCCGGCTGACCAACGGTCTGTCCAGCGCCCCGGCCGCCCGGGATGCCCTGGCTGTCTGACACCAACGGGTGACGCGAGCATGGTGCGCGACGGAAAGGTGCCCGCCCGCCGCTGGGCCGCGCCCGCAGGCCGAGCGGTGCCGCCGCCCGGCGGGAATCGGTTGGCCCGACCCGGACCCGCACGGCGTGAATGTGACAGCGCCGCCGGACTACTCGGCGTGCTCCCACCGGACACGTCGCCCAGCACCTATATTGGCGCGGGGGCGAATTGCCCCGGGTACTACCTGAGGAGTCTCGTTGCGCAGCATGCTGTTCGCCCTGTCCGTCGTAGGCGCGGCCGTCGCCCTGGCCCCGCTCGCGGCCGCCGAACCGCCGCCCGCCGGGGACTCCGCGGTGCAGGTGCAGGCGGTGTACGGCGTGGAGCAGTTCCCGATCGCGGGCGTGACCGCCGATGTCACCCCGTGCGCGGGCGGCCCGGTCGCGGGCACCGTCACCACGGGCCGGGACGGCAGCGCCACCTATATCGGCGGCTCGGGCTGCTATCGGGTACAGGTCTCGACGCCGATGGGCTGCTCCCTCGATGGTGATGCGGCACAGCAGGTCAGCACGGTGCCCGGCATCATCCCGACGGCCACGTTCCGCTTCCGCTGCGCCTAGACCCCCGCGGCATACGGAAAATGTCCCCCATGGATTTCCATGGGGGACATTTCCTTTGGAGCGAGCGGCGGGAGTCGAACCCGCGTATACGGCTTTGCAGACCGCTACCTAGCCCCTCGGTCACACCCGCATCGCTGTAAATGATGCCGCGCGTGCGCATTCGGGACCAGTGTTCGAATCAGCCTGATTCCAATCAGCCTTCGGGCGCCGGTTCCGGGCCGGGCGGCGGCTCGGGCGCGGGCTCCGGGGCCGGTGGCGGCGGCGGCGGCGGGGTGACTCCGGCTTCGGTGACCGCGTACGGTCCCGGCGGTGTCGGGTCGTACGGCGGCGGGTTATTGGTGTCGATGGTGGGGTTGGAGCAGCTCGCGCCCGGCTCCGGATAGGTGTACGGGTTCAGCCGCAGCGCGGTGATGAACTGGCCGACGCGCGGATCGCGGGCATCACTGAGTTTGAGCTGGTGGCCCCACGATTGCAGCGAGATCGGTGTGTCCAGCCCCGGATACGGCGACAGCAGCATGTACGGTTTCGCGCCGACCTGTCCGGTCAGCACCGAGACGCCGTCGACGCCGAGTGTGGTCGGGTTGTAGGTGATCCAGACCGCGCCGTGTTCGAGCGCGTGCACGGCGTTCTCGTTGCGGATCGGCACGGTGTAGTTGACGCCGGTGCACGGCAGCCACGAACTGTCGTGCGCGCCGCCGAAGGGCGGGCTCTGGGTGTAGGCGACGCGCAGGTTCGCGGCAACGTGCACGCCGGCCGGATAGTCCTTGCGCACTACGCCGTCGATCCGGGTCGAGGGATCGTGGTCGGTCGCGGTGGGCACGAATTCGTCGGCGGCGGCTGCGGAGTCGCCGCCGGCGTTCTGCGGCCACAGGAGAATTCCGGCGACGCCGGCGGCGATCACGGCGATGGCCACGCCCATGAAGAGGGGTTTGCGATCGGGCTTGCGCGGTGTGAATTCGGGGAAGGGCACACTGTACGGGCCCCGGGGTGCGGTTGATGCCGGGTCGAACTTCGGGCCGAGCGGGTTGGTCACGTACTGCCTCCTTGTCCGCAAAGAGTACGACACCGAAATAGGGCTCGGTGCGGCGGAATACGAGTGCTTCGCATGCGATGATCGTGGACATGTCTCGGCCACGTCCCCTGCCGCTCGATCCGATCGAAGAGGCGCACCGCCAGTGGACCGAGCACGGCTGGGGCGAGGTCGCGGACGGGATGGCCGCGGTCACCTCACTGGTGCGGGCGCAGCAGATCGTCATGGCCCGGGTCGACGAGGCGCTCAAGCCCTCCGGGCTCACCTTCTCCCGGTACGAGCTACTGATGCTGTTGAGCTTCAGCAAAACGGGTGCGCTGCCGATGGCGGTCGCCAGCGCGCGTTTGCAGGTGCATCCGACGAGTGTCACCAACACCGTGGATCGGCTGGAGACCGCGCATTTGGTGAAGCGGGTGCCGCATCCGAGTGACCGGCGGGCGACCTTGATCGAAATCACCGATGCCGGAAGGGAATTGGTGTCCAAGGCCACCACCGAGCTGAACCGGCAGGTGTTCGCGAATACCGGCCTGCCGCCGGATCGTTTACAGCTGCTGCTGCGATTGCTGGCGGAATTCCGGCAGACCGCGGGCGACTTCGACAGCGGTGGCTCGCCGACCAGATGGGCCGCCCAGTAACCGTCCAGCATCCGGTCAGCCAATTTCCTGCGTCATAGTCTTGGAATCGGCCCGCAAAAGGTTCACCATTGAGGCCATGGTGCTGGTCCTCGGGGTGTCAGCTGGCGCGGCGGGTGCGCGCGCCATGCTCACCCATTCCGACCAGCCGCATCTGCCTCCCATCGACCGCTGCAAAGTGGCGCGCAGAACCGGCGGCGGTATCGAGGAAGGTGTTTTCGAAGCCGTCCGGCTGATGCGCAAATCCGCTGCTCGGCGCGATGAATTCATTACCGGTATCGCGGTCACCTGCCGGTGTTCGACACACGCGGACGCCATTCGCACCACGGCGGGGCGCAATCGCCTGACCCTGATCGACGAGCAGGTCGCACAGCTCAGATATCTGCGGTTCACCGGCAGACTGCCCGCCGAGGGCTCGATCCTGCTCTATGACCTGGGCGCTTCCGGTTTGACGCTGACCCAGATCGATTGCCGCACCGAGGCGATTCTGGCCAGTAAGCGCAGTACCGTGCTCGGCGGCGACGGGCACGATTCACTACTACGCTGGCTATTGGCCCGTGGCGGCGTGAGTGTGGATCTGGCCACCAGCCGTCGCCATAAGGAAGCCCTGGCCAGTGATCGCGTGATCACGGTGTGCGATCCGATCAACGGGCATCGCGCCGTCATCACCCGCAGCGACTTCGCCGATCTGGTGTCGGCGGGGGTGCATCATTCGGTGTCGTTCGTGCGGCAGATGATCGATGAGACCGGCGTGCACCCCTCCGCGATGGCGCTGCTCGGGGGTTGCACCCGCAACAAGAGCATTCGCGATGAGCTGAAGCAGCAGCTCGATCTGCCGTTGATCTACGATCCGGAACCCGAATTCGTCTCCACCCGCGGCGCGGTGCTGCTGGCCGCCGAGCGCCCCTCCGCGCGCCGGGTGCGCAGTGTGCGCTTCAACCCGGTCCCGAGACTGCGCGGCGAGGATATCCCCTCACGCCGCAAACTCGTTGCGGCCATTGCGGTTACGGCAACCCTCGGCGGGACCATCGCCGGTGCGCTCGCCATGAATCACGAAGGCGAGCACACCGACGGTAAGCAGCCGACCGTGGAAGTGGTCGGGCCAACGCGGCACTGACCACGCCCGAGGCGTGAATGATAGGGGGTTTGGGGGCTCGGCCCCCAAACCCCCGGCCATGTCCCGGGTGGGGCTGTGCCCCAACCGTTCCGCTACTTGTTGCTGAAGTTGGCGGGCCGCTTCTCGACGAAGGCGGCCATGCCTTCCTTCTGATCCTCGGTGGCGAACAGGGAGTGGAAGACGCGGCGTTCGAAGCGCAGGCCCTCGGTGAGGGTGGTTTCGAAGGCGCGGTCGACCGCTTCCTTGGCGATCATGACCGAGGGCAGCGACATGGACGCGATGGTCTCGGCTACCTCGAGGGCGGTCGCGACCAGGTCGGCGGCCGGGACGATGCGCGAGACCAGGCCCGCTCGCTCGGCTTCCTCGGCGTCCATATTGCGGCCGGTGAGGATGAGATCCATGGCCTTGGCCTTGCCCACGGCGCGGGTGAGGCGCTGCGAGCCGCCCATACCGGGGATGACGCCGAGTTTGATCTCGGGCTGGCCGAATTTGGCGGTGTCGGCGGCAAGCAGGATGTCGCACATCATGGCGAGTTCGCAGCCGCCGCCGAGGGCGTATCCGGCGACCGCGGCGATGATGGGCTTGCGGAAGGCGACGAGGCGGTCCCATCCGGCGAAGTGGTCGGTGAGGAACATGTCCATGTACGACTTCTCGGACATCTCCTTGATGTCCGCACCGGCCGCGAACGCCCGCTCGGAGCCGGTGAGCACGACCGCGCCGATCTCGTTGTCGTTCTCGAGCTCGTCGAGGGCAGCCGAGATATCGGTCAGGACCTGCGAGTTCAGCGCGTTCAGAGCCTTCGGCCGGTTCAGCGTGATGAGGGCGACGCGGCCTTTGCGCTCCAGCAGAATCGTCTCGAAGTCACTCACGCCTGTTCTCCTCCAGATCGGGTACGAATATCGGTGACGATAGCCGAGAAATCCTTGCCCGCTTCGTCCTGGTTGAAGCGCTGGTAGATCTCTGCGGCAAGCAAACCGATCTGTCCGTCAACCCCGTTGGCCTGCAAGGCATTAGCCGCGAGGCCCAGATCCTTGCTCATCAGCGCCGTGGCGAAACCGGGCTGGTAATCGTTATTGGCCGGGCTGGTCGGCACCGGACCGGGCACGGGACAGTACGAGGTGAGCGCCCACGACTGCCCCGAGGCGGTGGACACCACATCGAAGAACTTGTCGTGCGTCAGCCCCAGCTTCTCACCGAGCACGATGGCCTCGGAGAGCCCGATCATGGAGATGCCCAGGATCATGTTGTTGCAGATCTTGGCGGCCTGGCCGACGCCCGCGCCGCCGCAGTGCACGACCTTGCCGCCCATGACGTCCAAAAGCGGCAGGGCGGCGGCGAAATCGGCGTCCGCGCCGCCCACCATGAAGGTGAGGGTGCCCGCCGCCGCGCCCGCGACGCCACCGGAGACGGGTGCGTCCAGTGCCCGATGTCCCGCTGCCACAGCGAGTTCCGCGGCGGCCTTGGCATCACCGACATCGATGGTGGAGCAGTCGACGAACAGCGTGCCCGGCTTGGCGGCGGACAGCACATCGTTGTAGAGGTCGAGCACGATGCGGCCATTGGGCAGCATGGTGATGACGATCTCCGATTCGGCCACGGCCGCAACGGGTGTCGCGACGACGGTGGCGCCGTCGGCCCGCGCCTGATCCTGTGCGGCGGGCACCGGATCGTATGCGAGGACCTCGTATCCGGCTTTCACCAGGTTGGCCGCCATCGGGCCGCCCATATGGCCGAGGCCGAGAAACCCTACCCTGCTGATCTTTTCAGAGCTCACTATTGATCCTTCGGTGTGGCCAAACCCAATTCGCGATCGCCGAGCGCGCCGAAGTAGGCGTCCACATCGGCGTCGGTGACATCCGCGAGCGTCGCGGGCTGCCACTGCGGGTTGCGATCCTTGTCGATGACCTGGGCGCGAATGCCCTCCACCAGGTCATGGGTGTTCAGCGAGGCGGCCGAGACCCGGTACTCCCGGTTCAGCACCGCCTCGAGGCTGTCGGCCTTGCGCGCCTCGCGCAGCGACCGCAGCGTGACTTTCAGCGCCACAGGCGATTTCGACAGCACATCGGCGGCGGCCTGGGCGGCCTCGGCGCGCCCGTCGGTCTGCAACCGGTGCACGATCTCCTCGACGGTGTCCGCGCCGTAGCAGTAGTCGATCCAGTCGCGCTGGGCGATGAATTCCGAAACAGGTGCGGGCTGTGCGAATTTCGCGATGGCGTCATCCGCGCTCAGGGTGCCGAGCGCTTCCAACAGTGCCGGAAGGTGTTCGGACGGTACGAAGGCGTCGGCGAATCCGGCGGCGATGGCGTCACCGGCGGTCATGCGCGCGGTGGTGAGCGCGACGTGCGTGCCGATCTCGCCGGGTGCGTGCGCGAGCAGGTAGGTGCCGCCCACATCCGGGATGAAGCCGATACCCGTCTCGGGCATGCCGATCTTGGAGCGTTCGGTGACGATGCGGTGTGAGGCATGCCCGGACAGGCCGACGCCGCCGCCCATGACGATGCCGTCCATGATCGCGACGTACGGCTTGGCGTAGCCGCCGATGAGCGCGTTCAGGATGTATTCGTCCCGCCAGAACCGCCCGCTGGGCGAATCGGCGGCGGTCCACGGTGAATCATGCTGGGCCACAGCGTTCTCGGCATCGGTGTGGATGGCGACGATATCGCCGCCCGCGCACAGCCCGCGCTCCCCCGCGCCGGTGAGCACCACGGTGCGCACCTCGTCATCGGTCTCCCAGGCGCGCAGCGCGTCCAGAATGGCCAGCGCCATCGGGTGATTCAGCGCGTTGATCGCCCGGGGCCGGTTGAGCGTGATCAGGCCGAGGCCGTCGCGCTTGCCGATCAGCACCTCGGGTTCTGCGTTGTCACTCATGCTGCTCCTACCACCGAGCGGGCGACGACCACCCGCATGATCTCGTTCGTGCCTTCCAGAATCTGATGCACCCGCAGGTCGCGGACGATCTTCTCGATCCCGTATTCGGCCAGGTAACCGTAGCCACCGTGGAGTTGCAGGGCCTTGTTGGCCACCTCGAATCCGGCGTCGGTGGTGAACCGCTTGGCCATGGCGCAGAGTTCGACCTTGTCGTCGGCGTCGGCGTCCAGGGCGGCGGCGGCCCGCCACAGCAGGGTGCGGGCGGCCTCCAGCGAGGTGCGCATATCGGCGAGTTCGAATTGCAGCGCGGTGTTGTCGAGCAGCCGCGCCCCGAACGCCTTACGCTGTGCCAGATAGCTGACGGTCTGATCCATGGCCGCCTGTGCGCCGCCGAGCGAGCAAGCGGCGATATTGAGCCGTCCGCCATTGAGCCCGTTCATGGCGATGCGGAAGCCATTGCCCTCGGAGCCGAGCAGGTTGGCCGCGGGCACCCGGGCATTGTCGAGGATGACCTGCCGGGTGGGCTGTGCGTTCCAGCCCATCTTGCGCTCGTTCGCGCCGAAGGACAGTCCGGGGGTGTCGGCGGGCACGATGAAGGCCGAAATCCCGCGCGCCCCATTGTCTCCGGTGCGCGCCATGATCACGTAGACATCGCTGCTGCCCGCACCGGAGATGAATTGCTTGACGCCCGTGAGCAGATAGTCGTCACCGTCGCGAACGGCCTTGGTGCTCAGGGCCGCCGCGTCCGAGCCGACGCCCGGTTCGGTGAGCGCGTAGCTGGCCAGCAGATCCATCGAGGTCAAACCCGGCAGCCACCGATTGCGCTGCGCCGCATCGCCGTAACTATCGATCATCCACGAGGCCATGTTGTGGATGGAGATGTAGGCGGCGATGGCGGGGCAGCCGGTGGAGAGCTGTTCGAAGATGCGCACGGCATCGAGCCGGCGCAGTTCCGATCCGCCCACATCCTCCCGGACGTAGATGCCGCCGAGGCCGAGCTGCCCGGCCTTGCGCAGTACATCCACCGGGAAGTGCTTGCGCTCATCCCATTCCAGCGCATTGGGCGCGAGCAGCTCGTCGGCAAAGGAGCGGGCGGTCGCGGTGATCGCCTTTTCGTCTTCGTCGAGTGTGAACATCGTCAGTCCATGGTCGGGATGACGAAGGCGTTGCTCTCCTTGAGTCCGGAGGGCCAGCGCTGGGTCACCGTCTTGGTCTTGGTGTAGAAGCGGATCGAGTCCGGGCCGTGCTGGTTGAGATCGCCGAAGCCGGAACGCTTCCAGCCGCCGAAGGTGTGGTACGCGATCGGCACCGGGATCGGCACGTTGATGCCGACCATGCCGACCTGCACCCGGGCGGCGAAGTCACGCGCGGTGTCACCGTCGCGGGTGAAAATCGCTACGCCATTGCCGTATTCGTGTTCGTTCGGCAGGCGCAGCGCCTCTTCGTAATCCTTGGCGCGCACGATGGTGAGCACCGGACCGAAGATCTCTTCCTTGTAGATCCGCATATCCGGGGTGGCGCGATCGAAAAGCGTCGCACCCGCGAAGAATCCCTCTTCGCCGCCCTCGACCACCAGGCCGCGCCCGTCGATGACCAGTTCCGCGCCCTCGTCGACGCCGATCTGCACGTAGTCGTTGACGCGGTCGACACCGTCCTGTCCGACCAGGGGACCGAAGTCCGCGCCGGGATCATCGGAGAGGCCGACATTGAGTTTGGCGATGCGTTCGATCAGCTTGTCGCGCAGGCGATCCGCGGTCTCCTCACCGACCGGCACCGCGATGGAGATGGCCATGCAGCGCTCGCCCGCGGAGCCGTAGCCCGCACCGATGAGCTGATCGGCGACATCGTCCAGATCGGCGTCCGGCATGACGATGGCGTGGTTCTTGGCCCCGCCGAAGCACTGCGCGCGCTTACCGTTGGCGGTCGCGGTCTCGTAGATGTACTGCGCGATCGGGGTGGACCCGACGAAGCCGACAGCCTTGATGCGATCGTCGTTCAGCAGTGTGTCGACGGCTTCCTTACCGCCGTTGACCACGTTGAACACGCCCGGGGGCAGTCCGGCCTCGAGGAACAGTTCGGCCAGTCGCAGCGGTACCGAGGGGTCGCGCTCGGACGGCTTGAGCACGAAGGCGTTACCGCACGCCAGTGCCGGTCCGGCCTTCCAGAGCGGGATCATGGCCGGGAAGTTGAACGGGGTGATGCCCGCGACCACGCCGAGCGGCTGGCGCATGGAGTAGACATCGATGCCGGTGCCCGCGCTCTCGGTGTACTCGCCCTTGAGCAGATGCGGTATGCCGGTCGCGAATTCGATGACCTCGAGGCCGCGCTGGATATCGCCCTTGGCGTCCGGGATGGTCTTGCCGTGTTCGCTGGACAGCAGTGCGGCGAGCGAATCCATCTCGTCCTGCACCAGGGTCAGGAACTTCATCAGCACGCGGGCGCGCTTCTGCGGGTTGTACGCGGCCCACACCTGCTGCGCCTCGGCGGCGTTGGCGATGACGGCCTCGACCTCGCTCTTGGTCGCCAGCGGCACCCGCGCCTGCACCTGTCCGGTGCTGGGATTGAAGACGTCTCCGAATTTGCCGGAGGTCCCGGTCACGTGCTGACCGCCGATGAAGTGCGTGAGTTCGCGAACCATGCCAGTCCTGTCTCGATGTCACCGCGTGGTCCACGCGGTCTTAGGTCACCATATAGTTGGACATCCATCTATTTCCAGAGATGTTGCTGTGGCGGATCTCACGCCCAATTTGATTTGACGTCCTACTATTGGGGTATCAACTGTGCGGCCGTAGACGCGGAGGATTCCCATGGCCGATCTGCATGTTCCAGCGAACCCGGTGCGGTTCGTGACCTCGGCGGCGCTGTTCGACGGCCATGACGCGGCCATCAACATCATGCGCAGAATCCTGCAGGGGCAGGGGGCCGAGGTGATTCACCTCGGACATAACCGCGCCGTGCGTGAGGTGGTGGACGCGGCGGTCAGCGAGGATGTGCAGGGCGTCGCGGTCAGCTCGTATCAGGGCGGGCATATCGAGTACTTCGAGTACCTGGCGACCGCGCTGCGCGAGGCCGGGGCCGGGCACGTGCGCATCTTCGGCGGGGGCGGCGGGGTGATCATTCCGGCGGAGATCGAACGGCTCGCGGCCGCCGGGGTCACCATCTTCTCCCCGGAGGACGGACAGCGACTCGGCTTGCCCGGCATGATCAATCAACTGATCGCGGGCTGCGATGTGGATCTGTCCACCACGCCCGCGCCGGTGGAGGCGGTGCTCAGCGGGGATCGGGCGGCGCTGGCACGGGCGCTCACCTGTTTGCAGCAGGACACGCTGCCGTCGGCGGATATGGCCGAGTTGACCGCGGCGGCGAGTGCGCGGCGGGTGCCGGTCCTCGGCATCACCGGCACCGGCGGGTCCGGAAAGTCTTCTCTCACCGATGAACTCATTCGACGGTTGCGCACCGATCAGCAGGACAAGCTGCGGGTGGCGGTGCTCGCGGTCGATCCGACGCGGCGGCGCGGCGGTGGTGCGCTGCTCGGTGATCGCATTCGCATGAACGCCCTCGACGGGGAGCGGGTGTACTTCCGTTCCCTCGCCACCCGGGGTGAGCGGGAGCTGCCGCGGAATATCGATCAGATGGTGATCGCCTGCAAGGCAGCGGGTTTCGATCTGATCGTGCTGGAGACGCCGGGTATCGGACAGGGTGACGCGGCGGTCGCCGAACACGTGGACGTCTCGCTCTACGTGATGACGCCCGAGTTCGGCGCGGCCTCCCAGCTGGAGAAGATCGACATGCTGGATTACGCGGATGTGGTGGCGGTCAACAAGTTCGAGCGGCGCGGCGCGGAGGACGCGTTGCGCGATGTGTCGCGGCAGCTGGTGCGCAACCGGGAGGCGTTCCACGCCCTGCCGGAGGATATGCCGGTATTCGGCACCAGCGCCGCGACCTTCAACGATGACGGCGTGACAGCGCTCTACCAGCATCTGAGCGGTCTGCTCGGCGAAAAGGGCCTGCCCCTGGAACCGGGCGTGCTGCCCCGCGTCGACACCCGGTCCTCGACCCGGTTCGCGCAGATCATCCCACCCGCGCGCGTGCGGTACCTGGCCGAGATAGCCGAGACCATCCGCGACTATCACGCCGCGACGGAGCGGCAGATCGTTGCGGCGCAACGGGTTCAGCGGGTGGAGCAGGTGCTCGCGGAACTGCCCGGGGATGCCGCCGTCGCGGAACTGCTCACGGATTCCAAAAAAGCGCTGTCCCCGGAGAATGCCGAACTGCTGGCTGCCTGGCCCGCGGTCGCCGAGTCCTATCGGGGCGATGAGCAGGTCGTGCGGATCAGGGATAAGGAGTTGCGCACGCGGCTGCGGCGGGAAACCTTGTCCGGCAGTTCGATTCCCCGCGTCGCACTCCCCCGGTTCACCGATCACGGTGAGCTGCTGCGGTTCCTGCGGTCGGAGAATCTGCCGGGCCGGTTCCCGTTCACGGCCGGGGTGTTCCCGTTCAAGCGGGACAATGAGGATCCCGCGCGCATGTTCGCGGGCGAGGGCGATGCCTTCCGCACCAATCGTCGATTCAAGGTGCTGTCCGAACACGCTGACGCCAAACGACTTTCGACGGCCTTCGATTCGGTGACGCTGTACGGGCACGATCCGGCGGAACGCCCGGATATCTACGGCAAGGTCGGCACGTCCGGTGTTTCCATCGCCACGCTGGACGATATGAAGGCGCTGTACGACGGTTTCGATCTGGACGCGCCGAGCACGTCGGTATCGATGACCATCAACGGTCCCGCGCCGACGATTCTGGCGTTCTACCTCAATGCCGCGATCGATCAAGCGCTGGAACAGTTCTCGGCCGCGCAGGGTCGCGAGCCGACCGCAGAGGAGGCAGCGGACCTGCGCGCGCGGACCCTGTCCACCGTGCGCGGCACCGTGCAGGCGGACATTCTCAAGGAGGATCAGGGCCAGAACACCTGCATCTTCTCCACCGAATTCAGCCTGCGCATGATGGCCGATATCCAGGAATGGTTCGTGCGCAACAGCGTTCGCAATTTCTACTCGGTGTCCATCTCCGGCTATCACATCGCCGAGGCCGGGGCTAATCCGATCAGCCAGCTGGCCTTCACCCTGGCCAACGGATTCACCTACGTGGAGGCGTATCTGGCGCGCGGTATGGATATCGACGATTTCGCGCCGAATCTGTCGTTCTTCTTCTCCAATGGCATGGACGCGGAGTATTCGGTGATCGGCCGGGTCGCCCGCCGCATCTGGGCGGTGGCCATGCGGGATCGGTACGGGGCGAACGAACGGTCGCAGAAATTGAAGTATCACGTGCAGACCTCGGGCCGCTCACTGCACGCACAGGAGATGAGCTTCAACGATATTCGCACCACCTTGCAGGCGCTGATCGCGGTCTACGACAATTGCAACAGCCTGCACACCAATGCCTATGACGAGGCCGTCACCACACCGACCGAGGAATCGGTGCGACGGGCGCTGGCCATTCAGCTCATCATCAATCGCGAGTGGGGACTGGCGATGAATGAGAATCCGCTGCAGGGCAGTTTCATCATCGATGAGCTGACCGATCTGGTGGAGGAGGCGGTACTGCGCGAATTCGATCGGATCAGTGAGCGCGGCGGCGTACTCGGGGCCATGGAGACCGGCTATCAGCGCGGCCGCATCCAGGATGAGTCGATGCTGTACGAGCGGCGCAAGCATGACGGCAGCCTGCCCCTGATCGGGGTGAACACCTTCCGCAATCCGCACGAGGCGGAGCACCGCGTATTGGAATTGGCGCGCGGCACCGAACAGGAGAAGCAGTCGCAGTTGCGGCGGGTGCGCGAATTCACCGACCGCCATCGCGAGCAGGCCCCCGCCGCGCTGGCCCGGCTGGCCGAGGCGGCGAGTTCGGACGCGAATGTCTTCGACGCGCTCATGGATGCCGCGCGGGTATGCACATTGGGTCAGGTCACCGATGCCTTCTTCATGGTCGGCGGCCAGTATCGGCGCAATGTCTGAGGTGCGGCGACCGGCCTGACGCGTATTTACAAGAGCGTGTCGGCCGCCGCCGATACGCTCGGATTCGTGCAGGTAACAGGAACTTTCAGCGTCAAGTCATTCGTACCCACCGAGGTCGTCCCGGACCCGGCCATCGCCACCGCCGTGCCCGTGGGCGTCGTCCTGATGGAGAAGCAGTTCGAGGGCGAGGTGGCGGGCCGCGCGGCGACCCTGTTCACCTCGGCCTTCGATCAGGCCGCCGGAGTCGGGACCTACGTGGCCATGGAATCGTTCGAGGGCGCGCTGGCGGGCCGGGCGGGCGCGTTCAATTTCGCGCATTCGGCGACCACCTCGGGCACCGATCGCAGCAATGAGTACTTCATCATCGTGCCGGGCAGCGGCACCGGTGAGCTGGCGGGCATCACCGGCACCGGCAGCATCACCGTCGACGCGGACGGCACCCATCACATCGGCTTCGAGTACGAACTCCCCTGATCGCGGCGGGTCAGGACTCCGGTTCGGCGAAGGCGGCGAGCACGCTCTGCCCGATCCGCCGCTGAATCGGATCCGCCTCCGGGCCGAACATCTGCGCGTCGACCTCGACGGCCACCTGTTCGGCCCGGCGCAGTACGCGGGTGCCCTCCGCGGTGAGTTCGATGATCGAGGCGGATCCGGCGCGCGCGGTGCGATCGTGCACCAGGCCGTGTGCCACCAGGGTTTTCACGCCGGTGTGCACGCTCTGCACGCTGACGCCGGACATGCGGGCGAGGTCGCTGAACGACGCTCCGGGCCGCGCGGAAATATGCGCGAGCAGTCCGAATCTGGCGACGGTGAGACCCAGCGGGGTGAGCGCGGTATTGAGTTCGGTCTCGACGCGTTTGGCCAGGGTGAGCAGGACGATGCCCGCGCTGGTTATTCGCGGGCGGGGGCGGCCGTTCTCGGTGGTCACGGCTCCAGTCTCGCCTATGGACCCGCAATAGCCCGGGAGCCGTGCACTTTTCACCGACCTTCAGTATGGTTGAAGGTAAGCCGGAAGCGGGCTATCCTTCGTGATCATGAGCGGATCTACTACAGATCGTAGTAATTCTACGGGCATGCCCCGGGTCTCCCGGCGCGGACTTTTCGGATCGGCCCTGGTGGCCGCGGGTGCGGCCACAGCGGGCGCGGTAGCCGGGCGCATTACCGCACCTGCCGAAAACGATTCCCGCACAGTGGCTTTCCACGGCGCGCGACAGGCGGGCATCGCGACCACGGCACAATCGCACGCACTGTTCCTGTCCTGCGATCTCGCAAGCCGGGATCGCGGGGTGTTGCGAGATCTGCTCGCCGCCTGGACCGAGACCGCGGCCGCGCTGACGGCGGGCGCCCGGGTGCCCGATAAGCCGGACAGCGCACCGGGATTCAGCGATCACACCGATTTCGCCACCGGACTCGATCCGGCCCGGCTCACCATCACCTTCGGACTGGGCCCGGCGGTCTTCGAGGACTGGTCGGGGCTGGCGGATCGACGGCCCCGGCACCTGGCGACCCTGCCGGAATTCGCGGGAGATCAATTGCGCCCCAGCTGGACCGGCGGCGAAATCATGGCGCAGATCTGCGCCGATGATCCGCAGATCGTCAGCCACGCCTTTCGCGCGCTGCGCGCCCGCATGCCCGGTCTCGGCAATCTGCGCTGGACCCAGCACGGTTTCCTGAGTCGGCCCGCGGGCGGCGGCACCCCGCGAAATATGTTCGGGCACAAGGACGGCACCGCCAACCCGGTGGTCGGTACCGCCGAATTCGACGCGGCCGTCTGGGCGCACGCGCCCGAGGAACCCGAATGGTTCCGGGGCGGAACGTATCTGGTGTTCCGCAAGATCCGGATGAGCACCGCCGAATGGGACATGCTGTCGCGGCCGGAGCAGGATCGGATCATCGGGCGGCGGCGCGATGACGGATCGCCATTGACCGGCGGTGCCGAATTCGATCCGGTGGATCTGAACGCCCGCGCCGCGAACGGGGAGCCGATCATTCCGGCGGACGCGCATGTGCGGCTGGTGCACGGCATACCCATGCTGCGGCGCGGCTACAGCTACGACTACGGCACGCTGGTGGCGACCAGTGCGACGACCGCCGCACCGGTCCCGGAAGCCGTTCCCGCACACGATCATCCCGAGGGCACCGCCCCGAATCACACACACGGCGGCCATGCCCAGCTCGATGCCGGACTGCTGTTCGCGGCGTATATGAACAATCCGCCGGAGCAGTTCATCCGGGCACAGCGCCTGCTGGCGGCGAGCGATCGGCTCAATACCGTGGTGCAGCACACCGGTAGCGCGATATTCGCCATGCCGCCCGGAATCGCGCTCGGCGAATCGATCGGAGCCGGGCTGCGACTGTGACCGCCCGGCACCCGGACGCCCCCGGCTGTTTCCGGTGCCGCTACCCGATTTCGGCGTTTCCGAATGCGGCGCGTGAAACAATCCGCTGCAGGTCGATCCGGACGGAAGGGACATCATGGACCTTGCGGGCATGACAGTCGTCGATGCGCATATCCACCAGTGGGATCCGCTGACCACACCGCGCGAATTCAGTGGGCTCGCCAAACTGTTCCACTACGTGCCCGTTCCCATCGATTGGGCCAAACGACTGGCTCCCAAGCGGGACCGCGAATTCGTGGGCGATCCGGAACCGTTCGTCCATCCGTATCTGCCCGCCGACTACCGCACCGATGCCGGGGATGTTCCGGTCGAGGGCATCGTGCACATCGAGGTGGAGTGGAGCGGTAAGGGTCCGCTCGCGCCCGTCGGGGAGACGCGCTGGGTGGCGAGTCTGCCGTTCGGCGTGGACACGCCCGCGCTGGGGGCGATCATCGGCGCGGGCGATCCGGCCGCACCGGGTTTCGCGGAGCTGCTGGACGCGCATCTCGCGGCGTCACCGCTGTTCCGGGGCATTCGCACCCGGGTGGAGTATCACCCGGATCCGAAGGTGCGCGCGCACAACAGAGCTCCGGGCGCGCTCACCGCGCCCGCGTTCCTCGATGGCTTCGGCGCGCTCGCCGAACGCGGGCTCGGCTTCGAGGCGTGGGTGTTCTCGAACCAGTTGCCCGAGGTCACCGCACTGGCCGGGCACTATCCCGACGCCACCATCGTGCTGAACCATTTGGGCACGCCCGCGGGCATTTTCGGCCCCGTCGGCAAGGAGACCGGGCACAATCCGGGCCAGCGGCGGGAGTTGTTCGTGCGCTGGCGCGATGATCTCAGCGCACTGGCCACGCACCCGAATGTGGTGGCCAAGGTGAGCGGGCTGATGATGCCGATCCTCGGGCATCCGGTGCCGCCGCGCGGTAATCCGACGCCGGTACCGGTACTGCTGGAGCGCATTTCACCGCTGCTCGAGCACGCCCTCGACGTCTTCGGCGCGGATCGGCTCATCTGGGGCTCGAATTTCCCGGTGGACAAACCGATTACGAGCATCGGCAATGCGGCCGAGGCGGTGGCGACCGCGCTCACCGCGCACGGGGCGGATGAGAAGGCGCTGGAACAGGTGTTCCGCGGCAACGCCCAGCGGGTCTACCGCATCGACAACCTCTGACCGGACGGGTGCGATTCAGTCCGGCACGGCCAGATACTGCGTGCCCAATAGTCGCGCCGTGCGGCTGACGTGTTCGACGATGCGGTCGGTATCGGATTCGATGGCCCCGGTGCGCCAGGCGGTGAGCAGTTCCACGAAACCGCCTATGCCCATGAGGGTTCCCATGCGCAGATCGGCTTCGTCGAAACCCGGCCGCAGATAGGGCCGCCCGGTGGCGATGAGCAGATCGGTCGCCTCGGTGAGCATGGCCTTGCGCCGCTCCTCGAGCACGCGGGACCCGGCGTGATCACCGAAGAGAATGCGGGCCGGACTGTCCAATTGCAGGGCGACGGCCCGGGCGATCGCGCGATGCAGGATCTCCAGCGGTGGCAGGTGCAGGTGTTCCGCGACCACACCGGACAATTCGCCGAAGACCTCCAGGCAGACCTCGTCCCAGACCGCGGCCAGCAGCTCGTCGCGATCTGCGAAGTGCTCGTAGAAGTAGCGATCGTTCAGCGCCGCGCGGGTGCACACCCCGCGCATCGTGACTGCGGCCCAGCCGTTTTCGAGCCAGATCGCGAGCGCCTCGGCGATGAGCCGGGCACGGCGTTCGGTACGGCGTTCCTCCTGGGTTCGCCCACCCCAGGTCCGGGCGGGTGCGCGCACGTTCATCATTGACATTTTGCCCTATCGCGCGCCTAATTGGGGGCAGGCGCGGCCAATGGTGGCAGATGCCACCAGTTGCCGCACCGGACACTTCGGCTCCGGGAGTTCCCATGCGACTCAACCCCTTCGGCGGTTCCCGCCGCACACAGCAGGCGGACGCGGTGGTGACCGGCGCGGGCAGCGGTATCGGCCGCGCCTTCGCGGTCGAACTCGGCCGCCGCGGCGGGCGGGTGATCTGCTCCGATATCGATGCCGAACGGGCCCGCGCGACAGTCGAATTGGTGAGCGCCACCGGCGGCAAGGGCTTCGACGCGGTATGCGATGTGAGCAGGATCGACCAGGTGCAGGCGCTCGCCGCCACCGCCGAGCAGTGGTTCGGCAAGACCGCCGACGTGGTGGTCAACAATGCCGGAATCGGCCGCGGCGGCGAGGTCATCGGCGATGCGCCCCTGGACGAATGGCATCAGGTGCTCGATATCAACCTGTGGGGCGTCATCCACGGCTGCCACGTCTTCGCGCCCCGCCTGCGCGCCGCCGGATCCGGTGCGATCGTGAATGTGGCCTCCGCCGCGGCGTTCGGCGTCGCACCGCGCATGGCCGCCTACAACGTGAGCAAGGCGGGCGTGCTGGCACTCTCGGAAACCCTCGCCGCGGAACTCTCCGGCACCGGCGTCAGCGTCACCGCGCTCTGCCCGACGGCAGTGAAAACCAATATCCTCCAAGACGTTTCGATCGGCGACGAGAACATCTCGGAATGGGGTGACCGGCTGCTGCGCTGGACCGGCCGCCCGCCCGCCTCGATCGCCCGCACCACCCTGGACGCCGTTGACCGCGGTCAGCTCTATGTCGTCCCGCAAATCGAAGCCAAATTGATCTGGCAGTCCAAACGACTACTGCCGGAGCCCTACACCCGTGCCGCCGGTCTGCTGGAGCGACTGGTGCGGTAGCACGACGGCCATTCACGAGAAGGAGTGAACAATGGCGTTCGCGTATTCCGACATGCTCACGGTCATCAAGGACCGGCAGTGGTCGCTGGTCGATATCGACTGGGACGCACCGGGAGCCGACCTCATCACCGAGGAACAGCGACCCGCGCTCACCGCGTTCATGGCCGATCTCGTGTGGATAGAACATGTGGGCGCGCGCGGTTTCGCGGCGCTCACCAAACGCGCGCCGGAGGGGCCGCTCAAGGAGATCTACCGGTACTTCCACGCCGAGGAGCAGAAGCACGCCAATGCCGAACTGGCGCTCATGCGGCGCTGGGGCATGCTCGAGGGCGATCAGATGCCGTTGCCCAACAAGAACATTCGCATGGTCATCCAGTGGGTGGACCGGTATGGCGACGATCTGACGCTGCCGGTGCTCGGCACGGTGATTCCGTCGCTGGAGTGCGCGCTCGACGGCGCGCTGGTGAAATTCCTGCTGGACGAGGTGCGGGATCCGCTGTGCCACGAGGTTTTCCGGCATATCAACAGCGACGAGTCCCGGCACCTGGCGGTCGGATTCCAGGTGCTCGAACAGCTCGGGGCCGGGCCGATGCGGCGCATCGCCATCGAGACGGCGGGTTTCGCGCTGCGGCCGACACTGCTAATGGGAGCACTGCTGTACACACCGCTGCTGTCCCGCATGTCCACCAACATCATGGCGATGGGCCTGGATGAGGAGAAGCTCTGGAATGCGGTACGGCGGTATGAGAAAGCCGGTGATCGCGCGCCCAGCATCAAACGCGTACCGCTCTTCCACGTGGTGCGGATGCACGGGAAAGCCACCATCAACAGGTGGCAGCCGATCCAGGGCATCAATGATGTGCTGAACAAGGCCATCGACTATTTCCCGGTGCGGGTGCTCGGCAAGCCGCCGACCTGGTCGCAGGGGCTGACCTACGATCCGGTGGCGAAATGAATGCCACTGCCAGGCAGGGTGATTCGGGCAGAGTTCGAGCCGCCGGACCACGCGGCGCGGACAGCTACACCGGACCCCAGGTGCACTGCGGGCGCTGGCGGGGGCAACTCGAACTGCGGGATAGGCATGCTGCGGTGATCGGCTCCGGAACGGCGATCGCGCGGGTGCTGCCGGGTATCACCGCGCAGGCCCGCCGGGTCACTGTCTTCCAGCGGGACCCGGTGTGGATACTGCCCGCACCGCCCATTCCCGGGCGCAAGCTACTGCGCCGACTACCGGATGATCTGCTCGGTCTGCTGCCCAGCGACAGTGCGCGACCATTGCCCGGCGACCCCGCTTCCCAGCCATTGCCGGGCACGGCACAGCCACCGCACGGTATCGCCGCGACCCTGTTGCGGCTGGCCGCCACCGCGAATCTATTCGTCTCGGTGCGCGATTCCTGGGTGCGACGGCAGCTCACCCCCGATACCGCCACCGGTGTCCGCCTGCACGGCGGGTACTACCGGGCGCTGAACCAGCCCCATTGCGAGCTCGTCACCTGGCCGATCGCCCGGCTCGCCCCGCTCGGGATTCGCACCGTCGACGGTGTCGAACATCGGGTGGACTGCATCATCTACGCGGAGGACGCATTGTGAACAGCACCGTGGTCGATCACGAGATCATTATCGTCGGAGCGGGATTCGCCGGGATCGGGACGGCGATAGCGTTGCGCAAGGCGGGCTTCGACGATTTCCTCATGGTCGACGACGCCGACGGGGTGGGCGGCACCTGGCACTGGAACACCTATCCCGGTATCGGCGTGGACATTCCGTCGTTCAGCTATCAGTACTCATTCGAACAGCAGCGCACCTGGTCCCGGGTGTACGCGCCCGGAAGGGAATTGAAGGCGTACGCCGAGCACTGCGTGAACAAGTACGGGTTGCGGCCGCGAATTCGCTTCTCCACCAGCATCGTCCGGGCGGATTTCGATGACGCGCTGCACCTGTGGCGATTGCGCACCGGTGACGGGGAGGAACTCACCGCGCGCTATGTGATCGGCGCGACCGGGGTGCTCACCCGGCCCAAACTGCCCGAAATCGCAGGGGTGGAACGGTTCACCGGCGTCACCATGCACACCTCGCGCTGGGATCACGATCAGGATCTGCGCGGTAAGCGGGTCGGCGTCATCGGCACCGGGGCCTCGGCGGTACAGGTGATTCCGGAGATCGCGCCCGAGGTCGCGGAACTCGTCGTCTTCCAGCGCACCCCGATCTGGTGCCTGCCGCGACCCGATACCGCACTGCCCCCGGTGGTGCACCGGCTGCTCGGACTGCCCGGTGGAAAGCTGGTGACGCGCTGGCTCTCCCAGGCGTTCGTGGAGCTCACCTTCCCGCTGGCGGCGCACTATTACGGGGTGCTGCCCATGTCCAAGCTGGGCGAGCGGACCGGGCTGGCGCATCTGCGGGATCAGGTCGACGATCCGCAGGTGCGCGCGAAGCTCACGCCCGACTACGCGCTCGGCTGTAAGCGGCCGTCCTTCTCCAATGACTATCTGAAGACGTTCAATCGCTCGAATGTGCGGCTCGACACCGAGCCCATCGCCGAGATCACCGCGACCGGCGTGCGCACCGCCGCCGGACACCATCAGGTCGATGTGCTGATCATGGCCACCGGGTTCAAGGTGATGGAATCGGGCAATATGCCCACCTTCGATCTGCACGGCAGCGGCGGCGTCCGGCTGGAGGATTGGTGGGATGAACACCGGCTGCAAGCCTACGAGGGCGTCAGCGTGCCGGGCTTCCCGAACTTCTTCACCATCATCGGCCCATACGGCTACAACGGATCCTCGTATTTCGCGCTGATCGAAATGCAGACCCGGCATATCCTGCGGCTGCTCCGCAAGGCACGCGGGAGCCATGCCACCCGGATCGAAGTCACCGAGGAGGCGAACGAACGCTTCTTCGAGGAGATGCTGAATCGCCGCGGCACCCAGGTGTTCTGGCAGAACTCCTGCACCCGCGCCAACAGCTACTACTTCGACAAGAACGGCGATGTTCCGCTCCGCGCCATGACCACACCCGAAGGCTTCTGGCGCGCAGGCCATTTCGACTTCGCGGACTACCGTTTCACCGCGCTGGGCACACGTTCCGGCAGCACGGTCAAGGCGGCCGCGAGAACGACGGTCCGATAGCTCAGGGCTCCAGCAGGGAGTACAGCGTGCGCAGGTGCCGGTAGCCGATCTCGGCGCTGCGCTCATCCTCCGCCGTCATGCGCAGGGCGCGGCGGAGCAGGACCGCATCCAGATCCGCCGGGGCCGGGTGGAATTCGGGTGTCGGGAGGGCGGGCAGGCGAATGTCCTCGCCGTACAGGTCGGCCGCATCGGCCGGATTGCCGTCCTGCTGCACGCTGCCGATGAGCTCGTCGAGTTCGACGCCGCGCAGGGTGAGCAGATCCCGCGGCGTCTCGTCGAGGCGTTCAGCGATGACGTAGCAGATGGCCGCCACATGCTTGCACGGCCAGCCCACATCGGGGCAGGTGCAGGAGAAATCCAATTCCGGCGCGGTGTTCGGAAGCAGCAGCGGGCCAAGGGATTTGGGCAGGGAGCCGGAGGCGATCTCACCGAGCATGCCGGGGGTGGCACGCACCAGGTCGACGAGTTCACGCAGGCGCTCATCGCGGAGCTGGCGCAGGGTCAGCACCGAGATGAACGGGCGCGGCTGACTGCCCTGCACCTCGGCGGCGACCGCACCGGGCTCCAGGTGATAGCTGATCACCTGGCCGGTGCGCGCGTACGAGCGGCCCCGGGTGAGCCGGCCGGGATCGGCGACATCCTCGATGGCCTGCAGGAACGAACGGCCCCACCAGGTCCGGGCGAAGGCCGCGCCGCGGCGGCTGCGCGAGGAGACGCCGCCGTCGACGGGGCGGCGCTCGCCGAACTCACCGACATCGATATAGGTATTCATTCGCCCACCGCCTCCGCGCCGAGCGCGAACAGCGCGCGCAATTCGTCATCGCCGAGCTCGGTGATCCACTTCTCGCCCGCGCCGACGGTCAGATCGGCGAGCTGGCGTTTGCCCTGCAACATATCGTCGACCCGCTCCTCGATGGTGTCCACGCAGACCAGCTTGCGCACCTGCACATCCCGGCGCTGGCCGATCCGGAAGGCACGGTCGGTGGCCTGGTTCTCCACCGCCGGATTCCACCAGCGGTCCAGGTGCACAACGTGATTGGCGGCGGTCAGGTTCAGTCCGGTGCCGCCCGCCTTGAGCGAGAGCAGCATGAGCGGCGAGCCGTCCGGATCCTCCTGGAAGCGGGTGACCATATCGTCGCGGCGCTGTTTGCTCACCCCGCCGTGCAGGAACGGGACCTGCACGCCGAACCGCTCGGACAGATAGGGGCCGACCAGATCACCGTATTCGGCGAATTGGGTGAACAGCAGCGCCTTCTCACCGTCCGCGATGACCGATTCCAGAATGTCCTCCACCAGTGCCAGCTTCCCGGAACGGTGATGGCCGCGGCGCAGCACCGCCGAGCCGTCGCGCAGATAGTGGGCAGGATGATTGCAGACCTGTTTGAGCCGGGTCAGCGCGGCCAGCACCGCGCCCTTGCGCTCCATACCCTTGGCGGCCTTCAGTTTCGCGGACATATCGTCCAGCACCGCCTGATACAGCGCCGCCTGCTCCACGGTGAGGTTGGCGCGCATGGTGATCTCGATCTTATCGGGCAGATCCGAGATGACCGCCGGATCGGTCTTCACCCGGCGCAGCACGAAAGGTGAAGTGAGCGCACGCAATCGGCTCACCGCCAGCTCATCGCGCTCCCGCTCGATCGGCACCGCGAAGCGGGCGTGGAAGTCCGCGGGCTTGCCCAGCAGCTTCGGATTCACGAAATCCATGATCGAGCGCAGCTCTTCGAGCCGGTTCTCCACCGGGGTTCCGGTGAGCGCCAGCCGATGTCGCGCGGGCACCAGCCGCGCCGCGCGCGCCTGTCTGGTCCCGGCGTTCTTGATGTGCTGCGCCTCATCGAGCACCGTGCGCGCCCACGGCTGCCGCTTCAATTCCTCCACATCCCGCGCCAGCAGCGCGTACGTGGTCACCACCAGATCCGAATCCGCCACCGCCGCATCGAATTCCGCTCCGGAGCGCCGCCCCGGGCCGTGGTGCACCAGCACCCGCAGATCGGGCGCGAACCGCTCCGCCTCTCGCTGCCAGTTGCCCACCACGGACATCGGGCACACCAGCAATGTCGGACCGACGAGCGATGGATCTCCGGAATCTGTTGTGGCCGTCGCCATTTCGCGTTCATGCACGAGTAGCGCGAGCACCTGAACGGTCTTTCCGAGGCCCATATCGTCAGCCAGGATCGCACCGCAGCCGAGGCGGCTCATGGTGGCGAGCCAGGCCAGGCCGCGCTGCTGATACGGGCGCAACTGAGCTTTCAGCCCGATCGGATCCGGGACCGGTTCGTCACTTCGTTCGGCGTCGAAAAGCTGTGCGGCCCAACCGGTCGCAGACACCGGTTCGATCGGGACGCCGATGGCCGGATGCGCGGCGAGTTCAGCGAAGAGCGCACCCGCCGTTGTCTCGGTGGCGTCGGTGCGGCCCGAGACATAGTCCGCGGCCGCCGCCAGCATGCGGTGATCGGCCTGCACCCACTCCCCGCGCAGCTGCACCAGATCCGATTTGGCCTGCACCAGGCGCGCCATCTCGGCCGGTGAGAGCGTGGTGTCGCCCAGCGCCAGTTCCCAGCGGAACGACACCAGGCCGTTCAATCCGACCGCGCTCTCCGAGGCGGGCGGACTCTGCACCCGCAACCGCAGGGTGGGCGCGGCGATCCGCCACGAGCGCGGCAGCATCAGTCGAATCCCGGTGCCCTGCAATACATTCGCCCCGTGCGCGACCAGATCCATGACCACCTCGGTGGGCAGGAACATATCCATGCTGCGGCCGTCGCCGGGCAGATCCCGCAGCCGCGGATACGCCGCCTTGGCCGCCGCCAGCTTCTCCCCGGCCAGCCGCACCAGATGCGGATCGCCGGGCAGCAATACCGGCTGCGGCGCTTCCCCCTCCTCGCGCAGGCATACCTCGAGCCGCCACAGCGCCCCCGGCTCGGCCGCGTCCTCGCCATCGGGCTCGAGCAGGCGCAGCACCAGCTCCGGCTCCCCCGCCGTCAGACTCGTGCGCCAATCCTCCAGCACCGCCGCCACCCGATGCGAACCGCTTTCCAGCGGAACGGCTTTCAGCAGCGCAGTCACCAGCTCATGCGATCGCGGTTCGGGAAACTCATTGTCATCAGCGATGGTGAACCCCGGCTGCCGATCGGCGGTCGCCAGCTCCGCCCACGCTTCCGGCAGCGTCTGCCGCGCCCGGGCCGCCGCGTCCATTTCCGCACCGCGCGTATCGATTTCACCGAATCCATCGGGCACCTTCGGCATCAGGTGCAGCCGGGTGATCGGGTCGGTGAGCTCGGCGGTGAGGTTGTCCAGCAGTTCGGCCGGGCGGCCCGCGACCTGGAGGGCCGGGGGCATGGCGACGGCCAGTTCGGCCAGCCAGGCGCGCTGCCGCTGACCCCCGACCAGCCGCCAGCGCACCCACCACTCACCGTCGTCGCGGCGCACCTCGGGCACGATCCGGCCCGCCCGCACCCAGCGGTCGATACCGCGCGCGATATGGCCGAGATAGCGCAGTTCGGCCGAGATCAGCCCGTCCGGGAGGTGCTGCAACAGCACGCTCGCGGCCGCCTCGGGAGCCAGCGCATGCGCTTTGACCTGTGCCTTCTCCTGTCCGTACGCACCCCGCACCAGCACCGTTGCCCGATGCCGGAATTTCGCGGCCCCCACGATCCGGCCCAGCGGATCGGGCAGCGCAGCGGCGTCGACGGCATCCCGATCGGGGTCGTGCCACAGCACCAAGCCCGATCCCGGCGTCCACAGTCCGTGCAGCATCCGACCATCCAACCAGCCCCGGCCGACAGATCCGTGCCGCCCTGCTCGAGACCGTGATCCGGGGCACGGAGCGGTTACCGAGGGTTCGATTCGTAATCTCGCGAATCACGAACCCTACCGGGTCTTTATTTCTGCCGCGAACCGGGACATACTGGAATAACCCCTGGTCACCGCATATGGCGGGGTCGGCTGTGCGCAATGGCGGCGACGTTTGCCATGCGCGCTTCACAGCCGGGCGGGGACGCACCCTGATAACCGCGACTCAATCCGGAGCCGTGGCACTTTCGACACCGAGGGAGGCCGTGAAGATGACGATTCTGCTCCAAGTGCTAGAGCAGTCCTTCACGCCGACAACGCCGTGGGAACGACGCAAATTCACGTTCGTGGACACGACCAAAATCGTGGACATGCGCCTGGACGGACAGGCGGGGGTGTGGCTCGATCTGTCCCGGCCGGGAGAATCCCAGCGGCTGGCGCGCACACCCGAGGCGCGCGACGCCATCACATTTCTACTCACCACCTTCGCCAAGATCGCCGAATGCGAAGAGCGCGGCGGCTCCTGGCTCATCGGCCATGACGGGATCAATGCCGAATCCATTGCCGCCATGCGGTTCCCACCCCAATTGACCGAGACCGCGGCGGACGATCTGCTCGCGCACGCCTGGTTGTAACCCGATTTCTCCGGCGCGCCGGGGTGCGAAGTCGCGTGGTTGCGCGACTGCCCCGGCGCGCTGCGGTAAATCTGGGATGTGCGGTCCATCGGGTCGGCATTTCGGATAGTGCTCGCGACGCTCGGCGCCGCGATCGTCGTGCTGAGCACCACCGGGTGCGAGGTGATCAGCCCGCCGGTCGCACCCGCGCCGGGCAGTCCCGCGCGCGCCTACCTCGAACACCTGCTGGATCGGGTGCGCACCGTGCCCAAGCGGGTGCGCCCGGGCGGTTACGACCGGGGCTGTAAATCCGGGCAACGCTGTGTGTTCGGGCCCGCGTGGAGCGATGCGCAGGACGGTCCCGGCGGACGCGACGGCTGCGATACCCGCAATAACGTGCTCGCCCGCCAGCTCTCGGGCGCGGCCTTCCGCCCCGGCGGCAAATCGTGTGTGGTGGTGGGCGGCACCCTCGACGATCCGTATACGGGCACGCACATCGTCTTCGACAAGGGCGATGCCAAGGCCGTGCAGATCGACCATGTCTTCCCGCTGGCCGCGGCCTGGGATCTGGGGGCCTCCGGCTGGACCCTGGAGCGCCGCATGCGCTTCGCCAACGATCTCGACCTGGAACTGCTCGCCGTTGACGGAAAAGCCAACCAGGACAAGGGCGATCGCACCCCCGCCGACTGGCTCCCGCCCGCGCGCGCCAACCACTGCTTCTACGCGGGCAAATACCTCACCGTCGCGCTGGAATACGACCTACCCCTCACCAACGCCGATCAGAAGGCCCTGCGCCGTATCGCGAAGAACTGCCCCTGAACCCCGCGGTGGCGAATATCTTTGCCGCCAAGCGGTTTTCGGACATCGCGAGCCGCATCCACCCCTGCGGCGGCGGAGGTCGCCCGTCGTGCTGGGCGGCTGACCTTCACATGCCGGATCAGCTGCCGGTGGCGACGGGGCGTTTGGGGTCGTTGGACCATTGCGACCAGGAGCCGGGGTAGAGGGCGGCGTCGATGCCCGCCACCGCGAGGGCGGCGACCTGGTGGGCGGCGGTGACGCCGGAACCGCAGTAGACCGCGACCGGGCCGGAGCCGAGTTCGGTGAAACGCGAACGCAATTCGCCGGCGGATTTGAAAGTGCCGTCGGCGGTGAGGTTTTCGGCGGTGGGGCCGCTGACCGCGCCCGGAATATGGCCCGCGCGCGGATCGATGGGCTCGACCTCACCGCGGTAGCGCTCACCAGCGCGGGCATCGAGCAGCAGGCCGGACCAGTCGGCCGCGGCATCGGCGTCGATGACCGGCATACCGCCCGGGGTCAAGGCCACATCGCCGGGTTCGGGAGCGGCTTCCTCGCCCGCGACCACCTTGCCGCCGGCGCGCTCCCACGCGGGCAGGCCGCCGTCGAGAATGCGGACGTCGGCGAGCCCGGCCCAGCGCAGCAGCCACCAGGCGCGCGCGGCCGCCATACCGCCGGTCGCGTCGTAGGCGATGACCGTGTCACCGGTGCGCAGACCCCAACTGCGGGCGCATTTCTGCAGGTGCGCGAGTTCCGGCATGGGGTGGCGGCCCTTGGCGGGCGAGGGGGGATCGGCGAGTTCGGTTTCCAGGTCGACGAAGACCGCGCCCGGAATATGCCCGTCCAAATAGTGCTGCGGCCCATCGGGATCACCCAGTGCCCACCGCACATCCAGCAGTCGCACCGTCGAATCCCCGTCGGCGAGCCGCTCCCGCAGCTCCTCGGCCGAAATCAGCACCGCGCTCAACCCAACTCCTCTTCGCAGAATTCACGCCGGAACCAGACGGCCCCACCTTACTGCGCGGGGCGGGGGCGCAGGAGCCAGCGGACCAGGAGTCCGGCCACCAGGGCCCAGAAGGCCGCGCCGATGCCGAGCAGGGTGACGCCGGAGGCGGCTACCAGGAAGGTGAGGGTGGAGGAGGTGCGGTGTTCGGCGGAGGTCAGGGCGGCGGTGAGGGCGGCGGCCAGGGTGGCGATGAGGGCAAGGCCCGCAACGGTTTCCAGCACGCCCTTCGGGGCGGCGGCGATGAAGATCACCAGGGCGCTGGAGGCCAGGGCCAGCAGTAGGTAGGTGATACCCGCGGTGGTCGCGGCGATCCAGCGGCGCTTGGGGTCCGGATGGGCCGAGGGGGCGGCGGCCAGGGCGGCACTTATGGCGGCCAGGTTGATGGCGTGCCCGCCCGCCACCGCGCCGAGCATGGTGCCCAGTCCGGTGACCGTCATGGCCGAACGCCACGGCACCCGGTAGCCGAACGAGCTCATCACGGCGGTGCCGGGAATGTTCTGCGCGGCCATGGTGACCACGTACAACGGGATCGCCACACCGATCAGCGCGGGAAAACTCCAGTGCGGCATGGTCAATTCGATGCGCGGGGCCATCTGCGACCACGCCAGACTGCGATGCGTGACCGCGATATCGATGCTCGCGCCGATCGCCGCCACCGCGAAGGCGGCGAGCACCGCCCAGCGCGCCGCGAACTTCTGCAGAATCAGCCAGGTGGCGATGACCGGCACCACCACGGCCGGGCTGACGGGCAGCGCCTTCACCGGCGCCAGGCACAGCGGCAGCAGCACCCCGGCCAGCATGGCCTGTGCGATCTCCACCGGAATGGCCGCGATCAGCGCACCGAGCCGCTGCCAGAATCCGGTCAGCACAATGAGCAGGCCGGCCACCGCGAACGCACCCACCGCCGCCGCCCACCCGCCGGACACCGCGCCCGTGCTGGCGAGCAATGCCGCGCCGGGCGTGGACCAGGCCAGTGTGATCGGCATCCGATAGCGCAGGCTGAGCACCAGAATGCCGACGGCCATGGTCACCGATACCGCCAGCAGCCCCGAAGCCGCCTGTGCCGCAGTCGCTCCCATGGCATTGAGCCCTGCCAGCACCACCGCGAACGAGCTGGTGAACCCGACCAGCGCAGTGACAACGCCCGCGCCGATCGGCTGCGCGAGACTCGCTTCGGGCGCATTGTCGACAACTGGCGGCTCGGTGGCGGCGGTGGTACTCATCGGCTCATGGTCCCGGTCCAGTGGACCTCCGGTCACCAGCCAATTCACCGAAACTGGACTGAAATTCGCGTCAGCGTGTGGCGGGACCGTCCTCGGCCACCGCCCCGCCGACAACTCCGGCGTCCTCGCCCGCACCGCCGTCGTCACCGCCGCCCGCGAGGCGATCGAGCAGCGGCGCGGTGCGCGGGCCGACCAGCGACCGCATGATCAGAGCCATATTGGTGCGCTCCACCCCGGGAATCTTCAGAATGCGCCCGGCGATTCGGTACAGATCGTCGGCATCACGCGCCACCACCCGCACGGTCAGATCGGTCGCACCGGTCATTCCGCACACCTCGGTGACCTCGGGAATCTCCGATAATTCGGCCACCACGTCATCGAGTCGATGTTGATCCACCACCACCGCGACGAAGGCTGCCAGCGGATAGCCGAGGGCGCGGGGCTGTACCCGCCGCTCGACGCTTGCCAGCACCCCGTTCGCCTCCCAGCGCGCCAGTCTGGCCTGCACGGTATTGCGGGAAAGCCCCAGTCGCGCAGCCAATTCCACGCCGGTGGCGCGCGGGTTGGCCACCAGTTCCAGCAATAGCCGGGCGTCGGTGGCGTCCAATGACCCGGTCAACGGCTCCCTACTGGACATGCAAGGCAGTATGACACGCCGGATACCGCGTTGACCGAGCATTCTGCACAGTTTCGCCCGCAATACTTGCGCAGAAAGCTCGATGGAGGATGCTGGGTGATACAGGACACACATCGTTGCTCACGGGACACAATCCCACGGCGATAACGGTGTACCCGGTGTTTCGAGGAGGCGATACCCATGCCCGACAAGAACACCTACCCGGTGCAGCTCGTCCAGCCCGACGGCCGCCGCGTATTCGATCGCGCGCACTCCGCGCTGGTCGAGGACGTCGGTCGCGACCGATTGCGCGCCATGTACCTCGATATGGTCGTGGCCCGCCGGATCGACACCGAGGCGACGGCATTGCAGCGGCAGGGCCAGCTCGGCCTGTGGCCGCCGCTGCTCGGCCAGGAGGCCGCGCAGATCGGTTCGGCGCACGCGCTGCTCCCCGACGATTACGTGTTCTGCTCCTATCGCGAGGCCGGGGTCGCGTACTGCCGTGGTGTACCGCCCGAACAGATCACCCCGCTGTGGCGCGGTATCGCGCATTCCTGCTGGGACGCCGACGAATACAAGATGACCAATCCGGCGATCGTGGTCGGCGCGCAGGGCCTGCACGCCACCGGTTACGCCTACGCCGCCCATCTGGAGGGCGCGGAGATCGCGACCATCGCCTATTTCGGCGACGGGGCCACCAGTCAGGGCGATATCGCCGAGGCGCTCGGTTTCGCCGCCTCCTGGAGTGCGCCCGTCGTGTTCTTCTGCCAGAACAATCACTGGGCCATCAGCGCGCCGGTGCGGGTGCAGAGCGCGACGCCGATCGCACAGCGCGCGGTCGGATACGGGATTCCCAGCGTGCAGGTGGATGGCAATGACGCGCTCGCCGTGCTGGCGGTGACCCGGCAGGCGCTGGCCCGCGCCCGCAGCGGGGGCGGGCCGTCGTTCATCGAGGCCATCACCTATCGCATGGGACCGCACACCACCTCCGACGATCCCACCCGGTATCGCACCGCCGCCGAACTCGAACTGTGGCGGCAGCGCGATCCGATCGACCGGCTGCGGCGGCTGCTGGAGCGGGAGGGCCTGTGGGACAGCGATTTCGAACAGGAGGCGGCGGTCAAATCCGACGAGGTCGCCGCCCGGCTGCGCAGCGCGACCCTGGCCATGGCCGATCCGGATCCGATGGAACTCTTCGATCACGTCTACGCCACCCCGCACCGCCTGATCGAGGCCGAACGCGGCGAGTACGCCGCCTATCTGGAGGGAGTCCGGCCATGAAGACGACATTCGCGGGCGCCATCAATCTCGGACTGCGCCGGGCGCTGGAGGACGATCCCAAGGTGATCCTGATGGGTGAGGACATCGGACGCCTCGGCGGGGTGTTCCGGGTGACCGACACACTGCAGAAGGATTTCGGGAACAATCGCGTGATCGATACCCCGCTGGCCGAATCCGGCATCATCGGAACGGCTTTCGGAATGGCGCTGCGCGGGCTGCGGCCGGTGTGTGAAATTCAGTTCGACGGATTCGTGTATCCGGCGTTCGATCAAATCGTCTGCCAGGTCGCGAAGATCCACTATCGGACCAAGGGGAAAGTGGTCGCGCCCATCACCATTCGCATTCCGTTCGGCGGCGGGATCGGCGCGGTGGAGCATCATTCGGAATCGCCGGAAGCGTATTTCACGCATACCGCGGGGTTGCGTGTGGTATCGCCGAGTAATCCGGCGGACGCGTATCTCATGATGCGGCAGGCGGTCGCGCTCGACGATCCGATCATCTTCTTCGAACCGAAGCGGCGGTATTGGGATAGGGCCGAGGTGGATTTCGACCTGCTCGATCAGGGCGGCGGGCTCGCGCTGGATCGGGCGCGGGTTTGTACGCAGGGCGAAGACGCCACCGTGGTCGCCTACGGCGGCACCGTCGCCACCGCGCTGACGGCCGCCGATATCGCGGCGGCGGAAGGACATTCACTGGAGGTGATCGATCTGCGCAGTCTGTCGCCGATCGACTTCGACACCATTGAAACGTCGGTGCGTAAAACCGGTCGGTTGATTATCGCCCATGAGGCACCGGTATTCGGCGGACTCGGCGCCGAGATCGCCGCGCGCATCACCGAAAAGTGCTTCTATCAATTGGAAGCGCCCGTCCTGCGGGTCGGCGGCTTCGACATCCCCTATCCCCCGGCTAAGCTCGAACGGCACCACCTGCCCGACCCCGACCGCATTCTCGCCGCGGTCGATCGCACGCTCGCCGCCTAACGGTCCATGCCTTCGGAGGAAGCTCGGTGGAAGAACAGCGTCAAGTAATGGAATTCGCTTTGCCGGATCTCGGTGAGGGATTGGCCGACGCCGAATTGGTGTCCTGGTCGGTGCGAATCGGCGATGCGGTGGAATTGAACCAGGTCATCGCCGAGGTGGAAACCGCGAAAGCTCAGGTGGCACTGCCCAGTCCATACGCCGGGACGGTGCTGGAACTGCTCGCGGACCCCGGCGACACCGTGCTGGTGGGCGCACCGCTCATCCGCATCGGCACCGCCGCGGCCACCGCACAGCAGGTGCACGCGGACGCCGGAGCCGAACGGCTCTACCGGAGCCCGGCGACCACCGCACAGCCCGCGATGGACGCCAATGCCATGACCCAGGAGCCGTCCCGGGACTCGGCCGCACCCGCCGAACGACAGTCGGTCCTGGTCGGCTACGGCCCGGACAATGAGACGGTGTCCCGGCGGGCGCGCAGTGCCGCCGCGAAACTCGCTGCGCCCGCCGGTGATTCGACGGCGGGCTCCGCCTTCGGGACCGACCTCGGGCGACCCGCCGCCACACCCGGGGCCCGGAAACTCGCCCGCGAGATCGGAGCCGATCTGCGCGCGATCACCGGCAGCGGGCCGGAAGGCGCTGTCACCGTTGACGATCTGCGCGGTGCGCGGCCGGAC
This sequence comes from Nocardia sp. NPDC052001, assembly GCF_040680615.1. NCBI lineage: Bacteria > Bacillati > Actinomycetota > Actinomycetes > Mycobacteriales > Nocardiaceae > Nocardia > Nocardia sp. NPDC052001. The sequence continues at coordinate 134,659 of NZ_JBFAXC010000010.1, read as the reverse complement.
AGTCGTGTGGGCGAACACATTCCGATTCACACCGCCCCGCCGGTGCCGCCCATGCACACCGGAGCCGCGACCCCGCGCATCGCCGGTGAGCGCGAAACCCGCACGCCCATAGCCGGAGTCCGCAAGCGCACGGCCGCCGCCATGGTGGCCAGCGCGCAGCATATTCCGCAGGCGAGCACCTTCGTCACCACCGATTTCACCGGATCCATGGAACTGCTGGATCATCTGCGCGCCACCCCCACCTTCGCCGGGCTGAGCCTGACCCCGCTGGCGCTGGTGGCGAAGGCGCTGCTGGTGGCGCTCAGCGAGTTCCCGGAGCTGAACTCGTCGTGGGACGAGGAGAACCAGGAGATCGTCACCAAGCACTACGTGAATCTCGGTATCGCGGTCGCCACCGAGCGCGGGCTACTGGTGCCGAACCTGAAAGACGCGCATTCGCACAGCCTTCGGGATCTGTGCCAGGAGATCGGCGATATCGCGCACGCCGCCCGGGACGGTTCGGCCACCCCGGCCGATCTCACCTCGGGCACGTTCACCATCACCAATGTCGGTGTGTTCGGCGTGGATACCGGTGTGCCCCTGGTGAATCCGGGCGAGGCCGCCATCCTGTGCCTGGGCTCGATCCGCAAACGCCCGTGGGTGCACCGCGATGAACTCGCGGTGCGCTGGGTGACCACGCTGGGATTGAGCTTCGATCACCGCCTCATCGACGGTGAACAGGGCTCACGATTCCTGAGCAGCATCGCCGCACTGCTGGAGGACCCGCTCACCCTGCTCGGCCGCGTCTGACCGGCGGATCAGGGTTCGGCGGCCGTGACCACCAGGGGTTCGGCCGCCGCGCGGATGACCGGCGGGATCGGGACCGGTTTGCGCGTCGCGTCGTCGACGTAGACGTGGACGAAGGTGCCGGTGGCGGCCAGGTCCAGGGAGTCGCCGTTGTCGCGGAAGATGGCCAGGTCGTAGTTGATGCTCGAATTGCCCAGGCGGGCAATGCGAATGCCGACCAGCAGTTGATCGGGGAAGCTGATCGACCCGATGAACGTGCAGGAGGTCTGCGCCACCACGCCGATGGCGGGTAGGTCGCGGATATCGGTGCCGGTGGCATGGATGAGCCACGCGTTCACGGCCGTATCGAAGTAGCTGTAATACGTCACGTTGTTGACGTGGCCGTAGTGGTCGTTGTCCGCCCAGCGGGTCGGCACCGGCCACAACACCGGATAATCCAGATCACTCACGCTCACAGTGTCCAATCCGAGGTGAGCGGCGTTACGCGCGGGGTTGGCGGGTCAGGCCGTGCGCTGGTCGAGGGCGTTGCGGTGGTCGCGGGGGCTGATGCCGTGGTGGCGTTTGAAGGCGGTGCTGAGGGCGAAGGCGCTGCCGTAGCCGACGCGGCGGGCGATGGATTCCAGGGTGGCGTCGGATTCGTGCAGCAGGTCCGCGGCCAGGGCCAGTCGCCAGTCGGTGAGGAAGGCCATCGGGGGTTCGCCGACCAGTTCGGTGAAGCGGCGGGCCAGGGCGGCGCGGGAGACGCCCACCTCGGCGGCCAGGGAGGCCACGGTCCAGGCGTGCGCGGGATTGTGCTGCATGAGGCGCAGCGCCTTGCCGACCAGGGGATCGCCGTAGGCGTGGTACCAGGCGGGGGCGTCGGCGCGGGCGAACCAGGCGCGCAGGGTGGCGATCAGCAGCAGATCCAGCAGGCGGTCGAGCATGGCGCCCTGGGCGGGCAGATCCTTCGCCGATTCCTCCACCAGCAGATCCAGCACCCGCGAATCCACTTCGCCGCGACCGAGTACGGCGATGGGCGGCAGCGCGCGCAGTAGTCGGCGGCTGGCGGCGGACTCCTGCTCGTAGCTGCCGGTGATCATGACGGTTTGCGCGTCGGCGCTGCTGCCCCAGTTGCGCACGCCCAGGCTCAGGGTCTCGCACAGCACCTCACCGCCGAGCGTGGTGGTGGTCTGGCCGGGGTGGATGATCACCTGCGGTTCGGTGCCGGGATCATCGGCCAGCGTGTAGTGATCCGGTCCGCGGAACAGCGCGATATCGCCGGCGCGCAATTGCCGCGGCGGAGTCGGCTTGCCGCCCTTGGGATCCGGCACGATCCAGCCGCCGCCGCGCACCATGGCCACCAGCGTCAGCGGGGACTCGTCGCGAATGCGCAGGGACCACGGTGGGTCGAATGAGGTGCGCATGACGAAAGCCGCCCGCGCGCGTGGTCCTTCGAGCAGGCTGGCCAGAGCATCCATGGTTAAGACGATGGCAAATGCTCGCGCGCTTCTCAACCATGTTCGCTCTCACGGTTTCTCGGTGTACTTGTCTCATGACGAACAAAGACACCGCGAACAGCGCAAACACCATCCTGGTCCTCGGCGGCACCGGAAAGACCGGCGGCCGGGTGGCAGCCCGCTTGACAGCATCGGGGGTGCCGGTGCGTCTCGGCTCCCGCACCGCCGCAATCCCGTTCGACTGGACCGACCGGGCCACCTGGACGCCCGCACTGGCCGGAATCGGCACGGTGTACCTGTCCTATCAACCGGATCTGGCGGTGCCCGGCGCACCCGCCGATATCAAGGCGCTGACCGTGCGGGCGGTCGCGGCGGGCGTGCGGCGCATCGTGCTGCTGTCCGGACGCGGTGAGCCCGAAGCCCTGGAATGCGAAGCGATCGTGCGGGATTCGGGACTCGAATGGACCGTGGTGCGGTGCGCGTTCTTCGCGCAGAACTTCAGCGAGGGCGCCTTCGCGGACTACATTCTGGCCGGCGAGGTGGCGCTGCCGTCGGGGGATGTGCCCGAACCGTTCGTGGACGCGGAGGATATCGCCGAGGTGGCGGTGGCGGCATTGACCTCGGACGGGCATACCGGGCAGGTGTACGAGCTGACCGGTCCGCGCGCGCTGACCTTCGCCGAGGCGACCGCCGAGATCGCCCGGGCCACCGGGCGCGAGATCGCGTTCATCCCACTGTCCCGCGCGGAATTCGTTGCGTCCCTGACCTCTTACGGGGTGCCGGGCGATGAGGTGAGCCTGCTGGACTACCTGTTCGGCACGGTGCTGGACGGGCGCAATTCGGCGACCACCGACGGGGTGTTCCGGGCACTCGGGCGCGCACCCCGCGATTTCGCGGACTACGCGCGTGACGTCGCGCTTTCCGGTGTGTGGTCGGTCACGGCGGATGCCTGATCTGTCGGTGCCGGGGCCTACAATTGGTGTGAAAGAGCTTGTAGTACACCGAATTCGGAGCACCGCCCGGAGCGTCGAGGAAGCCGCGAAGGGCAGTGGCTGACGAGGAGCTGCCCTGAGAGGTAGCGTCGTGCCGATGGCCGCCGCGACGCCCGCTCCTCCGATCCGGAACGCCCGTATCGCCCTGTTCGTGGTCTTCGGCCTGAACGGCATGCTCTCGGCACTGTGGATCGTGCATATCCCGGCCGTCACCGAACGGACCGGGGTGTCGCACAGTCTGCTGGGCATGCTCATCCTGTTGATGGCGGGCTGCGCCATCATCGGTATGCAGGCCGCCGGACCGCTGGCCGACCGCTTCGGCAGCCGCACCCTCACCGCCACCGCCGCCACCCTGCTCTCACTCGCCCTCATCGGACCCGGACTGGCCACCAACCCGGCCACCCTCGCGGCCGCCCTGGCGTTCTTCGGCATCGGCATGGGCATGCTGGACGTCTCGATGAACGCCCAGGCCGTTCATATCGAACGCGCCTACCCCCGCCCGATCATGTCCGCCTTCCACGCCTTCTTCTCCCTCGGCGGACTGCTCGGCTCGCTGGCCGGAGCCGCCGCCCAGCGCGCGGACTGGCCGGTGCACACCACCCTGCTGGTCTCGGCCGCGCTCGGCCTGGCCGCCGTGGCACTCTGCACCCCGCGCCTGCTCCCCCACGAACCGGTGCCGGCCCCCACCCCCGAACCCCTTCCGAAAAGCATCGGCACGCTCACCGCCATTTCTCGAAAAGTGCTGGTACTCGGGATAATCGCCTTCGCCGTGCTGATGGCCGAAGGCGTGGCGGCGGATTGGAGCGCACTGCAATTGCGCGATCGCCTCGGCGTGGACGTCGGGACGGCCGCACTGGCCTATGGCGCGTTCTCCACCACCATGACCGCGGGCCGTCTCGTGGCCGATCGAGTGAGCGGCAGGATCGGCCGCGTCGCGGTGGTGCGCTGGGGAACCGTATTGGGGGCCTTCGGATTCGGCCTGATCGCCCTGTCCGGCTGGCTGCCGCTCACCCTGTTCGGCTGGGCGCTGGTGGGCATCGGCCTCTCGGGCGCGGTGCCGCAGGTCTTCACCGCCGCGGGCAATTTGGGCTCGGCGACCGCCGCCACGGATATGTCCCGGGTATTCGGTCTCGGCTATATGGGCTTGCTCGCCGGGCCCGCGATCATCGGCTGGCTCACGAAGTTGGTGCCGCTGACGACCGCGATGGTGGTGCCGCTGGTGGCATTGCTGTTGTGCGCGTGGGCCGCCGGGGCCGTGGGTACGCGGGCAGAGAATTAATCGGCGCGGGCGGGTTTGGCTTCGCGGGCGGTGGCGCCGAGGTCGCCGATCTGCTCGGCGTGGGAGAGGAAGCCGTCGACCATGCGGTGGTTCAGAACCGCGAGGGCTTTGAGATCTTCGGTGGACCAGTCGGCGAGAGCTTCGGCCATCCAGTTGCGCAGCACGTCTCGGACGGCGTCGACCGCGCGGCGGCCTTCGGGGGTGGGGCGGACGCGCTGGGCGCGGCCGTCGGCCGGATCGGGGGTGCGTTCCACGTAGCCCGCTTTTTCCAGGCGCTGGATCTGGCGGCTCACGTGCGGGGCCTCGACGTCGAGGCGGGTGGCGAGTTCGCCGAGGCGCATGGGTTCGTCGGCGTCGGCCAGCACGCGCAGCAGCGGGACGCTGGCCCGATCCATGGTGACACCGCATTTGATCATGGCGTAATCGTGGCGGCGGACGCGTGTGAGCAGGTAGGCGACACGAGCGAGCGCGCCTTCCAGTTCCACGATGTGAGCTGCGTCAACTTGGTGGACGGATGTGGCTTCCGGCGGCGGCATGTGGTTATCTTACGTAACCCATTTACTTAATTTTGGTAAGTAATCTGAAGGATTGCCGCATGACTACGACCGCTGTCGGTCAGGTCGCCGGAACCACCACCGACGACCGCCCCAAGGCCCATCTCGGGCTCACCTTGCTCGCGCTCGGCGCCGCCGGTCTGGTCGTCTCGCTCCAGCAGACGGTGGTCATCCCGCTGCTGCCGCACATGATGGTGCAGCTCGGCACCAATGCCGCCGGCATCCAGTGGTTGTTCACCGCCGCCCTGCTGTCCGGTGCGGTCGCCACTCCCCTGCTGTCCCGTTTCGGCGATATGTACGGCAAGAAGCGCATGGTGCTGATCGCCATGGGGCTGCTGATCATCGGTTCGGTGGTCTGCGCCTTCGCCACCTCGCTCGGCGTCTACATCATCGGCCGCGCCTTGCAGGGCACCGCCTCGGCCATGATCCCGCTGGCCATCGGCATTCTGCGCGATACCTTCCCGCCGGAGAAGATGGTCACCGCCATCGGCATCGTGTCCGGCACCATGGGCGTCGGCGGCACCGTCGGCATGCTGATGACCGGCGTCATCGCCGACCACACCACCAACCCGCATCCGGTCTTCTGGGTCACCGCGGCGCTCGGCGTGGTCGCGGCCATCCTGATTCAGTTCAGCGCCAAGGACACCGGCGTGCGGCACGGCGGCTCCCCCGATTACGCGGGCGCGGCACTGCTGGCCGGATTGCTCGTCACACTGCTGCTCGCCATCAGCGAGGGCCCGCGCTGGGGCTGGACCTCGGGCAGCGTGCTCGGACTCTTCGGCGCGGCCATCGCGCTGACCGTGGCGTGGGTGTTCGTGGAGCTCAAGGTGAGTCAGCCGCTGGTACGGCTGCCGCTGCTGGTCGGGCCGAAATCGCTGACCGCCAACCTGATTTCGCTGCTGCTCGGTGCGGCGCTGTTCGGATCCTTCACGCTGGTCTCGAATTTCGTGCAGACCCCGGCCGACAAGGTCGGCTACGGCCTGTCCGGATCGGTGCTGGCCGTGGGTCTCTACGGTGTGCCCAGCGCACTGCTGATGACGCTGTTCTCCTTCCGCACCGGGCGCATCGCGGCCCGCATCGGCGCGGCGTACACCCTCGCCATCGGTTCGGGATTCGCGGCGGCGGCGCTGCTGTGGACCGCGGCGTTCCATGATCACGGCTGGCAGATGGTGATCTCGAATATCCTGCAGGGCACCGGATTCGGTATCGGTTACGCGGCGCTGGGCACCCTCGCGGTGATGCACGTGCCGATGAGTGAGAGCGGTATCGCCAGCGGTATCAACTCGCTGGTGCGCACCGCGGGCGGCAGCGTGGCGGGCGCGATCACCGGATCCATTCTGACCTCGCAGGTCATCGCGCATACGCATGTGCCGACACTGGGCGCGTACGTGCTGTGCTTCACCATTCTCGGTATCGCCGCCGCGCTGGCCGCGATCATCGCCGTGGTGCACGGCATTCGCCACGGCGGCGAGTAGACAACTACCGCAGGAACATTCGAAGGCCGGTCGAACCATCGACCGGCCTTCGGCGTATCGGGACTAGGTCAGCACCTCGGTGCGGTCACCGTCGACGACCACCACGTGGTCATCGGTCAGCGCCCAGTGCGGGGTGCCGGAAGCCAGGAAGTCGCGGACGAGTTTGCGGGAGTGCCCCTCGGGGTCGGTGGGCGAATCCAGGTGCGGGACGATTCGGCGCGGGACCAAACCCAAACCGTCCCAGAGCGGTTCGATACCGCAGGCGGTGCGCACCTCGGCCGGGTCGTCGGTGGATTCGAGTCCGTGCAGGTCAGGTGTCATGACACAGGCGCCCGCACTGTAGCCCGCGTAGACCAGGGCGTCGGCCTCGAGCAGCCGGGTGAGGATGAGATCGGCTCCGCTGCGGGCGAATTGGGCGCGCAGGACGAAGGTGTTGCCGCCGCGCACCCACACCGCGGGGAAGCCGGACAGGGTGTCCGCCAGTGCCTCGGCCCGGCCGATGTATTCGCGCAGATCCACCACCTCGGGCTGGAAACCCATGCGGCGCAGCGGAACCAGATCACTGGTGACCGCGCTCTGCCAGGCCGAGGGCCAGGCGTCACAGGCATTGGCTATCACCGCGACCCGGCCGGGTTCGCCGGTCAGGTCGAGGAGCCGATTCGCGTGCGCCCCGAATCGGTAGCTGGACAGGAACAGTCGCACCGGAACTCAGATGGTGAACGTGAGGCCGCGAACCAGGCGGTTGCCGAGTTCGGTGTCACCGGCGATGGTGAATTCGCCGAGGTGCGCGTCCGCCGTCGTGCGCCCGCCGCGCAGGCGCGCGAACAGTCCCGAATCCAGGGTGAGCACGACATCGGCGGGACCGTCCAGGGTTTCGACGAGGTTCGCGCGCCCGCCCACCACCGCGACGTGCAGGGTGCGCGCCACCGGTCCGGTGAGTTCGAAGGTGACGCGTGCGCCCTCGGGAGCGCCGCCGCCCTTCACCACCGCGCGCCCGAGGCCGAAAATCACTTCGGGGAAAGCGGTTTCGGCCTGCGTCCCGCCCTCGTCGATCGAAACACCCAGCGCGTCGGCGATATCCAGCGTGTGCATCCAGCAGTCGAAGACCCGGATGCGCATGAACCGGCCGTAGGGCGTCATGCCCACCGGGGACGGCCCGGGCTCGGCCCACGCCTGCGTGCTGAGTCCCGCGAGCGTCTTGAGTCTTCCGGCCGTCACGTCGTGGAAGCGCGTCAGCAGTTCGGCTCCGGACAGCGGTCGCAGCGAGGCGATCCACTTCTCGTTGAGCGCGCCGATCGCATTGTGAATGTGGTCGCCGCCGACCTCCAGTTCCGGGGTCGGCTCCCCCGCCAGCAGCGATTCGGTGCCGGTGATATGCGCGAGCACATCGAACACGGTCCAGCCGGGCAGCGGCGAGGCCGTCCGCCAGCGGTCTTCGGGGAGTCCGTCCACTAGCCGGGTGAGCCGGTCCCACTGGTCGGACAGGGCGGCGATGATCGCGCGCTGGTCCGGCACCGTGTCGGTCATGCGTGGGTTTCCCTTTCCTCGGCGGCGAGCCGGTCCAGTCCGATGCGAATGGCGGCGGCCGTATGTTCCATATCGTGCGGGCGGCGCAGCATGAACCCCTTCGCGAAGCTGAAGGTGTCGCCGATCTGGCGTGGGATCACGTGCAGGTGTACGTGATGCACGGTCTGGAAGGCGGCCTTGCCGTCATTGATCAGCAGGTTCGCGCCGTCGGCCGGAAAATCGCTGCGCCGCATGGCTTTGGCGAGCCGGTGCCCGCCCGCGAAGAGTTGCGCGCCGAGCGCCGGATTCAGCTCGTCCAGGTCGGTGGCGTGGTTTTTCGGGATCACCAGCGTATGGCCGCGGGTGATCGGCCGGATATCGAGAAACGCCAGGAGGATGTCGTCCTCGAAGATCTTGGTCGCGGGCGCGTCGCCCGACACGATCCGACAGAATACGCAGCCGCTCACCTCGCAGACATTACGGCGTAAAAGTGATGCGCGACACCCCTGCGAGCGGCGCGTGCCGGTTCACCTGGATACACACCTACCAGTAGGTAGCGCACCGGGCCGTGCGCTCTTGTGGCCGGTAGCAGCGCCGCCGACCATGGAGTTGTCCAGTTTTCCCGCGACCCCATGTGATGCCTATCTCCGCTACGCTCACCGCGAAGCAGGTACAGTTGCGAGAATTCTCACGAACTTACTCACAAGTAAGTTCGGCCCACCGTTTGGACCGGTGACACGGCCCATCAGGAAGTACCGGGTGGCCCGGGCTCACCACGAGAAGGAAGTTTGACAAGTGGACACAACGCAGAGCGATCCAGGCGGAGCGCCCCGCAGTGTTGATTCTCGCGCTACGCACGGCGCGCGCGTCGGCGTGGTTCGCGAGACCAACGCGGACGAACGACGTGTCGCATTGGTGCCGAAGATCATTCCGTCCCTGCTGAAGCAGGGGGTGGAAGTGATCGTCGAGTCCGGTGCCGGCCTGGGCGCGCTCATTCCTGACGAAGCCTACGTCGACGCGGGCGCCACCATCGGCGATCCGTGGAACACCGATGTGGTCGTCAAGGTCGCGCCCCCCAATGACGCCGAGATCGCCAAGCTTTCGAGTGGTCAGACGCTCATCGGCTTCCTCGCACCCCGCAATGCCGACACCAAGATCGGCGCGCTCAAGGCCGCCGGTGTGCAAGCCTTTGCGGTGGAAGCGATTCCGCGCATCTCCCGCGCCCAGGTGATGGACGCGCTCTCCTCGCAGGCCAATGTCGCCGGTTATAAGGCCGTGCTGCTGGCGGCCTCCGAGTCCACCCGCTTCTTCCCCATGCTGACCACCGCCGCGGGCACCGTGAAGCCCGCGACCGTGCTGGTGCTCGGCGTCGGCGTCGCCGGTCTGCAGGCGCTGGCCACGGCCAAGCGTCTCGGCGGCCGGACCACCGGTTACGACGTGCGGCCCGAGGTCGCCGATCAGGTGCGCTCGGTCGGCGCGCAGTGGCTCGATCTGGGTATCGACGCCGCCGGTGAAGGCGGTTACGCCCGTGAGCTTTCCGATGCGGAACGCGCACAGCAGCAGACCGCGCTGGAGAACGCCATCAAGGGCTTCGACGTGGTGGTCACCACCGCGCTGGTGCCCGGGCGTCCCGCACCGCGACTGGTCACCGCCGCCGCGGTCGAGGGTATGAAGCCCGGCAGCGTCATCATCGATATGGCGGGTGAGACCGGCGGTAACTGCGAGCTCACCGAGCCCGGCAAAACCGTTGTGCGCCACGGCGTCACCATCGCCTCGCCGCTGAACCTCCCGGCCACCATGCCCGAGCACGCGTCCGAGCTGTACTCCAAGAACATCTCGGCGCTGCTGGAACTGATGTTGAAGGAGGGTGCGCTCGCGCCCGACTTCTCCGATCAGGTGCTGGCCGATTCCTGCGTCACCCGTGAGGTGGAAGCCTGATGTACACCGAACTTCTCGCGAATATCGCGATCCTGGTGCTGTCCGGGTTCGTGGGCTTCGCCGTCATCTCCAAGGTGCCCAACACCCTGCACACCCCGCTCATGTCCGGCACCAATGCCATTCACGGCATCGTCGTGCTGGGCGCGCTGGTGGTGTTCGGCAAGATAGAGCACCCGTCGGTGCTCATGCAGATCATCCTGTTCGTCGCGGTCGTATTCGGCACGCTGAACGTCATCGGCGGGTTCGTCGTGACCGATCGCATGCTGGGCATGTTCAAGGCCAAGAAGCCTGCTGCGGGCGAAGCGAAGCGAAGCGATGATACTGCGAAGGCGGACCGCTGATCATGGACAATCTGGTCAATATTCTCTACATCGTCGCGTTTGCGATGTTCATCTACGGTCTGATGGGCCTCACCGGCCCGAAGACCGCGGTGCGCGGTAACCAGATCGCGGCGGTCGGCATGCTCATCGCCGTCATCGCGACGTTCATCTCCATTCGCGACACCAATAACTGGATCATCATCATCGCCGGTCTGGTGGTCGGCATCGGCCTGGGCGTGCCCCCGGCCCGCTTCACCAAGATGACCGCCATGCCGCAGCTGGTCGCCGCGTTCAACGGCGTCGGCGGTGGCACCGTGGCGCTCATCGCGTGGGCGGAATTCCTGGAGACCAAGGGCTTCTCGGACTTCCCGGCCGGGGAGCAGCCGACCGCGCACATCGTGATCGCCTCGCTGTTCGCGGCGGTCATCGGCTCGGTGTCGTTCTGGGGCTCGGTCATCGCGTTCGCCAAACTGCAGGAACTGTTGTCCGGCAAGCCGATCAGCGTCGGCAAGCTACAGCAGCCGCTGAACCTATTGCTGCTCGCGGGCGCCATCGCGGCCGCGGTGGTCATCGGTATCGGTGCGACCAAAGACGGTGTGCCGCAGTACTGGATGATCCTGGTGCTGGTGCTCGCGGGCATTCTCGGCCTGATGGTCGTGCTGCCCATCGGCGGCGCGGATATGCCGGTCGTCATCTCGCTGCTCAACGCGCTCACCGGTTTGTCCGCCGCCGCAGCGGGTTTGGCGCTGAACAACACCGCCATGATCGTGGCGGGCATGATCGTCGGCGCGTCCGGCACCATTCTGACCAACCTGATGGCCAAGGCCATGAACCGGTCCATCCCGGCCATTGTCGCGGGCGGATTCGGCGGCGGCGGAACGGCTCCCGGCGCTTCGGGCGACGGTGAGCAGAAGCAGGCCAAGGCCACCTCCGCCGCGGACGCCGCGATCCAGATGGCGTACGCCAACCAGGTCATCGTGGTGCCCGGCTACGGTATGGCCGTCGCCCAGGCCCAGCACGCGGTCAAGGAGATGGCGGCGCTGCTCGAGGCCAAGGGCGTCGAGGTCAAGTACGCGATTCACCCGGTCGCCGGTCGTATGCCGGGCCATATGAACGTGCTGCTGGCCGAGGCCGAGGTCTCCTACGACGCCATGAAGGAAATGGACGATATCAACGGCGAATTCGGCCGTACCGATGTCGCCCTGGTCATCGGCGCGAACGATGTCACCAACCCGGCCGCCCGTGAGGACGCCTCCTCGCCGATCTACGGCATGCCGGTGCTGAACGTCGATCAGGCCAAGTCTGTCATCGTGCTCAAGCGCTCGATGAACTCCGGTTTCGCCGGTATCGACAACCCGCTGTTCTACGCCGACACCACCTCCATGCTGTTCGGCGATGCCAAGAAGTCCGTCGGTGCGGTCACCGAGGAACTGAAGGCGCTCTAGGGTTTTCGCTGAAATACCCCGTTCTTGACCTCAAGGTACAGAACGGGGTATTTTCATGCCATGGGACGGCCACGCAACTTCGAAGCGGACACCGTGGTGGAGCGCGCGATGGAGACGTTCTGGACCAACGGCTATGCCAATACCTCACCGGCACAGCTCGCCGAGGCCACCGGGCTCGGAAAAGGCAGTCTCTACAACGCCTTCGGCAGTAAGCGCGAGCTGTTCGATCGGGCGCTGGAGCTTTACACCCGTCGGGGAACCGCGCTCATCACCGAAATTCTCGACCGGCCCGGGAACACCCGGGACCGGATCACCGCCTGGCTGCGGTTCGTGGTGGATTCCGATCTCGCGCAGCAGCATCGGCGCGGTTGCCTGGTCGCGAACACCACCCTGGAGCTGGCCGGGCAAGACGAGCGCGCCGCGCGCGCGGTCGACGCCGCCCAGCGGCATATGGTCGAGGCCCTCACCGCACGCATCGACCAGGGGCGGCGCGATGGCGATGTCCGGGCCGATATCGATCCGCGCGAGTACGCGGAGTTCATCCAGAACACCGTTGCGGGACTGCGCATTACAGCCATGACGGCGGATGCCGCGACGCTGTATCGCATTATCGATACCGCACTCCGCACCCTCTGAACCACCCGAATCACGGGCCGCGCGAGCGACCCGTATTTTTCTGCCCCAGTTTTTGACCTGAAGTTCAAGAAAGGCATCTCATGGATCTCGGATTGCACGGCAAGACCGCACTCGTCACCGGCGCCAGCCGCGGCATCGGACTCGCCATCGCCGAAGCCCTGGCCGAGGAGGGGGTGCGAGTGGCGGGTGTGGCGCGAAACGCTACGCCCGAACTCGAAAAAATCGCGGCCACAACCATTTCCGCCGACCTCAGCACCCCGGCGGGCGCGACCGCCGCGGTGGACGCGGCACTCGCCGAACTCGGTGGGATCGACATCCTGATCAACAACGTCGGCGGCGGTGACGGAGATCGGCTCGAACTCGGCGGCGTGCTCGATATTTCCGATGAGCAGTGGCGAAATCTGTTCGACCTCAACCTGTTCGGGGTGGTCGCCACCACCCGCGCCGCGCTGCCGAGCCTGGTCGAACGGCGCGGGGCCATCGTGACCGTATCCTCGATCAACTCGCGGGTGCCCGCGGCGGGGCCGGTGGGCTACAGCGAGGCCAAATCGGCACTGACCTCCTTCGGCAAACGACTCAGCGAGGAGTTCGGACCGCAGGGCGTCCGGGTCAATACGGTGTCACCGGGTGTGGTCGGCACCGCGATCTGGCGCGGACCGGGACATGTCGGAGCCAAGCTCGCGGCGGCCAACGGCGTTGCCCAGGAACAGTTCCTGGACGCGATCCCCGCACAGTTCGGTATCGCCTCCGGGCGCATCTCCGAACCCGGCGAGGTGGCGGCGCTGGTGACGTTCCTGGCCTCGGAACAGGCCGGGAACATCATGGGCGCGGACTTCGTCATCGACGGCGGCACGGTGAAGACGCTCTGAGCTCACCGGCCCGTGTCCCTAAACGGCACGGGCCGTTGCCGTTTCCGGGCCCGGCCTTGGATCAGAGGTACAGGCCGGTGCCGTGTTCGGCCTGCTCGTTCGCGACCGCGTGGATATCGCGTTCGCGCAGTACGTAATACGCCTGCGCCTGGATCTCGACCTCGTACTGGTCGTCGGCGCTGAAGAGCACCTGATCGCCGACCTTGATGGCGCGCACGTGTGAGCCGACACCGCACACCTCACCCCAGGACAGCCGCTTGGCCACCTGGGCGGTCGCCGGAATGAGAATGCCCCCGCTGCTGCGACGCTCGCCCGCGTCCTGGTTGAGCTTGACCATGACGCGGTCGTGCAGCATTTGGATTTCGAGCTTGGGATCGGGCACGGCGACACTGTACTGCGGTGCGGTGACCGCGCCGGGACCGACCGGTCAGGAGCTCGCGTCGGGGGCGGCGGCATCCGGTTGCGGGGCGACCACGCGGCGAATCGCGTCCTTGGTCCACTTGCGCACCAACTCCGGATCGCTGTGCTCGCCGAGCGAGAACTCGGCGACCTGCGGGACCGCGAGCGGATAGTTGATCATGCTCATCAACAGCATGATGACGTGACCGGACGGCATATCCTTGCGGATCAGCCCCTTCTCCTGCGCCACTTCGACCTTGGTGCGCTTCTCCAGATAGCGGCCGCAGCGCAGCTCACCCGCCGAGGCGTTCTCCGCGCCCAGCTCCAGCGCCTCCCACATGAGCAGGCGCAGCAGTTCGGGATGCTCGCGGTGATAGTCCAGATGCTGATCGATCCAGGTGTCCAGATCCTCGATATCGGTGGTGACCGAGGCCGCGACATCCAGCATGGTCTTCTCCAGCACCTGCCGGAACAGCAGTTCCTTGTCGCCGAAGTAGGCGTAGATGAGCTGTTTATTGGCCTTGGCATTGCGGGCGATCCGATCGACCCGGGCCCCGGCGATGCCGTGCGCGGCGAACTCATCGGTGGCGGCAGCGAAGATCCGCGCCTTCGTCGCCTCGGGATCCCTGACAGCTGCCATGGCATCAATGGTAACCAACTAAGTAGTTGACAGGGTCGCGGGCGAGGGATTACTTTCAACTAACCAGTTGGTTATCAGATCCGGTCCTTGCTCCACGTTCGGGAGAACGACGTGACTATTCTCGAAAGCCGTTCCACCGCAGCCATTTCCGCACCGCCCGGGCCGTTCCCGAAGCGGTGGCGGGTGCTGCCGGTGATCCTCACGGCCATGTTCATGGCCATGTTCGACTACTTCGTCATCAATGTGGCGGCGTCATCGCTGCAGCACGATCTGCACGCGGGGGAGGCCGCGCTCGAACTGGTGGTGGGCGGTTACGGGTTCGCCTACGCCAGCGGGCTCATCACCGGCGGGCGGTTCGGTGATCTGTACGGGCATCGGCGCATGTTCGTCATCGGGATGCTCGCGTTCGCCGCCGCCTCGCTGCTGTGCGGACTCGCCTGGAGCGCCTGGTCCCTGGTGGGATTCCGGGTGCTGCAGGGGATTACGGCCGCCGCGATGGTGCCGCAGATGCTGGCGCTGATCAACACCATGTTCCCGCCCGCCGAACGCGCCAAGGCGATGGCGGCGTTCGGGGCGACCGTCGGACTGGGCGCGGTGTCCGGGCAGGTGCTGGGCGGGGTGCTGCTCGACCTCGACCTGTTCGGGTGGGGGTGGCGGACCATCTTCTTCATCAACCTGCCGATCGGGGTGATCGCGGCGCTGCTGGCGGCGCGGTGGCTGCCCCGGCATGAGCAGACCCATCGCCCGCGGCTGGATCCGGTTGGCGCACTGGGGATCTCGGCGGCGCTCGCACTGGTGCTGGTGCCGGTCACACTGGGACGGCCCGAAGGGTGGCCGGTGTGGACCTGGGTGTCCATGGCGGCGGCCCTGCCGGTACTGCTGCTGACCCTGCGGTACGAGGCGGCGCTCACACGGCGCGGCGGACAGCCGGTGCTCGACACCGCGCTCATCCGGGAGCGGGTGTTCGCGGCGGGCATGGTGATCTCCGGCGGCTACCTGGCGTTCTTCGCGGGATTCATGCTCTGCCTGACGCTGCTGCTGCAGAACGGGCTCGGCATGTCACCGCTCGCGGCCGGACTCACCTTCGCACCCCTGGGAATCGCCTTCGCCACCAGTTCGCTATTCGCCCGCAAGGTGGCCGAGCGAATCGGCAATCGGGTGATGGTGCTGGGCACGGGCATCAGCTTCACCGGGCTGGCGATCACCGTCGGCGTGCTGGGCTGGTACGGATCGTCCATCACCGCACCGACTTTGATTCCGGGCATGGTGCTGGTCGGCATCGGCAATGGGATGACCATTCCATCGGCCATCGGCGCGGTGCTGTCCGCAGGGATTCCGGCGCATCAGGCCGGAATGGCGGCGGGGGTGCTCACCACCGCGCAGCAGTTCGGAAACGCCATCGGCGCAACGGTTCTGGGCACCATCTTCTTCAGCGCGCTCGGCGGGGCACATGATCTCGGCAGCTTCGTGCACGCCATGGAGATCGCGGCGCTGGCCGCACTGGGAATCGTGGCGGTGGTGCTGGCGGCGGCATTCACACTGCCGCGTACGGCCACACGCTGAATCGTCCGCACGAGGATAAGGGCACGGCATTCGCTCGAATGCCGTGCCCTGCTTTATTTCTCGTCCCGCGATCTAGCCGCGGACCTGGCGGCGGTAGGTGACCTTGTCGAATTCGCGGCCGTATTCGTCGACGGCGATCACGTCCATTTCGCTGGAGAAGAAGCCGGGGCGGACGTCGACTCGGATGAAGGAGTAGTTGCGGAAGCGCACCCGCGACCAGGGGGCGGCTTCGTCGGTCTTGGCGCCGCCGGAGTTCCAGACGTAGCTGTTCGGGACGGCGGTGTCGGGCAGCTCGTGGCCGCGGTAGCTCTCCTGCGAGCCGGGCTGGAAGCCGTAGCGCGGGCGGCCGCCGCCACCGACGGTGTAGTAGACGGTGCCGTCGGTGTCCGGGTAGACGATCGAGTTGTCACCCGCCGCCTTGCCGGGCACACCGCCGCGGATCGGGTCGGTGCGCTCGAAGACGTGATTGTGGCCCTGGAGAACGAGATCCACCTGATAGCGGTCGAACAGCGCGCACCAGGCGGCGCGCACACCGCCGTCGCTGGCGTGTGAATCGGTGGTGGAGTAGGCGCAGTGATGGAAGAAGCAGACGATGAAATCGATATCCGGATTCGAGCGGTAACGCGCGAGAGTGCTTTCCACCCAGCTGTTCTGGGCTCCGCCGGAGTAGCCGGTGTTCGCGCCGATCTCGTAGGAGACGTCATTGGCGTCCAGCGACAGCACCGCGACATTGCCGTAGGTGAAGGAGTACGCGGACGGGCAGCCCGCCGGGCCATTGCCCGGGAAGTCAAGGCGCGCAAGGTGTCCGCCGTAGCCATGGGTGTTGTACGCGGCTTCCATATCGTGGTTGCCGGTGGCGAACATCCACGGGGTGGTCGAGGCGCTGGATTCGATCGCGCCGAAATACACATCCCAGACGTAGGGATTGAACTTGTCGAAACCGTTCGCCGGGGTGCCGCCGGAAGCCACGTACTGCGGGCTCTTACCCGCGCCCGAGGGATCGGCGTAGGCGATATCACCGGCCAGCACATGGAAATCCGGTCGGGCGGCGACGATTTGGCGCATGACGTTCTCGGTGTGCCGGACGCCCGGCTCATTGTCCGGCTTGTAGTACATATCGTCGTAGTCGCCCGGAGCCAGACCCGCGGGCCGGCCCGGGGTGTCGTCCGCACCCTGATCGCCCATCATGGTGAAACGGAAGGGCAGCACCGCCGCGCGCGCGGTCGGCATGGCGGTGGACGCCGAGCGGACATCGCCCGCGAAACCGTCGGAGCTGCGCCAGCGGTAGAACCGCGGCAGCCGGCCGGGCAGGCCGTCCAGCGGAGCGTGCACGTAGAACTGTTCCGCCGCAAGGACTCCCCCGTCGGCGCTGGGGATCTGGGTCACCAGGTTGCGCACCTCGGCCTCGACGGTGCCGCCCAGCGCGGGCGTGGGGCCGTGATCCAGGAATACCCTGGCAGAACCCGGATTTCGGGACAGCTGGGCCGAAAAGCGCAGCTGCGACGCCGAATCCGCGCCGAAGCCGACGTGGCGACCGGCCACGCCCAGCGGGGCGTCATCGGCGTAGGCGCGGGCGGCGAACGGTGAGGCGCCCACCCCGGCCACCGCCGCGGCCGCCGCGGAGCCGAGCAGGAAGTTCCGGCGCGAGACCGCATGGCGGCGCAGATAGGCGCGATGCCAGTCATGCTGCTCGGCCATGGTCATCTGGGCGGCGAGCCGCGCGGGGATACCGGTATCTGGAACGTCACCGGCGGGATTGAGCGGTGTGGACGGCATGAGTTCGCATGCTGGCCGATCAGAGTGTGCGCGGCAATCACCGGGGCACCCCGACACGGAGAACACTCGGTAAACAATGCCAGGAATTGCGACCAATCGGACACGCGCCCGATTTATGGGCATATCACGTAGTTTTCAACTGTGGATCAGCACACAGCTCTCGACACCCTGCGCGCCCAACTGCCGGACGGCATGCTCGTCACCGATCCCGATGTACTCGGGGCCTATCGCCAGGATCGAGCCCTGGATCCGGACGCCGCGCTCGCGCTCGCCCTGGTGCGGCCCACCACCACCGCACAGGTCTCGGCGGTGGTGCGCTGGGCGCATGAGCATCGGGTGCCGATCGTGCCGCGCGGCGCGGGCACCGGACTCTCCGGCGGTGCTACCGCACAGGCCGGGGCGCTGGTGCTGAGCACCGAGAAGATGCGCGAGATCAGCGTCGACCCGGTCACCCGCACCGCTGTCGTACAGCCGGGGCTGTTGAACGCCGAGGTGAAAAGGGCTGTCGCGGAACAGGGGCTGTGGTATCCGCCGGATCCGTCGTCGTTCGAGATCTGTTCCATCGGCGGTAACGCGGCCACCAACGCGGGCGGGCTCTGCTGCGTGAAGTACGGCGTCACCACCGATTACGTGCTCGGTATGGAGGTCGTGCTCGCGGACGGCACCGCGGTGCGGCTGGGCGGGCCGCGGCTCAAGGATTCGGCGGGGCTCTCGCTCACCAAACTGTTCGTGGGCAGTGAGGGGACGCTCGGCATCATCACCGAACTCACATTGCGGCTGCTGCCCGCACAGCCGCCGCAGTCGACGGTGGTCGCGAGCTTCCCGACGCTCGGCGGGGCGATGGAGGCGATTCTCGCCATCACCGGGGCGCTGCGGCCTTCCATGCTGGAGTTCATGGATTCGGTCGCCATCAACGCGGTCGAGGACGAATTGCGCATGGGCCTCGATCGCACCGCCGCCGGGCTGCTGGTGGCGCGGTCGGACGCGCCGGGCGAATACGCCGGGCACGAGGCCGACATCATGCTCGCCGCCTGCGAAAAGGCCGGGGCGAGCGAGGCTTTCCGCACCGATGATCCCGATGAGGGCGAAGCCTTCTGCGCCGCACGGCGATTCGCGATTCCCGCGGTGGAGCGCAAGGGCCCGCTACTGCTCGAGGATGTCGGGGTGCCGCTGCCCCGGCTCGGCGATCTGGTGCACGGCATCGCCGATATCGCGCGCGAACGCCGGGTGCTCATCTCGGTGATCGCGCACGCGGGCGACGGCAACACCCACCCGCTGATCGTGCACGATCCGAATGATCCGGCCGAGTCCGAGCGCGCGCACCTGGCGTTCGGCGAGATCATGGATCTGGCGATCGGACTGGGCGGCACCATCACCGGGGAACACGGGGTGGGACGGCTGAAGAAGGCGTGGCTGCCCGATCAGCTCGGCCCGGATGTGATGGCGCTCACGCGCCGGGTCAAGGACGCCCTGGATCCGCACGGGATACTGAATCCGGGCGCGGTCATCTGACCTGCCGCCCGGAACAATCCGCCGCGCGAGGGAGTTTTCACCGACCATGAGTACCCGGCTGGAACACAATGTCGACGACACCCGCTACGAGATCTACCTCGATGACACCCTCGCGGGCTACGCCGACTACGCCGAGCGCGTGGACGGCGACAAGAAGACCCTCGACATCCAGCACACCCTCACCTTCCCGGAGTTCCGGGGCCGCGGCGTGGCCGCGCAGGTGGTCGAGTTCGCGTTGAACGACGCACGCGCCCAGGGGTTCTCGATCATCCCGACCTGCTGGTACGTGGAGAAGTACATCGGCTCGCACCCCGAATACGCCGATCTGGTCGGCTAATTCGACCGATTACCCTCGGGTCGCTGCGCCCGCCACACCAGGAACTGCCGATCCCCGGTGCTCACCATGGCTTCGACGACCTTCTCGTTGTCGAAGCCGGGTAGCCGCTGCAATCGCGCCAGGAACGCGGTGTCGGCGGCGGAATGCGGTACCACGCATCCCTTACCGGTGGCCCCGATCAGCACGAAGAAAACATCTTCGGCGAACGGCCCATCGGCCGTGGTGATAATGCGCACCTCCGCCAGCTCCCGCCACGCGACTTCCTCCACCCGTCCGTCCGCGAGGGTCCGCCGGACGAAGGTGTCGGTGATTTCGACTCCGGCCATGGCTCCATAGTGCCCCCGCTTTCCCACTTCGAACAGTCTTGAAACCTCTTATTTCCCAAACCAACACACAACGTTCGAGGCCAAACCCTTGTGACACCCGGGAATTGGGGGCAACCCGGACATCGGACACGCGCAAACGCGCCGATGTCCCACCGCTGCCGCGAGAAAGACGAAAGACCAGTCTCTTTCAGTTCGAATGCACCATGGCAATCACCTCGACCTCGATCTGCCAATCGGACTGTGCCAGGAAACCGCCGGAGTGATCATGAACGGCCGGAACAGGTTTCGTATTTCCGCGGCGCGCCGAACCGCAGTCCGGAAAACCGGAGGCGGTACCGAGTAGCACTCGGTACCGCCTCCGGAAGGTGGTGAGCGACGCCGCGATCAGCGCAGGATCTGACGCGACATCACCAGACGCTGAATCTGGTTGGTGCCCTCGTAGATCTGGGTGATCTTGGCATCACGCATCATGCGCTCCACCGGGAAATCGGTGGTGTAGCCCGCACCGCCGAACAGCTGCACGGCATTGGTGGTGACCTCCATGGCCACATCGGAGGCGAAGCACTTGGCGGCGGCGGAGATGAAACCGAGGTTCTTCTCGCCACGCTCGGCGCGCGCGGCCGAGGTGTAGACCATCAGGCGCGCGGCCTCGACCTTCATCGCCATATCGGCGAGCATGAACTGGGTGTTCTGGAAGTCCGCGATGGCCTTGCCGAACTGCTTGCGGTCCTTGGTGTACGCGATGGCCGCGTCCAGCGCGCCCTGGGCCAGGCCGACGGCCTGCGCGCCGATGGTCGGGCGGGTGTGATCCAGGGTCTGCAGCGCGGTCTTGAAACCGGTGCCGGGCTCGCCGATGATGCGATCGCCCGGAACCTTGCAGTTCTCGAAGTACAGCTCGGCGGTGGGCGAACCCTTGATGCCCAGCTTGTGCTCCAGCGGGCCGACGACGAAGCCCTCGTCATCCTTGTGCACCATGAACGCGGAGATGCCGTTGGCGCCCTTATCGGCATCGGTGACGGCCATGACGGTGTACCAATCGGACTTGCCGCCGTTGGTGATCCAGCACTTGGAGCCGTTGATGATCCAGCCGTCGCCGTCCGCCTTGGCGCGGGTGCGCATGGAGGCGGCGTCGGAGCCGGCCTCACGCTCGGACAGCGCGTAGGAGGCCATGCCGCCGTTCACGATGGTCGGCAGCACCTGCTGCTTGAGCTCCTCCGAGCCCTGCAGGATCAGGCCCATGGTGCCGAGCTTGTTGACCGCGGGGATGAGCGAGGAGGAACCGCAGACGCGGGCGACCTCTTCGATCACGATGCAGGTGGCCACGGAGTCCGCGCCCTGGCCGCCGTAGGCGTCCGGCACGTGCACCGCGTTGAACCCGGCGGCGTTGAGCGCGGTCAGCGCCTCCTCCGGGAAGCGGGAGTTGCCGTCGACGTCCTTCGCGTACGGGGCGATCTCCTTCTCCGACAGCGCGCGGATCGCGCCGCGCAGCTCATCGTGGAAGTCCTCGAGCTTGAACAGATCGAAATCGGGATTGCCCGCCATGGATTCGTCTCCTGGTCGTTCGGATCGGATCGCCGCTGGAAGCCCAACCTTCCCAGCGTCTCGGCACTCAGTGCCATTCAAAGCAAAGTATACGCCGCGATATCGCGGCCACGTGCGCTTAGTTCCCTACCAAACCCTGGCACGCAGTGTCATTTACGCCACTGCGCACCGGTCACAGCGTATCGAGACGACGCCGCAGAAGATCGGCGACCTGCCGGGACGGCATATCGCGCGGGAACACCGCGACCACCAGTTGATCCGATTCCACACCCGCCGGACGCACGGCATCACCGCGCGGCACCGTGGCCAGCGCCGCGCGCAGATCCGCCGGACTCGCATCGGACTCGCCGCGCACCATGCGCCGCAGCAGATAGTTGTGCGTGGCGGTCACCGCCGCCGTGAACTGCACCAGGGCCAGATCCGACTCGCCGCGCAACCGCGCGCGCAGATAGTCGGTGAACAATCGCTCATAGCGGAAAACGGTGACGATCTCGCGCTCGCGCAGTGTCGGCACCTGCCGCACCACCCGATACCGCCGCGCCGCCAATTCCCGCCACTGCGTGAACCTTTCGAACACCGCGATCACGGCTTCGAGCACCGCGTCCCACGGATCGCCGTGCGCGGCATCCAGATACGCCCGGGCCTGCGCCAGCTGCGATTCGTGGTCCGCGAAGACCACATCCTCCTTCGACCGGAACTGCCGGAAGAAGGTGCGCCGCGAAATACCGGCCGCATCCGCTATCTCATCGACAGTGGTTGCCTCATAACCCTTTTCGGCGAACAACCGCAGGGCATGATCGACAACCGTCAGGCGTCTGGCAGTAGCGTCGTCGGGGGCCACCTGCCCACCGTAGCCGGGTGGGCGCACGGATTCGGTCAGCCCAGCAGCTGGGTTCGCAGGGCCTGATCCTTTTCCAGGACCATCTTCTCCAGATCGGCCTGGAACCGCTCCATCCGCCCGCGGAGTTCGGGATTCGAGGCGGCCAGAATGCGCACGGCCAGCAGGCCCGCATTGCGCGCGCCGCCGATGGAGACCGTCGCGACCGGGACGCCGCCGGGCATCTGCACGATCGAGAGCAGCGAATCCATACCGTCGAGGTGCTTGAGCGGAACCGGGACGCCGATCACCGGAAGCGGGGTCGCCGAGGCGACCATGCCCGGCAGATGCGCCGCGCCGCCCGCGCCCGCGATGATCACCTGGAGACCGCGACCGGCGGCCTCCCTGGCGTAGTCGAGCATGCGCTGCGGGGTGCGGTGCGCCGAGACCACGCCGACCTCGAAGCGAATACCGAACTCCGCCAAGGCTTCCGCGGCGGCGACCATGGTGGGCCAGTCGGAGTCGCTGCCCATGATCAGGCCAACCTGTGCGGTCTCAGTCATGATGCGGATCCCATCCGTCGGTCCAAATCGCGTGCGACATCCAATGCGCCGCGCGCTCCGCTTTCTCGCGGGTGACGGCGACATCGTCGCCGAGGATATTGATGTGGCCGATCTTGCGATCGGGGCGCTCACCCTTGCCGTACAGGTGCACCTTCGCCTCCGGCAGGCGCGCGGCCAGATGATGCAGGCGCTCGTCCATGGACATCGCCGGGGATTCGGCCGCGCCGAGAATATTCGCCATCACAGTCACCGGAGCCAGCGGCGCGGTGGAACCCAGCGGGTAATCCAGCACCGCGCGCAAATGCTGTTCGAACTGACCGGTGCACGCGCCGTCCATACCCCAGTGGCCGGAATTGTGCGGGCGCATCGCCAGCTCGTTCACCAGCAGCTCACCGGAGTGCGTTTCGAACAGCTCCACGGCCATCACCCCGGTGACGCCGAGTTCGGCCGCCAGGCGCAGCGCCAGGGCACCGGCTTCGGTCGCGCGCTGTTCGGGCAGGGCGGGCGCGGGGGCGATCACCACGGCGCACTGGCCATTGCGCTGCACGGTCTCCACCACCGGCCAGGCCGCCGCCTGACCGAACGGGGACCGCGCCACCATGGCCGACAGTTCGCGGGCGAGATCCACCTTGGCCTCGGCCAGCAACGAAACACCATGCGCCAGTTGATCGTTGACAATGCGCTCGGTCTCTGCGGCATCGGCGGGCATCCACACGCCGCGGCCGTCATAACCGCCGCGCACCGCCTTGAGCACGAACGGCCAGCCGTTCGCGTCACCGAACTCGACCGCGTCCGTGACCGATCTCACCTCGGTGAACGCCGGAATCGGCAGACCCAGCTCGGCCAGCTTGCGGCGCATGATCAGCTTGTCCTGCGCGAAGATCAGCGCGCTCGGCGGCGGCTGCACATTCACGCCCTCGGCGATCAGCGCCTGAAGATGCTCGGTCGGCACACCCTCGTGATCGAAGGTCACCGCGTTCGAGCCGACGGCCGCCTTACGCAGCGCCGCCAGATCCTGATGGCTGCCGAACACCACATCGGGGGTGACCTGCGCCGCCGGATCATCCGGCCGCTCGGCCAGCACGCGCAGCCGCTGCCCGAGCGCGATGGCCGCCTGATGGGTCATGCGCGCGAGCTGACCGCCACCGATCATGGTGACGGTGGGCATCGCGGAGGAATCGAAGGAACGTGCGCTCACGTTCGTCAATGTTGTCATGGCACCGACCCCCTACAACCCGCGGGTTGCTCTCCGAGTCGGTAAGCGACGTAGACTCGGCTGGTGTCATTTGTCGACAAGGTCATAAACGTCCTGCCCACACCGCTGCGGGACCTCGCCGACCGCCATTCCGAACTGCTGAAGTTCGCGATTGTCGGGGCGACGACCTTCGTTATCGATATCGGGATTTTCTACCTGCTGAAGTGGACCGTACTGGACACCAAGCCGACGATCGCCCGCATCCTGTCGGGCACCATCGCGGTCATCGTGTCGTACATCCTCAACCGCGAATGGACCTTCGACAAGCGCGGCGGGCGCGAGAAGCACCACGAGGCGCTGCTGTTCTTCGCGGTCAGCGGCATCGGGGTGCTGCTGGCCAGCCTGCCGCTGTACATCTCCAGCTACGTGTTCGACCTGCGCCAGCCGAACGTCAGCTTCACCGTCGAGAACATCGCCGACTTCTTCAGCGCGTTCATCATCGGAAATCTGCTGCAGATGGCATTCCGATTCTGGGCCATGCGGCGCTGGGTATTTCCGGATGAAATGAAAGAACTCGAGGAAGAGTTCGAGGATCTGGTCAACGAGGAACAACTCGGACATAGTTAGAGCCTGAAAAGATAGCGGCCCACAACCTTTCGGTTGTGGGCCGCCGTCATATTCGGGGGTGTCGGGGCCCGCCGCGCCGAGAGCCATGCCCGGCCCGCGTCAACCTCGATCCACGACCAGCGTGACGGTCAGGCGGGCACCGCCCAGCGGGCTGTCGGCGAGAGTGGCTGCGCCACCGTGCAAGCGGGCCTGCTGGGCCACCAGGGCCAGGCCCAGGCCGCTTCCGGAGTTGGGGCTGGCACGCTGGAAACGCTCGAAGACCCGCTCGCGTTCGGACTCGGGGACACCGGTGCCGTCATCATCGATGGTGAGGGTGGCGATGCCGTCACTGCCGCGAGCGGCTATGTCGATTCTGGTGGCGGAGCCGTGCCGGACGGCATTGGTGATGGCGTTCTCGAGCACCGAGCGCAGACCCGCCGCCAGCCCGCGCAGGCGAATGGGTTCCACGCCTTCGGTTTCGATGGCGACGCCCGGATGCATGTGCACGGCGTCATCGACCACCTGATCGATGAGCTGGCCCAGATCCACGTCCTCCCAATCGGATTCGGTGGTCAGATCGCCGACGGCCAAGCGCTCCAAGGCATGCAGGGTCGCCTCGATCGCGGTTTGACCGGCGAGCACCTCATCCAGGATCTCGGTGCGCTCGGCCTCCGAGAGCGATATGGTGCGCAGCACCTGCAGATCGGTGCGCATGGCGGTCAACGGGGTGCGCAGTTCATGCGCGGCCGTCGCCGCGAAATCCCTTGCGGTGACCAGGGCTTCGCTGGTGTGCCGCCGCTCGACCGCGATCCGGTCCAGCATGGTGTTCATGGCATCGGCCAATTCCCTTGTCTCACTTGCCACCGGGCGCTTGGGCGGCTCCAATGCCAGCCGATCCCCCAGCCCGGCCGTCTCGGCGGTGAGACGGCGCAGCGGGGCCACCGCGCGCGAGGCGAAATACCAGCCGAGCAGGGCGGCCAGCGCGGTCGCCGCCACCCCGATACCGATGATCCGGGTGCGCTGCTTGGTCGCGGAATCCGTTGCGACGGTGCGGGGTACGGCCACGACGACGGTCTTGCCCGCCACCGGGAAGGTGCGCGCGAACTCCACCGCGGTCGAGGAATCCGCATCGGGGCCGCGTTGCAGATACAGCTCCGGACCGGGCGTCGCGGGCTGCGGCAGCGCATGCGCGCCCGGCACATCGGTCGTGACCAGCGGTGCGCTCGGATCCGTCGGCAACGCGGGCAGCGGCTGCGCCGGAGACAGCGCGATCGCATCCACCACCGATCCCACCTGCGTCTTGGCATCACTGCTCGCCACCGCGAACAACACCGTGCTCATCACCGCCACCACCACGGCCGCCGTCGCGGCGCTGGCCAGTGCGACGCGAGTGCGCAGCGATAACGGTCGGCGCAGCGGCGATCCCCACCTCATGCCGCACCGCCGAGGCGCACCGCGAGCCGTGGGGTCCGATCCCCACCCGCGCACCCCGGAAGCAATGCCGCGCCCGAATCACGACCTGCCTGCCTCATGCGTCGTCTCGCAGGACGAAGCCGACGCCGCGGACGGTGTGGATGAGGCGCGGGCTGCCGGTGGATTCGATTTTGCGGCGCAGGTAGGAGACGAACACGTCGACCACTTTCGTCTGGGTTTCGAAGTCGTAGCCCCAGACGCGATCCAGCAGCTGGGCGCGGGTGAAGACCTGGCCGGGGGCGGCGGCCAGGGCGGCGAGCAGATCGAATTCACGTTTGGTGAGATCCAGGCGGGCGTCATTGGCGTACGCGCGGCGGGCGCTCGGCTGAATACTGAGGGGGCCCACCGTGATTCGATCCGCCTCGGGCGCGGGCGCGGGGGCGCGGCGCAGCATGGCCCGCAACCGGGCGACCAGTTCGCCGAGGTCGAACGGCTTGGTCAGATAGTCGTCGGCCCCGGCCTCCAGCGCACCGATCCGATCGGTCACCTCCGCCCGCGCACTCAGCACGCAGATCGGAATATCGTTCCCGAACGACCGCAGCGCCGTCACCACCTGCACGCCGTCCAGCAGCGGCATATTCAGATCCAGCACCATCCCCTGCGGCGCGCTCGCGGTGATGCGCGCCAGCGCGGCGGCCCCGTCCGCGGCGGTCTCGACCTCGAACCCGGACAGCCGCAGCCCCCGCGCCACCGACGCCAGCACCCGCGCGTCATCGTCCACAACCAGAATCAGCGGACCACTCACAGCCCAGACCCTACTGACGCCACCCGTGCGGAAACTGTGAGCGAACCGCCGAGCCGCGCCACCAATTCACGCTCTTCGCTCACCGGGCGAATCGCCCCGGACCAGTGGTCACTCCCCGCGCTTCCGTACGACAATTCGGCCGAATCTCCCATTGATCGGTGGATATCTCCGCCGCGCACGCCATGCGGCAGCGCCATGGGTCCGGCGCGCGGACAGCTCGGCCGCGCGCCGGGAACGGATCAGCCCGCGCTGCCGGTGGACGGAGCGGGCAGCGCCGGGACGACCGGCGCGGCGGGATAGGTATCGCGCGGGACGATGGTGACGCCGTGCTGACCGGGCTCCAGCGGGGTCGCCGGAATCGCGCCGGGCGGCAGCTGGCCCGGACGGCCGCGCTGCACGGTGACATTGCCGTCCTCGTCCTTGGTCACCAGGACGGTCTCGGACGGGTCGGACGGGTACTGCACATTCGGATCCACCGGGATCACCACGCTGGGGCGAGCCACCTCGCCACCGGTCGCGTCCGGCTCGGCGGCATTGGCGACCGCCGGGGCCAACAGGGCAGCGAGCACGGCGACACCCGCGATTCCGCCCGCGATCGCGCCGCGGCGAACTGTGGTCTTCTGCATGGCAACTCCTTCGGTTCGTCGACGATCTCTCGCCGGTCTGTCTGACGAATCCGAAGGTATGGAGCAAGTTCTCAGCCCCGGCTAGCGAATGGTTAGGGAATCGATAGAGAACGCGACATCATCCCGGCACGGTGTTGGCGCGCCGGAATGACGGGGTGGACGTCGCCGAGGCGAGCCGGAAACGAGCGTCATCAACGTGGTTCGGTGACAGGACCGTTCGGGGCCGGGCGGGGGGAACCGCCGCTGGAGCCGAGGAATACGGCGAACAGGGCCGGGCGGCGGCGCTGGAGTTCCATGCGTCCGCCGTCGGCCTCGATGAGGGCACGGGCGAGGGCCAGGCCGACACCGGTGGAGCCCGCGGCCGAGAAGCCGCGGTCGAAGATGTGCGGGGCCAATTCATCTCGGACGCCGTCGCCTTCGTCGGCCACCTCGACCACGACGAGGGGTTCACGGGAGGCCAGACCGCCGGTAACCGTGCGGACCGAGACCGTGCAGGTCCCCCCGCCGTGCATGAGGGCGTTGTCGACCAGCACCGCGACCGCTTCACGCAGGCGGGAACCGGTGACGGGGGCGCGCAGGGTGGGGTCGCCGAGCAGCACCAGTTTGCGGCCCGCTTCCGCGAAGGGGTGCCGCCATTCCGCCACCACCCCACGGAGTTCCGCGACGACCGGCACCGGATCGCGATCCGCCGCGCCTTCGTCCCGGGAGGCGCGCACCAACTCGTCGATGGCGTCGGTGAGCCGATCCACCTGTGCCATGGCCTCTTCCGCCTCGTGCACGACGGCGGGATCGTCATGGGTGGAGAGTTCGTCCAGCCGCAGCCGCACGGCGGTGAGGCGACTGCGCAGCTGATGCGACACATCGGCGACGAGCGCGTGCTCACGTTGCAGCCGCCCCGCGATTTCGACTGTCGCGGAGTCCAATACGTCCGATACGCGATCGAGTTCGGTAATCCCGTGCCGCCGCGAATCCGCGCGGAAATCGCCCATCGCGAGGCGCGCGGCCCGCGCCGCCACATCGCGCAGCGGATCCGCCACCCGGCGCGCGGTCACCACCGCCACCGCGATGCCCGCGCCGAGCGAGATCAGCACCAGCGCCGCGACCGCGCCCAGTGCCTGCCGCTGCATCGAATGCATCGGCGCGGCAGGGGTTTCCAGCCGCAGCGATCCGGAGGTGCCCATGGCCAGGGATTCGGCCAGCGGATCCCGCACCTGATCCGCCCCCACATCGATGCGCGAGGCATTGTCCTGCGGCGTCGGATACACGATGGTGAGCCGCCCGTCCGGCGGAATCAACGGCCGCACCGACCGCAGATCCAGCTCCCCGTGCACCAGGCCGTCATCGCGCTCCTGCGCCACCACCTCCACCGCGATCCGATCGAGGCGATTGCGCAGTTCATTGCGCGAGATGTCCTCCACCCACTGCCACGCCGTGAAGGCCAGTGGCACACCGAGAACCAGTGTGGTGAGGGTGAGCGCGGCCACCATCGACAGCAGGATTCTGCGTCTCATCGTCGAGATGCCTCGCTTCGCTCGGCGTTCGATACGGATACGCCACGGCGTCGGCCGACGCCACAGCACGGACCTGCGGGTACGCCTGGGCGCGACCTGACTCGCGCGCTCTGGCGCAGGGGGGAGCATACGAAAAACCGGTCGCGGGAACCGCTAATCGGTGTTGAAGCGGAAGCCTACGCCGCGCACCGTCACGATCCGGCGCTCCGCCACCGGTCCCTCGTCACCGATCTTGCGGCGCAACCAGGACATGTGCATATCCAGGGTTTTGGAGCCGCGCAGATCGGCGTCACCCCACACCTCACGCAGAATGGTCTCGCGCGAAACCACCTGTCCGGCGCGGTCGATGAGCACCTTGAGCAGTTCGTACTCCTTATTGGCCAGATTCACCTCGAGGCCGTTCACGAGTACGCGGCGGGCGGCGGGTTCGAGCCGGATTCCACCCACCTCGACCGTTTCGTCCCCGATTCCGCTGCGCCGCAACAGCGCTCGCACCCGGGCGAGCAGTTCGGCGAGCCGGAAGGGTTTGCCGACATAGTCGTCCGCGCCGGCGTCCAGCCCGACCACGAAATCGACCTCGTCGGTACGCGCGGTGAGCATCAGCACCGCGAGATCCGCCCCGCGCGCCCGCACCTGGCGGCACACCTCCAGACCATCCATACCGGGTAGTCCGAGATCGAGAATCAGCAGGTCATGGCCGCCCTCGAGGGCGCGCTCCAATACGGCGGGACCGTAGCTCTCCACGGTCACCGCATAGCCCTCACGCCCCAGCGCTCGCGACAGCGGCGCGGCAATGGCCTCGTCGTCTTCGGCCAGCAGTACAGCGGTCACGGAGCAAGCCTACGGGTAGGCAGGCGGGGAACCGTGATTGCGCGGATCGTTTTGCACCACATCGAAGACTTGGTGATACAGCAGCGCGTGCACCTGCTGCACATGCGGAATGTCGTCGTACTCCAGCGGATCCTCCGACGCGGACCCGATGATGAGCGTGCCGGTGCCCAGAAGTCGATCGAACAACCTATGCCGGAACTGCACATTCGAGATGCGGTTCATCGGAATGTCGATACCGGTGTGGGTCAGCACGCCCTGCCGGATCAGCACCCGCCGGTCGGTGATGATGAAATGCGTGGACTTCCAGCGAATCAACGGGATGACGCTGCGCCACAACACAATCACCAGCCATAGCACCCCGATGCCGATCAACAGACCGGTCGCCACGTTGTCATTGGTATTGCGCGCGGCAACGCCCAACCCGAATCCGGCCAATGCGGTGATCAGGATGAAAGTTACAGCGGGCCAGAACAACATCTTCCAATGCGGATGACGATGTAGCACCAGCTGCTCCTCCGGCGCCAATGCTTCCTCTGGATAACCCATGTAAGCACCCTATCCCGCGGAGATGACAGAATGCCTCACGCCGAACACCGGTCTGGCGCACAATCGTGCGGCATCCGCGTAGCATCGGCGACTCAGATCTGCCTTTCGTCGAGCTGTCCCGCGCAACACCATTCCGGCCGCATTCAAAACCGGCGCATGACACAGGAGGCGTGTGTGACCCGAGAGTTGACCCAGCTGCAAATCTTGCGAGAACTCGAACCGGTGGCAGAGCAGAATCTGAACCGCCACCTGTCCATGGCGAAGGACTGGCACCCGCACGACTACGTGCCGTGGGATCAGGGCCGAAATTTCGCCGCCATGGGCGGACAGGACTGGGACCCTTCGCAATCCTCACTCAGCGAGGTCGCCAAGATCGCCATGGTCACCAACCTGCTCACCGAGGACAACCTGCCCTCCTACCACCGCGAGATCGCCGAGAACTTCTCCCAGGACGGCGCGTGGGGCACCTGGGTCGGCCGCTGGACCGCCGAGGAGAACCGGCACGGCATCGTCATCCGCGACTATCTGATCGTCACCCGCGGCGTCGATCCGGTCGCGCTCGAAGAGGCCCGGATGATCCACATGACCAATGGCGCACAGTCACCCGATGATTGGGGCGGGTTCCTGGAGAACGTCGCGTATGTGACGTTCCAGGAATTGGCCACCCGCATCTCGCATCGCAATACCGGACGCGTATGCAACGACGCCATCGCCGACCGCATGCTGCAGCGCATCGCCGCGGACGAGAACCTGCACATGATCTTCTACCGCACCCTCTGCGGCGCGGGCCTGGACCTGGCGCCCGATCAGGCCATGGAGGCGATCACCAAGGTGCTCACCAACTTCGTCATGCCCGGCGCGGGCATGCCGAACTTCCGGCGCAACGGCGTACTGATGGCCAAGCACGGCATCTACGATCTGCGCCAGCACCTGGAAGAGGTAGTGCAGCCGGTGCTCAAGAACTGGAATATCTTCGAGCGCAACGACTTCGGGCCGCGCGGCGACAAAGCACGGGAGATCCTGGCGGCGTACGTGCGGAAACTGGAAGCCGATACGGTCAAATTCGAGGAACAGCGCGACCGCCTGCTGGCCCGCGAAGCGGCCCGCGCCGAACTCCAAACCGTCTAGGCCGAACACCGAAATCGTCTAGCACCCATCGGAATACCCGTACACCCCGTCATCGCACGATGACGGGGTGCGCTCAGTATTCGGCGCGCAGGTGAGTGACGTCACCGGCGGAGACGGCGCGATCGCCGATCAACAGGCGGCCGTGCGCGTCGACACCGGTGGCGATGCCGGTGAGCACCTCACCACCCGGAATCTCGGCCTTGACCTGAGATCCGATGGTGGAGCAGCGATCCCGGTACTCGGCGGAAAGTTCGGCGGTGTTCCAGCCTGCCGCCTCCCAAGCGGTGAAGCGACGCGCGAACTCGCGCAGCATGGCCGCCGCCAGTTCGGTGCGGTCGGCGTCGCCCGCACCGGACAGCAGTAGCGAAGTCGCGTGCGGCACCGGCAATTCCGCCTCGGTCAGGCTGACGTTCAACCCGACGCCGATCACGATGGCGGGATCGGTTCCCGCCGCGGCGATCTCGGCGAGAATGCCGGACAGTTTGCGGCCGTCGACCAGAATGTCGTTGGGCCACTTCAGAATTGCCTTGACCCCGGTGGACGCGCGCACCGCGTCCACCACGGCCACCCCGGTCAGCAGGGGCAGCCAGCCCAAGACCTCAGGGTCGATACCGCGTGCCCGCACCAGGACCGACATGGCGATCTGCGCGCGCGGCGGGCTCACCCACTGCCGTTCGTGCCTGCCGCGGCCGCGCTCCTGCGCCTCGGCGATCAGCACCACCCGGTCGATGGTCGAATCGGCCGCACGCGCAACCAGGTCCGCATTCGTCGACCCGGTCGAGGTGACCACGTCGATCCCGGTGAAGAACGACCCCTCCGGCGAGGCGGCGAGACTGCTCCGCAGTCGGTCGATATCCAAGGCTGGCCTGTCCATGCCGCGAGGCTACTCCACCGGGTGCGACGGCCCCCGAGCCCCCGACCGGCATGCGCGGGCCGGCGGCCGGGGCGTCCGCCACGCGCATTTCGGCATCGGTGAGCGCGGCAGCGCACCCGCCGTTCGCGGCGGGTGCGCTGTCCTCGATCCCCCGGGTCTCGGTCCGGATCTCGTGTTCGGTGATGGTCGGCCGCGGCTCGGTGATGGTCCAGCTCGTGACCGCCGAGACCGCCGCGCGTTCTGCCTGATGTGTACTCCAGCCCCACATAACCGCTCCCCTGTAGTCGGCTTCGGATGCCACTCCAGGGTCTCGTGGAAAAGGGCTGCGCACCAATGATTTATGGCCCGGATAGCGCCGTAACAGGGCTCTGAGCTGGCGATTCAGGGGTGCTGGATTTGTCCGGACCGGACACGATCGCCGGTCCGGAGCCGGGATCTCAGGACGCGGCGACCGGTTCCAGGCCGAGGAATCCGGAGGTGAATCGGTGCACGGCGACCAGACCGTCATCGAGGGCCTCGCGATAGCCCTCGCGCACCCAGCCGGTGATCGCGGCGGTGCCGTCGGCTCCCGGGGTCACGCCGATCTCGGCGACCATCTCGGCGGTGGTCGGCACGCATACCGCCCACGAGTAGTGCGTCTCATCGGCCCACTGCGCGGTCCGCGTGGCGACGTAGCCGGGATCGGTGATGCCGCCGTCGGCCAGTGCGGGGCGATCGTCGATGCGCTCATCGGCCCGCAGTGCGCGCAAATACCAACTGCCCGCATTGATTTCGATGGGTTCCATCAGCGCTCCCGCCTCCGCTCCCGGCGCCCGCGCCGCTCATGATTGCCACCGCCGAACAACAGCGCACCCGCGACCGGAATCAACAGGAACACCCACCACTGATGCGTGACGAAGAACAGGATCACCGCCAGAATCGGCACCACCGGCATGATCCGCTGCGGCAGATTCCCGCCGAACCGCAATCCCCGCGTGGCCGGAACCGGCTTATCCAGCACCACCGCGGGCAGATCCGAGAACACCGGCTCCAGATCGCCACGCGTCATGGCGGCCGCGACAATCCTGCTGCGCTCATCGAATTCGGCCACGCTCAGCCGCCCCGCCGCGAAATTGTCGGACAGCCGCTTCATGGCCTCTTCCCGCTCCGCGGTGCCGATACGAATGTCCGGTGGTTCAGCCATGCAAAGACCTTAGCGCGACACCTGGAGAAACGTCCGGGCCGCTCACAGCTGTGAGCGGCCCGGACGGGAAAGCTGTTGCCGGACGGTCAGTTCCGGCGGGAGATCACTTGATCTCGGCGAGCACGGTGCCCTGGGTGATAGCCGCACCGGCCTCCACCGACAGGCCCGTGATGACACCGGCCTTGTGCGCGGTGACCGGGTTCTCCATCTTCATGGCCTCGAGCACCACGACCAGATCGCCGATCTCGACGGTCTGACCCTCTTCGACCGCGACCTTGACGACGGTGCCCTGCATCGGAGCGGTAACCGAATCACCGGAAGCACCCGCACCGGCCGCGCCGCCACGCTTGCGCGGCTTCGGCTTCTTGCGAATGACGCCCGCGCCGTTCGTGGAAGGCGCCGCGCCGACCGAGAACTGGCCCGGCAGCGACACTTCGAGGCGACGACCGCCGACCTCGACGACGACCTTCTGACGGGGAGCCTCGTCCTCGTCCTCGATCGGCACGCCACCGGTGTACGGCTCGATGGTGTTGGTCCAGTCGTTCTCGATCCACTTGGTGTAGACGTCGAACTTGGTGCCGTCGCCGATGAACGCCGGGTTCTCGACAATGTGGCGGTGGAACGGCAGCACCGTTGCCAGGCCCTCGATCTCGTACTCGGCCAGGGCGCGGGCGGCACGCTGCAGCGCCTGCTCGCGGTTCTCGCCGGTGACGATCAGCTTGGCCAGCATGGAGTCGAACTGACCGCCGATGACCGAACCCTCGACCACACCGGAATCCACGCGCACGCCGGGGCCCGCGGGCTCCTTGTAGACCACGACCGGGCCGGGGGCGGGCATGAAACCGCGGCCCGCGTCCTCACCGTTGATGCGGAATTCGAACGAATGCCCGCGCGGGATCGGATCCGACTTCAGTTCCAGCTCATGGCCTTCGGCGATGCGGAACTGCTGACGCACCAGGTCGATGCCCGCGGTCTCCTCGGTGACCGGGTGCTCGACCTGCAGGCGGGTGTTCACCTCGAGGAAGGACACGGTCTCGCCCTGCACCAGATATTCCACGGTGCCGGCGCCGTAGTACTCGGCTTCCTTGCAGATCCGCTTGGCGGAGGAATGGATCTTCTCGCGCACGGCATCGGACAGGAACGGGGCGGGGGCTTCCTCGACCAGCTTCTGGAAACGACGCTGCAGCGAGCAGTCACGGGTGCCGACCACGATCACATTGCCGTGCTTGTCGGCGAGCACCTGCGCCTCGACGTGGCGGGCCTTGTCCAGGTACTGCTCCACGAAGCATTCACCGCGACCGAAGGCGGCGATGGCCTCACGGGTGGCGGAGTCGAACAGCTCCGGGATCTCCTCGATGGTCTGGGCGACCTTCATACCGCGACCGCCACCACCGAAGGCGGCCTTGATCGCGACCGGAACGCCGTACTCCTTGGCGAACGCGACGACCTCGTCGGCGTTCTTGACCGGATCCTTGGTACCCGCGGCCATGGGGGCCTCGGCGCGCTGCGCGATATGACGGGCGGTGACCTTGTCACCCAGATCGCGAATGGACTGCGGCGACGGGCCGATCCAGATCAGACCGGCATCGATCACGGCCTGCGCGAAGTCGGCGTTCTCGGAGAGGAAGCCGTAACCGGGGTGGATCGCGTCCGCGCCGGCCTTGGCGGCGGCGTCGAGGATCTTGTCGAAGACCAGGTACGACTCGGCGGAGGTCTGCCCACCGAGCGCGAAAGCTTCATCGGCGAGCTTCACGAAAGGCGCGTCTGCGTCCGGTTCCGCGTACACCGCGACGCTGGCGATGCCCGCGTCCTTGGCAGCCCTGATCACGCGCACGGCGATCTCGCCTCGATTGGCTACGAGGACCTTCGTGATCTGCGCGTTGGCATGGTTGGGCACTGAGCCTCCTGTGCTGGAGATAACTTCGTCTTGGGCAGTGTAGGCAGTCTGCCAACAACAGCCGAACCGGGCTAGGGCTACCCATGGGTAGGCCCGAAGGGTGAGAATCACAACTTTCGTGACGCTCCAGGGTTTCGCCCCCGAAACCCCGTACTCGCGGGGCCACCGGGCTTCCGCCGGAACATCTGCGCGGGATGTTCGGGGAAGAACCTACCTTCGCATCACTATTCGCGCATAGGGCGGCCGGGGTTACCTCCACCCGGATCGCGCACGACCGGCCCGTTCGGCCCGCGCGGGATCACCGGACTGTCAGTCGCGCCGGATGATCTCCGGCAGCGCGCCGGGCTCCTCGCCGGTCACGATGGGCGCGCCGACCGCGTTCGACCATTCGGTCCAGGAGCCGTCGTAATTGCGGACGCCCTGCACACCGACGAGGTAGGTCAGGACGAACCAGGTGAGGGCCGACCAGCGGCCGATGCGGGAGTAGACCATCGGGGCGACGCCGTCGGACACCGCGCCGTAGATCACGTCGAGTTCGGCGCGCGGCCGGAAACGCGAGTCCGGGGCGACCGAAGCGCTCCACGGGATGCTGACGGCCGTGGGGATGTGCCCCGCGCGCAGCGCCTGCTCCTCGGGGCGGTCCAGTACGACGAGTTCGCCGGTGTACTCCTCGAAGACGCGGGCGTCGATCAGCGGTGCGCCCAGGTGCGCGATGACGTCGGAGCGGAAGGCGCGGGCGGTCTTGTCATCGCGTGCGGGGACCGGGTATTCGCTCGCGAGCGGGTACGGGACCTCGAAGGTGGTGTCGCGGGCCTCGGAGATCCAGGCATCCCGGCCACCGTCCAACAGGCGCACATCCTCGTGTCCGAAGAGGTCCATCACCCACAGGGCGGCGGCCGCGGTGCCATTGGCGCGATCACCGTAGAGCACCACGGTGTCGTCGCGGCCTATACCTTTGGCACGCATGAGCGCGGCAAAGGTTTCACCGTCGACGACATCGCGAGTTCGGGGATCGATCAACTCGTTTCGCCAATCGATCTTGATGGCCCCTGGGACATGGCCGATGTCGTATAGCAATATGTCCTCGTTGGACTCGATGATCTTGAGTCCCGGCGCGCCGATGTTTGCCGACAGCCATTCTGTGGTTACTAGTCGGTGAGGATGTGCGTAGGAACCGAACGAGTGATGCGGATCCGGGGCAACGGGCACAGTGTGGTCCTTCACGCGTGGTGGGTTGGGTATCGGCAGTTCGAATCTCAGCACCGATCGTAGGCAAGTGGCGGTAACGAAACTCGTTTCAGATCACGAATCGGATGATTGAGCGAATTAAGCGCAGCTTCATCCGATAAAGTCTCTCGAGAGGAGGGGTGAGCTATGTCCGATTCTTGGCCGCGACGACGTCTGCTCGCGATCCTACGTGGCGCCAGCGAGC
This sequence comes from Nocardia sp. NPDC052001, assembly GCF_040680615.1. Taxonomy (NCBI): domain Bacteria; kingdom Bacillati; phylum Actinomycetota; class Actinomycetes; order Mycobacteriales; family Nocardiaceae; genus Nocardia; species Nocardia sp. NPDC052001. The sequence goes on along the minus strand of NZ_JBFAXC010000010.1, from coordinate 97,901 downwards.
CTCTCGACGCACAGGAACTGGCCCGCGTCACCGGCCAACATGTGACTACGGTGCGTTTCCATTTGGATGTGCTCACCCGGGAATCACTGGTACGCCAATTCCAACAGCCCCCGCGCGGCCGCGGCCGTCCGCGAATCGGATATACCGCCGTACAGCGATCGGTGGGCTATCAGGAATTGGCACAGGTGCTCGCCGATCAACTCGGCAGCGATCCGCGCCGCCGCTCGGACGCCGCCATTGCCGCGGGCCGGGTCTGGGGTTCCAAACTGGAATCGGTGGACCAACCGGTCGAAACACTGGAGGACGCACGGGATCTCACCGTCACCGTCGCCTCCGAACTCGGTTTCGCACCCGAACGCGATCCCGCCGGGGAGACCGAGGAGCATTCGCTCATTCGGCTCACCGCGTGCCCGCTGCGCGAACTCGCGCGCACCCACTCCGAAGTCGTCTGCGGCGTGCATTTGGGACTCATGCGCGAGGTGCTGGACCACAATGGCGCACGCGACACCGTCACGGTGCGGCTGCATCCCTTCGTGGAACCCGAATTATGTGTGGCGCGACTGGAATTGCTCGCGGCGGCCCGGACCACCGATGGCATCCCCGGCGTCGCGAACGACACCGAGGAACCGCGCCTGGCGACCTCAACGAGCCGGGTCGCGCCACAGCTGCGTAGCCCCGACGTCCACCTGGGCAAGCAGTCGACGAACCAGCGGTAGCCCGATCCCGATCACGCTGGACGGATCACCCTCGATGCGCTCCACGAACCAGCCGCCGAGGCCGTCCAGGGTGAAGGATCCGGCCACCTGCAACGGCTCGCCCGTCGCGATGTAGGCGTCCAGCTCCTCGGGTTCGGGTTTGGCGAAATGCACCGTGGTGGAACTGCAATCGGCCGCCTCGCCGACGATCTCGCCCGCGCGCAGGCGCAGTACGCAGTGCCCGGTGAGCAGATCGGCACTGCGCCCGGCCATTTCGGCCCAGCGCGCCCGCGCCACCTCGGGAGTGAGTGGTTTGCCCTGTAGCCGCCCGTCCACGAGCAGCATCGAATCACAGCCCACCACAACGGAATCGGTGAATTCACCGGCGGCGGGATCGGCCTCGGCGGCGATCACGGCGGCGATTTCGCGCGCCTTCGCTCGGGCCAGTTCGATCACCACGCGATCGGGTGTGGTGTCCGCGGGTAGGGCCGCGGCCACCGCGTCCTCATCGACGTGGGACACCCGGACCACCGGTTCGACTCCCGCATTGCGGAGTACGCCGAGCCGGGCCGGAGATTGGGAGGCCAGGACGAAAGTCGTCCCGGGCACAGCGTTCGTCTCGGTCACAGCGGTCATGGGCACAGCCTATTTGGAGCCGTGCCACGACCGGTCGGGCCGGTGGTCACGCACCGGCGCGGTCGGTCGCCTTTCGGCGTTCGGTCAGTCCTTCAGATGGGACAGGGCCGGGAAGGCGTAGGGCGAGAACGGCGCGGAGCCGCGGTGCAGCAGGGTCGGCCGACCCCACATATCGGCCGGGCCGTTATCGGGCGCGGCACTCGGGACGCTCGCGGCGGCCGCGAATACGGCCACCAGGGCGGCCAATTCGAGATCGCTGGGATTTCCCTTGATTACCTGGATGAGCGGACCGGCGCTCGACGGGTCAGCTTCGGCAACAGCCGTTTCGACCGTTTCCGTCAATCCATCGACGGCTAGATCCAGTTCGGCGGCGCGCAGTACTTCTTCGTCAGCCATGGTCGTCACAGCGCCAGTCCTCCTGTCCAATTCCGCGCGGGTGGCGCGGCTGTTCGCGGAAATGGGTTCGAATCCGCGAACGGTAATTTGTGGGCCCTCAACATCGAAGGCCCGTTCCTACCATCTTTGCTCGGATGGGGCGTTCTTGCGCGGTGTGCGGGTCCCGGTACGAGTGGTACCGGAGTCCCAACCTCAGTGTGCGCCCCATGAAGCGCTTATCGTCCGATCAGAGCGGAATGTTGCCGTGCTTCTTGGGCGGCAGGGTCACCATCTTGCGCTCCAGCAGCCGCAGCGCCGAGACGATCTGACCGCGGGTGTGCGACGGCGGGATGACCGCGTCGACATAACCCCGCTCGGCGGCCACATACGGGTTGACCAGCGTGTCCTCGTACTCGTTCTGGAGTTCGAGGCGCAGCGCGTCGACGTCGGCGCCCTCGGCGGCGGCATCCTTGAGCTGCTTGCGGTAGACGAATCCGACCGCGCCCGACGCGCCCATGACGGCGATCTGAGCGGTCGGCCACGCCAGGTTCACATCGGCGCCCATATGCTTGGATCCCATGACGTCGTAGGCGCCGCCGTAGGCCTTGCGGGTGATGATTGTGATCTTGCCCACAGTGGCCTCACCGTAGGCATAGAGCAGCTTCGCGCCGCGGCGGATGATGCCGTTGTACTCCTGGCCGGTGCCCGGCAGGAAGCCCGGAACGTCCACCAGGGTGATGATCGGGATATTGAAGGCGTCACAGGTGCGCACGAAGCGCGCGGCCTTCTCCGAGGCGTCGATATCCAGGCAGCCCGCGAACTGGGAGGGCTGGTTGGCCACGAAGCCGACGCTGCGGCCGTCGATGCGGGCGAAGCCGACGATGATGTTCATCGCGCGCTCGGCCTGCACCTCGAGGAATTCGTCGTCATCCACCAGGGCCTTGATGACCTCGTGCATGTCGTACGGCTGGTTCGGCGAATCCGGGATGATCGTGTCCAGCGCGATGTCGTCCTCGGTGAGGTTCTCCTCGATGGCGCCCGAGATCGGATCGGTGGCCGGGAAGCGCGGGGCCTCGGCGCGGTTGTTGCTCGGCAGGTAGCTCAGCAGGTCCTTGACGTAGTCCAGGGCGTCCTGCTCGCCGGAGGCGACGTAGTGCGCGACACCGGACTTCACCATGTGGGTGTGGGCGCCGCCCAGCTCCTCCATGGTGACCTCTTCACCGGTGACGGTCTTGATCACGTCGGGACCGGTGACGAACATCTGCGAGGTCTGATCGACCATGACGACGAAGTCGGTGAGGGCGGGCGAGTAGACGTGGCCACCCGCGGCCGGGCCCATGATGAGCGAGATCTGCGGGATCACGCCGGACGCCTGGATATTGCGGTGGAAGATCTCACCGTAAAGGCCCAGGGAGACAACGCCTTCCTGGATGCGCGCGCCCGCGCCCTCGTTGATGCCGACCAGCGGGCGGCCGGTCTTGAGCGCCAGATCCATGACCTTGACGATCTTCTCGCCGTACACCTCGCCGAGCGAGCCGCCGAACACGGTGACGTCCTGGGAGAAGATGCACACGTCACGGCCGTCGATGGTGCCGTAACCGGTCACCACGCCGTCGCCGAGCGGACGCTGGTTCTCCAGGCCGAAATTCACGCTGCGATGCCGGGCGAGCGCGTCGAGCTCCACGAACGAACCTTCGTCCAGCAGAGCGAGGATGCGCTCGCGCGCGGTCATCTTGCCCTTGGCGTGGACCTTGTCGACGGCGGCTTCACCCATCGGGTGCTTGGCTTCATCCAGCCTGTTACGCAGGTCAGCCAGCTTGCCGGCGGTGGTGTGGATATCGGGGGCGCCCGCCGACCCCGGCGAAGGCTGCTGCTGGACACTCGTCATGCCCGGGAGTGTAACCAGTACCAGTGCCCTCTGGTAATCCCGTCTTGCCTACTCGTCAGTATGGTTATTGACTGGCTGCCAGTAGAAACCCGCAGGTCGAGACTCGTTTTGACGCCGCAGGCGAGCTGTGGCCCGGGAAAAATATCTCGCTTGTGAATGGTCACCGCATCACCCCGGTGTGGCCTGTGGAATAGCGTCCGGGCTGCGGCCAGATGGTGAGTCCGTGCGCGCCCCGGCCAACGGGGATGCGGGCCAACAGCTTCCATTCCACGATGTCGATGGCGTAGACCTCGCCGTGATGACGGCCGGAGACCCAGAAGACGCGACCGTCCGCCGAGAGATTGCCCATATCGGGACTGCCGCCGCCCGGAATCTGCCACTTGCGAACCAGCTGATTCGTGGCGAAGTCCCATACCGAGATGGTCCCGTCATGGCGATTGGTGATGAGCATCGCGGTGGAATCGCGGGTGATGTAGAGCCCGTGCGTACCGTCGCCGGTGGGGACGAAGCCGGTGTTCTCGAAGGTGTTCGCGTCGAAGACGTGGATGCCGTTGGTGGCCATATCGGCGACGTAGAAGGCGCGGCCGTCCGGGGACAGCTTCACATCCTGCGGCATGGCCCCGCGGCCCTGCGGCAGGTCGACCATGCGAATCAGGCGCAGCTCCGCGATATCGACCACGGCCATGCGGCCGCTGAATTCACAGCTGACCAATGCGGTGCGGCCGTCGGCGGTGAAATCCATATGGTTGACGCCGCCGCAGTCGGGGACGGCGACCGCGTGCGACTTCTCCCAGGTGTGCGGATCGTAGAAATCGAGCGACCGGTCGGCTTCGGCGACCACGAGGGCGTATTTGCCGTCGGGGGTGAAATACATGTTGTACGGATCGCGCACCGGTATCGGCTCGCCCGCCTTACCGGTGCGCGGATCGATGGGCAGCAGACTGCCGCCGCCGATCGGCAGATCATTGTTGGCGTAGAGGGTTTGCAGATCGTACGAGGGCACCACGTGCTGCGGCTCCGACCCGCCCGCCGAATAGCTGTCGACGATCTGGAAGGTGGCGGGATCGATCACCGTGATGGTGTGCGATTCGCTATTGGGCACGTAGACCCGCGGCAAATGGTCTGCGACGGCCGGACTGAGCTCGCGGGTGCCCGCGTACACATCGGCGGGCGATAACGGCGGCGGCATGCCGGGCAGCAGATTCGCCTGCGGCGCAACGGTTGTGGGCGCGATCGCAGTCGAGGATGGGGCGGGCGTCGATGCCGCGGAGGTCCCGGTCACCTTGGCGTCGGTCGCCCCTTGGCCGCCCGAACATCCGGCCAACAGGGTCAGGGCGATGAGCAGAACGGGTCGAGTACCGCGCGCGATCACGCGATGCACCGTGTCATACCGGCATGGCGGCGAGCTGACATGTGGCCGAATGCTAGGAGGCCACACGGGGTTTCGCGGAGTTCCTGCCGGGTGTCGCGCGGCACGCACAATTCGGGCGCGGCGGTCAGCCGCGCCCGAATGCCCTATCCGCCGAGTGAAGGCTCAGCCGAGGATGCGCCCGAGCGCGTCGACGGCCTCGTCCAGTTCGGCGACGGTGACGGTGAGCGGGGGCCGGAAGCGGATACCGCGCTCCCCCGTGCCGAGGATGAGGATGTGTTCCTCCTCGCGCAGCCGGGTCACCACGTCATCGCGCAGTTGGGCGGTGTCGAGGGTGATGGCGCACATGAGGCCGCGTCCGCGCGGTTCGGTGACTTCCGCATGGGCGGTGGACAATTCGGTCAGTCGGCGCAGCAGATGCGCACCGAGTTCGCGGGCGCGCTCGTGCAGGGCCTCCTGTTCGATCACCTCGAGGATGCGGCGCGCCCGCACCATATCGGCGAGGTTGCCGCCCCAGGTGGAGTTGAGCCGGGAGCTGACGTGGAAGACGTTGTCGGGCACCTCGTCGATGCGCCCGCCCGCCATGATTCCGCAGACCTGGGTCTTCTTGCCGAAGGCCACCACATCGGGTTCCAGGCCGAGCTGCTGGTAGGCCCACATGCTGCCGGTCATGCCGACGCCGGTCTGCACCTCGTCGAGGATGAACAGCGCGTCGTTGGCGTGGCAGAGCTCCTGTACGGCGCGCAGGAATTCCGGTCGCAGATGCCGGTCGCCGCCTTCGCCCTGGATGGGTTCGGCGATGAAACACGCTATGTCGTCCGGGTTTTCGGCGAAGGCGCGAATGATCTGATCGAGGGCGTGCCGTTCCGCGGCCTCGATATCGGGATGCGCGTCGCCGATGTACGGGGTGTCGATGCGCGGCCAGTCGAACTTGGGGAAGCGCGCGGTCTTCACCGGATCGGTGTTGGTGAGCGAGAGCGTGTACCCGGTGCGGCCGTGGAAGGCGCCGGTCAGATGCAGCACCCTGGTGCCGAGTTCCGGTGCGCGCCCGTGCATTTCATTGTGCCGGGACTTCCAGTCGAACGCCGCCTTGAGGGCGTTCTCGACCGCGAGCCCGCCGCCGTCGATGAAGAACAGATGCGGTAGCCGGGGGTCGCCGAGGACACGCGCGAAAGTGTCCACGAATCCGGCCATTTCGACGGTGTAGACGTCGGAGTTGCTCGGCTTGTTCAGGGCCGCCGCGGTCAGGTTCGACAGGAAGCGGCGGTCACCGACCAGGGCCGGATGGTTCATGCCCAGCGCCGAGGAGGCGAAGAAGCCGAACATATCCAGGTAAGCCGTGCCGTCGCGGGCGTCGACCAGTCGGCGGCCGCGAGACTTTCGCAGGTCCAGCACTAGATCGAAGCCGTCCGCGAGGATGTTCTCGGACAGGATTTCATGCACCCGGGCGGGGGTGACCAGGGTCGTGTCGGCAACCGCCCCGAGCCGATCGAGTTCTAGGGTCACCACCCCAGCGTAAACGAACTTTTACGGTTTTGTCCGTAAGTTCCGAACTAATTACGAAAGCAACCTACTTGTCATAGAATGTCTGCAGAATGATGGTGCTTCGAGTCCGGACGTTGGCGGTCGCGCGAATTTCCTGCAGCAGCTGCTCCAGGTGCCGGGGTGAGGCCACTCGCACGAGCAGCATGTAGCTCTCGTCTCCGGCCACCGAATGGCAGGCCTCGATGCCCGGAATGTGCTGTAGCAGTGCGGGTGCGTCATCGGGCTGCGACGGGTCGAGAGGAGTGATGGCGACAAATGCCGACAGCATCTGCCCCAGAGCCTCCGGATCGACGTTCGCCGTGTAGCCGCGGATCACGCCGCGCGCCTCCAGCCGCCGGACACGCGACTGCACCGCTGACACCGAAAGGTTCGCCTTCTCGGCAAGATTGGAGAGTGTGGCGCGACCATCGGCTATCAGCTCACGGATCAGCAATCGATCGATGTCGTCGAGTTGTGGTTTCGCCGGTGTATCCGCCATCAGCGAAGGCTAACTCAGCGAACCGAACTCGTGGCCGGAACCCATACTGGAGCTGCCGATGAACCCTGTAATGATCGATGAATTGACCGGCGAGCCCCGCGCTCGCACCGAGTCGCTACTACGCGCGCTCGGCGCGAAAACCCCCGAACCGGGCGAGCTCTCGGTGCGCACGCCGATCACCGGCGGCGAATTGCTCACCCTGCGACCCAGTTCGGCGGCCGAGGTGGACGCCGCGATCGGGCGTGCGGCCGAGGCGTTCCGGGACTGGCGCACCGTGCCCGCGCCGCAGCGCGCCGCCGTGGTGCGGCGCTTGGCACAGCTGCTGGTGGAGCACCAGAACGAGCTGGGCGAACTGGTGACCCTGGAGGCCGGCAAGATCGGCGCCGAGGCGCGCGGCGAGGTCCAGGAGATGATCGACATCTGCGAGTTCGCCATCGGGCTCTCGCGGCAGTTGTACGGCAAGACCATGCCGTCCGAGCGGCCCGGGCACCGACTGCTGGAGACCTGGCATCCGCTGGGCGTGGTCGGGGTGATCTCGGCGTTCAATTTCCCGGTCGCGGTGTGGGCGTGGAATACCGCGCTCGCGCTGGTGTGCGGGGATACCGTGGTGTGGAAGCCGTCGGAGATGACGCCGTTGACGGCGCTGGCGTGCCATTCGCTGCTGCGGCGGGCGGCGGCCGATGTCGGCGTCAATCCCGAAGTGCACCAGTTGATTCAGGGCACGGGCGAGGTCGGCGCACAGCTGGTCGACGATCCGCGCGTCGCACTGGTGAGCGCCACCGGATCGGTGCGGATGGGGCGGATGGTGGCCCCGCGGGTGGCCGAGCGGTTCGGGCGCTGCCTGCTGGAATTGGGTGGCAATAACGCGGCGGTGGTGACGCCGTCGGCGGATCTGGATCTGGCGGCGCGCGGCATCGTCTTCGCGGCGGCGGGGACGGCCGGGCAGCGCTGCACCTCGCTGCGGCGGCTGATCGTGCACGCGGATGTGGCCGGGCCGCTGCTGGATCGCATCTCCTCGGCGTATCGGCAACTGCGCGTCGGCAATCCGCTCGAGGAGGGGGTGCTGGTCGGACCTCTGATCAACGGCCGCTCCTATGACGCGATGCGGGACGCGCTGGCGCGGGCACAGGCCGACGGCGGTGAATTGCTGTGCGGGGGTGAGCGAGTCGACGGTTTCGGCGAGGACGCGTACTACGTCCGGCCCGCCATCGTGCGCATGCCCGCGCAGACCGCGGTGGTGCGCGAGGAGACCTTCGCGCCCATTCTCTACGTGCTCACCTATCACGATCTCGATACCGCGATCGAACTGCACAATGGGGTGCCGCAGGGGCTTTCGTCGTCCATCTTCACGCAGAACCAGCGCGAGGCGGAGCGGTTCCTGGCCGCGGACGGATCCGATTGCGGTATCGCCAATGTCAATATCGGCACCTCGGGTGCGGAGATCGGCGGCGCGTTCGGCGGCGAGAAGCAGACCGGCGGCGGCCGCGAATCCGGTTCGGATTCGTGGCAGGCGTATATGCGGCGGGCCACGAACACCGTCAACTACTCCACGGAACTGCCACTGGCGCAGGGCATTCAGTTCGGCTGACCTGCCTGGTTGACCGAAAGGCAACGGCCCGAACCCCCATGCGGTTCGGGCCGTCGAGCATTCGGATCAGCTCTGTTCGTCGGCGCTGATGGCGCGAATCTGCTGTTCGTAGGCGGCACGGGTGGATTCGTCGGACGGGTGCAGGGCGCGGTCTCCGTTGAACAGGCGGCGGACCAGGCGCACGGCGGGCTCCGGCGCGGCGGCGAACACCGCGTCGATGGGGCCGAGATAGTTGGGGACGGCGACCTCGGCCCGGCGGGTGCGCACGGTCTGAACCACCGCCGCGGCAACGTCTTCCGGGTCGACGGTGGGCATGCCCGCACCCAGTGTCAGGCCGGACGACAGGCGGGTGCGCACCGCGGACGGCATGACCGTGCTGACGCTGACACCGTAGGGTTCGAATTCCAGGCGGGTCGCGGCGGACAGGCCGACCGCGGCGAACTTGCTGGCGTTGTAGACGGCCAGGCCCGCGATCGGGATCTTGCCCGCCAGCGACGCGACATTGATGATGTGGCCCTTACCCCGGTCCACCATGCCGGGTGCGACGGCGCGCATACCGTGGATGAGTCCCCACACGTTCACGTCGATGGTGGTGTGGCCCACCGCATCCGGTTCGTCGAGGAAGGCTCCGGCGGGCATGACGCCGGCATTGTTGACCAGGATGTCGATGCGGCCGAAGTCGGCGACGACCTTGTCCCACTGATCGCGGTGGCGGACGTCGAGTTCGAAAGCCTTGGCGTCCAGGGCGCCTGCCACGGCGTGTGCGGCGGCGGTGTCCACATCGGCGATGGCGACCTCCGCGCCCTTGCTCGCGAACAGTTCCGCCGTGCACTGGCCGATACCGCGGCCCGCGCCGGTGATCAGGACCCGTGCTCCGGCGAGATCGATTGCCGGATAGTTCTTTCCGAGGACGCTCATGCGAAAACTCCCTGTTCCATGGCTTTGCGGGTGCTGATCAGGCTGTGTTCGAAGGTGGCGAGGCGGCGGCGGCCGTCCATGAAGTTGGGGCCCATGACGGCGAGGTCCTCGGCGGTGGCGTCCAGGCGCAGCACCTTGGTGCCGCTGGCGCGCAGCTGGGCGATCTCGGTATCGAGCTTCTCGCTCATGCGATTTCGCAGTTGCCGCTCCAGGAAGTGGCCCGCGCCGGTGGCCGGAATGCGGCCGGTGGAGGCCATCGGGGCGATGACCACGACCTCGTCGAGCTTCGCCGGGATGAGCAGATCGGCCGAGGCGGTGGAGGCCGCGCCGCCGTCGATGAAATTCCGGCCGTCGATGGGCACGGCCGGGAACCAGCCGGGAACGCCCCAGGAAGCACGAAGTGCCGCACCGAGACTCGCTCGCGGGGCATGCGGGGAACCGAAGGCGACGCGTTCGCCGGTGGCGTCGTCCATGGCGACCAGCCAGGTGGCGGGGTGTTCGACCCAGGTGCGGCCGGGGTTTAGGCGGTCCGCGAGGCGCTGCAACCAGCTCGCGTCGCCACTGCCCTGCGGGAGCAGGCCGCTACCGGCGGTGAGCAGGGCGTGACCATTGCCGGGGCGCGCCAGCAACTCTCGCGCGGCGCGGGCGGGGGCGTTCAGGCGCGGGCGCGGCAGCGGCGGGAATCGCGGTGGCTCACAACGCATATGGGCGGTGAGGATCGGATTCGTCGAGGTGCCGCGCTGCATATCGATCAGCTCGTCGACGCCGATGCCGCTGCCCAGCATGGTCAGCATTTCCGCGCCGGCGGAGGTGCCGATCATGACGTCGGCGGTGCGGGGATCCCAGTCCAGTACATCGCGGGCCGCCGCCAGCGCGGCCACGATCCACGCCGCGCCGACCGTGCCGCCGCATCCGATGGCCAGGCCACGTCGATGTGACCCGTTCCTGTTACTCATAGTTTCGAACACTAGCAGAATTCGAATACCGAGGGTATCCCAAATCTTCGAGTACATAGAATGTCCGCATGGCACGACTGACCCGCACCGAGAGCCAGGCCCGCACCCGCGCCGACCTGCTCGCGACGGCACGCGACATGTTCCTCACCGACGGGTACGCCAAAACCAGCCTGGAACGCGTCGCCGAGGAGGCCGGTTACTCCAAGGGCGCGGTGTACTCGAACTTCCGCACCAAATCGGCGCTGTGCCTGGAGGTGCTCGGGCTCATTCACGAGTCCAAATTCACGGAGGTCACCGAGGTGCTCGGCACCGAGGGCACGCTCGAGGAACGGCTGGCGCGGTTTCAGGGCTGGGCCGAGCGCACGCTCGGCGATGTCGGCTGGACCATGCTGGAATTCGAATTCGCCATCGTGGCCCGGGACGATCCGGCGCTGCAGGCCGCCATGGTGTCGAGTCTCGGCGTGGTGCGCGGGACCATTGCCGCGAGCCTGCAATCCCTCGCCGATTCGACCGGGCTGAGCCTGCCGATGCCCGCCGAGGACGCGGCCACCTCGGTGCTGAGTCTCGGGTTGGGGCTGGGCATTCTGCGTGCCATCGATCCGACGCTGTCCGCTCAGCTCATCACCGATGCGGTGCGGGCGATGCTCGGCGGTGCGCTGACCAGCTGACCGGTCCGCTCAGGGGCGGAAGTGCAGGGTCCATTCGCCGCGATAGTGCAGGCGGGTGACGCTCACCGGCGGAACGTCTATGCGCCAGAACGACTTCGCGGGTGCGTCGAGGGTCACCAGGAGTGCGGCGCGAATGACCGAGGGATGCGTGATGGCGATGGTGGGCTCACCTTCGACCGCGATATCGGCCAGCCATTCCCCCGTGCGCTCGACCACATCCACCACCGATTCACCGCCGTGTCCGCGATAGCCGGGATCGGTGAGCCAGAGATACAGGTCTTCCTTGGGCACCGACATGAGCTCCCCGCCCCGCCACGCGCCGGCGTCGAGATCGCGTAATCGATCATCCTCATTGCCCATGAGACCCATGAGCGCCGCGGTCTCCACGGTCCGGCGTTCCGGCGCGGTCAGCACCCGCGCCGCCTGTAATCGCCCGCACGCCGACACCGCGCGCCGCCCGGCTTCGGTCAAGGGTTCGTCCACCGGGAATCGTGCCTTGCGCATCGCCTCGGTCATCCCGTGACTGACCAGGTCGAGCCGGAGCACCTTCTGCACGATTCGCAGCCTACGCGCGGGCTCCGCAGCCGTAATCCGATTGCCCGTCCTTCGCTCCCGACCCGCACCCGGTCGATCTTGATCGCATGCGAGCGATCACCCGCTCCTCCGAAACGCGGACGATCCCGGGTCCGACCGGCGCATGAGCGCCGGGTGTCGGTGGTCGGGTGCAGACTGGGGCGATGGATCGGTTCTCACCAGCTACCCGGGAGTGGTTCGACGGCGCGTTCCCGGCGCCGACGGCCGCGCAGTTGGGGGCGTGGGAGGCCATCGCGGCGGGGGAACACACGCTCGTCATCGCGCCGACCGGGTCGGGTAAAACGCTGTCGGCGTTCCTGTGGGCGATCGATCGGCTGGCGACTCGGGAGATGGCGACGGCCGAACCTGCCGCTGTGAAGCGCACCACTCGCGCGCGAAAAGCGACGAGCAGCGCGAAAAGCGCGAAAAGCGTGAGCGCCGATGGCGGCGCGAAGGCTGCCGCCGAGAAACGTAAGACGTCGGTGCTCTATATCTCCCCGCTGAAGGCTCTCGCGGTGGATGTGGAGCGGAATCTGCGGGCCCCGCTGGTGGGGGTCACGCAGACGGCGAAGCGACTCGGATTGGACGCGCCCGAGATTCGGGTGGGAGTGCGGTCCGGGGATACCAGTCCGGCGGATCGGCGCGGGCTGTTGCGGACGCCGCCGGACATTCTCATCACCACGCCGGAGTCGCTGTTCCTGATGCTCACCTCGGCGGCGCGGGAGAGCCTCAGCGAGGTGCACACCGTGATCGTGGACGAGGTGCATGCCATCGCGGGGTCCAAACGAGGTGCGCACCTGGCGCTTTCGCTGGCGCGGCTGGATGCTCTGACCGAACGCCCGGCGCAGCGGATCGGACTGTCGGCCACGGTACGGCCGCCCGAGGAGGTGGGGCGATTCCTGGTGGGGAGTGCGCCCATCACCATTGTGAAGCCGCCCGCGCCCAAGACGTTCGACCTGTCGGTGCGGGTGCCGGTCGCGGATATGACCGAACCCGATGCGGGAGTGGAGGATTCGGATCAGCCCGGATCGATCTGGCCGCATGTGGACGAGGCGATCGTGGATCTGGTGCTCGAACATCGGTCGTCGATCGTGTTCGCGAATTCGCGGCGGCTGGCCGAGCGGCTCACGGCCCGATTGAACGAGGAGTACGCGGGGCGGATCGGTGAGAAGGTCGATACCGAGCATGCGCCGCCCGCGCAGCTGGGGGCCTCCACCGAGGTGATTCACGGTGCGGCTCCGCTGCTCGCGCGCGCCCATCACGGGTCGGTGAGCAAGGAACAGCGCGCCATCATCGAGGACGATCTCAAGAGCGGGCGATTGCGCTGCGTGGTCGCCACCAGCAGCCTGGAACTCGGAATCGATATGGGCGCGGTCGAATTGGTGGTGCAGGTGGAGGCCCCGCCCTCGGTGGCCAGCGGGCTACAACGCGTCGGGCGCGCCGGGCATCAGGTCGGGGAGATCTCGCGCGGCGTGATCTTCCCCAAGCATCGCACCGATGTCATCCACTGCGCGGTGGCATCGCAGCGCATGACGGCCGGGCAGATCGAGGAACTCAAGGTTCCGCTGCACCCGCTGGATATCCTCGCCCAGCAGACCGTGGCGGCGTGCGCGCTGGAACCGCTCGACGCCGAGGTGTGGTTCGAGACCGTGCGCGGTACGGGAAGCTATGCGTCCCTGCCCCGTTCGGCCTACGACTCGGTGCTGGATCTGCTGTCCGGCCGCTACCCCTCCGACGAGTTCGCTGAACTGCGCCCGCGCATCGTCTGGGATCGCGATGCGGGCACCCTCACCGGTCGCCCGGGCGCACAGCGCCTCGCGGTCACCTCCGGCGGCGCAATCCCTGATCGCGGCCTCTTCCCGGTCTTCATGGTCGGCGAGAAAGCCTCCCGCGTGGGCGAACTCGACGAGGAGATGGTCTACGAATCCCGCGTCGGCGACGTCTTCGCCCTCGGCGCGACCAGCTGGCGCATCGAGGAGATCACCTTCGACCGCGTCCTGGTCACCCCCGCCTTCGGCCTGCCCGGCCGACTCCCCTTCTGGCACGGCGATTCCCTCGGCCGCCCCGCCGAATTGGGCGCGGCCCTGGGCGAATTCGTCCGCACGACGGGCAAGGCGGTAGAGCAGTCATCCGGCACGGTAACCGCCGACACCGCTGGCAAGAACAGGTCCGGGCGGGGCACATCCGCATCCGCCGGGCCGGTTACGACCGAGTTGGAGCGAGTGACCTCCGCCGCGGGGCTGGATGCCAATGCGACGGCGAATCTGGTTGCGCTGCTGGAGGAGCAGCGGGTGGCGACGGGGCAGTTGCCGACCGATCGGACCATGCTGGTGGAGCGGTTCCGGGATGAGCTCGGGGACTGGCGGGTGGTGCTGCATTCGCCGTATGGGCTGCCGGTGCACGCGCCGTGGGCGCTCGCGGTGGGGGCGCGGTTGCGGGAGCGGTTCGGGGTGGATGCCGCGCCGACGCCGTCCGATGACGGGATCGTGGTGCGGCTGCCGGACACCACCGATGATCCGCCGGGCGCGGAGTTGTTCGTATTCGAACCGGATGAGATCGATGATCTGGTGACCGAACAGGTGGGCGGGTCGGCGCTGTTCGCGTCGAGGTTCCGGGAGTGTGCGGCGCGGGCGCTGCTACTGCCCCGGCGCGATCCCGGAAAGCGCGCGCCGCTGTGGCAGCAGCGGCAGCGGGCGGCCCAACTACTGGATGTGGCACGCAAATTCCCGGAGTTCCCGATCCTGTTGGAGACGGTGCGGGAATGCCTGCAGGACGTGTACGACCTGCCTTCGCTGCGGGAACTGCTGGGGCGGGTGGCGCGACGGCAGGTGCGCCTGGTCGAGGTGGAGACGGCCACGCCGTCACCATTCGCCAATTCACTGCTGTTCGATTACATCGGGCAGTTCATGTACGAGGGCGACAGTCCACTGGCCGAACGCCGGGCGGCGGCGCTGTCACTGGATTCCAGTCTGCTGGCGGAACTGCTGGGCCGGGTGGAGCTGCGGGAACTACTCGATGCCGAAGTGCTCGAACAGACCGAGCGGGAATTGCAGCGGCTCACCCCGGAGCGGCAGGCGCGCGATATGGAGGGGCTGGCCGATCTGCTGCGCCTGCTCGGGCCGATCACGGCCGAGGAGGCCGCCGAACGCTGCCTCGAGGATCCTCGGCCCTGGCATGCCGAACTGGTGAAAAGCCATCGCGCCCTGGAGGTTTCCTTCGCGGGCTCGCGATGGTGGGTCGCGGTCGAGGACGCGGCCAGATTGCGTGACGCGCTCGGGGTGCCGCTGCCCATCGGGGTTCCGGCCGCCTTCATCGAACCGGTCACCGATCCGCTGGGCGATCTGGTCGGACGCTACGCCCGCACCCACGGACCGTTCACCCTCACCCGGGTCGCGCACCGTTTCGGTCTCGGCACGGCGGTCGCGGCCACCGCCCTGCATCGCCTGGCCGCCGAAAAGCGCGTCGTGGAAGGCGAATTCACACCGGGTGCGGCCGGATCCGAATGGTGCGACAGCGAAGTGCTGCGCCGCCTGCGCCGCCGCTCGCTCGCTGCGGCCCGCAAGGAGGTGGAGCCGGTGGCCACCGCCGCCCTGGCGCGCTTCCTGCCGTCCTGGCAGCACATCGGCACCGGTGAACTGCGTGGCGTCGACGGCGTCGCGGCCGTGGTGGAACAGCTTGCGGGCGTACCGATCCCGGCCTCGGCCTGGGAATCGCTCATCCTGCCCGCCCGCGTCCGCGACTACTCCCCCGCCATGCTGGACGAACTCATGGCCACCGGCGAGGTCCTCTGGTCCGGCCACGGCTCCATCACCGCCAAGGACGGCTGGATAGCCCTGCACCCCGCCGACCAAGCGGGCCTGTCCCTCCCACCACCCGACGACCTCGACCTCACCGAAACCCACATCAGCCTGCTGATGGCCTTGGGCGCCACCGTGATCGGCGGCCCGGGCACGAACGGGCGCACACCTCGATCGGACCGCACGGCGACCGCTCCGGTCGGCGCGGCACCCGAGACCTCGCGCCCGAGTGGCGCGATCTCACCCGACGGGTTGCCGGAGCACACCGCAGAACCCGGGGCAATCACGGGCCCCGTGGCTGACTCGGAGCCCCGGGCCACCGCCAAGTCCACAGCGAAAGCCATATCCCCGGCCTCCACGAAGTCCCCGGGCACCACGAAGTCCCCTGGTACCGCGAAGTCCCCAGACACAGCGCAGTCCCCAGGCACAGCGCCATCCCCAGGCACAGCGCCATCCCCGGGCACCGCGCCATCCCCGGGCACCGCGAAGTCCGAAATCGGTGCGCCCGCTGATATGGACGCGAGCTACCTCGAACCGGAACCGCCCGAATCGGCTGCGCGGGGAACCGGTTACCAGGTTGTGGATATGTCCGGTGGCGGGGCGTATTTCTTCCGGCAGTTGGCCGATGCCAGCGGGCTGGAGGATGAGGGGGCGGTGCTCGGCGCGCTGTGGGAGTTGGTGTGGGCCGGATATGTCGCCGGGGATACGTTCGCGCCGGTGCGGGCGCTGCTGGCCGGGACCGCGCGGACGACCACCGCACATCGCACGCCACGGCGAGCGCCGCGCGGGCGAATGTATCTGCCGCGCACCGGGGTTCCGGTGCGGACCAGTCCGCCCAGCGCGGCCGGGCGATGGTCGCTGCTGCCGGAGCGGGTGGCCGACAATACGATCCGGGCGCACGCTACGGCGGATGTGCTGCTGGAACGGTACGGGGTGCTGACGCGCGGGTCGGTGCAGAGCGAGGGCATTCGGGGCGGGTTCGCGCTCATGTACCGGGTGCTCACCGAATTCGAGGATCGGGGACGGTGCCGCCGCGGCTATTTCGTGGATTCGCTGGGCGGAGCACAGTTCTCGACCACCGACGTGGTGGATCGACTGCGTTCGTTCGAAACGGATAGGCCGCGCGCATACGAGAACAGCGGGCCGGATGCGGGCGGTCGTGGTTCGGGCTCGCCGGCAATGACCGGCGGCAGCGCTCGGGCGACGGCGCTGGTGCTGGCGGCGTGTGATCCGGCGAATGCCTATGGGGCGGCGCTACCTTGGCCGAAATCGGCGGTGGAGGGGGCCGGGCATCGGCCGGGCCGCAAGGCGGGTGCGCTGGTGGTGCTGGTGGACGGGGAGCTGACGCTGTATCTGGAGCGGGGCGGCAAGACCCTGCTGACCTTCACCGAGGATTCGGCGGCACGGGGCGCGGGAGCCGAGGCACTGGCCGGGCTGGTGCGCGAACGCCGAGTGGATTCGCTGGTCATCGATCGGGTGGACGGGGAGTCGGTGCACGGCAACACCTTCGCCGAGTTTCTGACGCAGGCGGGGTTCGCGGCCACGCCCAAGGGGTTCCGATTGCGGAGTCGCCCGTGAACGGATGCCACCGTGCCTGAGGGCGATACCGTATTCTTCGCCGCCGCC
This sequence comes from Nocardia sp. NPDC052001, assembly GCF_040680615.1. NCBI lineage: Bacteria > Bacillati > Actinomycetota > Actinomycetes > Mycobacteriales > Nocardiaceae > Nocardia > Nocardia sp. NPDC052001. The sequence continues at coordinate 80,789 of NZ_JBFAXC010000010.1, read as the reverse complement.
CGGCTGCGTAGGGCGCTGGCGGGCAAGGTGCTCACACGCAGCGACTTCCGGGTACCCAGGTATGCCACCTTGGACCTGCGTGGACAGCGGGTGGAGAGCGTGGGCAGCTACGGCAAGCATCTGTTCGTGCGCACGCCCGAGCTGAGCATTCACACCCACCTGAAAATGGAAGGCGTATACCGGGTGTACACCCCCGGCCAGCGCTGGACCAAACCGGCATTCACCGCCCGCTTGATCCTCGCCACCGATGACGCCGAAGCCGTCGGATTCTCCCTGGGTCTGGTGGAGGTGCTGCCGCGCACTGCCGAGCACACCGCGACTGCTCATCTCGGCCCGGATCTGCTCGGGCCGAATTGGGATGCGGCGGAAGCGATCAGACGCATATCCGAACATCCGGACCAGCCGATCGGCGTGGCGCTGCTGGATCAGCGCAACCTGGCCGGTATCGGCAACAAGTACCGCAGCGAAATCTGTTTCCTGCGCCGCGTGCATCCGGCCACCCCGGTCGCCCGGGTAGCGGATCTCCCCGCCCTGGTCGATGAGGCGCACCGCGTCCTGACCCGCGCCGCCCACCATCCCCCGTGGCGCGAACTGGCCTACGGCCGCCAGCGCCGCCCCTGCCGCCGCTGCGGCACCAACCTGGTTGTGCACCTGCTGGCCGATGATCCGGCCCTGGCCCGCGCGGATCGAGGCATCTACTTCTGCCCACGCTGCCAGCCCGAGCCGCCCGGTCCGTAGACCGCGCGATCATCGCGAACCGCTGCGTCCCGGAGTTGCCGCTCATCGGTGTGTCCCACGCCGATACCGAACCCGGCGACGCACCTGAGCAAGGGACTGCGGCCGAGCGGATCGGCATCGAACCGCAGATCGAGCACGCGCTCGGGCCGCGCGATAGCGATGCCATCGCCGCCCCGAGCCCGTGCGTGCACACCCCGGTGCGGGCGGCCGCCGTCGGATCCCTTTCAGCGCACTACTTTTCGACGGGAACCGGCTCCAGAATCTGCGGGCGGGGTTCCGGCGCGGCCACGCGCAGGGCATCGGCCGAGGCGTCGTCGGGCTGGGTCTGGGATTCGATTTCGGCTTGTACGCGAGCCACGTAAGTGGCTATCTCACGGGTGATCTCGGCTTCGTCCCAGCCGAGCACCGGCGCCACCAGACGGGCCACCTGCTCGGCGCAGTCGACGCCGCGATGCGCGTATTCGATGGAGATGCGGGTGCGGCGAGCGAGGATGTCCTCCAGGTGCAGGGCGGCTTCGGCGGCCGCGGCGTAGACCGCTTCGACCTGGAGGTAGCCGGGGGACGCCTCGATCGGTTGCAGCAGTTCGGGTTTGCCGTCGGCGAGGCCGAGCACCTCGTCGATGAGCGAGCCGTACCTGTTGAGCAGGTGCTGGATTCGGTACGGGTGGATGCCGTACTTCTCGGCCAGATGCGGCGTCTGGTTCAGCAGCGCGTGATAGCCGTCCGCGCCGAGCAGCGGGACCTTATCGGTGATGGTCGGCGGCACGCGGCGCGGAATGTCCTGTGCCGCTTCGTCGACCGCGTCGTAGGCCATCACGCGGTAGGTGGTGTACTTACCGCCCGCGATGGCCACCAGACCGGGGGCGATGCGGGCGACGGCATGCTCGCGCGAGAGTTTGGAGGTCTGATCGCTCTCCCCCGCGAGCAGTGGGCGCAGGCCCGCGTACACGCCGGTGATATCGGCGTGCGTGAGCGGGGTGACCAGCACCGAATTCACGTGTTCGAGCAGATAGTCGATGTCGTTCTTGGTCGCCGCGGGATGCGCGAGGTCGAGATTCCAATCGGTGTCGGTGGTGCCGATGAGCCAGTGATCGGTGCCCCACATGATCACGAACAGCACCGAGGTGGGGGTGCGCAGAATGATCGAGGTATCGCTGGCGATGCGATCGCGCGGGACCACGATATGCACACCCTTGGACGCTCGCACATGGAATCGTCCGCGCTGATGCGCGAGAGCCTGCAGTTCATCGGTCCAGACGCCGGTGGCATTGATGACGACGCTGCCCCGCACCTCGGTGCGGCGGCCGTCCTCACTGTCCTGCACCTTCACGCCCACCACCCGATCGGCCTCGCGCAGGAAGCCGACCACCTGGGTGGAGGTGCGGATGACCGCGCCGTAGTGCGCGGCGGTGCGCGCCAGCGTCATGGTGTGCCGGGCGTCGTCGACCACCGTGTCGTAGTAGGTGAGTCCACCGGTGAGCACGTTGTTCTTGAGTCCGGGAGCCAGTCGCAGCGCCCCCGACTTGGTCAGATGATGCTGTCCCGGAACGGATTTCGCACCACCCATGGTGTCGTACAGGGTGAGCCCGGCGGCGACGTAGGGCCGCTCCCAGCCGTAGTGGGTGAGCGGGTACAGAAAGCGCAGCGGCTTCACCAGATGCGGCGCGAGCTTGGAGAGCGAGAGTTCACGCTCGTGCAGCGCCTCGCGCACCAACCCGAATTCCATCATCTCCAGATAGCGCAGACCGCCGTGGAACATCTTCGAGGAGCGACTGGAGGTGCCCGAGGCGAGATCGCGGGCCTCCACCAGAGCAACCTCGAGGCCACGGGTCGCGGCATCGAGTGCGATACCGGCGCCGACCACGCCACCGCCGATCACCACCACATCGAAGTTGTCCTTACCCAAGCGCGCCCAGGCTTCTTCGCGCTGTTCGGGGCCGAGAAACTGCGATCGCGGGTTCTTCGTCATGCTCGACTCCTCCGGCTTTCGCCGCGGATGTCCGGCGCGGCGTTCGTATCGATGTCGACGCTCAGCTACTCGCAAGCAACCGTAGTCCACACTAATCGTTCGGTGTACGACCCGGCGGTGTGGTGTCCGGACGGGGTGCGCGTCATGGCGGTGCGCGGGCATACCCGGCGGGTAGCCTGTCCCGAATGCGTCGATATGTGGCTGCCATCGATTCCGGTACGACCTCCAGCCGGTGCATCGTGTTCGATCACCAGGGCCTCATCGTGGGGGTCGCACAACGCGAGCACGAGCAGATATTCCCGCAACCCGGCTGGGTCGAGCACGATGCCGAAACCATTTGGCGCAATACCGAACTCGTCATCGCCGAGGCGCTGGAGAACGTCGGCATCGGGGCGGGCGATATCGCCGCGGCGGGCGTCACCAATCAGCGCGAGACCACCGTGGTGTGGGAGCGCGCCACCGGTAAGCCGATCCACAACGCCATCGTCTGGCAGGACACCCGCACCGCGGATCTGACCGTCGAACTCGCCGGTTCCGAGGGCGCGAACCGCTACGCCGACCGCACCGGACTGCCGCTGTCCACCTATTTCGCCGGACCCAAGGTGCGCTGGATCCTGGATCGGGTGCCCGGGGCCCGCCAGCGCGCCGAGGCCGGGGAACTCTGCTTCGGCACCATCGACAGCTGGATTCTGTGGAATCTCACCGGCCAGCACATCACCGACGTCACCAATGCCTCGCGCACCATGCTGATGGATCTGCGCACGCTGCAATGGGATTCGGGCATCTGCGCCGACTTCGGCATTCCGATGGCCATGCTGCCGACCATTCGCAGCTCCTCGGAGGTGTACGGCGAGATCACGAGCACCGCGCTGGCTGGCACCCCGATCGCGGGCATTCTCGGCGATCAGCAGGCCGCCACCTTCGGGCAGGCGTGCCTGTCGCCCGGCGATACCAAGAACACCTACGGCACCGGCAATTTCATGCTCATGAACACCGGCGAGACACCGGTTTTCAGTGAGCACGGACTGCTCACCACCGTCTGCTACCGGCTCGCCGATCAGCCCGCCGTGTACGCGCTCGAGGGTTCCATCGCCGTCACCGGATCACTGGTGCAGTGGTTGCGCGACAACCTGGGCATGATCTCCAGCGCCGATGAGATCGAACCGCTGGCCCGCACCGTCGCCGACAATGGCGGCTGCTACATCGTGCCCGCGTTCTCCGGCCTGTTCGCACCGCGCTGGCGGCCGGACGCGCGCGGCGTGTTCGCCGGACTCACACGGTTCGTCAATCGCGGCCATATCGCGCGAGCGGTGTTGGAGGCCACCGCATTCCAGTCCCGCGAGGTCATCGAGGCCATGCGCGCCGATGCGGCCGCACAGCATCTGGACGTGGAGAAGGTGACGCTCAAGGTGGACGGCGGCATGGTCGTCAACGAACTGCTCATGCAGTTCCAGTCCGACATCCTCGAGGCCACCGTGGTGCGCCCGGTGGTCACCGAGACCACCGCCCTGGGCGCGGCGTACGCGGCGGGCCTCGCCGTCGACTACTGGTCCTCCACCGATGAGATCCGCGCCAACTGGGCCGAGGACAAGCGCTGGAACCCCACCATGGCCGACGCGGACCGCGACCACCTCGTCCATGAATGGAACAAGGCGGTCGAGCGCACCTACAACTGGGCGTAGCCGCGGGTTCGCCGGGCGCTCGTGCACGCTCCCGTCGCTACCCGTCGTCTACTGCGCGGCGTGTGCCTTGGCCAGGCGCGCGACCGCGTCCTCCAGCACCGCCGTGTCCGAGGTGGTGAAGCACAGGCGCATGGAGTGGGTGTAATCGGTGGAGACGGCGAAGGCCGCGCCGGGGACGTAGGCGACGCCCGCGTCCAGGGCGCGGGGCAGCAGGGCGGCGGTGTCGGTGCCGTCCTGGAAGTCCGCCCAGACGAACATGCCGCCCGCCGCGTCGGTGGTGACGATGCGGTCGCCGAAGGCCGAGCGGACCGCGTTCACCAGGGCGCGGGCGCGTTCGCCGTACACCTGGCGGACCGAATCCACATGGGCGGCAAGCCAATCGGTGTCCGAGAGCAGGGTGGTGGCGATCTGCTGGGTGAGCGCCGAACCGCACAGATCCGCGCCCTGCTTCAGCAGTTCCACCGCGCGGCACACCCGCGTGGGAGCGACCATCCAGCCGACCCGCAGCGAAGGGGCCAGGATCTTGGAGGCGCTGGACAGGCGAATCACGTTGGGCGAGTAGGTCGCCACGGGAGCCGGGGACGGGCGGTCGAACCAGAGTTCACCGTACGGATCGTCCTCGATGACCCAGAAGCCGTGTGCCGTGGCCAGTTCCGCCAATTCCAGGCGGCGCTGCGGGCTCATGGTGACACCGCCCGGATTGTGGAAGTTGCTGACGGTGTGCACGAATGCCGGGCGCTCACCCTGCGCGAGTAGTTCGCGCAACACGTCCACGCGCATTCCATCGGCGTCCAGCGGGACAGCGACGATACGAGCTCCGGCGGCCCGGAAGACTTGCAGCGCACCGACATACGCGGGATCCTCGACCACCACGAGCGCGCCCGGATCGAGCAGTACCTCGGCGAGCAGGGACAGCGCCTGCTGGGAGCCGTGCGTGACGAACACCTCGTCCACCGGAATAGTGCGGCCCATCCGGGTGGACTCGCGGGCGGCGAGCACCTCGCGCAGCGGACCCCAGCCCGGGGATTCGGTGTACTGCAATACCGAGCGATCACGCAGGGCGGCGTCGGCGGCTACCGCGATCCGGTCCCGGGGCATGAGCTGCGCATCGGGCAATCCACCTGCCAGGCTGATGATCTCGGCACGCGCGGTGAGCTTGAGCAGATCGCGAATCGCGGAACTCTGCAGGCCATCGAGCCGCCGGGACAGCGGTGGAGTGATCGCGGACATGAAACACCTCCGAGGGAACGCCGGGGTACGCCAAAACCCACTGTTTCACAGCGCTACCAGAATATGAAATTCCGATCCCGCATTGTGAGATGCGACTCCGGCGTCCCCGAGCGATCAGCGCTCGTCGATGGCGAAGATGAGGTGCTTGCCGTCCCGGGTCACCGTGCCGATGCGCTGGCGATAGACCGTCGTGGTGCCGTCGGTGCGATGTTCGGTGAGATCGGCGTCATAGGCGTTGTTGCCGTCCCGGATACCGTCCTCGGTGCTGACATCGGTGATCCGCAGGCAGTAGCTGGTGCCCTTGGGGATCACATCGTTGATGGCCTTCTGGATGGTGTCGGCGGGCGAGACGTTCAACGCGTCCGGGGCAACGAAGGACCGCGCCTTGTTGCCATCCCGATCGGCGTAGAACGCGTGCTGGAAACCCAGAATGGCGTTCGCACCGGTATCGGTGCCACCGGCTCCGTTCCCGATCGTCAGCGGTCCCTCGCGCTTGGCGGGGCAGCTCAGCGCGGCCACCGAGGTCGGCGCGGCGGTGGTGACAGTGCCACCCGGACCGAATACGGCCTCCGGCTCCGGGGCCTCGTCCTGGCCGCCGGTCAGCGATACCACCACCAGCGCGACCACGGCGATCAGCACCACCGCGCCCGCGCCGACCGCGATCGGCATCCACGGCTTCTTCGATTTGCGTTGCGGCGCAGCGGCTTTCGGCGCGAGCCGCTTGGCGATCTCATCATCGCCCCAGGACAGCGATTCCTTCTTGGCCCCGCCCTTACCGGGCTCGGCCTTCTTCGGCATCAGCATCTTGGTGAGCGGATCGTCCGCCCAGGACAGCGATTCCTGCTGCGGCGCAGCGGAGTCCGCGGGCGGCATACCGTTCTCGGCGGAGCGCAGCCAGGCCGATTCCCGGCCGATCTGCGAGGTCTTTATGCCGCCGCCGGTGGCCCAGCCCGAGGAACGCTTGGGCGGCTCGGGCGTGGTCGCATGCCGCACCGTCTGCTCGGAGCCGTCGAAATCGTTGCCGTACAACGCATTCGGGTCACCCGAATAGGGCGTCCCGGAATCCGGCGCGAGGTACTCCGGCGCGACGCCCGGCGTCACCGCGCCGTCATCTGCGGGCCGCCAGGCCAATTCGGGACTGGCCGGTGCCGGTGCGGGCGTCCAACCGGACGCGGCCGCGTCGGGCGCCACCGGGTACTCACCGGTCGGTGGACCGAAATCACCCGCACCGAAATCCGCCGCAGGCGCCCCGAATTCGGTACTCGGCGCACCGAAACCCTCACCGGCGGAACCGAATACGGAGATCGGCGGTCCGAAGTCATTGAGCGACGGCCCGAACTCCGACACCGGCGGCCCGAACCCGGAATCGTCATCCGGCTGCTCCGCGGGGGGCCGCCGGTGCGCTTCGGTGAGCGCGTCGTGCTCGGTCCCCGGATCCGGCGCTCCGGCGCCGGCACCCGATGCGGGGCGGTCGGCCGAGGTGTCCTTGCCGGAATCCATCACACGTCCTTTCGCCACACACGCGTGGGGCGGTCTCACGACCGCCCCACGCGACAACTCAGTGCTTGCCGGGCGCCTCCCGGGCGCCCGCAGTTCTCAGTACTGGACCGAACCGCCCACCTGCGTGGTCACGCCGCCGAGGTCGGTGGTCTGCCCGGGGATATCGCCCTGCGGGAGCTTACCAATCTGAGCGGCCGCGTCCAGGATGGTGCCGCCACCGGGGAGCAGGCGAATGAAATTCTCGGTGTCCGCCTTGGCCTGATTGGCCACGGTGGAATCGAGCACGAACTCCAGCTTGCGATCATCGCCCGGACCGGCGCTCGCGAAGGCCGTCACCTTGATCTGATTGACCTGGGTGAAGTCCAGCGACATACCGGCCTCACCGGTGCCGCCCGGGGTGGTGTAGCCGATGGTGCCGACGTAACCGTCCAGGTTGCTGAAGTGGTGCGTGTTCGCGGCGAAACCGGGTAGCGCCGCGCCGCCGTCGATATTCGCGCCGATCTCGGTGTGCGGACCCTGCATGGCGACCACGGGAGCCGCGGGGGCGGTCTCCACGGCCGGGGCCTGCCACTGCGGCTTCGGCTTGGTCTGCTCACCGGTCAGGGTGTTCAGCGTGGTGTCCGGCTGATCCTGATCGGTGGTGACGGCGGGCTGCACCGTACCCGGATTGGTCGCCTGGGTATCGGGCTTGGTCTGGGTGCCCGCGGGCGGGTTCTGCACGGGGATGGCGGGCGCGGTCTGACCGGGCACCGGCAGCGGTGCGACGCGCGGCACGGTCACACCGGGCTGGGTCGGCTTGGAATCCTTCGGATTCGCCTGCGGGGCCACACCGGCGGGCTGGGCCGGGGTGGTGTCATCGGCCTTGGGGGTCTCACCCGAGGGCACCGTGGTGCCGGGCTGGGTGGTGTCGGGCTTGGGCGAGCCCGGCGTGGTGACACCCGGCTGGCTCTGCTGCGGTTTGGTGGTGCCCGGCTGCACATTCTCCGGCTTGGGCGCGGGAACGACTGCGGCCTGCGGGTTTTCAGGGGTGGGATCGGTGGTCGGCGGCTGCTGGGTATCGCCCGGCTGTTGGCCGGGCTGCGCCGGGACCGCGCCCGGGTCATTGGGGGCCGCGTTCGCGGGTGCGCCCAGCAGGCTGACCACGGCGACCGCGCCGGCCAGCGACAGGGAGGTACTGGCCTTTATCCGATTCGGCTTGCGGTGCTTCACTTTTCGCCCTATTCGTTCGTACCTCATCGCCGCGATCGAGCAAGCGGGGCGAGTACGAGCTGCACAGCGGCCGCCTCGGAAAGGGTTGACCCCCCGGCGTTCTCGCGACCGCCCTGCCGATCGCTTCCCGTCGCGAAGTGAATCACACCAGCGTATTCCAGGCAAGGCGGCGAGTGTCATTACACCGGAAGTTAACCCGTCAGTCCAGGTCGTCGTGCCGCATCAGCTGACGCGCCGCCTCGGTGACCGAACCGGTCAGCGACGGGTACACCGAGAACGTCTGCGCGAGATCGTTCACCGTCAGATTGTTCTGCACCGCAAGGGCGATAGGCAGAATCAGCTCCGAGGCGATCGGCGCGACCACGACACCGCCGATCACCACACCGGTGGCGGGACGGCAGAAGATCTTCACGAAACCCCGTCGCAGGCCCGACATCTTGGCCCGCGGATTGGTGTTCAACGGCAGCATGACCGTGCGGGCGGGCACCTCGCCATTGTCGATCGCGGTCTGGCTGACACCGACGGTCGCGATCTCCGGACGCGTGAACACCGCCGAGGCAACGGTTTTCAGGCGAATCGGCTGCACACCCTCACCCAGTGCGTGGTACATGGCGATTCGGCCCTGCATGGCCGCCACAGAGGCCAAAGGCAGCAGTCCGGTGCAGTCGCCCGCCGCGTAGACACCGGTGGCGGTGGTGCGCGAGACCCGGTCGACGCGAAGGTAACCGCCCTTGTCGAGTTCGATGCCCAGCCGGGCCAGACCCAGGTTCTGGGTATTGGGGATGGAGCCGACCGTCATGAGCGCGTGCGAACCGGTCACGGTGCGACCGTCGGACAGCTTCACCACGATGCCGTCGGCGGTGCGCTCCACCGCATCGGCGCGGGCGTGCTTGACCAGTTCCACACCGCGTTCGGCGAGCGCGTCCTCCAGTACCAGCGCGGCGTCGGCGTCCTCACCGGGCAGTACGCGGTCACGGCTGGAGACCAGCTTCACCTTCACACCCATCTCGGTGTAGGCCGAGACGAATTCCGCACCGGTGACACCGGAACCGACCACCACCAGGGTTTCGGGCAGCTCCTTGAGGTCATACAGCTGACGCCAGTTCAGGATTCGCTCACCGTCGGGCTCCGCGCCCTCGAGCACGCGCGGGCTCGCACCGGTGGCGATGAGCACCACCTCGGCCTCGATCACCTGCTGCTGACCATCGGCGAGGGTCGCCTTCACCAGGTGCGTGGCCAGACCGGGGGCCTGATCGATCAGTTCGCCGTATCCGGACAGCACCGTCACCCCGGCGGTCTGCAACTTCACCTTGATATCGGCGGACTGCGCCTGCGCGAGGGCCTTCACCCGCGAGTTCACCTCGGCCAGGCGCACCTGCGCCTGCGAGGGATGCACGGTGATGCCGAGATCGCGGGCGCGGCGCAGATCGGTGCGCACGCCGGTGGAGGCGATGAAGGTCTTGGAGGGCACGCAGTCCCAGAGCACGCAGGCGCCGCCGATCCCATCGCTGTCGATCAGCGTGACGGGCGCGCCGTGCTGTGCGGCCACCAGCGCCGCTTCGTATCCGGCGGGTCCGCCTCCGATGATCGCAATGCGGGTCATTGTTTCCCTCGCTTCTGGTGGGCAACCGGGATCTCCGGCGCCGCACTAAAACCCTAACGGGCGGTATCCCCACAGCTCCGACCGCGTCTGAAGACAGCTTCGTCACAATTGGCGAGTGCCGTAAATGAGATAAGGGCTGCTCCGGGGTGACCGGTCGGGTTGCACACGAACCGCTGAGGATCGGGATCAGGGGCGGTTGCTCGGGATTGTTCGATACGCTCTAACGGTGCCGATTTACGCCGCCTACGGATCCAACATGGATCCCGAGCAGATGCTCAAGCGCTGTCCGCACTCCCCCGTGTACGGAACCGGCTGGCTGGAGGGTTGGCGCCTGACCTTCGCCGGGGACGACATCGGCTGGGAGGGACCGCTCGCGACCGTGGTCGAGGAGCCCGGATCCCGGGTTTTCGTCGTCCTCTACGACGTCCCGGGTGAGGACGAAGCGAGCCTGGACCGCTGGGAGGGCTCGGACTTCGGCATTCACAAGAAGATCCGCCTCCGCGTCACCCTGAACCAGGGCGCCGCCACCCAGCCCGTCCTGGCCTGGCTCTACGTGCTGGACGCCTACGAGGGTGGCCTACCCTCGGCCCGCTACATCGGCGTCATCGCCGAAGGGGCCGAAAAAGCAGGCGCCCCAAGCGAATACGTGCACGCCCTACGCACCCGCAACAGCAAGAACGTAGGCCCGGGCACCTTCGGCCTCTGAGCCGCCGCCCCACCCGACCATTCCCGAAGGCCCGCACACGCAGTGCGGGCCTTCGCCATGTGATCCCCTTGCCGGACCAGGTGCGCCCGCGTGGGCCGAGCCACCACCCCGGCCGAGATATGCCGCCGGGCCGCACCCCGAAGGTGCGGCCCGGCGTTCGGTTCTCGGCGGCAACCGCCGGTCAGTAGCCGTTCAGGACGATATTCGTCATGACTCGGACGCCGACCTCGAGCGCGCGCTCGTCGATATCGAAGGTGGGCTGGTGCAGGTCGAGCTGTTCGCCCTGACCGGACCAGACGCCCAGGCGCGCCATCGCGCCCGGAACCTCTTCCAGGTACCAGGAGAAGTCCTCACCGCCGCCGGACTGCTGGGTATCGGCCAGCGCGTCCGGACCGACCTCGCGGATGGCGTCCTCGAACATGCGCACGGCCAGTTCGTCATTCACGACCGGCGGCACACCGCGCTTGTAGTTGAGTTGCCAGCGCACGCCGGTCGGCGCGAGCAAACCCTCGACGATCTCGCGCACCATGGGCTCGAGCAGCGACCAGGTGGCGTGATCGCCGGTGCGGACGGTGCCGGTGAGCATGCCGGTCTGCGGAATCGCGTTGGGCGCCTTGCCCGCCGACACCGCACCCCACACCATGACGGTGCTGGTGCGCGGATCGATGCGACGGCTCAGCAGACCCGGCAGACCGGTGATGACGGTGCCGATGGCGTACACCAGATCACTGGTGAGATGCGGGCGCGAGGTGTGCCCGCCGGGCGAGTCCAGCACCAGTTCGACGGTGTCCGCGGCGGAGGTGATGGCCCCCACGCGAATTCCGACGCGGCCGACCTCCAGGCGCGGATCGCAGTGCAGCGCGAACATGCGCGACACGTCCTCCATGGCGCCCGCGGCGACCATATCGATGGCGCCGCCGGGCATGACCTCCTCGGCGGGCTGGAACACCAGCCGCACACCGACCGGCAGGTCCGGAACCTCGGCGAGCGCGAGCGCGGTGCCGAGCAGGATCGTGGTGTGCGCGTCATGCCCGCAGGCGTGCGACACACCGGGAACCGTGGAGGCGAACGGCAGGCCCGTGTACTCCTGCAGCGGCAGGGCGTCCATATCCGCGCGCAATCCGATGCGCGGGGTGTCCGGGCCGATATCGCAGATCAGTCCGGTGCCGCCGGGTAGTTTGCGCGGTTCCAGACCGGCCTTCACCAGCCAGGATTCGATGAATTCGGTGGTGCCGAACTCGGTACGGGAGAGCTCCGGATTGGCGTGGATGTGCCGTCGCCAGGACACCAGGTCGTCGGCGTGCTCGGCGAGCCACGCGTCCACCACGTCCCGGCCGCGCATGATGTCGTCCGGTAATCCAGCCATATCCATGTCAACACCCACCGTGCCCATTTCCAAGCCCATATCGACCCCCACCGAGCCGCCTGCCGCGATGCTCGCAGCCTGCGTCGCACGCGTAGCAGCCGAATGCCCCGTGGCCCGCGCAGTGTCGAACGCTGCGCTCGCGTGGCCCGTGGACCGGCCGGTTGTGCTCACCGAATGTCCTCCTGTCGAAGAAACTGCCGTTGCATGACTCGTTCCGACAACCTGTCCCTATGAAATTTGTCGCCTGCGAGTTGTATCGCGGTGCGGGCCAAAGCCGTTGCCCCGTCGATCACAGCCCGGTCGGCGGAGGCGTTCACCGCGGCAGCAGCGAACGCGGGCTGATGCGTCACCGCGCCTCCCGCATCGATCCCGATGACCGGGTGGATGCCGGGGATGACATTGGTGATGTTGCCCATATCCGTGCTGCCCAGTGGGCGTGCGGCCTCGAGTTCCGGGGCTATCGGCTCGCGTCCGAGATCGCGGATCTGCTCGCGATAGGCACACAGTAGTGCGCTGTCGGGAGTCAGCTCGGTATATGTCGGCGCGAGCTTCCGGATTTCATGGGTACATCCGGTTGCCAGGGCGCCTGCCTCGAAACAGGCCGATGCGCGTTGCATCAGATCATCGAGGGTCGCGGAGTCGACTGCGCGTAGGTAATACAGCAGTTCCGCGTGTCCGGGCACGATATTCGGGGCCACACCGCCCGAGCCGACTATACCGTGCAGCTGTTGCCCGGGGAGGAGATGTTGGCGGAGCAAACCCAGGGCAACTTGGGCGACGGTGACCGCGTCCAGGGCGTTTCGCCCGTATTGCGGCGCGGCGCTGGCATGCGATTCCCGGCCCAGATAGGTCACCGACAAATCCGCGAGTGCCAGGGAATGCGCACCGGAGATATCGTCCGGGCCCGGATGCACCATGAGCGCCATGGCGATTCCGTCGAAAGCGCCGCGCTCGAGCATGAGGACTTTGCCGCCGCCGCTCTCCTCGGCCGGGGTGCCGAGCAGTTTCACGGTGATACCGCAGGCGTCCGCGACCGCGGCCAGACCCAGCGCCGCGCCGACCGCGGACGCGGCAATGATGTTGTGGCCGCAGGCATGTCCGATTTCCGGGAGCGCGTCGTACTCCGCGCAAATACCGACCACCAGGTCGCCATGGCCGTAGGTCGCGGAAAAGGCCGTCGGCAGATCGGCGATACCGGACTCGATATGAAAACCGCGCTCGCGCAACGGCTCGATCGTCTTGGCGACGCTGCGAAATTCCTCGAAAGCCAACTCGGGCTCGGCGTGAATCGAATGCGACAGCGCCAGCAACTCTTCCCGCGCGTTCGCTATGGCCGAGTCGGCGGTGGCGAACAGCGACGGATCCCCGGGTGCCACGGACGCGTTCATCGACGCAGCATGCCATGACGGCAGGGGCGAACCGTACCGACTTATCGGGGGAAAGGAATTCCGGTCATCGCCGTTGCGCGATGGTGGCATAAACCACAGTCTTACACTCTTCCGCCACTCCGCAACCTCTGGACCAGCGGACAGCGTGCCGCCGATAAAAACCGACCGCCCCGCTTATCCGGTCTGGTAAGCGGGGCGGTCGCACATTCTCGATACGGCTCAGCTGGGGCTGAAGCCCAGGTTCTCCGGGGTGGTCTCGACGGCCAGGCCCGCCAGGATGTGCTGGTGCAGGGCGCGCTTGATGACCGGCAGGTTCGGCTTGCGGTTGCCCTTGAGGGCGTCGGCCTGGGCGACCGCGCCGGCCAGCAATGCCTCGGCGGCCAGTTTGCCGTCCACGATGCCCGCGGCGATGGCGTCATCCGCGCCGTAGCGGCGACCGGTGGTCATGGCCTCGACGGCGACCTGATTGGTGAGGCGGCCGGTGACGAGCGCGTTCATCGCGACCGTGAACGGCATGCCCAGGTGCACCTCGGGCAGGCACCAGAAACCGCGATCCGCGCGCATCAGGCGGAAATCGCAGGAGGTGGCGAGCATGGCGCCGGCGCCGAAGGCGTGACCGTTCACCGCGGCGATGGTCGGCATCTGGAAGGCCAGCAGGCGGGTGTACAGCGAATGCACGCGGTCCAGATACCAGCAGTTCTGATCGAAATTGCCGAACAGCCAATCGGTGTCGAGGCCATTGCTGAAGAACTTGCCGTTCGCGGTGACCACCAGCGCGGCCGGGCCCTCGGACGCCTCGACCTCGTCGAGCAGGGCGTGCACCTCGGTGATCCAGTCCGGGTGGAAGCGGTTCTCGCTGTCGATGTTCTGTCCCTCGGCTCCGAGGTACAGCACGAACACGTCCCCGTCACGCTTCAAATACGGCATGGGTGCAGATTAGCGGGGGCACGCACGGGCTCCTACTGACGGGTAGCAAGTGTCGTTCGCATACCGTGCGAAGCCCGGCGGGGTCTGCGAAATTGGGGCGAATACGGCAGGTGGGCGGCGTGACCGAGCATCCGTGATCGCCTGGGACTAGGGTGGCAGACATGCTAGCCGAGCAGGCCGCTCAGGCCATTGCGGAACGAACGGGTATCGAGCGTCACCGGGTCGCGGTGATTCTCGGATCGGGCTGGCAGGAAGCCGCCCTCGAAATCGGTGAACCGGCGAGCACCATCCCCATGGGTGAGGTGCCGGGCTTCGGATCACCCACCGCGCAGGGTCATCAGGGGACCATTCACTCGGTCCCGGTGAACGATTCGCCGGTGCTGCTGCTCATGGGCCGCCAGCATCTCTACGAGGGCCATGAGCCCGCGCAGGTGGTGCACAACGTCCGCACCGCGCTGGCGGCGGGCGCGGAGACCGTGCTGCTCACCAATGCCGCCGGTGGCATCCGCGACGATCTGCACGTCGGGGAACCGGTGCTGATCAGCGATCACATCAACCTCACCATGCGCACCCCCATCGCCGGGGCCAACTTCGTCGATCTGGTCGATGCCTGGGATCCCGAATTGCGCGCCCTCGCAAGGGAAGTCGACCCCAGCCTGACCGAGGGCGTGTACGCGGGCCTGACCGGTCCGCAGTACGAGACGCCCGCCGAGATCCGCTGGCTGCGCACCATCGGCGCGGATCTGGTCGGCATGTCCACGGTGCTGGAGGCCATCGCCGCCCGCGAGGGCGGGGCCAAGGTGCTGGGCATCTCCCTGGTCACCAATCTGGCCGCGGGCGTCACCGGAGCGCACCTCTCGCACGCCGAGGTGCTCGCCGAAGGCCATGCCGCCGCACCGCGACTGGGCAAACTGCTGCGCGGAGTACTGGAACGCCTGTAACCGGGTAACCGGACGCCTGTAAGCGAGCGAATGGCCCGGTGATATCCGCCGGGCCGAGCGCCGGAACGATATCGGGAGGCGCACATGCTGCGATTCGGTACCGCTGGACTACGCGGCCCACTGCAAGACGGACCCGACGGCATGAACGCCGACACCGTGGCGCTGGCCACCGCGGGCATCGCCGACTGGCTTCGAAACCGCTGCCTCGGTGGCGGATTGGTGATCGTCGGCCGCGACGCCCGGCACGGCTCCGCCGAATTCGCGCTCGTCACGGCCGAGGTCTTCGCGGCCGCCGGATTCACGGTGCTCGAACTCCCCCGCCCGCTCCCCACCCCCGTGGTCGCCTACGCCGTGCGCGCCCTGAAAGCCGTCGCGGGTGTACAGATCACCGCCTCGCACAACCCGGCCACCGATAACGGCTACAAGCTCTACCTCGACGGCGGCTCGCAGCTCGTCCCGCCCGCCGACGCCGAAATCGAAGCCCGCATAGACGCGGTCACGGGCGCCATCCCCCGCAAGGACGCCGCCGCCACCGCCCCGGACCCGTCGATCCTCGACCTCCCGGCCGCGGCGACCATCACCGCCATGGGCGAGGAAATCGTCCACCGCTACCTCGCCCGCGTCGCCGAACTCCCGGACCGCATCGGCGGGCCGCGTGAGTCCGCGCAACCCGTCGGCCCCGAGGACACGGCGGCGTCTACCGCCACCGCTGCCGATGCGGAGCGAGTCCCGGTGCCGCGCGCGGATATTCGCATCGCGCTGACCGCCATGCACGGGGTCGGTGGCGAGCTCGCGGCAGCGGCGCTGCGAGCGGCCGGGTTCGGTGCGGTGTTCGTCGTAGCCGAGCAATTCGCGCCCGACCCCGACTTCCCCACCGTGTCGTTCCCGAATCCGGAGGAGCCGGGGGCCTCGGATCGGTTGCTGGACTTGGCCGAACGACTCGACGTGGATATCGCCATCGCATTGGACCCGGACGCCGATCGCTGCGCGGTGGGCGTGCGCGGTGCGAACGGCTGGCGCATGCTGCGCGGCGATGAGACCGGCGTCCTGCTCGGCGATTTCGTATTGCGCACCGCCGCACCGGAATCCCTGGTGGCCACCACGATCGTGTCCTCACGCCTGCTGAGCAAGCTGGCCCCGGCGCGCGGAGCCCGCTATGCCGAAACCCTCACCGGCTTCAAATGGCTGGCGCGCGCGGGTGACGGCCTGGTCTACGCCTACGAGGAAGCCATCGGCCACTGCGTCGACCCGTCGACCGTCCGGGACAAGGACGGCATCTCGGCGGCGGTCCTGGCCGCGGACCTGGTCGCCCAGCTGAAAGCCCAGGGCCGCACCGTCGATGACGCCCTCGACGACCTCGCGATCGAATTCGGCGTCCACGCGGGCGACCAGATCTCACTGCGCCTGGCCGACGCCGCCGAAGCCGCCAAGGTGGTGGAACGCCTGCGCGAAACACCACCCGCCGAAATCGCGGGCGAAAAGGTGACCTGCACGGACATGTCCCAACTCCGCGGCCAAATGCGCACCGACGCACTCGTTTTCGAAGGCGACTCGCTCCGCGTGGTGATCCGCCCCTCCGGCACCGAGCCGAAACTCAAGTGCTACGCCGAAGTGGTCCACCCGGTCCCCACCCCGGAGGATCTGCCCACCGCGAAAGCCGCCGCCGCACAGCAACTCTCCGAGATCCGCGCCTTCTGCGAGAAGCTGTGAGCGCGGGTCTCCCCGAAGAAGCACCTCACCTGAGCCGAGATCCGCGCTGAACACACTGCGGCAGTGCGGATCTGGAACCGAGGTGCTGTGCACCGGTGATTTCCGGGGCCGGTGGGGTTCGGGGGTTTTCAGGTCGCGGGTTCGGCGCTAGCGTGAGGTGTGATTGTTAGCCTTACGAAAGGATTTTTTGCGCATGCGTAATTCCCTGTGGCTCACCGGATTCGGGATCGCGGCGGTGGCGGCGATCGGCAGTTCGGGGGTGGCCTCGGCCGCGGCGTCCGTCATCGAACAGGATGGGCCGTACGCGGTGAACACCGATATCTCGGCGGGGTACTACACGACGCACAATGCCGCGCCGGACTGCCAGTGGGCGCGGCTCGGGGTGGACGGGGTCATCATCGAACGCGGTGATGGCGGGAACGGCACGGTGACGGTGCGTGTTCCGGCCACCGACACCACATTCGCCACCTCGCACTGCGGGACCTGGCAGATCGAGGGCGGTTCGCGTCAGCCCACCGGACCCGGAACCGGATCGCTCGGATTCTGAGTTCGACGGGCGGGACGCTCGATTCGGTGCGGCCGAATCGGGTTCAGCGGGGGCCGAATTGGCGGTCCCCCGCATCGCCCAGACCGGGGACGATATAGGCGTCGGAGTTGAGGCCGCGGTCGATCGACGCGGTGACCAGGCGCACCGGGTGACCCGACTTCTCCAGGGCGGCAATGCCTTCGGGAGCCGCGACGACGCAGATGACGGTGATATCGCGGGCATTGCGGGTGGCGAGCAGGTCCAGGGTGAAGACCATGGAGCCGCCGGTGGCGAGCATGGGATCGAGCACGATCACCGGGGTGGTGGATAAGTCCTCGGGCAGCGATTCCATATACGGGGTGGGCTGGTGGGTCTCCTCATCGCGGGCCACGCCGACGAAGCCGATGCGGGCGTCGGGGATGAGGTTCTCGGCGGTTTCGACCATGCCCAGCCCGGCGCGCAGAACCGGGACGAGCAGGGGCGGGGAGGCCAGGCAGGTGCCCTCGGCGGCGGCGACCGGGGTCGCGATGGGGAAGCGGGTGATGGGGGCGTCGCGCATGGCCTCGTAGACCAGCAGACCCGTCAGGTCGCGCAGTGCCGCTCGGAAGGTGGGGTTGGTGGTGCGCGCATCGCGCATGGTGGTCAGCAATGCGGCAGCGAGCGGGTGATCCACGATGTCAGTGCGCATAGGAAAACGATAGGTCAGTGCGGCGATTCGAGGATACGGCCGCCCGATTTCGGTCCTCGGCGGAACCGAATTCGCCCCGGCCCCGTCCAATCTCATGCAGGACGTAATCAGCCAGCGACCGGCACGATGGGGGTATCCATGCACCGGATCACGATCGATCCAGCAGGTCTCACCGAGTACGCGACGACGGCCGCCGCCATGGCCGCGACCCTCGCCGGCGCGACCCTGCGCGCCACCGCCGCCGACCCCCTCCTACTCGCCCCCGCCCTCGGTCCCATCGGGGCGGATTTCCTCACCACATATCGGGCCGCGCACGCCACGCACCTGACCGCGCTGGCGGATCTCACCACCGTCCTGGCGAGCCTCGGCGCGGCGACGATCGGCGCGGAGACCGCGTACTCGGCGACCGACACCGCCTACGCGACAGCGCTGCGCGCGAACAGCCGAGAGGTGGACGCATGATCGCCGCAGCCTCCGCACGGCCGACCGGCGCGGTCCGAACAGGGCCGAGGTCATGAGCCCCGGGCCGGACGTATCGGGGCTGGCGCAGCCGATCGTGGAGTTGCTGGCCGGTTTCGGATCCGGTGAAGCAACCTCCGCGGGCGCGGCACTGCGCGAAGCCTCGGGGACCGCGGACGAGACCCATGCGACGGGACGCACCGCGATCAACACGATGTACCCGAGCTGGAACGGCCGCGGCGGGGACGCGGCGATGGACAAGGCGCTCCAGGTGCAGACGGGCGTCGCGACCGTCTCCGATCGCGGCGAGCAGATGGCGACCGTACTGGATCGGGCGGAGACGGAGGTGGCGTCGGGGCGGCGCGAGGTCGCGGAGATTCTGCGGTCGTTCCTCGCGAAGGTCGACGCGGTATCGGCGGCCGGATTCAGTCCCACGGCGCTGGCCGTGCTCGTCGGCGCGGCCATCGATCATGTCGGGCAGGCGCTTCGCGTGGTGGAGCGGGTGCGGGCCGAACTCGAGGCCGATGACGCCGCCATGCGCGAATTGGTCACGCCGCCAAAGACTCCGGCCCCGGCGGTGATCGCGCCCGAGAAGACCGATCCGCCGCAGATCTCTCCCGCCGCGACGGTCGTGCCCGCGAGCACGGAGTCGGCGGTCGGCGGCGGGCAGATCGGGTCGGCGGTGCTGTCCTCGGGCGGGAAGACAATCGAGTCCGGGGCCTCGATGCTCAGCGGCCTGTCCACAACCGCCGCGTCCGTGGGTGATTCACCGCCGACCAGCTCGAATCGCACCCGGCGCCCCACCCCCGATATCCGGCCCACCGGGACCGGGGTGAAGCTCACCCTCCCCGACGGCAGTACCGTGGAGGCCCCGAACCAGCAGGCCGCCGACGCGGTGCGCAATGCGCTGAGCGCGGTCGGGACGCCCTACGTATGGGGCGGCACCACGCCCGGTTCGGGTCTGGATTGCAGTGGTTTGACGCAATGGGCGTACGCGCAAGCCGGGGTTCCGCTGCCGCGCTTGGCGCAGGAACAGGGTTACGGCCACACCCAGATCGGTCCAGGGGACTTGATGCCCGGCGATCTGGCGGTATGGGACGGACATGTGGCGATGGTGATCGGCAACGGTCAATTGGTGGAGGCGGGTGACCCGGTGCAGACGGGTCCGATTCGAACGGAGAACAGCGGAATGAATTTCCTCGGCTTCTACAGGCCCACCGCATGAGCGAGATTCCGAAGGTCACCGTGGCGGCCAGCGCCAATCGGGCGGGCACCGTCACCGTGCACGCCACCGATCAGGGCCTGCCGGTGGAGATCCGCTTCGAGCGGAGTGAATACCGTTACGGCGCACAGGCTCTGGCGGACGAGATCCTGCGCCTGACCAAGCGCTCGGCCATCGCCGCCAAATCCCGCCGCCGCGAACTACTCGCCGAGGCCGGACTCCCGGCCGAGACATTGGACCGGCTCGGCCTGCCCACCCGGCAGGCCGCCGTCGACGCGCTGGACCGGCTCGACGATGCCGATACCGGCCCCGCGAACTGGCTGCGGAACTCATGAGCGCCGAGATGGACGCGCTGGTCAACGGCGTCACCAACCAGCTCGAAGCGCTCGAATCCGCACTCGCCGGATTGCGCGGCGTACGCGCCGAATTCACCAGCGAGGACCGTTCGGTCACCGCCGAAGTGGACGGTGACGGCGCACTGACGGGCCTCTGGCTGGCCGAATCGGTGACCTCTCGCCCACCCGCGGAAGTGTCCCGATTGGTGCTGTGGGCGAGCCGCCGGGCCGCCGCTCTCGCGACCGAACAACGCGCCGAAATCCTCGCCGGACTGAACCGGTCTCTCGCCCCGGGAAATGTTGGGGGCGACCCGGATAGTGCCAAGAGCGACCACTAGATAGGCTTCCGGTCATGGCTTCTGGAGACATCGTCCCGATCGCGCTCGGCCTGACCAAAGGCGATCTCGTCACCCTGTGGGCACCGCGCTGGCGAGACGGCGACGATGAGTGGCAGGCATTCCTCGGCCACGAGGAGGATCTCTACGGTTTCGACTCCGTAGCGGAGCTGGCCGCGTTCATCCGGACCAATGCCGAGAACGATCTCGTCGACCATCCCGCGTGGAAGATCATCGCCGGTCTGTCGGCCGCCGAATTGGAGCCGGAGGAGCAGTACGTCTTCGATCTGGTCGGCGTGCCCGAACTGGCCGCCGACGATCCGGATCCGGAGATCCTGTCCGAGCTCGAGGAGACCCTCGAGATGGTCCGCAATATCGGCGACGTCTGCGAACTCGACGTGGTCAACAAGTTCTTCGGTTCGCATCCGGTGCTGGGCGCGCTCGCCACCGGCGTGGGCACCTTCGCCGGTAAGGAAGGCGAGGAGCTGTGGGATTCCATCGGCTCGGCGATCAACAAGGACTGGGACGCGGTGCTGGACGCCATCGACTCGGTGGTGGAGATCCCGGACGTGGACGCGGACGCGGTGGCCGTCGCGGAGGCGGAACTGCTTGCGGCGGAAGAGAACATCGTCGATGCCGAGGACGCCGCCGATACCGATGAGGATATCGAGCCGGTCGATCTGGACGAAGAGGATGAGGACGAGGACGAGGAGCTCTCGTTCTGGCATGAGGTCGGCATCGACCCGGTCAAGATCGTCACCTCCGAGGGCACCTGGTTCACGCTGCGATGCTATGTGGACGATGAGCCGATCTTCCTCGGTAAGGACGGGTCCATCACGGTGTTCGGTTCCGAGCGCGCGCTGGCCCGCTACCTCGCCGACGATCATGAGCACGATCTGGTGCGGGTGAGCACCTACGGCGATATCCAGACCGCGGCGGTCGACGGCGGCCTCGAGGTCGAGGTCGACGAGGAGAACGTCTACGTGCTGCCCGGCCTGGCCGACGATCTGGCCGAGGGCCCGCAGGCGGTGGATACCGATCAGCTCGATCTCGCGGTCGAATTGTTCACCGACGCAGCCGATTACGCCGATGAGAACAATGTCGAAACCGCGCTCGCGGTGTCCTCGCCGCTCGGCTGGTACGTGTCCTACCTGCTGAACCCGGACCCGAGCCGGATGGCCCCGAACCCGCCGTTCAAGGCCGAGGCCGATGCCTGGCGCGCGCTCGAAGAGGCCTTCGAGAACCGCCTCAGCAAGGCTTGATCGAAAGACCAACGACCGCAGGCCCTTCCGCATAGGAGGGGCCTGCGGCCGTTTTCAGCCGAGCAGTACGGCGTAGCCCGGCTTGATGACCTCGTCGATGATGCGCAGCCGCTCGGGGAACGGGATGAACGCGGACTTCATGGCATTGATGGTGAACCGCTCCAGATCGCTCCAGCCGTAGCCGAAGGTCTGCACCAGCTTGTGCATCTCCTCGCTCATGCTGGTGTCGCTCATCAATCGGTTGTCGGTGTTGACGGTGACCCGGAAGCGCAGGCGCGCAAGCAGATCGAACGGATGCTTGTCGAGCGAGGGCACCGCGCCGGTCTGCACATTCGAGGACGGGCACAGTTCGAGCGGAATTCGCATGTCCCGCACATAATTCGCGACCAGCCCGAGTTTCGGGCCTTCGGGTGAATCGGTGATGTCATCGGTGATGCGCACCCCGTGCCCGAGCCGATCGCATCCGCAAAAGGCAAGCGCCTCATGGATACTCGGCAGCCCGAACGCCTCACCCGCGTGAATGGTGAAGTGCGCGCTATTGGCTCGCATGTATTCGAACGCGTCCAGGTGCCGGGTGGGAGGGTACCCGGCTTCCGCGCCCGCGATATCGAAGCCGCCGACGCCGCGATCGCGCCAGCGCACGGTCAGTTCGGCGATCTCGCGGGAGCGCGCGGCATGGCGCATGGCGGTGAGCAGACAGACCACCCGAATCGGTGTTCCGGCGGCCGCGGCCAAAGCCTCGCCTTCCCGGAAGCCCTCGATGGTGTACTGCACCACCTCGTCGAGGGTGAGCCCGTTCTCCAGATGCTGTTCGGGCGCGAATCGCGATTCGGCGTACACCACCCCGTCCGCGGCGAGGTCCACGGCGCATTCGCGGGCGACGCGGCGCAGACCCTCGGGCGTCTGCATGACGGCGACGGTGTGCGCGAAGGTTTCCAGATAGCGTTCCAGCGAGCCGCTGTTGGCGGCGTCGCGGAACCAATTGCCGAGCGTTTCGGCGTCACCAGCCGGTAGCTGGTCGTATCCGCAGTCGCGGGCGAGCTCGAGCACGGTCGCGGGACGCAGCCCGCCGTCGAGGTGATCGTGCAGGACCGCCTTCGGCGCCTGGCGGATGGAAGCGAGGGTGAGGGGCGTCGGTCCAGTCATGTAGAAACGGTAGCCGCATTCCCGTTCTGCGGCATGGTAGTTCGCCTGTGTGCACCCTCTCGTAGGCGTGTCGTTGCCCACCCGTTGCTAGGTGCGGTGGCGATCTTCACCCGGGAGACGCACGCGAATGTCCGCACCGCCCCGCGTGATTGCGCGACGGCGAGCGGCGGGGCGGATCAGTACCCGCAGGCGACGCCGTTCCCGTCCGGATCGAGCTGACGCGTATACCCGGGTTGTCCGGCCAGCAGCGGGGCCTTGCCCTGCGCCCGCACCTGTTCACAGTTCACGTAGTACGGGTACGGCGCGGCCGGTGCGGAGGACGGTGGGGTGTTGTTGATCCGAGGTTCGGCGGAGGCGACCGCGGGCAGCACCGCGGTGCAGGCGATCGCCCCCAGACAAGCCATCGAAACGCGTAATCGGAAATCGCTTCTATGCTTCACGATCCCAGGCTAGGCCGATCTTCCGGCACCCGCCGCGTTCCAGGTCAAGCGCCCACTACCGATCTCACGACGCGGTGATGCGGCCCAGTACGAGGGGGCCGAAGGGTTCGTCGGTCTCGCCGATGTCGTAGGCGTCGCGCAGGGTCTCCAGGGCGACCGGGATCGCTTCCGGGGTGTCGGTGTGCAGGGTGAGCAGGGGTGCGCCCGCGGTGACGGGATCACCTTCTTTGGCGTGCATTTCGATGCCCGCGCCGGGCTGCACCGCATCGCCCTGGCGGGCTCGGCCCGCGCCGAGTTGCCAGGCGGCGATGCCGACGTCGAGGGCGTCGAGCCGAATCAGGGTGCCGGACACCGGGGCTCGCAGGATTTCGGTGTGCTCGGCGGTGGGCAGGGGTGCGTCCGGATCGCCGCCCTGGGCCGCGATCATGGCGCGCCAGTGATCCATGGCGCGACCGTCCGCGAGCGCGTCGGCCGGGTCGATGCCGTCGATTCCGGCCTGCGCCAGCATTTCCCGGGCCAGCACGAGCGTGAGTTCGACCACGTCGGCGGGCCCGCCACCGGCCAGTACCTCGAGGGATTCGGCCACTTCCAGGGCGTTTCCGGCGGTACGCCCGAGCGGGGTGTCCATGGCCGTGAGCAATGCCACCGTGCGCACACCCGCATCGGTGCCGAGTTCGACCATGGCGGTGGCCAATTCGCGCGCCTGATCGAGCTCCTTCAGGAACGCCCCGCGCCCGACCTTCACATCGAGCACCAGCGCACCGGTGCCCTCGGCGATCTTCTTGCTCATGATGGAGCTGGCGATCAGCGGAATGGATTCGACGGTCCCGGTGACATCGCGCAGTGCGTAGAGCCGTTTGTCGGCCGGAGCGAGATCCGCGCCCGCCGCGCAGACCACCGCTCCGATGGCCGGGTCTGCCAGCATCTCCCGCATTCGCTCCACCGAGATATCGGCGCGCCAGCCGGGAATGGCCTCGAGCTTGTCCAAAGTGCCGCCGGTGTGGCCCAATCCACGCCCGGACAGCTGCGGTACGGCCGCACCGCAGGCCGCGACCAGTGGCGACAGCGGCAGGGTGATCTTGTCCCCCACCCCGCCGGTGGAGTGCTTGTCCACGGTGGGCCGCGCCAGATCGCTGAAGTCCAGGCGTTTTCCGGAGTCGATCATGGCGGCGGTCCAGCGCGCGGTCTCGCGGCGGTTCATGCCGCGCCACACGATCGCCATGGCCAGCGCGGACATCTGTTCGTCCGCGATCTCGCCGCGGGTGAACGCGTCCACCACCCAATCGATTTGCGCGTCGCCGAGTTCGCCGCCGTCGCGCTTGGTCCGGATCACCGCTACCGCCGAGTGCACACTCATGGCGTCAAATCTTCCATGGCGATCGGCGCGCGGCGCGTTATTGCTGTCCGGCTTCCAGGTCGTCGGGGCCGAAGGCATCGGGCAGCAGGTTGCTCAGCGGTACCGGTGCGCCGCGATGATCGATGACGACTTCGCCGCCGCCGTGCTCGAACAGCAGCTGCCGGCAGCGTCCGCAGGGCATCAGGATTTCGCCCCTGGAATCGCAGACCGAGACCGCCGCGAGGCGTCCGCCACCGGACGAAATCAAGTTACCGACCAGTACACATTCGGCGCAGAGGCCCAAACCGTATGAGATATTTTCCACATTGCAGCCGCTCACCACGCGCCCGTCAACGGTGAGAGCAGCGGCGCCGACGGGGAATCTGGAGTAGGGCGCATAGGCGTTCTGCATTACTTCGAATGCGTTGCGGCGCAAGGCGTTCCAGTCAATATCCGACATATCGGACCATCCTTCCATGCCCGTGCGGGAGCCCGCCTGAAACGCCCCGGACGACACCCCGAAAATCAGGAAAGGCAAACCTAACTCAGCAATTTCAAGGCCAACGAGCGGCACGCCGAATTAGTTCCGGAAGATGGCTGGGATTAGAGTTCAGAACAGATCGGTTCAGGTTCCCGACTGCGGGCCTGCAGCACTGCCACCGGACGTCCTTCCGGCCGTGAGCTGGTGTTATTCGACAGTCCAATGGCTCCGCGCCGGATCTGACCGGGTCCATCAACGACGTTGGAGGCACCGCACTCTATGACCACGCTAGAAGCTCCGGCCAAGCCGAAGCGGACCCTGTACCGAGGCGACCCCGGCATGTGGTCCTGGGCTCTGCACCGCATCACCGGCGTAACCATCTTCTTCTTCCTGTTCGTCCACGTGCTCGATACCGCCCTGGTGCGCGTCAGCCCGGACACCTACGACCAGGCGATCGAGACCTACAAGAACCCCGTCGTCGCCCTCATGGAGATGGGCCTCGTTGTCTGCGTGCTGTTCCACGCGTTCAACGGCGTCCGGGTCATCCTTGTCGACTTCTGGTCGAAGGGCCCCCGCTACCAGCGCCAGATGCTCTGGATCGTGCTCGCGATCTGGATCCTCGTCGCGGGCGCCGGGATCGGCCGCCAGCTCTTCTACCTGCTGACGAATTGAGCCACTGACCATGACCGCACCTGTTCTCGGTAAGTCCTACGACCGCCCCGCCAGCCTGGACGCCCCGCGCGCCCCGCGCCGCGCCGGTGGCAATAACTTCGAGAAGTACGCGTGGCTGTTCATGCGCTTCTCCGGCCTGCTGCTCATCATCCTGGTCATCGGCCATATGACGATCATGCTGATGCTGGACGGCGGCGTGCACCGGCTCAACTTCGCGTTCGTCGCCGGCCGCTGGGCCTCGCCGTTCTGGCAGGTCTGGGATCTGACCATGCTGTGGCTCGCGCAGCTGCACGGCGGCAACGGCCTGCGCACCGTCATCGACGATTACGCGCGCAAGGACTCCACCCGCTTCTGGCTGAAGACCGCGCTGGTCATCTCCATGATTCTCGTCGTGGTGACCGGCACGTACGTGATCTTCACCTTCGACCCCAACATCAGTTAGGAACAGGCAGCCTCCGATGAGTGAATCTCGACCGATTCAGGAGCACCGCTACGACGTCGTGATCGTCGGTGCCGGTGGCGCGGGCATGCGCGCGGCCATCGAGGCCGGGCCCCGCGTCCGGACCGCTGTCCTGACCAAGCTCTACCCGACCCGCAGCCACACCGGCGCGGCGCAGGGCGGTATGTGCGCCGCCCTCGCGAACGTGGAAGAGGACAACTGGGAGTGGCACACCTTCGATACCGTCAAGGGTGGTGACTACCTGGTCGACCAGGACGCCGCGGAGATCATGGCCAAGGAAGCCATCGACGCCGTGCTCGACCTGGAGAAGATGGGCCTGCCGTTCAACCGCACGCCCGAGGGCAAGATCGATCAGCGTCGCTTCGGCGGTCACACCCGTGACCACGGCAAGGCGCCCGTGCGCCGGGCCTGCTACGCCGCCGACCGCACCGGTCACATGATCCTGCAGACGCTGTACCAGAACTGCGTCAAGCACGACGTGGAGTTCTACAACGAGTTCTACGTGCTCGACCTGATCATGTCCGGCACCGTCGCGACCGGCGTGGTCGCCTACGAGCTGGCCACCGGCGAGATCCACGTCTTCCACGCGAAGTCGATCATCTTCGCCACCGGTGGTTCGGGCCGCATGTACAAGACCACCTCCAATGCCCACACCCTCACCGGTGACGGTATGGCGATTGTGTTCCGCAAGGGACTCCCGCTGGAGGACATGGAGTTCCACCAGTTCCATCCGACAGGTCTCGCGGGTCTGGGCATCCTCATCTCCGAGGCGGTCCGTGGCGAGGGCGGCATCCTGCGCAACGCGTCGGGTGAGCGGTTCATGGAGCGCTACGCCCCCACCATCAAGGACCTCGCACCGCGTGACATCGTCGCGCGCTCGATGGTGCTCGAGGTGCTGGAAGGCCGCGGCGCCGGGCCGAACAAGGATTACGTCTACATCGACGTGACCCACCTCGGCGAGGACGTGCTCGAGGAGAAGCTCCCCGACATCACCGAATTCGCGCGCACCTACCTGGGTGTGGACCCGGTGACCGAACTGGTCCCCGTCATGCCGACCTGCCACTACGTCATGGGCGGCATCCCGACCCGCATTCGCGGTGAGGTGCTGCGCAACAACACCGACGTGGTCCCCGGCCTGTACGCCGCCGGTGAGTGCGCGTGCGTGTCCGTGCACGGCTCGAACCGTCTGGGCACCAACTCGCTGCTCGACATCAACGTGTTCGGCCGCCGCGCGGGCATCGCCGCCGCCGAGTACGCCGCCCGCACCGAATTCGTCGAGCTCCCGGAGAGCCCGGCGCAGATGGTGCAGGACTGGCTGGCGCTGATCCTGTCCGACCACGGCAATGAGCGCGTGGCCGATATCCGCACCGAACTGCAGTACACGATGGATATGAACGCCGCCGTGTTCCGCACCGAGGACACCCTCAAGCAGGCGCTGACCGATATTCACGCGCTCAAGGAGCGGTACACCCGAATCACCGTGCAGGACAAGGGCAAGCGCTACAACAGCGATCTGCTCGAGGCCGTCGAGCTCGGCTTCCTGCTGGAGCTTGCCGAGGTCACGGTCGTCGGCGCGCTCAACCGCAAGGAATCGCGCGGCGGCCACGCCCGCGACGACTACCCGGACCGCGACGACACCAACTACATGCGCCACACCATGGCCTACAAGACCGGCCCGGAGCTGATCTCGGACATCCGGCTGGACTACAAGCCGGTGGTGCAGACCCGTTACGAGCCGATGGAGCGTAAGTACTGATGACTGCTGTCGCTGAAACGCCGCAGAAGGCCGCTCCGGTGCCGGAAGGCTCCGTGCTGATCAATGTCAAGGTCGCGCGGTTCAACCCCGAGGACGGTCAGGGCCAGCACTGGGACGAGTTCAAGGTGCCGGTGCTCCCCACCGACCGGTTCCTGAACGTGCTCATCTACATCAAGTCCTACCTGGACGGCACACTCACCTTCCGGCGCTCCTGCGCGCACGGCGTGTGTGGCTCCGATGCCATGCGCATCAACGGCGTCAACCGCCTGGCGTGCAAGATCCTCATGAAGGACATGCTGCCCAAGAACGGCAAGGACATCACCGTCACCGTCGAACCCATCCGCGGCCTGCCCGTGGAGAAGGATCTCGTGGTGAACATGGAGCCGTTCTTCGACGCGTTCAAGGCGGTGAAGCCGTACCTGATCACCTCGGGTAACGAGCCCACCTACGAGCGCATCCAGTCCCAGCACGACCGGGCTCGCTTCGATGACACCACCAAGTGCATCCTGTGCGCCTGCTGCACCACCTCGTGCCCCGTGTACTGGAGTGACGGCAGCTACTTCGGTCCGGCCGCGATCGTGAACGCGCACCGCTTCATCTTCGACAGCCGGGACGAGGGCGCTCGTGAGCGTCTGGACATCCTGAACGATGTCGAGGGTGTGTGGCGCTGCCGCACCACCTTCAACTGCACCGACGCGTGCCCCCGTGGCATCGAGGTCACCAAGGCGATCCAGGAAGTCAAGCGCGCGTTGCTCTTCGCGCGCTAGGAGTAGCCCACTCCCGGGGCCCTCAGGGGTAAACCCCTGAAACCCCGTGGACGCTCGAAACATGAAGAACGCCCGCATCATTGGATGCGGGCGTTCTTCGTTTATCCCCCGGGTGTCGCTCAGTGGCAGCGGGCGTAGCCCGAGCCGGTGGGGCGGCAGTGCAGCAGGCAGATCTCGTCGGCGGTGGCGGTGGGGGCGACCGACTGGGTGTCATCGGTCTGCGCGACCTGGGTGGGCTGATCCAGCGGAATGCCTTCGGCCATGGCGGAACCCGCGCCGATGGGCGAGAGCATGGCGACCGCAGCCGCACCGACGATGAACAGACCTGCGCGACGCACCGAGATCGTCATGGTGGATAACCTTTCATTCCCACTCCCCCTTGGGAGTTCGTTGAAAAGATCATCACCGGCGGACCTTAACGGCCATCGGGGTAAATTCTTAAAGACGATGTGGCCCCGGCTGTTACGTCTGGAACGCCGCCAGCGATTCCCACGACCAGGTGAGCGTGCCCGCCGCCAGATCCGCGATAACGCCTTCCAGCCAACGGAGTTCGGCGTCCGCGATGGCGCGCTGGTATTCGTCTTCCAGGGTGACGATGCGGGGTAGCCCGAACTGTGCGGATTGTGCTGCGTCGGAATCGATTTCGGCGATCCGGGTGCGAATCGCGGCGGCCCGGTTCGACAGTTCGACCTGAGCCTGCTCCGGCCCCATGAGCATCAGGAACGACAGTGCCGCGGGGAATTCCGGGAATTCATTGCGCGGTTGCGCGACCATCTCGGTCAACCAGGTCATGAACGCCTCGCGGCCCGCGTCGGTGATCTCGTAGACGGTGCGCTCGGGATACTGCTGGTCGCGCCCGGTCTCGCGCACCGCCACCAGTCCGGCGTCCTGCAATCGCGCGATGGTCTTGTACAGCCCCGCCCGCTGTCCCACGTTCACGACCTTGTCCTTGCCCCACTCCTTGATGCGGCGCTGGATGGCATAGGGGTGCATCGGCTCCATATGCAGGATGCCGAGCAGCGCCAGCGCCAGGGGCGAGCGTTTGAACTGCGGCGATGCTGTCATACCCGCATCCTACTGGGTTCCGGACAACTAGATTTCCAACTACTAGTTGCCAAGCAACTAGTGTCTGTGCAACTATCGAGGAGCAGGCGAACCCGACCCGCTCCACCGCCCCGAAAGGCAGCGCAATGAACACCACCACCCGCATCCACACCGATCACGGCACCACCAAGCGCCTCGGCGATTGGACCGCCGAGAAGCATTTCGAGGTCAAGGCCCGCTACGGCAGCGTCGTGATCGATCTGCGCTCGCCGCTCATCGAGGGCGAGGACGAGATCGTGGTGCACGCCGATCTGGACCACGCCATGGTCAAGCTGCTGGTTCCGGACGACGCGGTCATCGACCAGTCCGAACTGGAGTGGACCGGTCGCGGCCGGGTCAAGGACTTCACCCGTCCCGCAACCGCTTCCGGCCGCGTCATCCGGCTGACCGGTGCGGTCCGCAGCGGTGAGTTCCGCGTGCATCGCGGCGGTATCGCCGTGCTGTCGGCACTGTTCAGCCGCGAGTTCATCGAGGACGCCCGCAAGGCCAATCGCGAGGGCCGCACCCCGACCCTGGTCGATCCGGCCAACGCGCCCCGCTGAGCGATAACCCGATCGAAGGCCGCCCGCACTGCAATGCGGGCGGCCTTCGCCGTGCCGGGTGCAATTCGGGCCATTGGGCGCGCTGCACACCGGCCAGCGGTAAGGCAGCCGTCGACTCACCCACGCGGCCCGTTCAGCTTGGCAATTTGCTCAGCTGAGCGGGCATTTGTTGTCTGAATCACACGGTGGTGATTGCATCAGGATATGTTCACCGAGGGTCAGCTGTACTCGCCGGTCACGCAGGGCGATGACGGCAATGTGCTGGTGCATCTGAGCGATGAGCATCCCGGCGTGCACGATCCCGAGTACCGCGCGCGCCGCAATGCGATCGCCGCGATGGCGTTGAATTACCGGGCGGGCGAGCCGGTGCCGCAGGTCCAGTACACCGAGGAAGAACAGCGGGTGTGGCGGATCGTCTCCGCCGAATTGGCGTTCAAGCGCGCGAAGTACGCCTGCACCGAGGTGGTGGAGGCGGCCGATCGGCTGAATCTGCCCACCGATCACATTCCGCAGCTGGACGAGGTGTCCGCGAAACTGTTCCCGCGCACCGGATTCCGTTACGCGCCCGCCGCCGGGCTGGTGCCGCTGCGGGAGTTCTTCGGTTCCTTCGCGGATCGGATCTTCCACTCCACCCAGTACATTCGGCATCATTCCGCGCCGCTGTACACCCCGGAACCGGATGCCGTGCACGAAATCCTCGGCCATGCCAATCAATTGGCGAGTCCGCGCTTCGCCGCGCTGTACGAAACGGTGGGCGCGGCGGTGCAGCGGCTCGAAACCGAGCGCGCGCTCAAGTTCCTGGCGGATGTGTTCTGGTTCTCGCTGGAATTCGGCGTCGTCCGGGAGGACAACGAAGTCCGTTGTTACGGAGCGGGTCTGCTGTCCTCGTTCGGTGAGATCGAGGAGTTCCGCGGTGCGCGGCTGCGGCCGTTGAACATTGCCGAGATGGGCACCGCCGTCTACGACATCACGCACTATCAGCCGATCCTGTACTGCGCGCGATCGATCACCGAGCTCGAGGATGTGGTGGGCGGCTTCTTCGCCACCGTCGATGACGAGGCGGTGGCGGCGCTGACCCGGCAACCGGTCTAGATGCGCATCCCCGACTCCAGGAAGGTGATCACCCGGATGATCTGTTCCTGACTGAACGGTTCGTCCCCGACCAGCGCGAACATGGCCCCGGTGAGCGCGCCGACCAGCGCCCGCACCTCGAAATCGGTATCGGGTCGCCCCAACCGCCGCGCCACGATGCCGGACATGAGGGTGATATTGCGCTCGAATTCCCGTGCCACCGCACCGCGTAACTCCGGTACCGAGTACACCAGCGCCACCCGGTTCTTCTCGAATTCGAAGATCTCCGGGTCCATCGCGCCGAACGCGTCGATGGTGGCGTCGCGGATGGCGGCCAGGATCGGTTTGTCCTTGGGCTGCCGGTCGATGGCCTCGATCATCACCGGGTCCAGGTCGTCGGCCAGCACCAATTGCTCTTTGGACGGGAAGTACCGGAAGAAGGTGCTCGGCGAGACGTCGGCGGCTTCGGCGATCTGCTCGATGGTGGTCTCGGTGTAGCCCTGTTCCCGGAAAAGCCGGAACGCCTCGGAGCGAATGGTGCGCCGAGTGCGTTCCTTCTTCCGTTCCCGCAGGGTCGGCCGGGGCCGACTCGCGGGTTCCTCGGAGATCAGTGCGTGGGTGGACTCAGCCGGCATGAACCGATTGTGCCGCATCGTTCTCGGGCTCCGGTGCGACCGGCTGGGACCGGGTGAGCAACAGGGCGAGTGCGGTGGCCGCCAGGGTGATCCCGGCGCACACCCACAGCATGACGCTCATACCGTCGACGAACGCGGTCTGGACGTGGGTGAGCACGGCCGGATCGCCGAGTTTGCGAGCCACGCCGACACCGGCGTTGACGCCGTCGGAGATGGGATCGCGATTCAATTCGCCCAGGCTGGATCGGTACTGCGTGGCGAGCACCGTGCCGAGGATGGCGACGCCGATGGTGCCCGCCGCCTGGCGCAGCGCCTGCAACAGTGCGGAGCCGGACCCCGCGCGTTCGGCGCTGAGATCGCTCATGGCCAGGCCCATGGAGGCGGGCATGATGAAGCCCATACCGAGGCCGACCAGGGCCAGCGCGCCCGCCGCGAGCCCGTATCCGCTGTCGATGGTGATGCGGGCGGCGGCGCCGAGTCCCACTGTGAGGAAGGCGAATCCGAGCGAGAGCACCATACGCAGGCCGATCCTGGGCAGCAGTTTGTCCACGGTCCGGCTGCCGACCAGCAGGCCGCCGATGAGCGGGAGCAGGCGCACGCCGCTGCCGAGGGTGTCGGTGCCGAGTACGGACTGGAAGTACTGCGGCATGGTGAAGAACAGGCCGAACATGGCGAAGTTGACGATGACCATATAGACGGTGCCCCAGCGGAATCCGGGTGCGGCGAAGAGTCCGAGGTCGATCAGCGGATGTTCGGTGCGCCGCTGCCACAGTACGAACGCGCCGAGCAGCAGGGTTCCGGCGGCCACTGCCGCCCAGCCCGGACCGTTGCTCCATCCTTCCTGCCCGAGTCGGATGAAACCGTAGGTGAGCCCGAGCATTCCGGCCACGGACAGTGCGATGCCGGGCAGATCGATGCGGAAGACGCTGCCGCTCTTGGATTCCGGAACCAGCAGGGCGACGGCGGTGGCGCCGACGATGACCAGCGGCACATTGATCAGGAAGACCGATCCCCACCAGAAGTGCTGCAGCAGCCAGCCGCCGAGGATGGGGCCGAGCGGGAGCCCGATGGCGGTGGAGGTGATCCAGATGGTCAGTGCGCGTTGCCGTTCCGTCGGATCGGGGAACAGTCCGGGCAGCACCGCCATGGACAGCGGCATCATGGCGGCCGCGGCCACGCCGAGCACCACACGGGCGGCGATGAGTTGTCCGGAGGATGCCGCGAAGGCGCAGGCGATGGAGGCCGCGCCGAACAGCAGTAGGGCGGCGAGCAGTAGCTTCTTGCGGCCGTAGCGGTCGCCGAGCGCGCCCGCGGGGAGCATGACGGCGGCGAGGGCGAGGGTGTACGCGCTGCTGAACCACTGCAGCGCGCCGGTGTCGGCGTGCAGGTCGACGGACAGGGTGGGCAGCGCGACGGTCAACACGGTGACGTCGAGGCCGATGGTCAGCATGGCGACCGCTAGGGCGCCCAGGGCCAGCCAGCGGCGCACTCCTGGCTCTTTCATGACAGTTCCAATCATTTGATGCCAACTAGATAATGAGAGCGTCTCTCATTTGCTAGTGTCTGTCAAAACTTGTCGTGTCATGCTCGCCTCTAAGCTCGGTGGCGATGATCATCCGCAGGCATTCGCGCCGAGACCCCAGTTCCGCCGGAACACCCCGGCGACGCGTATCCCTCATGGCCGCAGCCGCATTGGCGGCCGGACTGACCGCGATGACGGGCGTGACCTACGCGCCCCTACCCCTGGCCACGGCACAACCGCCGACCACTTCGCCGACCCCGTTCACCACGCCGAATACCGACAATTGCCCGAACAAGACCACTCCGCCGC
The DNA here is from genome assembly GCF_040680615.1 of Nocardia sp. NPDC052001. Taxonomy (NCBI): domain Bacteria; kingdom Bacillati; phylum Actinomycetota; class Actinomycetes; order Mycobacteriales; family Nocardiaceae; genus Nocardia; species Nocardia sp. NPDC052001. Next base: position 46,752 of record NZ_JBFAXC010000010.1, on the reverse strand, counting down.
CGCCCATCGACACCTCCGAGGTGCCCGCACCCGGTGAGAGCGCACCCAAACCGCTGCCGATTCCGAATCCGCCCATCGGCGGGGACCGGCTCGGCGGCTGCGGTGTGGTGCTGCCCTCGGGCGCGCCCGGGCTGCCGGAGGGTATTTCCGCGACGGCGTTCGTGGTGTCGGACCTCGATACCGGCAAGGTGCTGGTGGCCAAGGATCCGCACGGGCGCTACCGGCCCGCCTCCACCATCAAGGTGCTGCTGGCGGATGTGGCGCTGCGCGTACTGGATTTGAACAAGGTGGTGATCGGCACCCAGGAGGACGCCAACGCCGACGGCACCCGGGTGGGTATCGGACCGGGTGGGCGATACACCAATCGGCAGCTGTTCCAGGCGCTCATCATGGCATCGGGTAATGATGCGGCGCATGCCATCTCGGCCCAGCTGGGCGGCGACGAGGCGACCGTCGCGAAGATGAACAGCATGGCGGATCGGTTGCAGGCCAAGGACACTCGCGCGGCCACGCCGTCCGGGCTGGACGGTCCGGGGATGAGCACCTCGGCCTACGATCTGTCGCTGCTGTTCCGCGATGCCATGACGCTGCCGCTGTTCGCGGAGTTGATTCACACCGAACAGGTGGATTTCCCCGGCTATCCGGCCGATCCGAAGAACACCGATGACAAGGATCATCCGGGCTATCCGATCGGCAACGACAATCACCTGCTGTTCGAATACGACGGTGCGCTCGGCGGTAAGACCGGATACACCGATGACGCCCGGCAGACCTTCGTGGCGGGCGCGCAGCGCAATGGGCATCGGCTCGCGGTGACGCTGTTGAAGGCGGATGTGCTGCCGTTCCGCCCGTGGGAGCAGGCGGCGAAACTGCTGGATTACGCGTTCGCGCTGCCGTCCGGCGCGAGTGTGGGTCAGTTGCCGAATGCCTCTGCCAAATCCACGGATTCGACCGTGGTGGTGGCGAGTCCGCCGGTGATCGCGTCCACCGAGCCCGCCGATGACACCGCGTCCGACCATCGCGGGCTGCGCAATACGCTCATTGTCGGCGGCGTCATCCTGGTGCTGGTTTTACTGGCCGGTGCGCGCCGGATGAACCGCCCCCGGCGCTGACCTCAACGCCTGCGCAGGGCTGAAATCGCCGCTCCGGCAAGCGCTCCCGCACCGAACAGCGCCGCGCCCGTTCCGGCCGTGAGCCCCGGACCCGCGATCCGGGGTTCGATGACGGCCGGGGCGGGCGCCGGAATATCCGCCGGGACTTCGTTTTCCGTCGCGGTGGCCGCCCAGGCGGTGGCGAACAGGATGATGCGCGCGGTGAAGTAGCTGAACACCATCAGGCCGATAATGGGTCCGAAGGCCACACCGGCCGGGCCGTTCACCACCGAGCGCAGGATGATCGAGGCGAGCTGTTTGAACGCCTCGAATACCACCGCCGCGATCAGCGCGGCCCGGGCGGCGCTGCGGAAGGTCACCGGATGCCGGGGCATGCGCGCGATGACCCAGACGAATACGGCCCAGTTCGCGAGGACGGCGAGCAGTAGCGACAGCACGGTCAGCAGCACTGTGATCCAGGCCGATTCGCTGATATGCCAGCGCTCCAGCAGTTTGCTGATCAATCCACTCGACGCCAATATCGACAGGCCCAGGGATATCCCGATGGCCAGGAACAATCCGATGAGCGCGAGCAGATCCGAGAGCTTGGTGACCGCCCAATTGCGATCCTTGCTGGGCTGGTCCCACTGCTCGGTGAGCGCCGCCCGCAGGTTCGCGATCCAGCCGAGCCCGGCGTACGCACCGGTGGCCAGGCCGATCACGCCGACGCCCGCGCGCGAGCGCACCGCCTGGGTGATCAGGTCATTGATCTGGTCGCCCGCCGCGCCCGGAATGTTCTCGACGATCTTGTCCTGAATTTCCTTCAGCCACTCCGGATTTCGGGACAGTACGAAACCCGCGACCGCGAATCCGACCATGAGCAGCGGAAACAGCGACAGCACGGTGAAATACGTGATGCCCGCGGCGTAGTAGTCGCCGCGCTGGCGCTGATAGCGGCCACCGGCGCGCACCAGATGATCCAGCCAATGCCTGCGCTGGATCTCGCGCTCGATTCTGGCCTGTATCTTGCCGAACACCGCCACCTCCGCAATGCCCCGGCGCACGGTGCCGGACCGGAAGGCCACTGGCCGTCGGTCGGGCACCCGCGCGTGAGTTCTACCGGCGAACTACCTCTTTCACACGGAGGTAAACATGTTCGCCCTGGTCAGGCCTCTACTCTTCCATCTCCCGGCGGATGAGCGGGGCAAATGCGGTGCGCGTCGGCCGAATCGCGACCTTCGCCACAGCTATCGCTCAGCGCGGCAGGAAGCCGACCCGCTCGTACACCTGGGCCAGGGTCTGGCCGGCGACCTCGCGGGCGCGCTGTGAGCCCTCGATGAGGATGCGGTCCAGTTCGGTCTGATCGGACATGTATTCGTCGACCTTCGCGCGCAGCGGGGTGACGAATTCGACCAGGGCGTCGGCGGTATCGGATTTGAGGTCGCCGTACCCCTTGCCCTGGTAGTTCTCCTCCAGCGTGACGATCGGGGTGCCGCTGAGCGAGCTCAGGATGACCAGCAGATTGCTGACGCCCGGCTTGGTCTCCGGGTCGTAGCGGATCTCGCGTTCGGTATCGGTGACAGCGGAGCGGATCTTCTTGGCCGAGACCTTGGGATCGTCCAGCAGATTGAGCAGGCCCGCATCGGTCTGGGCCGATTTGCTCATCTTGGCGGTGGGATCCTGCAGGTCGTAGATCTTGGCGGTGCCGGTGACGATATGTCCCTCGGGCACCACGAAGGTCTTCTTGTAGCGAGTGTTGAAGCGCTGCGCCAGGTTTCGGGTCAGCTCCATATGCTGGCGCTGATCCTCGCCGACCGGCACCAGGTGCGGGCGGTACAGCAGGATGTCGGCGGCCATCAGGATCGGGTAGGTGAACAGGCCGACGGTCGCGTTCTCCGAACCCTGTTTGACCGACTTGTCCTTGAACTGGGTCATCCGGCTGGCCTCGCCGAAACCGGTGATGCAGCTCAGCACCCAGGTCAGTTCGGCGTGCTCGGGTACCTGGCTCTGCACGAACATGGTCGCCCGTTTGGGGTCGACGCCCAGGGCCAGCAGCTGGGCGGCCGCGACCTTGGTGCGGTGGCGCAGCACCTTGGGGTCCGGCGGATTCACCGTGATGGCGTGCAGGTCCGGAATGAAGTAGAAGGCATCGAATTCGTCCTGCAGCGGCACCCAATACTGCAGCGCGCCAAGGTAGTTCCCCAAGTGGAAGGAATCGCTGGTCGGCTGGATCCCGGACAGGACCCGCTGCTTGCGTTCGGCGGAAGGTGCAGGACTCGACATGTTCAGATCTTCGCACGCCGGTCGAGCCGAATTCCGCGCGGTGCCAACGGGCGTTCTCAGCCCGCTCTGGCCGCCAGCGATAGCGGATCCACGCCCGGCATGCTCGGACGCCCCGAGGCGACGAGTCGCTGTTCTCGGCGTGTCGCGAGACGGTAGAGGGGGTAGCTGGGGCCGGTGAGTTGGGCGCGCAGCAATTTGGGGGCCAGGGGCGGTGAGTAGTGCGCGGTGCGGAGGGCCTGGGCGAGGGTGCGGCAGGCGACTTCCTCGCGAATGCCCCAGTTCAGCTCGTACATATCGCGAATGCGCGGCGGGAGGCTGCCCTGGACGAGCAGGTTGAAGCCGCCGAGGGCCTGCTGCACCGGCATCGGCATGGGGTAGGCGACGCGCTGGCCCATCAGATAGGAGCCGACCAGTTTGGCTTCGTCGGTGAGGAAGACCTCGTCCGAGGCCAGGTAGCCGTCGTAGACGCGGCGGAAGTCGGCGTAGGTCGCGGGCGCGGCCTCACGCGGCATGCCGAAGAGTTCACCCCAGCGGCAATAGTCCTGATAGAGACCCTCGCGCTCGTTCGGGGTGAGTTTGCGGACCAGCAGATCGTGCATGACCTCGGCGGAGTCGAAGGTGAAGGCCATGGTCATGAACATGAGCTGTGGATCGTGCGCGGAGTACCGGGTGCCCGCCGGATTGCGCTCCCCCGCGTCCTCGGGCAGTGCGCCGCTGACGGTGCTGTGCCGCTTGCGGGTGAAGGCGCGGGCCCGATCGGCTTCCTCGCGGGTGCCGAGGGAGACGGCCTCGAAGAGCTTGCCGGTCAAGGCGAGTCGCGTGTACGGCGTGGTCCGATGCTGGGTGTTCTCCGCGGTGCCGACGTAGAGCAGCGGGTGCACCGCCCCGATGACCAGTGCGCGCTGCCCGTAGGTGAGCCCCACCGCGCGCTTGCGCATGACCCGCCTGATCATCGAGTCATCGGAGAAGTACCCGGTCTGTGCAGGCATCGTTGCCTCCTGGTGCGCTGTGGCGCAGGCCACGCCATCTGGAAATAGAGTCCCCCAGAATCACAATTCTGGCAAGACCTACTACCAGAATCGCGGCCATGCCAGAATCAACCCGTGACCGGGCAACGGACCTACGGCGGCATATCGGCGGCGGAACGCCGCACCCAGCGCCGCGCCGCCCTGCTCGACGCCGCCCTCGATATCCTCGGCACCCAGGGCCTGGACAAGCTCACCGTCTCCGCGCTCTGCTCCGCCGCGGGCCTGAACGAGCGCTACTACTACGAGAATTTCGACAGCCGCGAAGCGGTCCTGTCCGCGCTGTTCGACACCATCGCCGAAGAGCTGGCGACGGCGCTGATCACGGCGGTGCACACGGCCCCCGCCGCGCCCCGCGCCAAAGCCCACGCCGCCATCACCGCCGGGATCGAACTCCTCACCGAGGACCCTCGAAAAGCCCACGTGGCCTTGATAGTCAGCTCAGCCACCCCCGAACTCCGCACCCGCACCATCCACACCACCAAGGTGTTCGCCAACCTCGTAGCGGCGGAGGGCATCGACTTCTACGGCCTCACCGAAGCCGACCCCGACCCCGTAATCACCTTCCGCGCAACGTATCTGGTGGGCGGCCTCATCCAGACCCTCACCTCCTGGCTGCACGGCGACCTCCCGCTCACCCGAGCCGAACTCATCGAGCACACCACCGACGTGTTCGTCCTACTCGGCGAGGATCTGGCCACCCGGCTCCGCGCCGAGTAGCTCCGGGAGACCTCAACCGCGCGTGGCGTTCTCCGACCAGGTCAGCGGCACCGCGTCGATACCCCCGGGAACGGCGTCCTGAAGCACCACCCGCAGCGCCACACCCTTGGCCGACCAGACGGCGGCGGCATCGGTCATGGCCTCGGCGAACCACTCCCGTTCGGCGGGCTGATCGGCCAACAGCAGCGCCGCATTGCGGACGACCACGACGTATCCCTGTGCCGGGCCGACGAATTCATCGAGGTCACGCAGGCATTCATCGAACGCGTCCTTGTTCTGCCCGAAGTAATAGGGGAACTGGAACGCGGCCGCGAACTCATCGAAAACCTCAGCGACAGTCCGCATCTTGCGAGCCCGCAGCTCCCGCGCGATATAGCTGTCCGGCAATTGGCTTCGCACACCGGAGAACTCGGCCGCACCGACCGGCAGCACCCCCAGCACCGGAGTCGCCACACTCGCGCTCGCACCGGAAACCGGTGCGGTGGAGAGGAACTGCGAAAGCGATATCGCCTCGGTCATCAGCGCATCCTCGTGAAAGTGTTGTAGTGGTCCCCGGTGTAATAGGCCGAACCGTCACTCCCGGTGACGATCCGCTCGGCATCGCGCCCCTGTCCCGCCTTCTTGGGATTCACATCCCATTCCTGATACGTGATCTTCTTCCCCCCGGAATCCTTGGCGGGCAAATCCCCGCCCCGATTCATCCAGGTATCCCCGCCGTGCGTCCCCGGCGCATTGGCCGACCCCGGCCACCGCCCCGCATCGATCTCCACCAATGTGGCGTACGCGCGATCCGGCACACCCGGCGCGCGGGTGCCCGTAACCTCCGCCGCCCCAGGCACAGTGGTGCGCGGCCCGGGTTTGGGCGCGGTGGTCGTCTTTGCGGCCACACTCGCGGTAACCGAGGTCTTGCTCCCGGTATTGGTGTCATGACCGCCACCGCGCGACACCAGGACGGCCACCAGCACCATCACCAGCGCCCCGCCGAGCACCAGCCACGCACGCGTCTTGGACGAGATATTCACCGGCACTGCACCCCACTGATCACGCGGCCGTCAGTCATAACTGAGGAATCTACGTCACCCACATCCCCGCTATCCGCCGACAGATCCGCGCCCGGTCCGGATCGAAGCCGAGACGGGCGCGGAGAAAACGGTCAGCGGTATTGGACCGTCACGGGGGCGTGGTCGGACCAGCGTTCGGCGTAGGTGGCCGCCTTTTCCACTACCGCCTGCTTGGCGCGCGTGGCGATATCGCCTCGGGCCAACTGGTAGTCGATGCGCCAGCCTGCGTCGTTGTCGAAGGCGCGGCCTCGGTAGGAGTGCCAGCTGTAGGGGCCGGGGACGCCGGGGTTCAAATCCCGGACTACGTCGCGGTAGCCGGCGGCGAGCATGGAGGAGACCCAGGCTCGTTCCTCGGGGAGGAAGCCGGAGTTCTTGATATTGCCCTTCCAGTTCTTGATGTCGAGTTCGGTGTGGCCGATATTCCAGTCGCCGCTGATGACGAAATCGCGGTCGATGGTGGTCATGCGAGCGCCGATGGCATCGAGGAAGCGGTACTTCTCGTCCTGCATGGGGGTATCGGCCTCGCCGGTATGGACGTAGACCGAAGCCACGGTGAGGTCGTCGAAGTCGGCTTCGATATAGCGGCCGAGCGCGGCGAATTCGCTCACCGGAGTCCAGGTTTCGCCCTCGAACGCACCGACGCCGATGCGGACGGCGTCGGGAGCGCGGCGGGAGAGGATGGCTACGCCCGCACGGCCTTTCACGCCGGGTTCGGCATGGGACAGGAACCAGCCCGCATCCAGCGCGGGAGCCAGCACGCTACGGGTTTGCTCGTCGGTGGCTCGGGTCTCCTGGAGGCAGATGATGTCGGCCTCGGTGACCGCTAGCCAGGCGAGCAGTCCCTTGGGGGCAGCGGCGCGCACTCCATTGACGTTTACCGTGCTGAGGATTTTGGGCACCCCCAAACGTACAATGCCGATACCGAACCTTCTCCATGGACATCGAGGTCCAGGAAGGGGTGATGACGATGACGTCAGGCACCGCCAAGCCCACCGCCCCGCTCGCTCCCATGCGCGCCATCCATACGGGCTCGGGGGACCCGCTGCTGCTGTTGCACGGATTCATGATGTCGCCGCACTGCTGGGAGCAGGTGGCGAACCGGATGGCCAGTCATTGCGAGGTGTTCGCTCCGGCCTTCACCGGGCATTGGGGCGGACCGGATCTCGAGGGCTGGTACCTCGATGTCAGTGCCCTTGCCGATCGGGTGGAGAACCAGCTGGACGAATTGGGCTGGCGCACCTGCCATATCGCGGGCAATTCGCTCGGCGGCTGGGTGGGTTTCGAATTGGCGCGCCGCGGCCGGGCCCGCACCCTCACCGCTATCGCCCCGGCGGGCGGCTGGCAAACCCCGTCCGCGCTGCAGGTTCGGGTGGGTTTGAAGTTCCTGTCGCTGGTGCCGGTGGTGGAGATCGGCAAACATCTGCCGGACGCGATCGCGTTCAGCGCGCCGGTGCGGCAGGCGGTGGCGATGGTGTTGAGCAAGAACACCGCCGCGGCCCCGCGCCGCGCCATCGAGGCGGCCATCACCTCGGCCCTGCACTGCCGAGCCATGCTGCCGATGATCGCGGGCGCGCTGCGCGCACCGGATCTGGAGGATATGTCCACGCTGAAAACCCCTGTCCGCCTGCTCATGTGCGAGAACGACCGGATCATCCCGTACCGCGCGTACGCCAAACGATTCCTGCGCGAACTCCCCGAGTCGGCGGATCGCATCGTCATGCACGATGTGGGCCACGTGCCCATGCTGGAGGCGCCGGACCGCATCGCCACCCTCATCGCCGAGCACGTCTACGCCAGCCGCACCCGCCTGCGCGCGGTCTGAAATCGATTCGGCCGGAACGGAACACTCGGACACTCGACTACGATTGTCGGGGTGAAGGGGGCCCTGAGAGGGGAGTGTTCAGATGGCTGATGGCATACCGGTGGACCAGTCCAAGCCGAGTATCGCGCGGGTCTACGACTACCTGCTCGGTGGCAAGGACAACTATGCCGCCGATCGGGCGGTCGGCGACTATTTCAAGAACGATCTGCCGGGCTCGGTCGCGATAGCGTTCTCCAACCGGCAGGCGCTGATTCGCGCCGTGCACGAGATGACCAGGCTGGGGATCACCCAGTTCCTGGATATGGGCAGTGGGCTGCCGACCGCCGACAATGTGCATCAGGTGGCCAAACGGCTGGTCCCCGATGCCCGGGTGGTCTATGTGGACAACGATCCGATCGTGCTGACGCACGGCCGGGCACTGCTGGCCACCGATGCCAGCACCCAGGTCATCCAGGCCGATCTGCATGATCCGGCGGATATCCGGCAGCATCGGGAGGTCAAGCGGCTCATCGATTTCGACCGGCCGATCGGCGTGATCTTCAGCGCCACACTGCATCACCTGCAGGATGAGGAGAAACCCGCAGAGGTGGTGCGCTTCTGGGCCGAGCAGGCGGTGCCGGACAGCCTGTTCTACATCTCGCATTTCCGTTCCGGCCACAATGCGGAGACCCAGGCGGCCGAGCAGATGCTGCAGGCCACCTTCGGGCGCGGCCGCTGGCGCACCGAGGAGGAGATCGAGGACCTGTTCGGCGAACTCGAGGTGCTCGAACCCGGCCTGGTGCCGTGCGCCCGCTGGAAGACCGGTACCGACACCGCCGATGTGCCGCGAATCGGTTCCGGCCCAATGGAGTTGACCGTCTGGGAGCAACTCATCGCCTGCGGTATGGCGCGCAAGCGGTAGCCGGTCATTCCGGCGGGGGCGGCACGGGTGCGCCCTGCGGCGGCGGTATCTTCGCGTACCGCCGCACACCCACCTCCGGCGGCACCTCGTAATGCGCCGCGGGCGGGATGATTCCGAGGATGGCATCGCGCCGCGCACCCGGATCCCAGCCGGTGGCAACGACTTTCACCTGCACCAGCATGGCGGCCAGCAGAATCACCACGCCGATGAGCAGCGACAGCGCGATCGCGCCCCAGCCGCCCAGTTTGGCGGCGGTGCCGATGGCCGTGCCGAACCAGCCGAAGTCGGCGTCACCGAAGGTGGTGTTCTCATCGCCGAAGGGCCCCAGCACTTTCAACAGCAGCGCGGGCAGAATGGTGATGAGCAGGCCGTTCACGAAAGCGCCCAGCACCGCGCCGCGACGACCGCCGGTGGCGTTGCCGTACACCCCCGCCGCACCGCCGGTGAAGAAGTGCGGCACCAGTCCGGGCAGCACCAGCGCCAGCCCGAACGCGGGATTGAGAATCCAGGTCAGCACGCCAAGCATGACGAGACCGCCGACGAAACTGCTGATGAAGCCGAGCAGCACCGCGTTCTGCGCGTACGGGAACACGATCGGCGCGTCCAGCGCGGGAATCGCACCGGGCACCACGCGCGCGGCGATGCCCTGGAACGCCGGAACCAGCTCACCCAGAATGGTGCGCACACCGAAAAGGATGACGGCGACGGCGATTCCGAATTGCAGACCCTGGCTCACCGCTTTCATGAGGTAGTTGCCGACATCGGTCGCCCCGGTCTCGAACGCCTGGAACGCGGTGTCCTCACCCACCCGCACCAGGTAGACGATCGCCAGCGTCAAATACAGGATCACCATGGACAGCGCGGTCGCGACCATCGAATCCCGCAGGAAGCGCAGCCCTTCCGGCAGATTCATCTCCTCGGTGCTGCGACTGCGCTTGCCGACCAGCTGCCCGGTCGCGCCCGCCGCGATATATCCGGCGGTGCCGAAATGCCCGATCGCCACATCGTCACCGCCGGTCACCCGCCGCGTATACGCCTGCGACAGTGCGGGCAACGAGACCATCACAATGCCGAGCAGAACGCCGCCGATGACCACGACCACCGGTGTGGAGAACCCCGCCACCGCGAGCACCATGGTCAGCATGGTCGCCATGAACAGCATGTGATGCCCGGTGAGGAAGACATAGTGCAGCGGTGTGAACCGCGCCAGCGCGAGGCTGATGGCGAAGCCGAGAATCATCAACCAGGTGACCTGCGCACCGTATTCGGCCTGCGCGATGGCCACGATCGCCTCATTGGTGGGGATGACCCCGTGCGCGCCCAGCGCCCCCTGGATCATGATGCCGAGTGGTTTCAGCGACAGCACCACCAGTCCCGCGCCCGCACCGATGAGCAGGAATCCCAGCGTCGCCTTGATCGCCCCGCCGACCACCTGCCCGGCGGATTTGCGCAGCGCGATCAGCCCGACCGCGGTGATGATGCCGATGAGATAGGCGGGCTGGCTGAGGATCTCGTTGACGATGAACTTGGCAATGGCCAGTACGACGTTCACTGCGGGCTCGCCTTCCTACACGTCGAAGAGTTCGCGCAGCCTGCGGTCGACTTCGGCTGTGCTGGTGAAGTTCTCCACGACCTCCACCGGAATACCGACATCCCCCAGTGTTTTCGCGATCTCCCCCGAGGTGAGGATGGCGACCGCCTCGCTCGCCTTGCCCTTGGCCGAAATGGTGTCGGTGGCTTCGACATTCACGTACGGCGACCATTTCCAGCGGGTCAGCACCTTCTCCAGGGTGCTCTTGAGGAACAGGCTGGTGCCGACGCCGTTCCCGCACACGGTGAGGATGGTGACCGGTCCGCTGCCGCGCGCTGCTCGGGAAGTCGTTGCCGCCGTATCGGTTTCAGTAACCGGCTCGGGCTCGGGCTCCGCGACGGGGGTGGCCACGACGGACGGCATGGTCCCTTCCGCCGCATCCTCCCCCGCGATCAGCGCCCGCAGTTCGCGCGGTGTCGCCACCGCCCGCAAGCGTTCATCCGCACCCGCTTCCAGCAGCAGCCGGGCCAGCGCGGCCATGGCATCGGTGTGCACCCCGGAGTCGGTGGCCGCCAGCGCGACCACCAGATCCACCGGATCATTCGGGCTCCCGAACGCGACCGGCTCGCGCAATCGCACCCACGACATTCCGGTGCGCTGCACCGCCGGTGAGGGCCGGGCGTGCGCGAACGCGAACCCGGGGGCGATGACGATGTACGGCCCGTTGTCCTCGACATTGCGGATCATCTCGTCGGTGTAGTCGGCCGTGGCCACGCCCGTGGCGGTCAGCAGGCTACCGGCGGCGGCAATGGCCGAACGCCAGTCCTCGGCGGGCACATCCAGTTCGATCGCGTCTTCGGGGAGCAGATCCGACAGCGATGTCATGCCGCGATAGTCGCACGAACCGACCGTCAGTTATCTTTTGGCACACCGTACGGCCGGAATCACTCGTACAGCGCCTCGATCTCGGCGGCGTACTTCGCGGCGATCGGCTTGCGCTTGAGTGACATCTTCGGGGTCAGCTCATCACCGCCCGGCTCCCATGTCACGGGGAGCACCGTGTACTTCTTGATCTGCTCGACGCGCGCGAGCCGCTCATTGGCGGCTCGGACCCCCGCTTCGATGACCGCCAGCACGCCCGGATCGGCGGCGAGCACCGCGGGCGACACGTCGGACAGCCCGTGCTGTGCGGCATAGGCGGCACAGGCGTCCGGATCGAGGGTGAACAGCGCGGTCACGAACTTGCGATTGTCGCCGATGGCGATGGCCGCGCCCACCAGCGCACAGCTGACCTTCACCGCCCCTTCGATATTCGACGGCGACATATTCTTGCCCGCCGCGTTGATGATGAGTTCCTTCTTGCGATCGACGATGCGGATATAGCCGTCCGCGTCGATGGTCCCGATATCGCCGGTGTGCATCCAGCCGTCGGCGTCGATGGCCGCGGCGGTCTGCTCCGGATCATGCCGGTACCCGCGCATGATGAGCGGTCCGCGCACCAGCAGTTCCCCGTCGTCGGCGACGGTGACCTCGGTACCGGGCAGCGCCGGGCCCACGGTGCCGATCCGAATGCCGCCGGGCCGATTCAGGGTGGCGGCGGCCGAGGTCTCGGTCATTCCCCAGCCCTCGTACACCGGAATGCCGAGTCCCAGAATGAAAGCCATGGCGTCCGGTGCGATGGGCGAGGCTCCGGTGACGGCGGCGCGCACCTGATCCAAGCCCATTTTCGCGCGCAGCGTGCGCAATACGAGCCGTTCCGCCGCCTCGTGCTGCCAGCGCAGTGTGAGCGGAATCGGCCGCCTATCCGAATCGCGCCGCGCCACTTCGATTCCCACTCCGATGGCCCAGCCGACCAGCGCGCGCTTGACCGAACTCTCCTGCGCCACGATGTTTTCGATACCGGCCTTGAGCCGGTACCAAATGGCGGGCACCGCGAGGAACAGCGTCGGCCGCACCTCCGCAAGCGTGGCGACCAGCTGTTTGGGATCGGCCACCGTGGTGACCTGCACGCCCTCGATGAGATTGTTGTAATGGCAGAAGGCACGGTTCGCCAAATGCGCGTCGGGCAGATACGAGATCACCCGATCCTGCGGACGCACGTCGAAAACCCCGTCGACGGCGGAGAATTCGGCCAGCATATTGGCGTGCGTCAGCTCGACGCCCTTGGGCGGCCCGGTGGTGCCGGAGGTGTAGACCAGCGTCAGCAGCGAATCCGCCCGCACCGCACGCCAAGCCGCGTCGAAATCGAAGTCGGGCGCGGACAGCCCGGCCACCTCGTCGAGCGTGTACCCACCCTCGACCGGCCCGTCGACACAGATGAAATGCCGCACCCGCCCGTCGATATTCGCGGCCCGCAGCTTATCCACGAACTGGGACTCGGTCACCACCACCTTGTTGCCCGCATTGCCGAACAGATGCGAAACCTGTTCCGCCGTAAAGGTGTTGTAGATGGAGAACGGCGTCGCGCCGGTGTGCAGTACGGCCGTATCGGCCAGATGGAATTCCGGCACATTGGTGAGCATGATCGCCACCGTGTCCCCGGCCCGCACGCCGAGCGCGGTCAGTCCGGTCGCCAGTTCGCGCACTCTGTCGGCATACTCGCGCCAGGTATAGCTCGGCGTCCCGCCCGGACCGCGCAGCGCCACCCGATCCGGATGGCGGGCGGCGGTGGCTTGAAAAGCCGCGCACAGGCTGATTGGCTTTTCGGTCAACGTGGATCCCCATTCAGGTTTTTCGACAACGTGATTCAGTCGTCCAGGCCCCGAGCGCGCTGTTCGTAGGCGCGGCGCGCGTCCTGATCGACTTCGTCGAGAAAGACGTGTTCGAGGCCGAAGGCCCGGCCCAGCGCCTCACTCGCCCGGCGCGGCATGTAGTGCTGCGAGGCCACCAGCAGTCCGGCGAGCCGGGTGACCGCCACCCGCCGCCGCGGCTGCGCGATGAGTTTGGCGACCGCCTCGGCGATATCCCCCGGTTCGGCGTTCTTGAGGCCCTTGGCCCCCTGCGTACCCGCGATGAGTTCGGTATTGGTGAAGGTCGGCAGCACCGAACAGAAATTCACCCCGGACTCGTGATATTCGAGCCGCAGCGTATCGGTGAGCGCCAGCACCGCCGCCTTGCTCGCGCAGTAGGTGGCCAGCCCGGGCGTGGTCGCCTCCCCCGCCAGCGAGGCGATATTGATGACGGTTCCCCTGCCGCGCGGCAACATTCGCTGCGCGGCCAGCTTGCTGCCCACCGCCACCCCGTAGACATTGATATCCAGAATGCGCCGGGTGACCCGCTCCGGCTCCTGATCGAAGGCCCCGACCGGCATGATCCCGGCATTGTTGACCAGCACGTCGACCGGCCCCAGCCGCCGCTCCACCTCATCGAGGAAGGCGGAGAATCCGTCCGGATCGGTGACGTCGAGTTTCCCGTACACCTCCAGCCCGAGATCCGCGCCGGACTCCTTGACCTTGGCCTCGTCGACATCGCCGATGGCGACCTGCGCGCCGAGGTCGCGCAGGCGGCGGGCGGTCGCGAAACCGATACCGCGCGCGCCGCCGGTGATGACCACTACTTTTCCGGAAATCACAGTTGCCAGCGTCATTTCGTCTCCTCGATGCCGGAGCGGGGATATGTCATCCAGCGTGCTCCCGATGCCCGTCCGCGCGGGCCAGAATGCCGAGCACGAGTGCGGTCACGTTTTCCGGCTCGTCCAGCTGTGGGCAGTGCCCGGCTTTCGGTAGCACCGTGAGCTCACTGCCCGGCAGCAGGGCGTGCAGTTCGCGGCTCGCCCGCACCGGGATGATGCGATCCTTCGCGCCGTGCACCACCGACACCGGACAGGAGACGGTGCGAGCACCGTGCCCGCTCGGATGTTCGCGGGCGTATCGGACAGCGTCCCGCCCGCGTTCGGCCGCCGCCGCCATATTCGGCACCGACCGCAGCGCGGTGGCGACGAATTCGGGATCGGCACGATATCCCGGGCCGTAGACGAACCGCTGCACGCCGTGTCGAACCGTCCAGTGCACCAGGCGATCCGGCACCGGCAGCCGACCGGCGAGGTCGAACAGCCGCCGGAACTCACCGAGCCGCACCACCCGCGCGGGCAGATGTCGCGCCAGCAGCGGTTCGTCCAGGGTGACGAGCCCGCGTACGCGCCCCTCCCGATCGCGCGCCGCCGCATGCAGCGCGGTGGCGGCTCCCAGCGAATTGCCCACCAGCACAACGGGTCCGTGCGCCGCGATGAGCGCGTCCGCGAAGCCGTCGAACTGCGGCGTCAGCGCCCCGGGCCGCCGCGCATCGGCCAGGCCGAAGCCCGGCAGATCCACGGCGACGGCGCGCCGCCCGGCCGCCGCCAGCCGGGTCAGCACACCGCGCCAGGTGTCGGCGCTATCGCAATATCCGTGCAGGAGAACAACTGTCGGTCCCGTCCCCGCGACCGACAGTTCCCGCGTCCGCACCCCGGCGTACTCCCGCGCGGCCTCGATCACCACGCTGTGATCGGAGCCGGTCATCGCCCGAGTAATCCCTTCGCCACATGGGTGACCTGGATTTCATTGCTGCCCGCGTAGATCATGAGCGATTTGGCGTCGCGCGCCAGCTGCTCCACGTGATACTCGGACATGTAGCCGTTGCCGCCGAAGAGCTGCACCGCCTCCATGGCGACCTCGGTGGCGGTCTCCGAGCAGTACAGCTTCATGGCCGAGGCCTCCGCGAGCGAGGGCTGCTTACCCGCGCGACCGCGTTCCAGCACGCTGAACACCATGTTCTGGATATTGATGCGGGCGATCTCCATCTTCGCCAGCTTCAACTGCACCAGCTGGAAACGCCCGATCTCCTGGCCCCACAGCTTGCGATTCTTGGCGTAATCCAGACAGAGCCGGTGGCATTCGTTCACGATGCCCAGCGCCATGAAGGCGACGCCGACGCGCTCGGCGGTGAAACTCGTTCGGGCGCTGTCGCGTCCGTCACCGCCCTTGTGCTCCTCGGTCTCGCCGAGCAGGCGATCCTTGGACAGCCGCACATTGTCGAAGAAGAGCTCACCGGTCGGCGAGGCGTGCAGCCCCATCTTCTTGAACGGCTTGCCCTGCGCGAAACCCTCCATACCCTTGTCGAGTACGAAGGTCAGCACCTTGCGATCGCGCTTGTCCGCACCGTCGCCCTCGTCGAGCTTGGCGTAGACGACCACCACATCGGCGAACGGGCCATTGGTGATGAAGGTCTTCTGGCCGTTGAGGATGTAGTCCTCACCGTCGCGGCGGACGTAGGTCTTCATACCGCCGAAGGCGTCCGAGCCCGAATCCGGTTCCGTGATCGCCCATGCCGCAACCTTTTTCATGGTCACGATATCGCCGAGCCAGCGTTCCTTCTGAGCCAGCGTGCCGCGCGACATGATGGTGGTCGCGCCGAGACCGATGCTGACACCCATGGCGGTGACCAAACCCATGCAGACGCCGGAGAGTTCGGCGATCAGCACCGCCATCATCGATTCCTGCCCGGCGAACGGGCCGCCGTCGCCGGACTTGCGTTCCTTCTTCTCCGGCAGCGGTTCTCCCGCGGCGAGCGCTTCCTCCCGCTTACGCTGCTTGGCCAGCAGTTTCTCGATCGACTCCGCACCCAATACGTCGATTCCGAACTCGCTGAACAATTTCCGGATGATCGGGTACGGCGACACCTCACCGCTGTCCAGACCGTCCAGCTGCGGGCGGATCTCCTTGTCGATGAAACCGCGCACCGCCGAGCGGATCAGTTCATCGGTCTCGGACCATTCGAACATCGTTGTTCTCCAATTGGTCTCAGGGCAGGCGGGCGGCGATATCGTCGACCAGCCACGGCCCTTCGGTTTCGATGGTCTTCACGTCATGCCAGCCCGCGAGTTCGGAGATCGCACCGCCCTGCACGGCGAACACCTTGCCGTTGATCGGGCACTTCTCGGTGGCCAGGTACGCCACCAGCGGGGAGATATTGGCCGGGCTGAAGGCGTCGAAATCGCCTTCTTCCACGGCTTCGGCCTCGGCGGCCATCATCGCGCCCATACCCGGGGTGGCCAGGGTGAGCCGCG
Source organism: Nocardia sp. NPDC052001 (assembly GCF_040680615.1). Lineage (NCBI taxonomy): Bacteria > Bacillati > Actinomycetota > Actinomycetes > Mycobacteriales > Nocardiaceae > Nocardia > Nocardia sp. NPDC052001. The sequence continues at coordinate 30,275 of NZ_JBFAXC010000010.1, read as the reverse complement.
TACGGGCAATGGGCGCAATGGCATTCACGCGCACGCCGTAGCGGGCCAGCTCATCGGCGGCCACCAGGGTGAGCGCGGCGATACCGGCCTTGGCCGCACCGTAATTGGCCTGTCCGGCATTGGGCACCGTGGTGCCCGAGGCCGAGGCGGTATTGATGACCGCGGCATTGGGCTGATTGCCCGCCTTGGACTGATCCTTCCAGTACGCGGCGGCGTGATGCAGTACCGCCGCATGCCCCTTCAGATGCACCGCGACCACCGAATCCCACTGCGACTCATCCATACCCGCGAGGAAGGCGTCGCGCAGGATGCCCGCGTTGTTGACCACCACGTCGAGCCGCCCGAATTCCGAGATGGCCTGCTCGACAAGCTCTTTCGCACCCGCCCAGTCCGCCACACTACTGGTGTTCGCGATCGCGCGCCCCCCTGCGGCGACGATCTCGTTCACCACCTCCTGCGCGGGCCCGGCATCCGCGCCCTCACCGGAATTGCTGCCGCCCAGATCGTTCACCACGACGGCCGCGCCCTCCCGCGCGAACAGCAGCGCGTGCTCGCGGCCGATACCGCGGCCCGCGCCGGTGATGACGGCGACCCGTCCTTCCAGTGCTCCCATGTCCTGCTCCCTTACGGATTCGAAAAGTCTTGTGCCCGAACTCAGTCGGCGATGACGGCGAGGCCGTCGGTCAATACCAGGTCTGCACCGCGGCCGGTTTCGAAGGCGTAGGTGGTTTCCCCGTTCTCGGCGCCCTTGCGCCAGATGCGGGTCTCCAGGTCGTCACCGGGGAAGACCATCTTGGAGAAGCGCACCGCGAAGCGGCGCAGGCGGCCGACATCGAAGCCCGCCGTTTCGGTGAGCACCGCCCAGGAGGACATGGCCATGGTGCACAGGCCGTGCGCGATGATGCCGGGCAGGCCCGCGTCCTTGGCGACCTGCTCGTCCAGGTGCAGCGGCACCGGATCGCCCGAGGCGGGCGAATACCGGTACGTCTGATCCAGATCCACGTGCGCGGGCACGGTGAACAGCGCGGGCTGTTCGGCCAGTGCCGCGTCGAAGCGGTGCGAGGGCGCGCCGTCACCGACCTTGGGGCCCGCGTTCACATTGCGGAAGAACGCCGTCAGATACTGCTCGTTGACGAGTTCACCGTCCTGCGCCCGGCATTCGATGAGGATGGTGATGGTCGAGCCATTGTCCTTCCCCTCGTAGCCGATGGCCTTGGCCCGCGATACCAACTGATCGCCGGGGCGGATCGGCCGGTGGAAGTGGAAGTCCTGCTCGCCGTGCACGACCCGGCCGAAGATATCCATCGGCACCACCTCGAGCACCGGCATCATCATGGCCTCGAAGACCGGGACGATGCCGAAGATCGGCGGTGCGACAGCGCCTTTGAGGTGCGCTTCGATGGGATCGTTGGTGGCGGCCGCGTATTCGGCGATGCGCTCGCCGGTGACCTCGAAGGGTTCCTCATCGCTCCAGACATTGAGCCCGGATGCGTTGAATTCGACTGCGCTGCCGCCCATCTCAGGCCGCCGTCGCCAGCGCGTCGAGCGCGGTCAGCGTCTTGTCGAGCTGGTTCAGGCCGTCCTTCTCGACCGCCTTGCCGAGTGCGCCCTTGATGAGCGCGCCCTCGAAGTCACCGGAGACGGAGAATTTGCTGCCGGTGCCCTCGGGGGTGATGTCGAAGGCGAACTGCACCTTCACACCCGCCATGCCGGTTCCGCTGAGTACCAGGCGATTCGGGGTGTCGACGCTCTCCACCACCCATTCGATCTTGTTCGCCATGCCCAGCATGAGGATCTTGGCGACCAGTTTGGAGCCGGGGGCCAGCACGGCCGGGGGCTCCTCCAGCCAGCGCTCGTGAATGGAGAACCACTTGTCCCAGGTCTGCGGATCGGAGACGACGGCCCACAGGGCGTCCGGGGAGGCGGTCAGGTCCTTGCTGGCTTCGATATGTCCCATGAGAGGTGCTCCTCGTCGAGTCTTGTGATGAAAGCTGTTCGGGTACTGCGTGATTCAGCGGTCGGCGCGCTGGTAGGCGGTGATGACCGCCGCGCCGCCCAGGCCGATGTTGTGCTGGAGGGCGGCGGTGACGTTGTCCACCTGCCGCTTGTCGGCGGTGCCGCGCAGTTGCCAGGTGAGTTCACTGCACTGCGCCAAACCCGTTGCGCCCAAAGGATGTCCCTTGGAGATGAGCCCGCCGGACGGGTTCACCACCCACTTGCCGCCGTAGGTGGTCTGACCCGCGTCGATGAGCTGACCGGCCTCGCCCTCCTTGGCCAGGCCCAGGGCCTCGTACAGCAGCAGTTCATTGGCGGAGAAGCAGTCGTGCAGCTCGATGACCTGGAAGTCCTCCGGGCCCAGGCCCGCCTGCGCGTAAACCTTCTCGGCCGCTTGCACATTCATGTCGTAGCCGATGAGGTTCTTGGCGCTGCCGTCGAAGGTGGACTGGAAATCGGTGGTCATGGTCTGCCCGACGATCTCCACCGCCTGCCCCGCCAGATCGTGCCGCTCCACGAATTCCTCGCTGGCCAGGATGGCCGCGCCGGAACCGTCCGAGGTGGGCGAGCACTGCAGTTTGGTGAGCGGGTTGTAGATCATCCGCGAGTTCAGGATGTCCTCGAGCGAGTACTCCTCCTGGAACTGCGCGTACGGGTTGTTCACCGAATGCTTGTGGTTCTTGTAGCCGATCTTGGCGAAATGCTCGAGCGTGGTGCCGTACTTCTCCATATGCTCGCGGCCGGCCGCGCCGAACATCCACGGGGCCACCGGGAACAGCACCTCGGAGATCTCCGCGAGCGCCATCACATGCTTGGCCATCGGCTGTTCGCGGTCGTCATAGCTGGAGCCCAGTGAGCCCGGCTGCATCTTCTCGAAGCCCAGCGCCAGCGTGCAGTCCGCAAGCCCGCCCCGAATCGCCTGTGCGGCAAGGTAAAGCGCGGTGGAACCGGTGGAGCAGTTGTTGTTGACGTTCACCACCGGGATGCCGGTCATGCCGAGTTCGTAGACCGCGCGCTGGCCCGAGGTGGATTCGCCGTACACGTATCCGACGTACGCCTGCTCGATCTCCCGGTAGTCGATGCCCGCGTCCGCCAGCGCCTTGGTGCCGGACTCGCGAGCCATATCCGGGTAATCCCAGCTGCTGCCGTCCTCGTTCTTGCGTCGCCCCGGCTTCTCGAACTTCGTCATGCCGACGCCGACGACGTAGACCTTGTTCGCCATCGAACTCCTCACATCAGGCCGCCCGCCATCGGGCCGGTTAGAAACAAACATACAAAGCTGTATGTAAGTAGGCAAGAGGGCATGGCGAATCGACAGATGTGCGCACAAGATCACCAGTTCACGCGCATGGCGCGGAACATACAGGTGAGATGGTGAAAAGCCGCTGAATCCGGAGGGATCAGTCGGCGATATACAGGTCCGGCATGACGGACTTGGCTACCAGGTGCAGCTGCGCCGACGCGCGCAGCCAGCGCCGATGCGCGCGGGCCGGATCCGGGGAGATGAAGTTCGTGACCAGGATCCCGCGCAGGGTGTCCATGGCCGTGTACGCGAAATCGCGAACGCTCTTGCGGTGCATCTCATTCGGCACCAGCTGTGCCACCGCCAGCAGCACCGCGTTGTTGACGTACGGCTCGACCTTCTCCATCTCCACCGCCAGCACCGGATCGGTGCGGCTGGCCACCCACAATTCGATGGCGGCGATGAACAGCGGCCCCTGATGCAGCTCCCACATGAACTCGAGCGCCGTACCCAGCGGATCCCCGCCCGCCCGCACCCGCCCGATCTCCTGCATGGCGGCCTCGGTCCGGCGCTGCGCCAGATGACTGATGGCCGCCACCACCAGATCGGTCTTCGACCCGAAATGATGCACCTGCGCACCCCGGGTCACGCCCGCCCGCTCGGCCACCCGCGGCGTCGTGGTTCCGGCATAACCGAATTCGACGAGGCATTCGATGGTGGCGTCCAGCAACCGCACCCGCGTCTCGGTGCTCCGCTGCTCCTGCGTGCGGCGCGGCGGCTTCGAGACATCGGACCTGGTCATACCACGGATATTACACTTACATACATCCGTGTATGTTCACTGCCCGATTGCGGCGGCCCTGGATCCGGACCTGCGCGCGATCGCGACCGTCGCGGTGAACAGTAGCGTGCCCAGCACCGCGAGCCCCGCGCCCACCACGGCGGGCGCGGTATAGCCGAGACCCGCGGCGATGACCAGGCCGCCGAGCCAGGCACCCGCGGCATTGGCGATATTCAGGGCCGCGTGATTCAGTGCGGCGGCCAGAGTTTGGGCGTCGTGGGCGACGTCCATCAGGCGGGTCTGCAGGCCCGGGCCCAGGGCCGCACCCGACGCGCCGATGAAGAAGGCTCCGATGGCGGCGGTGAACGGATTGTGCGCGGCTGCGACGAAGGCCGCGAGGATGACGACCATGGACAGCAGGGCCAGGAAGATCGAGCGGTCCACGCCGCGGTCGGCGAGGATGCCGCCGAGGATATTGCCCGCCACCATGCCGAGGCCGAAGAGCATCAGCACGATCGGGACGAAGCCCACCTGCATTCCGGCGACATCGGTGAGGGTGGTGGTGATGTAGGTGTAGACGGCGAACATGCCGCCGAAGCCGACCGCGCCGACGACCAGCGTCAGCAGTACCTGCGAGCGGCGTAGCGCGCCGAGCTCGGTCCGGGGATCGGTGAGGCGAATTCCGTGCAACTCCGGCACGAACTTGAAAATCGCGGCGATGGTGGCCAATCCGATAATCGTCACCACCACGAAGGCGTCCCGCCAGCCCAGATGCTGGCCCAGCCAGGTGGCTGCGGGAACGCCGACGACATTGGCGGCGCTCAATCCCAGCATAACCGCGGCAACCGCCTTGGCCCGCTGACCCACCGGAGCCAGCGAGGCCGCCGCCAGCGAGGCGACACCGAAATACGCACCGTGCGGCAGACCGGAGACGAAGCGCGCCGCGGTCAGCGTCGCGAAGGTCGGCGCGATCACGCTCGCCGCGTTACCCACGCTGAACGCCACCATCAGCGCGATCAGCAACTTCTTGCGGCCGACCCGCGCCGCCATGGCCGCGATCACCGGCGCACCCACCACCACGCCCAGCGCGTACGCCGAAACAATATGTCCCGCAGTGGGTTCCGAGACGCTCATATCGTCCGCGATATTGGGCAGCAAACCCATGGTCACGAATTCGGTGGTGCCGATACCGAATCCGCCCAGCGCCAGCGCCAGTATCGCCGCCACCGGCCAGCGCCGCTGCGCGACCACCGAGCCCACCGTTGCGGGTGCCTCGACGGTCGTGTCCACGCCGGGTACAGAATTCGCCATGAAATTGCGCAACACCGGGCGGGGCATACCCCATCCCCATTTCACGGTGACTCCCCTCACCCACCTCCGAGGCGGAATATCGGGGTCAGATCGCGAAGGGGAAGCTGCTCCGCACGGTGCCCTGCTCGTTGTAGCGGCGCTTGATCGACCGCAGGCGGGTCAGGGTGTCCGGGGAAAAGGCCTGCGCCGCCGAATCACCCGCGTCCAGATAGGTCAGCGGCTTACGACCCGAGACGTGCGAATGCAGCGCCGCGGTTATCGACCGCTGCCGTTCGGCGACCGCGGCCGCATGGTCGGGCGTCGGGGCCGGGCCGAGCATGGACAGCAGATAAGGTTCGCGAATCCCACCGGCGGCACCCGCATCGGCACGCGGGCGATACAGCGCACCACCCAGCTGGCGGACCTGCACGAGTGCGAGCGGCGCGATCGAGCGTTCCGGGCCGGGCGCGTCCGCCGCACCCGCCATGGCCGTGCCGAGCAGCACATCGGTGACATGCGGGGAGAAATCGGTGAGCAGTTCCGCGCGCACCCGGGCCGGACTCGGCGCGGTCGGCTCCATGCAGATACCGCCCAGCTCGGTCACCTCCAGGGGTCGCCGATTGTCCAGCACCGCACCGGGAATCGCCTCGAACCGGTGTAGCGGTCCGGTAATCCCTTCCACACCAACCACATCCACCGCGATCATGATCCGGCCCCGCAGCGGTTCGGGCACCTGGGGGAAGGGCGGGAAGCGCACCAGCGTCACCCAGATGCTCAGTCGCTCATCGGCTTCCGCCGTCGCTTCGCGAAACGCCGCGAACACCTCCGCTGCCCGCTCGGCATCCCACAGCATGCGCCCGCCGTACAGCGGCCCGGTCTCGAAGAGCTCGAACTCCAGCCCCGTCACCACCGCGAAGTCCCCACCGCCACCGCGCAGCGCCCAGAACAGCTCCGGATCCGATTCGGCGGTCACCCGCATCCGGGTGCCGTCCGCCAGCACGACCTCCGCCGCGCGCACCGCGTTCGCCGCGAATCCCCTACTGCGCGCGAACCATCCGAGCCCGCCCCCGAGCGTGTACCCGGTAACCCCCACCACCGGCGAGCTTCCCACCGCACCCGCCAGCCCGTACGGCGCGGTCCGCTCCGACAGCGCACCCCACTGCACCCCGGCCCCCACCCGAGCCGTCCGAGCCCCGGCATCGACCGCGATATCGGCGAGTCCGCCGGTCCGCACCAGCACCGTCCCATCCGCCGCCGCCGAGGCCCCATGCCCCGTCCCCTGCACGCTGACCGCCACCCCGAACTTGGCCGCGTACTCCACCACGGCCGCCACGTCCGCGGCGTCCACGACCTCGACCACCGCCGAAACCCGCTGCTCCACAGCCACATTCCACGGCGTCCGCGCCCCGTCGAACCCCTCGTCCCCCGCCACGAGCACCCGCCCGCGCACCACCCGCCGCAAATCGTTCCCGATACCCACCACAACTCCTACTCGCCCGCCAACCGCCCCATCCTCCCCCGCCATTCATGAGAGTTTCATGACCCCAAAAGGAGTGGTCGGGAGAATGCCCCGGAAAACAGTTCGGGCACCCGCGCCGCCGAATGGCGGGACAGGTGCCCGGAATGCGTAGGGGGCGAAGGGATGGGCTCGGCCGGGACGATCGGTCCCGGCCGCCATCGGTTCGCCGCTGCGGCGCTGTTCACGTTGCATCAGCGCGAAGTTCGGACGCCGAAACGTCCTGTGCTCTCGAAGGTGAGACTCCGAGAGTTGAATCAACGCAGTGTGCGCGCCAGGTTGGCGTCGAGCACGCCGAGGAATTCCTCGGTGGTGAGGTAACCCTGGTCGCCGCCCACGAGCAGGGCGAGGTCCTTGGTCATCTGGCCGTCCTCGACGGTCTTGATGACCACCTCTTCGAGGGTCTGCGCGAAGCCGATCACCTCGGGGGTGTTGTCCAGCTTGCCGCGATGCGCCAGGCCACGGGTCCACGCGAAGATCGAGGCGATCGGGTTGGTGGAGGTGGGCTTGCCCTGCTGGTACTGGCGGTAGTGCCGGGTGACCGTGCCGTGCGCGGCCTCGGCCTCACAGGTGCGGCCGTCCGGGGTGAGCAGGACCGAGGTCATCAGGCCGAGCGAGCCGAAACCCTGTGCGACGGTGTCGGACTGGACGTCGCCGTCGTAGTTCTTGCAGGCCCAGACGTAGCCGCCCTCCCACTTGAGCGCGGAGGCGACCATGTCATCGATGAGGCGGTGCTCATAGGTCAGGCCGGCGGCGTCGAATTCCTTCTTGAATTCGGTCTGGTACACCTCTTCGAAGGTGTCCTTGAACATGCCGTCGTAGGCCTTGAGAATGGTGTTCTTCGTGGAGAGGTACACCGGGTAGTTCTGCTGCAGGCCGTAATTCAGCGAGGCACGCGCGAAATCGCGGATGGACTCCTGGAAGTTGTACATGCCCATGATCACGCCGCCGTCTTCCGGCATGCGCACGACCTCGTGCTGGATCGGCTCGGAGCCGTCCTCCGGCGTGAAGGTCAGGGTGACCGTGCCCGCCTGATGCACCTTGAAATCGGTGGCGCGGTACTGATCACCGAAGGCATGGCGGCCGATGATGATCGGCTTGGTCCAACCCGGAACCAGACGCGGCACATTCGAGATGATGATCGGCGCGCGGAAAATGGTGCCGCCCAAGATATTGCGGATGGTGCCGTTCGGCGACCGCCACATCTTCTTGAGATCGAATTCCTTCACCCGGGCCTCGTCCGGAGTGATGGTCGCGCACTTGACGCCGACGCCGTGCTTCTTGATGGCGTTGGCCGCGTCGACGGTGACCTGATCATCGGTCTTGTCGCGGTATTCGATGCCGAGGTCGTAGTACTCGAGGTTCACATCGAGGTACGGGTTGATCAGCTTGTCCTTGATGAACTGCCAGATGATCCGGGTCATCTCGTCGCCATCGAGTTCGACGACGGTCCCTTCAACCTTAATCTTGGACATTGGACTTCGTGTCCTCCTAGGAAGGTGGTGCTCCCATTGCACGGCCAGGTGAGCACGCTTGTGAGCGGGAACCCCGGCTGTTCAACAAACAACGTATATGCCCGGCGTTTTCCTCGGGACCTCTGGTACCAGGTCCGCGCGGTGCGCGCCAAACAAGACGAGCGTACTGCTGGTGCCGACCTCACCGCGCGGGCAGCCCCCGCTGTGCGGGACCGCACACCGAGTTACTCACAGGTAGGTACCGCGTGACCCAGGGCACGAAACACCCCCGCCGCGCATAGCTCGACGGGGGTGCGAATTCGGGCGGATCAGACTCCGACGTGCACGTGCTCGGAACCTTCGAGCAGATTCTCCGGCTTATCCCGAATCATGAACGCGATGATCGGAATGGTCAGCAGGAAGAAGCCCGCACCCGCGTAGAACGCGATGTCGTAACCGTGGATCGAGGCGCGTGCCACCACATTGTCGATGGTCGGGTGATTGCGGGCATACCGTTCGGTCGCCTGCACCGACAGCGTCATCAACAGCGCGGTGCCGATGGAACCGCCGACCTGCTGCGCCGCGTTCAGCAGCGCCGAGGCCACACCGGAATCCTTGTCATCGACCTGATGCAGCGCGGTGGTCTGCATGGCCACGAACAATCCGCCCATACCGAGCGCGATCAACAGGATCGCGGGCAGCACATGCGTGGCATAGCTATCCCCGAGCTCGAGCTGCGCGAGGTACAGCAGCCCGGCGGTGCCGAACAGCGCACCGACCAGCATCACCGGCCGCGGTCCGAGCTTCGGCAGCACCGCGCTGGCGATACCGGCCGAGATGACGATGCCGAGCGGGAAGGGCAGGAACGCCGCACCCGCCTTGAGCGCGGAGTACCCGAGGGTGATCTGCAGGTAGAAGCTCAGGTTCAGGAACATGGCGAACATGGCGATCGGGGTGATGAGCGCGACCAGGAACGATCCGCCGCGATTGATCTCACCCGGAATACGAAGCGGCAGCAGCGGATTCGCGGTACGCCGCTCGATGGCGACGAATGCGATCAGCAGCGCCACACCCACGCCCAGCAGTGACAGGGTGCTGGCCGCGCCCCAGCCGTCATCGGCCGCGCGGCTGAAACCGTAGACCACCGAGACCAGGCCGAGCGTCGCGGTGATCGCGCCGGGCAGGTCGTAGCCGCCGGTGCGCGGGGCCGGAACGTCCTTGATGACGAACGCGATGGCGCCGGCGAACGCCAGCAGCGCGATGGGGGTGTTCACCAGCAGGCACCAGCGCCAGCTGGCGTATTCGGTGAGCGCACCGCCGACGATCAGGCCGATGGCCGCGCCACCCGCCGACACGCCCGCGAACACGCCGAACGCGCGCGCACGCTCCTTGGCTTCGGTGAAGGTCACCGACACCAGCGACAGCGCCGCCGGGGCCAGCAGCGCGCCGAACGCGCCCTGCAAACCGCGTCCCGCGAACAGCTCCGCGGTGTTCTGCGCCAGACCGGCCAGCGCGGAGGCCGCGGCGAAGCCGATCAGGCCGATCAGGAAGATGCGGCGGCGGCCGAGGTAATCCGCGAGCCGGCCGCCGAGCAGCAGCAGGCCGCCGAAGATCAGGGTGTACGCGGTGAGCACCCACTGCCGGTTGCCATCGCTGATGCCCAGGTCCTGCTGGGCGAAGGGCAGGGAGATGGTGACGATGGTCGCGTCCAGCACCACCATCAGCTGGGCCATGGCGATCACGCCCAGCGCCAGCCAGCGCTTGGAAGCGCCTGCCTGACTTGATGTTTCGTTGGGCGCGTCGATCGCGGTCCCAGTGGTCATGCCGTCTCCTCGGGAGTGGTTCGAACAGCTCGCTCCATCGTGGCACCGGCCGACATTTGGCGTCAAGAGAAAAGTGTCGCAATCAGACAGTTGGCCGTTAACGTCACAATCACACCGGACGGCTATACAATGACGGCATGGCCGAGTCGTCGACGATCGCTGATTCCCCGCAGCAGCAGCACACCCTGGAGCGGCATCGCCCGGGCCTGCGCGAGCGCAAGAAGCAGCAGACCCGGACGCGGATCATCGATGTGGCACTGCGGCTGTGCGATACACAGGGGTTCGACGCGACGACCGTGGAACAGATCGCCGATGAGGCCGATGTCTCACCGCGCACCATCAACCGCTACTTCGACAGCAAAGAGGCGATCGTCATCGCCCCCGTCGAGGACATGGGCAAGGCCCTGGCCGAACAACTACGCGCGCAGCCGATCACCGGCAATGAACTGCAAGCCCTGCTCAACGCCTTCCGGGCCACCGTCGAGCAGGTCATCGAGGGCGATAATCCCGCACCCTTCCGCTGGTTCCAGCAGATGCAGCGCATCTCACTGAGCAATGCCACCGTCCGCGCCGAGAGCCTGGCCGCCGCCGACACCAAAACCCTGTCCATGACCACGGTGCTGGCCGAACGCCTGCGCCTGGACCCCAATTCCATGCCGGTGCGGCTCATTTCGACCACCTGGCACGGCATCGTGCGCGTGGGCATGGAATGCGAATTCGACGCGGACTCGAATTTCCCGGACTGCTCCACCCCCGCGTCGGCCCGCGACCTCATCACCAATGTGATGGCCGCCTACAACGAGTTCATTCGCAGCTGCGCCCTCCCCGTCGCCGAGGCTATTGCGCCGCCCCGTTAGAATCTGCGCCAAGGTCAAGAGCATCAGCGCCAAGCCCCGGCTCGCTGATCGGCAACCCTCCAGCAGCGGCGGGGTGCTCCGGGTGAAGACCAGGCGCTCGAAGGCCGAGCGCAAGCGCACTGTAGGAGGACCCGAGATGTGTTGTTGTCGAAGCCAATTCGCCTTCCGATAACGTCCGCCTCCGCCGATTCCGGCGACTTTTCCACCTGGAGCACGACATGAGTGACTCGACCGCGCCCTCCGCCTCCCCCGCGAACGGCGATACGGATCCCAGCAACTGGTCCTTCGAGACCAGGCAGGTCCATTCCGGCCAAGCCCCCGACGCCGCCACCGGCGCGCGCGCCCTGCCGATCTACCAGACCACCTCGTACGCGTTCCGCGATACCGATCACGCCGCCGCGCTGTTCGGGCTCGCCGAACCGGGCAATATCTACACCCGCATCATGAACCCCACCCAGGACGTGGTGGAGCAGCGCATCGCGGCGCTGGAGGGCGGTGTGGCGGCCCTGCTGCTGGCCTCCGGACAGGCCGCGGAGACCTACGCGATCCTGAACCTCGCGCAGGCGGGCGATCACATCGTGTCCAGCCCGCACCTGTACGGCGGCACCTACAACCTCTTCCACTACTCGCTGCCCAAGCTGGGCATCGAGGTCAGCTTCGTGGACGATCCCGATGATCTGGCGCAGTGGGAAGCGGCCGTGCGGCCCAATACCAAGGCGTTCTACGGCGAGACCGTCGCGAACCCGAGCAGCTCGATCCTGGATATCCCGGGCATCGCGGGCGTCGCGCACGCCGCCGGTGTGCCGCTGATCGTGGACAACACGGTCGCCACGCCGTACCTGATCCAGCCGCTCGCACACGGCGCGGACATCGTGGTGCATTCGGCGACCAAGTACCTGGGCGGGCACGGTTCGGCCGTCGCGGGCGTGATCGTGGACGGCGGCACCTTCGACTGGACCGTCACCGACGCCGACGGCAACCCGCGTTTCCCGGGCTTCACCACCGCCGATCCCAGCTACCACGGTGTGGTCTTCGCGGATCTGGGCGCACCGGCGTACGCGCTCAAGGCGCGTGTACAGCTGCTGCGCGATCTGGGTGCGGCCGTGGCGCCGTTCAACGCGTTCCTGATCGCCCAGGGCATCGAGACGCTGAGCCTGCGGGTGGAGCGGCACGTGTCCAACGCGCAGGCGGTCGCGGAGTTCCTGACGCAGCAGCCGGGCGTCGAGAAGGTCTACTACGCGGGGCTTTCCGACTCACCCTGGTTCGAGCGTGGCAAACAACTGGCACCCAAGGGCGTCGGTGCGATCGTGTCGTTCGAGCTGGCCGGCGGAATCGATGCGGGCAAGAAGTTCGTGGACGCTCTGGTGCTGCACAGCCATGTCGCTAACATCGGGGATGTGCGTTCGCTCGTGATCCACCCCGCCTCCACCACTCACTCCCAGCTGACACCCGAGGAGCAGCTCGCTTCCGGCGTCACCCCAGGTCTGGTGCGGTTGGCCGTGGGCATCGAGGGAATCGACGACATTCTGGCGGATCTGCGCAACGGACTGACGGCGGCCGCGAGTTGACCGCCGATACGGATTCGAAGACCACCGTCCCGACCGCGGCGGCCCTACTACCGCCGCCGGACGGGACGCTCGGCAGCTTCTCCATCGGGGATGTCGCACTGGAGAGCGGCGCGGTCATTCCCGATGTGACGCTTGCCGTGCAACGCTGGGGCGAACTATCCCCGACCGCCGATAACGTGGTGCTCGTCGAGCACGCGCTGACCGGCGACTCGCATGTGATCGGCCCGGCGGATGTGCATCACGACTCCCCCGGTTGGTGGGACGGGACCATCGGTCCCGGCAAGTCCGTCGACACCCGGGAATGGTGTGTCATCGCGATCAACGTGCTCGGCGGCTGTAAGGGCAGCACCGGGCCATCCTCGCTCGCGCCGGATGGAAAGGCTTGGGGCGGAAGGTTTCCCGAGTACACCATTCGCGATCAGGTGACCGCCGAAGCACAGTTCTTCGATCTGATCGGCATCGACCGATTGGCCGCCGTGGTCGGCGGATCCATGGGCGGTATGCGGGTGCTGGAGTGGATGATCGGCTATCCGGAACGGGTCGGGGCGGCGCTGGTGCTCGCGGCCAGCGCCCGCGCCACCGCGGATCAGCTGGGACAGCAGACCACGCAGATCGCCATCATCAAGGCCGATCCGGACTGGCAGGGCGGTAACTACTACGGCACCGGGCGCGCCCCGATGACCGGTATGGGTCTGGCCCGGCGCATGGCGCATCTGACCTACCGGGCCGAGGCCGAACTCGACCACCGTTTCGAGAACCATGCCCAGGGTGATGAAAACCCTTGGGAGGGTGGGCGTTACGCGGTGCAGAGTTATCTGGAGTACCAGTCGGACAAGCTCATCTCGCGCTTCGATCCGGCAACCTACGTCTATCTCACCGAGGCGCTGAACCGATATGACGTGGGTCGCGGGCGCGGCGGCGTCGAGGCGGCGTTGCAGAGTACGCCGGTGCCGGTCGTGGTCGGCGGCGTGGATTCGGATCGGCTGTACCCGCTGCGCAATCAGCAGGAGCTGGCGGATCTGCTGCCGGGCTGCAAGGGCCTGGAGATCGTGCATTCGCGCGATGGGCACGACGGCTTCCTGACCGAGACCGAGGCGGTCAGCAAGCTCATGGCGGAGACCATGGAGCTGGCCCGCGCGGCGCGCGGCTGACGGTGTGACGCACGGGGCTGACGGGTCTTTACGGAATTCCCGCGGTGCAATGACCGCGGGTTCTCCCATGAGTCATACCTGTTTCGTCTGAATTATCTTGACGCACTGTCGGTTTCGCACCGATGACACCTCGGTAACCGACACGCCGATTTCGTGACTGAATCGGTGCGTCGTCGTAAGGTATGCAACATGACAGCAGCCTTCGATGACATGGATCTGCGCGATCTGGTCGCGTTGCTCTCCGACGAGGAACAGCACGAGTTACGTCCCGCCGTGCTGCGCGTATTACACCGTTTACCGGACCAGGAAATCCTGCGCCGCGAACTCGGCCGCCGCCTCACCCCCGCCTGACGCTCCTACGACGTTCCCCCGTACACCGCAATTCCCCGGAGCGTTCGCCGCTGCCGGGGAATCTTTCGTCACGGCCTAGGTGACCCCGAGACTGTTGATCGTCGCCGCCAACACGATGATCACACTCCCCATCACCGTCAGCCACGCCACATCGAACGGCTTACTCCGCACCGCCAACACCCCCACCCGCTCGGTAGGCAGCATCAACCGAAACCCCGCCGCCAGCAACGCCGCCCCACCGAAGAAGAACGTCCCCCTGCGCCACCGATCCCACGCCAGAAACACCACCGCCACCACCAGCACCGCCCCGATCACCACCATCGGCAGATGATCACGCACGGCCTGACCGAATCGGCTGCTGGGACCTGAGGGAGCGGCATGGGCTGGACTCACGCGTCAGAGCTTAACCAGCCCGCGCCGAACGGGCTGCGAACAGTGCGGTTGTCGGGCTCTGGGATGCTGGTGGGCGTGTTTCATTTGGTGTTCTTCGAACCGCGCATCCCGCCCAATACCGGCAATGCCATTCGGCTGGCCGCGGGGACGGGGTGTGAGCTGCACCTGATCGAGCCGCTGGGGTTCGACCTATCGGAGCCCAAGCTACGCCGGGCGGGGTTGGACTATCACGACCTCGCCTCGGTGACCGTGCATCAGAATCTCAGTGCCGCATGGGAATCCATCAAACCCGAACGCGTCTTCGCCTTCACCGCGGCCGCCACCACCCGCAATACCGATATCGCCTATCGCGACGGCGATGTCCTGCTCTTCGGCCCCGAACCCACCGGTCTCCCGGAAGAAGTGCTCACCGACCCCAAGGTCACCGAGCAACTCCGCATCCCGATGCTCCCCGGCCGCCGCTCCATGAACCTCTCCAACGCCGCCGCCGTCGCGGTCTACGAAGCCTGGCGCCAACAGGGCTTCCCGGGCGCGGTGTAGTGCCATACCGCCGGGACACGCGACCATTCCGAGGCGGTCAATCGGCTATTTCGAAGCGTTTGAAGCGGGAAGTTGTTCCGGCGGTGAGGGTTACGGCGGATTTGGGGACGCCGTAGTGGGTGGCGAGGAGGGCGATGGCGGCTTTGTTCGCTTTGCCCTCGACGGCGGGGGCTCGGACGTAGAGCTGGAGGGTGCCGTCGTCGAGGGTTTCCACGAGGGGGCCCTTCTTGCTGTTCGGTTTGATTGTCGCCCGGACCACCGTGGGCATGACGCTCCTTACTGGACGGCTATGGCGTCGACCTCGAAGAGCATGCCCGGCAGGGCCAGCGAGGCTACGCCGGTGAGGGTTTGGGCGGGTGGGCGATCACCCCGGAGTTCGGCGATCTTCTTGCCCAGGATGGCCAGTTTATCCAGGTTGTGGTCGACGATGTGGGTGCGGAGTTGGGCAGCGTTCGCCGTCAGCGGAAATCGCGGGAGCGGCCCTCGATGCGCAGGTTCATGCGCTGGAGGTGATCCGCCACGACGGTGACCGCGCCCTCGGCGTTCTGGACGCGGCCGCGGATCAGCAGGGCGGGGGCGGATTGGGCCAGGCGGCGGTAGCGGGCCCATAGGCCGACCGAGCAGACGACGTTGACCATGCCGGTCTCGTCTTCCAGGTTGATGAAGGTGACGCCCGCGGCGGTGGCGGGGCGTTGGCGGTGGGTGACCGCGCCGCCGACCAGAACCCTTGTGCCGTCGCGGATTCCGAGCAGTTGATCGGCGGGGATGACTCCCAGCGCATCGAGCTGGGAGCGCAGGAATTCGGTCGGATAGCTGCCCGGGGAGACCCCGGTGGCCCAGACGTCGGCGGCGGCCAGCTCCAGGGCACTCATACCGGGCAGGGCTGGAGCGTCGACGGCCGCGCCCATACCCGGCAGACGGTCGGGTCGCTCACCCGCCGCGGCCCCCGCCGCCCAGAGCGCCTCGCGCCGGGTGCCGCCGAGACTGTCCAGCGCACCCGCCGTCGCCAGCGATTCCGCCTGCGGCACAGTCAATTCCACCCGGCCGGTGAGATCCAGGAAGGACGCGTACGGACCGGTCTCGCGGGCCGCCACGATCTGTTCCGCCAATTCCGTGCCGATACCGCGCACCGATGCCAGCCCGAGCCGGATCCGCATACCCCGTTCCTCCAGGGTCGCCTCGGCCAGAGAGTGGTTGATATCCGGGCCGTGCACCACCACCCCGTGCCGCCGAGCATCGGCCACCAGCGATTGCGGTGAGTAGAAACCCATCGGCTGGGCGCGCAGCAGACCTGCGCAGAACGCCGCCGGATGATGCAGTTTGAACCAGGAGGAGTAGAAGACCAGGGAGGCGAAACTCTGCGAATGGCTTTCCGGGAAGCCGAAATTCGCGAAGGCGTACACCTTCTCGTAGATGCGGTCGGCCTTCTCCCCGGTGATGCCGTGCAACTCGCGCATACCGGCGTAGAAGCGTTCGCGCAGGCGTTCCATCTTCTCCGGTGAGCGTTTGGAGCCCATGGCGCGACGCAGCTGATCGGCCTCGGCGGCGGTGAAACCGGCGATGTCCACGGCCATCTGCATGAGCTGTTCCTGGAACAGCGGGATGCCGAGCGTGCGTTCGAGCGAATTCTCCAGTGCCGGATGGTCATAGACGACCGCTTCGCGGCCGTTGCGGCGGCGGATGTACGGGTGCACCGAACCGCCCTGAATGGGCCCGGGCCGGATCAGCGCCACCTCCACCACCAGGTCGTAGAAGTTGCGCGGTTTCAAGCGCGGCAGCGTCGCCATCTGCGCGCGGGATTCCACCTGAAAGACGCCGACCGAGTCGGCGCGGCACAGCATGTCGTACACCGCGGCCTCGGTCAGATCCAGGCGATGCAGTTCCACGCTCTCGCCCTTGTGCTCGCGCACCAGGTCGATCATGTAGTGCAGCGCCGAGAGCATGCCGAGCCCGAGCAGATCGAATTTCACCAAACCCGCTGCGGCGCAATCGTCTTTATCCCATTGCAGCACGCTGCGTCCGGGCATGCGCGCCCATTCGGTCGGGCAGACATCGGCGATGGGGCGATCGCAGATCACCATACCGCCCGAGTGAATGCCCAAATGCCTTGGCAGACCCTCCAATTCACCGGCCAGCCCGAGCACGTCCGGCGGTATGTCGGTGTGCTCCTCCTTGGCGACGCCGGTCCAGCGGCTCACCTGTTTGCTCCAGGCGTCCTGCTGTCCGGGCGCGAAACCCAGTGCGCGCGCGGCATCGCGCACGGCGGAGCGGCCGCGATAGGTGATCACATTGGCGACCTGCGCCGCGTACTCACGCCCGTATTTGGCGTAAACGTGCTGGATCGCCTCCTCGCGCCGATCCGATTCGATATCGACGTCGATATCGGGCGGCCCGTCCCGCTCCGGCGCCAGGAAGCGTTCGAACAGCAGCTTATTGGCGACCGGATCCACATTGGTGATGCCGATGGCGTAGCAGACGGCGGAATTCGCGGCCGATCCCCGCCCCTGACAGAGGATGTCATTGGTGTGGCAGAAGTCGACGATATCGTGCACCACCAGGAAGTAGCCCGGAAACTTCAGCCGCGCGATCACTTCCAGCTCATGGTCGAGCTGCTGATACGCCTTCGGATTGCTCGCGCGCGGCCCATAGCGGCGCCCCGCGCCCCGCATGGTGAGCTCGCGCAGCCAGGAGTCCTCATCGTGCCCCTCGGGTACGTCGAACGGCGGCAGCTGCGGTGCGATCAAACGCAGATCGAAGGCGCATTCCCGGGCCAGCGCAACGGCATTGGCGATCGCGCGCGGATGGTCGGCGAACAGGCGCGCCATCTCCGCCCCGGAGCGCAGGTGCGCGCCGCCGGTGGGCGGCAGCCAGCCCGCCATCTCGTCCAGCGAGGAGCGGGCGCGAATGGCGGCCAGCGCCATGGCTCGGCGGCGCTGCGGCGGTGCGGCGAAATGCGCTCCGGTGGTTGCCAATACGGGCAGCCCGAGCCGATCCGCGAGCGCGATGAGCCGGGCATTGCGCTCATCGTCCTCCGGAATCCCGTGGTGGGTGAGCTCCACGCTCACATGTTCGGCCCCGAATCGCTCGATCAGTTCCCGCAGCGCGCCCTCGGCGGCGGCATCGCTCTGCGTGAGTGCCTGTCGCACAGTCCCTTTGCGGCAGCCGGTGAGCACATGCCAGTGCCCGCCCGCCGCCTCGGTGAGCCGGTCCAGGTCGTACCGCAGCATGCCCTTCTCCCCCGCCGCCATATGCGCCGCCGCCATCTCCCGTGACAAGCGCCGATACCCCTCCTGCCCGCGCGCCAGGATCAGCAGATGCGGTCCGACCGGATCGGGCGCACCGGTGCGCGGCGCGGAATCGGCCCATACGGATTCCCCTGCGCCTCCGCCACTTTCGCGGCTGCGGCCCGCACGCCCCGGACCGCGCTTGACCGGTGCGCCATCGCCGCTCACAGCTTCGGGGTTGGCGGCCGCGCCCCGCGCACGCCGCCCCCGCGGAGCCAGATGCGCTCCGGCACGGGCGGCGGTGCCGAGCGAGAGTTCCGCACCGAAGACGGTGGGCATACCCCATTCGCGGGCCGCTTCGGCGAAGCGCACCACGCCGTAGAAGCCGTCGTGATCGGTGAGGGCGAGCGCTTCCAGGCCGAGCCGTACCGCCTCCTCCACGAGTTCCTCGGGCGGGCAGGCGCCATCGAGGAAGCTGTAGGCGGAGTGGGTGTGCAGTTCGGCGTACGGGACGGTGGGTCCGGCGGTGCGGGCCAGGGTTCCGGCTTCGTATTTCTCGCGTTTGCGGGACCAGGCCGGGCTGTCGCCGCCGTCGCCTTCGACGCGGCGGGCCGGATCGGGGCGGCCGGAGAGCACGCGCTCCAGTTCCGCCCAGGTAGGCGGACCGTTATGCCAGCCCACGGCCCCTCCTCACCACTTGATCACCAGTGTTGATCGAACATACATTCGATCCATTCAGGCAGTATAGGAGACCCGACCGAACGGTCTATATAGCGCCCGCTACGGCGTGTCCGAGACACCCGCCGCCTTCTTCTGGCACCGGAACTTACTTTGGAGTAAGTTCTAGGCAATTCGATCTGCAAGGGAGCAGTGATGACCGATACCTCGGGTTACCTGGCCCGTCGGCGCGCCCGCCGCGACCTGACCGGCAAGCACATTGTCATTACCGGCGCGTCCTCCGGAATCGGCCGCTCGGCGGCCCTGGCCGTCGCCGAGAAGGGCGCGGTCGTCCTGCTCTTGGCCCGGCGCGGCGATGAACTCGCCACCCTGGTCGACGAGATCAAGGCGAACGGCGGTGAGGCACACGGCTATCAGTGCGATGTCACCGACGCCGATTCGGTGGATGCCGCGATCACGCTCATCCTGGCCCAGCACGGTCACGTCGACATGCTGGTCAACAATGCGGGCCGGTCCATCCGGCGCGCCGTGCACCGGTCCACCGATCGCATGCACGATTTCGAACGGACCATGGCGGTCAACTACTTCGGCGCGGTGCGCATGACCCTGGCGCTGCTGCCGCAGATGCGCGAGCGCAAGTTCGGGCACATCGTGAATATCTCCAGCGCGGGCGTGCAGGTGGCGACACCGCGCTTCGCCGCCTACCTCGCCAGCAAGGCGGCACTGGACAAGTTCGCGGAGGTGACCGCGGCCGAAATGCTCGCCGACAACATCACTTTCACCACCATCCACATGCCGCTGGTGCGCACCCCGATGATCACCCCGAGCGGCGATCAGGGCACCTCCACCCAGTCACCCGAGTGGGCCGCGGCGACCATCGTGCGCGCGCTCAGCGAACGGCCGCGGCGCATCGACGTCCCGCTGGGAACACTCGCCGAATACGGCAATCTGGTCGCGCCCGCGATCAAGGAGCGGGCCCTGCACCGGTACTACCGCGCCATCCCGGATTCCCCCGCGGCCAAGGGCGAAACGGTCGTCGAACCGGAGACCACCGAGGTGGAGATCGTGGTGCCGCAGCGTCGCCGTCGCACGGTGCCGCCCGCCATCCGGGTCACCGGAACGGCCCTGCGCCGAGCCGCGCGATTGGTGCCCGGCACGCACTGGTGAGCGGTGGCCCTTCGCGCCGACGGCGTCGATATCCGCGGGAATATCAGCAGGCGGTGACCATGTCCGTCCCCCGCGGTCGGCGGCAATCGCCCCGGCTGGTGGCCAGCGCCGCCTCGTTGAACGCCCGGATGCGGGCGTTCTCCCGGGATTCACGCCAGACCAGACGGCCCTGCAGGGGTGGCGCGTCATCGATGGGCAGGTAGGTGACGCGGGGGTAGGCACGGTAGCAGGAACCCTCGTCGCCCAGCACGAATGCCCCCGCACCACCGCCGACCAGGCTGATCGCCTCCTGAAATGTGCTGGCGGACATGACATGCCGGATCGGCCTGCCATCGGGGGTGCGGGTCGGCGTCCGATCGGCGGCGACCTCCGACGGCGTCGAATCGGGTACGCCGATCAACGGGATATCGGCCAGATCGTTCAGCGAAACCGAATCACGCGCGGCCAGCGGATGCGCGCGCGGCAGTGCGAGCAGCCGGGGCAGGGTCCGCAATACCGGCCCGGCGACGAGCCCCGGCTCCACCATGGGATGGCAGGCCAGCACCATCTCGACCAGATCGTCGTGCAGTGCCGCCGCTCCCCCGTAGAGCGGCAATTCCCGAATCCGAACCTGCACACCCGGATTCGCGGCGGTGAGCCGGTCCGCGGCCTCCATCAGGAAGACGCCCGCGCCCGCGCTGCCGAAGCCGACCTCGACCACACCGGGCATACCCCGGCCCGCCGTGGTCGCGCGTTCGATGGCGCGCTGGATCAGATCGTGCCCCGGGCGCAGGTCGTCCAGTAGCTGTTTCCCGACCGGGGTCAGCGCCACCCGGCGACTGGTGCGCTCGAAAAGCGGTGCGCCGAACCGTCGTTCCAGCGCCTGAATCGTCTGACTGACCCGGCCGGTCGAAACCCGCAGCCGCTGTGCGGTTCTGCCGAAGTGCAGCTCATCGGCCAACGCCAGAAAGGCTTCTATCTCGTACCGTTCCATCGCAGTGACTACGCCGTGGGCACGGGTTTTGTTCCGGTCGATCGTTCAGCGTGGCTAATTGATGATTGATCAACCCGCCATTGTTCCCGGAACCCGCTTTCCGAATCCTTGGAGGCGCGGTCGCACGACCGCGGAACCGGGAGAAAACAGTGACAGTCCTCGCCTACGGGTTGGCCATCGTGCTCGATCTGACGATCATCTTCATCGGGGTGCGGTTCCTGCTCATCCCCGAGACGGCGGCGACGGCCTTCGGCGTTCCGGCGCGCGCCGACGGTGACGCGGGCCCCTATCTGACCGTCAAGGGTCTGCGCGACATCACCTCGGGCGTAATCGGTTTGGCGATCCTCGCCTTCGCGGGCGCTTCGGCCGAAGCCTGGTTCATGCTGGCCGTCGCGCTGACCCCGTTCGGCGACTGCGCCATCGTGCTGCGCAACGGCGGCACCAAGGCCGCCGCCTTCGGCATCCATTTCGCCACCGCTGTCGTCGTACTCATCAGCGCCGCACTGCTTTTCGCCGCCTGATCACCAGCCCGGCCGGCCGCCGATCGGGACATTGACCCAGCTGGGGTTGGCCGGGTCGAGTTCGATGTGCTGCGGGCGGAGCTGGCTCTCGTTGAGCAGTGGACGCAGCGGGAGACCACGCGGGAAGTTGAAGGCGAAGACGTCCACGCGCAGGCGGTGGCCCGGTTGCAGGACGGCATCGGTCGCGGTCAGGCCCAGATCGAGCTGGGTGGGCTGGCCGGGGACGAGCGGTTCGCGCGTGTCCAGGGTCAGATAGGGATACGGGTCGGTGTAGTCGCCGTTGGCCGAGCGGGAGGACCTGGTGTCATCCACTTTTCGCAGCGAGGCGGTGAGCTGGCCGGAGGTCAGCACCTTCGAGCTGCCGTCCGGGCCGACATCGTTGAGCGTCGCGGACCAGTAGCCGTCGGTGGCGTCCAGCACCGTGTTCAGGTGCACGCTCACCGGACCGGAGACGATGGTCGGCTCCGCCACCGGCGGACTGGTGAAGGTCAGCCCGTTGAGCTCCATCGGGCGCGCGTCCTTGGCGCAGATATCGAGGATGGCGGTGATACCGGCGGTGCTCTGCGCGGAATCGCGGGAGCACAGGCTCATCAGGCCCGGGCCGACGGTAAGCCGCTGGGCCGCACCGGGTTCGGTGGTGAGGCTGCCGTCGTGCAGGCTGGCGTTGGTGGTGCCGCTGGGCGCGCCCGAGAGATACAGGCGGCGGTAATCGGCTTCGGGGCGCGGGAATTCGCCCGCGGTGGTCCAGGAGCCGCCCTGCTGGAACAGCGTCACCGGGCCGTAGCCGTCGATGCCGTTGTCGATGCCCTTGAGCCACTTGTCGAACCAGGTGCGCTGCAACACATCCAGGCGCGGCGGTGCGCCCGGCGCACCGAAACCGCTACCCGGGTTCGCATGGTAGGTGTCGCCCATGACGAGCTGTTTCTGCCCGGGCGGCAAGGGAATCGCGTTGTAGATGCGCGGTTCGGAATAGGTGAAGATGTCATGCCAGCCGCCGTAGATCATGGTCGGCACCCGCACCTGATCCGGATGCCCCAGCCAGCCCTGACGCAGTGAGCTGTTCGTCTCCAGCAGGCTCTTCAGATTGTCCGGGATCTCCGGGACGCTCTGCACCGTCAACGCCTGAATGATGTAGTCGAAGAACGTCATCGGGCTCTGCGAACGATCCGCCAGCCACTTCCAGTCGAAGTTCCCGCTGAACAACGCGGTCAGATCCGGCATGAGTTTGAGGAAGTTCACGCCCAGCAACCACGGCGGAATGAAACCGAAGCCGAGCGCGCCGCCGGTGGCCAGCACATCGCGCACCAGATCACTACCCGGTTCCACCGGGAAGATCGCCTTCAGCGCGTCGGGATGGTGTTCGGCGGCATGCACCTGATTGATGGCGGAGTACGAGATGCCGCTCATCCCGACCTTGCCGTCCGACCAGGATTGCCTACTCGCCCAATCGATCACCTCGACGCTGTCGAGCTGTTCGCGCTCCTGGAAGACCTGCCAGACGCCCTCGGAGAAACCGGTGCCGCGCACATCGGCGACGACCTGGGTGTATCCGCTCTGCACCAGTTTGCGATCGGCGGCGAACAACCGCGCCCCGCCACCGGGGAGGACCTTGGTGAGTTCGGTGAGCCCGCCCAGGCCCGCACTCGAAAGATCGAACCCGGCAAGGAAATTGGTGAGGATATCCGGCAGCACCGGAATCGACAGCGCCGAATCCACGATGTTGGACACGAGTTTCGTGTACGGGGTGAGGTTCACGATGGTGGGCAGCGGGGTGTCCACGATCCGGCCCTGCGCGTCCATCGGCCGATAGACATTGGCCTTCAACACCGTTCCGTCACTCATGGTGATCGGCACATCCCAGTCGATGTGCACATTCGGATACGGCGGCGCGTCCTGCGCGGCGGTCCACGCGACGCCGAGCTCCCCGCCATCCGGCGCGGTGGCGGCGACCGGTGTGGCGAGCGCGCCGACGGTGACCGCCGCGGTGAGTAGCGCGAGAACACCGATGGCACGTCCCCCGAGCTTTCTGAGTTTCATTCATCCCCGCGAACTCTGAGAAACATTTACGTACCCAACGGGTCGTGACTGTAACCAGCGACACGCTCGGGCGCAATGATGCCGCACGCCACATTCCCCGATGCCGTATCCACCCCACCCCGCCGGTGCCACACTGGGGAAATGCCGGGGGCGGATACCGAGGTGGATGTACTGATCGTGGGAGGTGGGCCGGTCGGGCTCACCGCGCGAGCACTGCTGCAACGCTGGGGCGTTCGAGCGCTGCTCATCGAGAAGCGCCGGGAACTTTCCCCGTTCCCGCGCTCCCGGCTGGTGAATGTGCGATCCATGGAGATCTTCCGCGGACTCGGACTGAGCGCGGCCATGACCGCCCGCGCCTTCGCGGCGAAATACGGGCGCATTCGATTCCGGGACAATCTGCAACACCCGGATTTCGCCAGCGCCGCCATGGTCGGGGTCGACGCGCCGATCGCGCAGAGTCCGGAGATCGGCATCGTCACCTCCCAGGACCGGCTCGAACCCACCCTGCTCGCGGCGGCGCGCACACCGCTGTGGTTCGGGGCCGAACTCGTCGAACTGCGCGAGCACGGCGACGGCGTCGAAGCGGTGCTCGATGATCACGGTGTGGCGCAGCGGGTGCGCGCGCACTACGTGATCGCCGCCGACGGCGCGAATTCCACCGTGCGACAGGGGCTCGGCATCGGCGTCACCGGGCCGGGGGTGATGGCGGATTTCACCACGGTGGTCTTCGACGCCGACCTGCGGCGCTGGTGTGCGGACCGGCCCGCCGGGGTGTACTTCACCATGGACGGATTGTTCGCGCCGCTCTATCCCGAGGGCGGCTGGGCCTGGTTCGCACGCACCCCCGAATACCGTTCCGATTGGCATGAACTCGTCGCGCTGGCGCTCGGACCGGACCGCGATGTTCCCATCGAGGTGGTGCGGGTCCAGCGCTGGTCGATGAATGCCATTGTGGCCGAACACTTTCAGCGAGGTCGCGTACTGCTGGCCGGTGATGCCGCGCACGCCCTGCCCATCGTCGGCGGGCTCGGTATGAATACCGGTATCGCCGATGTGCACAACCTCTGCTGGAAACTGGCCGGACTACTGCACGGCTGGGCCGGACCGGGACTGCTGGAAAGCTATGCGGCGGAACGACAACCCGTCGCGCAGCGCACCCTGGGGCAGGCGGTGGCCAATGCCCAGCTCACCCTCCAGGTGCAGCGCCGACGGCAGGAGCAGGTCTCACACGGCGGCATCGGATCGGCCGAAATCGAACTACCTTGGTCGGAACAGTATTTCGCACAACTGGGGCTGGTGCTCGGTGCCGCCTACCATTCGAACGCCGTCCTGGGCGGCAGTGCATCGATAAGCACCGGAACCGATTACGTGCCGACACCGCTGCCCGGACATCGCATGCCACATCTGTGGCTCACCCCCGAACGCTCCACCCTCGACGCGCTCGGCGAATGGTTCACCCTGTTCACCTCGAACCCGGCCCGCTGGGGACAGCGCACCGGCCGCTGGCCGCTGCGCCTGGAACCCATCCTGCGCGAGCACGCCTACTGCTGCGGACTCGGCGCGGACGGAGCCCTGCTCGTCCGCCCCGACGGCCATATCGCCGCCCGCTGGGATGCGGGCCCGCGCGGTGACGCGGATCTGCGCGAGGCACTCTCCGCCGTCACACACTAGGCGAATACCTCAGGGCAGCAATCGAATCCGATCCGCCACCACCGCGGTCGCGGGTTTGGGCCCGGCCCCGCAACTGGCCTGGCGCGGAGCGTAGGCGACGGTGCGGGCGGTGACCAGCCAGCGGCGGCCGTCCCGATGCGTCACGGTGGCCGCGCCCGCACAGGTGGCCGGATCGCGCGCGGTGGCGCTGTCGATATCGGTGGCCGTCACGACCAGATCGTCGATCAGCGCCCCGGCATCGGCATCCCCGGCGGCGGGCTGCCCCGCGCCGGAGGTATAGCTCTCATCGCTGATCAGTTGGCGCACAGCGACTTCCGCGACCTGCTCGACCGGGGTGTAGCAGCTGCGGCCGCGGAAACCGGTCAGGCTGACCTCACCGCGATCGGCGGCGGCGACCATGGCGCGCGCCGAATCCGCGTCCAGGCGACCGTAGGTCAGGCCCGAGGGGAGCTGGATCACCGCGGGGGCGAAGCGGTGACCGCCGGTATGCGAGCACTCCCACACCCGAGCGGGATACTCCTCGATCAGACTCGCGGCGATCGGGCGCCCGAGCCGTGCGCAACACTGATCGCGTTTACCGTGCGCGCAGACCAGGATCGGCGGCTCCGGCACGGATACCCCGATGCCCGGAGCCGGGCCGTTCAGCAGATGCAGGTCCAGATCCAGCAGTTCCTTCAGATCGGTGATCTCGAACCGCTCGCACCAGGATCCCCGCGGGCGCGAACTGGCGATGAGAACCGTTCGCACACCGGTGAATTCATTGCGCCCGGGACGGCGGATGAGGGTCGGGCGCACATGGGCGGCCTTGGTGCGGGCGGCCAGATCCGCGGTGATCTCCGGTCCGAGCACCTCATCGCCGATCACATCGCGGCCCCAGGCCCCGGGTTGTTCGATACACAGCCAGCCGGTGATGCGGGTCGCGCTGCCGGGGAGCGGAATCTCCAGTGCGGCAGCGGAGCACGGCATACCGTCGAATGTCATAGCGGTTGCCCGTCGGACAGTTTGCGAATGAGCTGTTCGAGGCGGCGTGCCCGCGCCTCCGGGCGCACGGCACTGCCCAGGTGATAGTCCACGGCGATGCGGGATTGCACGGGCAGGGTTTCGAAGAAGGCCGCGGCCTCGGGATGCCGAGCCAGCGCCGCCAGGAAATCCTCCGGCAGATCATCGGCCGAGGCGTTGTCCCAGCGGCCGTCTTCCTTGGCGCGATCGATCTCGGCCTGTCCGGCGGGATGCATGAGCCCCTGTTCGATCAGTTCCGCCACCAGTTCGGTATTGCGCTGCGACCAGGGACTGCGGCGGCGGCGCGGGGTGAAGCCGACGAGATAGAACTCCTCGTCCACCGGTTTGGCCTGACCGTCGATCCAGCCGAAGCACAGCGCCTGGCGCAGGGCGGCGGCATGCTCGAGCGAGATGTGGCCGGAGCCCTTTTTGGCGAGTTTCATCCAAATGCCGTCCACCGCGGCGTGATTGGCCGACAGCCATTCCCGAAACGACTGCTCATCGGCGAAGAACAGGGTGGGACGCTCGAGTGCGGACACCCGCTAACTGTAGATTCCGCCCGAACCGCCGGTGTTCGGTGCCCGGAAAACGCAATATGCCCGATTGCCGATCAGGGGTGCAGGAACGGCAGCACCGCGGCCTCGAATTCCTGATACCGATCGCGGTGAATACTGTGCCCGGAACCGAACACCCGCACCGCGAAATCGGGCACCGCGGCGCGCATCGACTCCAGCTTCACCGGATCCACCATGCCGCCCGGCCCGCCGCGCAGGAACAGAGTCGGCGCGGTGATCTCGCCCAGCCCCTCCCACCACTCCGGATACGGTTTGCGAAACTGCTCCAGCGCGGTCCCGGTCATGGACCGATCGAACGCCAGCACCGCCCGCGGATGCCGCAGCACACTGGTGGTGGCATGCCACAGCTCCGGCACCGATGGCAGTCGGCGCGTGAACGTCACCTGCTCATCGCCCGAGCGCAATGGCAGCGGCTGCTCCTCGATCACCAGGCGGCGCACCAATTCCGGTCGCCGCATGGCCACCCACGACACCGCGTACCCGCCCAGCGAATGCCCGACCAGATCGACCCGATCCAGCCCGAGCCGCTCGCACAACGCCAGCACATCCGCCCCGAACTCCGGGAAGAGATAGGAATCGGTATGCGCGCTGCGGCCGTGCCCGCGCAGATCCGGAATGATCACCCGGCGGCCCTGCCGCACCAGCCGCGCCGCGAACCGATCCCAGGTATGCCCATCCCCGCCCATACCGTGCACCAGCATGATCGGCGGCTCGGCCGCATCCCCCGGACCGGAATCCCGATAGGCGATCAGCACGTCCCCGAACGCCTCGCGCGCAACCGTCAACTCCACGATCATCAAGCCTACGGATCCGGCTTGAAGCCCGCCGCCGGTTGTGCGCATCGCCATAGCCGATGAATCGTCACGGCCGCCATAAGTGTCAACACGGCCGCCGGTTGGAAGATCGTGCGGATCGCCCGGTCGGTGTTCACTCGTAGAGGCCCTCGACGTGCCAGGTGCGGTCGTAGCCGAGCAACAGTAGGACGCGATTGTCGGAATCCAACTGGACCTGGGCGCGAGCCGCCACCCCGTGCTGGATCCCATGGACCCACCAGCGGTCGTCCAGCGGCCAGGGCCCAGCCCAGCCGGTCAGCTTCCAGGAACGACTACCCCAGTGCAGTTGTGCCGGATCCGCGGTGAAAAGGCCACGGTCGGTGACCCAGATCGGGCTGCCGTCGGCGGCTTCCAGCCGCACCTCGGGCCGGGTCGCCCACACCACGGTGGGAGCGGGTTCAGGCAGGCGGCCAGGCCAGGGCTGGGCCGGATCGGCCGCCGGAACCGGCTCCTCACCGAGCGGAACCAGGGTGACCCGCTCAGCCGGACCGCGCCCGCCACTGAGCACCCCCAACCGCACGGCATCACCCCCGAGCAGCCCCTGCACCCGGATCAACGCCCGCCGCGCCCGCTCCTCGTCCTCACCGACCCCACCCCACAACCCCAATTGCAGCGCCCCCGCCGAGACCACCTCGATCGGTTCCAAACGCAGCAGGGTGATCGGATCAGCCGGAGCGTCATCCCACTCCGGTATCGAATCCTCGTGTGTCCCAGCGGGTCTGCGCGCGCGTCGGGCGCGGTCGAGGGAGCGGCGGGTGAGCCAGCCGTCGAGTTGCCAGCGGACGCGGTCGGCGGTGCTGTCGGGGGTGAGGGGTTCGGCGCAGCGCCAGATGCGGGAGAACTGTTCGCCGGATTCGGTTTCCGCGTGAATGGCCAGGCGGGTGCAGGCCACCGCGGCGGCGGCGAGCGATTCGTGCAGCCGGGTGGCGAGCAGGCGACCGGCGAAGGCGGCGGCGTCCACCCGGTCTATCGGTGGGTCGCAACGGTATTCGACGGTGAGGTCGGGGGCGGGAGTCTGCGCCGACGGCGGGCGTTCGGGTTCGGCACGGGAACACCGGTGCGCGGCAATGGCATCGGAGCCGAAACGGGAGGACACCTCGGCCGGGGTCAGGGCCGCGAAATCCCCGATGCGGCGCAAACCCAGGCGGTGCAGCAGATCCACCAGGTCGGCGCGCTCCGGGGCGGCCAGCGCCGGTTCCGCCGACAGTTCGGAGACCGGCAGCGGCGCAAGGAATTCCGCGCCCTTACCGGTCTCGACGATGGTCGCGCGGCGCGCCGCCAGCACGGCCGTGGACATCTCGTCGGCGATACCGATCTGGCATTCCACCCCGACCGCCGCCACCGCGTCCACCAGTCGTTCCGCCGCGATCTCCTCCGATCCGAAGAACCGCGCCGCACCGCGCGCCGACAGCACCAGCAGTCCGGGCCGCAGCACCTCCACCCCGGGCACCGTCGCATCGACCGCCGCCACCACCGGCTCGAACAGTCGCGCGTCCCGATCCGGATCATCCTGCGCCACCAGCAATTCCGGACAGCGGCCCTGCGCGTCGCGTTTGCGCAGCCCGCGCCGTACCCCCGCCGCCCGCGCGGTCGCCGAACACGCGATCACCCGATTCGCCGACAGCACCGCCACCGGCCGCGTCACCGCGGCGCCCGCCTCGGCGGCGGCCGCGACGGCGGGCCAGTCCAGGCACCACAGCGCCACCACCCGCCGCGCCTTCACATCGGCCTCGGCGAGAACGCGCCGAAAGCGCTACAGCACGGCATGACGCCCGGGCCGATCGCGGTCAGGAGACGGCATGGTGCACGGCGGTGAGCGGTTCGGCCACAACATGATTCGTATCCACCCATTCGACCCGGCCGTTATTCGGGCAGAGCGCGAGATTCCCGGTCCGGGGCTGGGCGGATCGCCCCTGCACCGAGACGTCCAGCCGCAGAGTGCGCAACCGGCCGCGCCCGCGCCCGAGACCGGAGTACGCGGCGACCCGGGTGTCGATGCACAGCACCGAACCCGCCCAGGAACCACCGGTCACCACCAGCGTCGACCCCCGATTGCGCGCCCGCGCGGTGAGCACCCGGGTGCGGGATATGGGCACCCGAGCGCCGTTCAAGCCCAGAACCACCAAATCCAGGCCGTCCAGCAACACCGAGGCGACCTCCAGCGGATCCGAGCCCGGATCCGCGACAACGGCCAAACGATCCAGCCGCGCACCCATTTCGGCCGCCGCCAGCAAGCCGAAACGCGGCAGCCCGATCACCGCGGCATGCCCGCCGGAACCGGTCACCGCGGCCAGCAAACCGGACAGCAGCGCATTGCCGCCGCTGTATCGCACCACCGATCCCTTGGCCAAACCGCCCTCGGGCAAAAGGCTTTCGAGCGCCGCGGGCACCGGCAGCGCATCCCGCCGCAGCGATTCGGCCAGGGCCCGCGCACCCCTCTCCTCGGCCACCTGCGGGCTCACCCGCGCGGGCGGAGCACTCGCCTCCGGGAGCTCCGGCGTGATCGGCGATACGCCGGTCACAACCCCGCTATCAGCGCCGACGGGCCGCAGCGAAGGCGCTCAAGGCCTTCGCCAAGGACAACAAGGCGCTGATCATCAAGGGCGGCTACATGGACAGCGCGACGCCGTCCATG
>NZ_JBFAXC010000009.1:0-283848 GCF_040680615.1 Nocardia sp. NPDC052001 | reverse complement strand
ATTCATCGGGGTACTTCTTCGGTGCTGCCACGAATGACTCCTTCCGGCCCTATCGGACCACAGTCAGAGCTCTCCGAGAAAGCGGGGGAACCTCAGGCCCGGTCCCGGCCAGGATCTGGTCCAGGTGCCCGATGGGATGCTCACAACTCGGCTGCCCGCCGTCGTCATTGGTGTGGCTCTCTCATGGCTTGCCTCCCACCGGACACCGTGTCGGGAGTGGCTGGAAAAGGGTCTGCCCCAGCTCGAAGTAGCGGTGCCCTCCCACACGAACCCATCACGATCCGTTCGTTCGAGGGAGGAATCCGATGACAGTGATCATCGGAATGGATCCGCACAAACGCTCGGCCACCATCGAAATCATCGACACCCACGCCCACGTCCTGACCGTCGGGCGCTACGGCACCGACAAGCCCGGCTATCGCGAAATGCTCACCACCGCACAGCGTTTCCCCGATCGGGTGTGGGCGATCGAGGGCTGCAACGGGATCGGCCGGCACCTGGCGCACCGGCTGGTCCATGACGGGGAAACCGTCATCGACGTGCCCGCGAAACTCTCCGCGCAGGTGCGCGTGTTCGCCACCGGCAACGGCCGCAAAACCGATCCGGTCGACGCGCACTCGGTCGCGCTCGCGGCGTTGCGCGCACCGAATCTGCGTCGTGTCGCGGCGGATTCGACCCTGACCGCGCTCGGGCTGCTGGCCGACCGCCGCGACGCGCTGGGACGCGCGCACACCGAGACCCTCAACCGGCTGCACCGGCTGCTGCTGGAACTGCTGCCCGGCGGGGCCAAGAAATACCTCACCGCCGCCCAGGCACGCCGCCTGCTCGCCACCGTCAAACCCCGTGATCCGGGCGGCAAGATCCTGCGCCGGCTGGCCGTCGAGCAGGTCAGCGACCTCGAGACCATCGACCGCAAAATCAAGGCCGCGGACCGCGAACTCCGCCAACTCGTCACCGAACACGGCTCGACCCTGATGAGCCTGCACGGCATCGGACCCTCCAGCGCCGCACGGCTTTTGGCCGACGTCGGCGATATCCACCGGTTCGCCGACCGCAACCGGTTCGCCTCCTGGAACGGCACCGCGCCCTTGGACGCCTCCTCTGGTGACCAGCGACGCCATCGGCTCTCCCGCGCCGGCAACCGAAGAATCAATCGGGTCCTGCACATCATGGCCATCGTCCAACTCCGGCACCACACACCCGGGCGCGCCTACTACGACACCCGCCGCGCGGGCGGAAAGACGTCGAAGGAAGCGTTGCGGGCGCTCAAACGACGCCTCTCGAACCTCGTCTACACACGCATGCTCACCGACCAGCGGCGCCGCGAATTGGTGGGCCCGGGAGGGCAATCGGGAACGACTCCTGACTCCAGCGCGACCGGCCTGACCCCGAACACCGACCCTTCGGACAAGCCACAACCCGGACCCAACCACAAGACTAAACCCGCACCCGCTCCAATGGGTTGACTAAAAGGGAGCCATTTTGGTGCCTCGCTCGCGACCGAACGAGGCTCTGCCCGTTGATCTTCGGCAGGCCGGGACTGTAAGAACAACGGTGTAACTCCGAAACAAGGAGTGGCACATGAACACTGATGCGATGGCTGCGGTCGTGGCCGATACTGACGCGATGGCCAGGCCCAGGAAACCGAAGACGACAGCGGTGGATGCCGAGCTGGTGGACCAGCTCGTGGCCCAGGCCCGCGCCAGCGGGCTGCAGCTGACCGGCGAGGGCGGGCTGCTGGGCCAACTGACCAAGATGGTGGTCGAGTCTGCCCTCGACGGCGAGATCACCGACCACCTCGGCTACGACCACAGTGACCCGGCCGGACGTGGAATACCCAACTCGCGCAACGGAACCCGATCCAAGACCGTCATCACCGAGGTGGGACCGGTCGAGATCGACGTCCCGCGCGACCGCGACGCCACCTTCGAACCACAGATCGTGCGCAAGCGTCAGCGCCGGCTCAACGGGGTGGAGAACATGGTGTTGTCGCTGTCGGCCAAGGGCCTGACTCATGGCGAGATCTGCGCGCATCTGCGTGAGGTCTATGGCGCCGAGGTGTCCAAACAGACCATTTCCACCATCACCGACAAGGTGATGGACGGCATGGCCGAATGGCAGAACCGGCCCCTGGACCGGGTTTATCCGGTGATCTTCCTGGACGCGATCCACGTCAAGATCCGTGACGGGAAGGTCGCCAACCGGCCCATCTACGTGGCGTTGGCGGTGACGGTCGAGGGCGGTCGCGAGATCCTCGGACTCTGGGCCGGGGACGGTGGTGAGGGTGCGAAGTTCTGGCTGGCGATCCTGACCGAGCTGAAAAACCGTGGTGTCGAGGATGTTTGCATGCTCGTCTGCGACGGCTTGAAGGGGTTGCCGGAGGCGATCGGGCAGACCTGGCCGGCCGCGGTCGTTCAGACCTGCATCGTTCACCTGCTGCGGGCCTCGTTCTCCTATGCCGGGCGTCAGGATTGGGCCGCGATCGCCAAGGCGTTGAAGCCGGTCTACACCGCACCCACCGAGGCCGCGGCACTGGAACGGTTCTACGAGTTCGCGGAGGTTTGGGGCACGAAATATCCTGCGATCGTGCGGCTTTGGGAGAACTCGTGGGCCGAGTTCACCCCGTTCCTGGCCTTCGACACCGAGATCAGGCGCGTCGTCTGTTCGACGAACGCGATCGAGTCGGTCAATGCTCGCATCCGCCGCGCGGTTCGCGCCCGCGGCCATTTCCCCAACGAGCACGCCGCCCTGAAATGCGTCTACCTCGCGGTCATGGCCCTCGACCCCACCGGCGAAGGCCAGAAACGATGGATCACCCGCTGGAAAGCGGCATTGAACGCCTTCGACATCACCTTCGACGGCCGACTCACCGCCGGACGGAGATAACACAATCAACCCGAGCTACACCGTTATCTGGACAGACCCGGCAGGCGGCACGGCCGCTTCAGGACGCGCGGGTCGCGGCAGTAGCGTGCGTTCGCTACACGTTGATCTTTCGATTCCTACCGGTGGCCGGTGTCGGTCGGCGCGGCAAGTGGCGAGATCGGATCAGCCGCAGGTGATGGGGCTGTTGCACGGCCGATCAGCACTGCCGGTGAGGAGGTTGAGGATGTTGATCACGGCACTGCCGCTATCCGGAGTGTAAATCGGCTGGGCGGCAGTCGGCTGGCTCGCGGGCGAGGTCAGCTCCAGGGGAGCCCCGTCGGCCGACGCTGCGGCGACGGCGGATCCTGCCACGATCGCGGCGGTTGCGGCGGCGACCACCAGGCTGGTGCCCAGGGCAGTGCGAACAGTCGTCATTGTATGAAACCCCTTCTGCTGAAATAGAAAGCGCTATCGACCCTTCCAAGATCGTTGTCCCGGAGCCAGCCACATGTTCCTGTGCCCCGATCAGTGGGGGGCACCACGTGATTGGAACGCCTTCCTGCGGCATGAGCTGTTGCCTGATCTTGGAGGTTGGCCGCTCGTCACCAGCCGTGTGAATGCGCGACATTCGGCAATATGGCGTGTCGCCGAGCCTGAGATGATCTCGGCGCGTTGACCTTCGGCCGGACCGCGTGGCCGGTTCGAATAGCCCGCCACGCGGCGGAACAGTACGTTTGGGCGTTAACTCTCATCGCGTTGCACTGTGAGGCATTTCAGGCTGTTGAACCGCCCGGTTAAGGACCTAGGTCGGGCAAGGTATCAGCAGGCGTCGATGCGCGTCGATATTCAAGCCAGAACCCATATTCCTGTAGATACGTTCCGAGTCCGCTGTTCAAATACTGACGGTAGTCGCGCAGTCCCTGTGCATCCTCACGCTCGTCCTCACGTGCGCTAGCTGACCATGCGCGATCAACACGGTCTATCCATTCAGCCAGATGTGCACGCTCGGCCCACCAGCAGCGGATCTGCTCCAGGGTCCAGTGGTCGTCACCGTCGCACGCGTACGCACAGAAGGGGTCGGACCACGCCGCTGTCAGTACTAGCTGCGTCTCTCGCACGTCACGGGGTTGGCGGAATACCACTTCACTGCCGAAGTCGTCCTCGTAGACAACATGGTTAGGGGCCTCGAGTCGGCCCGTCCCGCACGAATCAGTCCCAGCTCCGTAGAACGGACCGGGAACATTGCGCCAATCCCGTTGGCTCCACTCGCCTCGCAAGTAGTCACTCGGCGGGCCCAGGGGGCTGCCGTTTGCGGAACTGGCGATCGGAAGCATGTGCGAGACAGCGACGGTCGGCAGCGGATCCCAGTACACAGACTCAGCGTATCGGCTGCATTTGGGTACTGCAGTGCACTCAATTCGGCAATACCGCGCATCGGAAGTGCTGTCCACCTGTTCGGATGACCGGCCAATGCCCGGGTCGCGGCAATACAGGATGTTCGAAGTACAGGCATGGAGCCGGTGCTTCGTCACTGCCTTTCCGAGAGTGGCGGAGCACGAGATACCCTCGCATGACCCCGAATTCGGGCTGCGCTTCGATGCGCTGGCTGGCAGCATGTCGGGATGCCGGACTTGCAGTGGGATGACGTCGAGGAGTTGCTCGACCCCAACAGGATAGGTTCCCTGCCGGATGTGTACGTGCAGGAGGCATCGGTCGAGGACTGGCAGGCGGTGTTCGATCTGATTCGGACACAGGGGTGGGCGTGGGAGTACTACGAGGGTGATCGCAAGCGAGAGTTGCCCGCTGCGGTGGACGTGCTGTCCCGCCCGGCCGATGCCGACTGCGTCACGCTGCGGGTGTGGCCGATCTCGAACGTGCAGATGATCTTTCGTCCGTGGCTCGGCGAGATCGATTTCGATGTCGACCTTCGCCAATTGCAGGGCCAGGCCGGGGTGGACGTTCTGTGCGATGTTCTGTGCGCGATCGGGCGGCGGCTGGGTAAACCTGTGCTGATGTGCTCAGAGTTCGACTCCTTCGACTCTCGATCCCCGGTACTGGGGTTCGACCCCGCCGCCGACCGTGTGGTGCTGCTGGCCGACCGAATCTAGACCTGCAGCGGGCGCAGGCGCGCGGTCCGGGATCTCGTTCACCACGAGGTCAGCATCTACGCAATGCGTCAGGACCCTGTGACGCTCTTGGAGTCCTTGCAACCAATCGATCAGCGCCTGAAGAATGCACTGCCGAAGGCCCAGCGGCGTTCAGCCCGTTGATCTTTCATGATGCCTGGCAGGGGTTCGGCCAGGGGTGTGCGGCAGATGTCGGCGGTAGGGTTCGGGCAATGACGGCGGAGCAGTTCCCGCGCCTGGCGGAGGTATTCCCCGATCTTGTGACCGAGATCGTCGATCTACTGGAACCCGAGGACCCCCATCTCGCTCGCACAGTCCCCGACCTGAGGTTCTACGGTCGGTGCACCTGCACGCCCACCTGTCCGATGCTGTTGACCGCGCCGCTCGGCTCACCGAACGGCGGGATATTGGTATTGGAATCCGGCGGGGAAGCCGTCATTTTTGTGCATATTCATCCCGCAGGACCATCCCGTCCATTCCATCGGGTGATCGGGGTTGAGGTGCTCGACGGTCGCGATCTGGTCCTGCCACCCGCATGACGGGTACTCATGCCATCGGAGACGGCTGACCAACGCGAGGGTTGCGGCATATCAGTGCGTGTTCTGACCGATCGCCCGTAGCACCTCCGAGAGCCATACCAGGTGGTATCCGATCGCCTGATCCGGATCGGCGAGCAGATCGGTCATGTGTTGCCACGACCACGAGAGCTGCCCCAGCGTCAGGTTCGTCGGCACACTGGTGGGGTCGTACAACTCTTCTCGCGGTATCGACCAGAAGTAATCCTGGTCCAAGCGAACGATGTCACCGCCTGCGGAGGCTTCGGCATGGTCCAGCAACACCTCGAACGACCGGCGCAGCTCAGTCAGGGATATGTGCAATTGCCATTCGTTCATGAGACTCATCATGACCGGGTCGAGCGAAGATCCCGGAATCGGCATCTCCAGTGCGTTCGGCCCTCGGACCGCAACAGTCGGTTGGTCTTCCACCGCATCGCCGGCCGGTTCGGTCAGCGCGCCCGGCGGCAGATCAGTGCGTTCGGTCCCGAAGACGAGCGCCCCACCGGGACTCGTCTTCGACCATTACTCGTCGAAACTAGTGCGCGCACCAAATATGAAACGAACGGCTGCGACGATGATTCCGGCCAGGACGATGGTCCACCATCCGGTGATGCGCACCCCGAAGCCTACCGACTCACTGGCCACGCTCAACGCCCAGCATTTCACTGTGTTCGACGCAATCTCGCTGAGCCCGCCGACGTAGAGCCGGATCGGGGACATCATGAACACGACTACCTGTGCCAGCCCGAACAACGCGTACACCAGACCGGCGAGCCCGAAAGTCACGGTGGCCCCCCACCCTCCCCAGCCGACTGGCATGACGAGCCAGGCGTTATCGAGCAATCCGACGGCGGCCACGATGCCCACTGCGTTTCCGATCGGCAGCAGCAACCCGCTGGGTGAACAACCGATCCGAACGTGAGGCTCGCCGACGCCAAACGACGGCCCGGCCGCTGATTCCATCGGCAAATGATAAGTCCGGCAACAAATTACCGCAGCCTGAACTCGGCGTTACCGCGCACCCGGAAGCGCTGTCTGCCAGCCCGTTTAAACGGCCGACCAACGCCCGGGTTGCGACATGAGCAGATGTCGAAAATCATTGGCTCGCCGTGTGCCTTTGCGTTGCGTTCGGTACCGAAAGCGAGCCTTGTCTCGTTGATCGGTATGAGAATTTCCGCCGGTGGCGGACCGCCGCCGACCGGCCCGAGGGCAAGCCCCCAAGCCTGTGATGGTCGCCGGTTCGCCGTCTGGCGGAATCATCGTTGCCGCGGCCGAACTCGACTAGCATCGGCGTCCATGTCCGAGCACGAAACATGTCCTCGACTGGCTGCAGAGCTGGTACGCCGCGCAGTGTGACGGCGGCTGGGAACACGGATGGGGTGTGCGGATCGAAACGCTCGACAACCCCGGCTGGCTGGTCGAAATCGATCTCAGGGAAACGGCACTGGCAGACCAGGAACATCCCCGACAGAAGATCGATCGGAGCGAGCACGACTGGGTGCATGGCTGGACCGCCGGGCAGAGGTTCCACCTGGCCTGTGGTCCAGGCAATCTGACCGAGGCGCTCACGCTGTTTCGTGCCTGGGCATCGACGCGGGCCTGAACACGCGAATGTGTCCGTACCGATCATCGGCATTACCGCGTACCAGGAAGCGCTGTCGGTCAACCGGTTTGGACAGCGGACCATCGCGCGGGTCGCGGCATGTGCGGACGTTTCTGGGAGTTCGAACCGTTGTGGCACTTTTCATTCGAGGTCAGCGAACGTGTGCTCACCGGGACGCCATACCTCCAACGCCTGGTCGGCGAACCCCGAGAGCATCGCAATTTCAGGTCCCTCGAGCTCGTCGAGCGTCGGATGGATCGACAGAGCACCGACACCGAACCGCACGAGCAGCCCGATGCCCACCGCTTCCTCGGTCGATAGAACCACTTGAGCGATCAAGGCACACAACGCATCTCGATATCCGACATCCCCGAAGAACCGAGTGGTGCCGCCGACCTCGACAGTCGGCCACGCATAGCAGAACAAGCGGGCACCGCTGCCGAATTCAAGTTCGAGATAATCACGGACGAACGCCACCGAGGCGACCTCGAGCCCGACCAGGCGCGCGAGCAGCGACTCTTCGACAGGATCCATTAACCTTCCTGACATTTGACTGCGGACTCCTACTGGGTTGCGTCGCCGCGCATGTAGGCGGCATCGGACGTTATGACACTGATCGACTGCTCGGCGGAAGGCGGTCAGTCGGGCCAAGGATGTCCAGCCGCACATCGAAGACCAAACGCGTATGGTCCGGCCCGCCGGACAGCCACCAGGTACTTACTGTCGCGATATCGCCGTTGATGTCCTCGATCGTGCACTCGACGCTGGTCGGGCAGGGAAATTTGGGTGCTGTGTGCAGGCCGCCGAAGTACGCGGTCTTGCCGACCATTTGATGGGGTCGGCCGTGTGCGTCGACGAGTTCGACCAGAACGATGCCCGGTTGAGGATCGTCCGTCAGCAAACAAACCGCGATGGCAGGCAGTTCGCAGCCATCACCCGTACCCAAGATCGGTTCCACCGCAGCACCATATCGGTCAATTACGCCACCGGCGGATCGAAGCAAATTCGCCATTCGGTGCGAACCTGCACACCAGTGGTCCGAGATGAGCTCTGGCTGTGGTCTTCCGGTCCAACGGGCAACAGTAGGCGTACGGCACTGTGCCCGTTGGCCTTCCAACTCCACACAGCAGCCGGTACCGATAGCGCACTATGCGGCATGACAGGGCGTTCGAAGTCCTCCGATCTGTAGTCTCCCAATCGGTATCGATCGATGTGCATGTGGTGACAGGGAGGGGGCGGCAATGACGAAGTCGCTCGGCAACGGTGGTGTCGATAAGCTGCGGATCGAAATTTGTGAGCTGATCGTCGGTGACTCGGCGTACGAACAAGTCGACTGGAGCGGGATCACCGTGGTAGCGGCGTTCGGTCGCGGTACTTCGTCCTTGTGGGGCTGGGTGTATACCGCCGACGGTGGCTGGGAGAGCAACATGCCCGACTCCTGGGATGTTCTGGAACGCGTCGCGGAGTTACGGGCTGCGATGTCGGCGCAGGGCGATGCCAGCTGGAAGTCTTGTCTACTCCAGATCAATCGATCCGATCTGGTTCTTCGTGCTGACTTCGACTACAAGGACGAGGGTCGCTGGAACATCACGGTGGCCAGCCTCGATCAAATAGCGGAGCAGCTCAGACCTCGTGGAGTTCGGTCTTGAACCTGTGCTGCGAGCAGCCGAACGAAAATCGGCAGTTCAGTGCGTTCGGCCCGGCCGAGATCGCCTCGGTGCGTTGATCTTCGGCCCCCGCCGCGTGACCGATTCGAACCGCGCGCCACACGGCAATTTAGTGCGTTTGACCTGGATCGAACTCTGGTCTGCCCGAGAGGAACTCGGTGATCAAGCGGCGTAGCTCAGGAACATGTGCGCCGTCCAGGTTGTAAATCATCGCATCCGCGTGGTGGGCAATGCCACGCGCTTTGTCGAGGAGCTCGGCCTCGCCAGTCCATGCGTCGGGCGCACACCGAAGCACAGCCAGTAACAGATCGCCCGGATAGTAATCACCGGCAACGAGCGGATCCGCTTGTAACCGGTCCAGCGCCCGCGGCAGGACTGTGGCGGTTCCGACGTGCTGCGACAGCATGATTCGCAGGTCTTCGGTACCCAGCTCACCGATCGGAACCTGCCGCAGCTGGTGCACCGTGCGAACCAGGTAGGTTGTATCCGCGGCGAGAGCGGGCCACACCGTGCCCTCGATGTCCTGTACCGATCGTGAAACCTCTTCAGCGCCGGATGCCCGCTTCACCACTGCCACCGCTTCCTTCGAGCCCGCTCGTGTGCGCACAGTATCGGCCACAGTCATCATCCACGCTCATCGGTCTGATCCGAGACCGCCGATACAGCCTGCTCGACATGTATGGCGCAATGCAGAGGTCCGAGCGACGTTCAGCCCATTGATCTTTCGAGGTGCCGGACTGGCCGGTTCGATCACCGCGCCGCGCGGGATGAGCGGACATCCTCCCCCCTACCCTCTCCTCAGGGAAGCAGGTATGTTTCTGATCGGGCTGCCCTCGTAGCTCAGGGGACAGAGCGACGCTCTTCTAAAGCGTGGGCCGCAGGTTCGAATCCTGCCGGGGGCACCGGCAGTCTTTCACTCAGATCGGCTGAGCCGCTGGATCTTTCATTGCACTGCTCTGTACGTTCAATCGGCGCGGTATGCGGTATGTGAGCGCGTCCTTGCGCCGACGTAATGCCGATCTGACCTGCGGGCGGGTCGAGGTGGTGGGAGGATCACTCACACAATGACATACATCAGGGCAGTTGCGGTTCGGTACGAAGACGATCATTTCCCGGGCTGGGTCGAGGCTCAGTTCCCAAACGCTGACGGAAGTACCGCCAGTTTCGTTGCGAAGGTGCCCGAATTCCAGGAGCACGACCAACTGACTCGCGACGCCGCGTATCCAATCCCCTTGGAAATCACGTGCGATCTTGTGAACATCGACCGGATCCGTCGGGTCGCCACGATCGATCTCTGCATCGGTATCGGCCTTTTCGAGGTTGCGCTCGACCAGCTTGGTGACCTTCCCGATGTCTGACGTCGTACGTACCGAACGCTGACGATGTTCAGTCGCCAGGTCGGTTACCTACTGCTAGTTGATCTTCCGCCGTACCGCGCTGGCCGATTCGATCAGCGCGGCATGGGGCAGATCAGTGCATCCGACCGGTGTGCTGTGAGTGGCCACTATCGTGCAGGAACCGCGCGGCAGTGCTGTAGTTGATCGACCCGAAAGATGGGGTGAGCGTGGCGATCTGCTTCGAACTATTGATCAACTTCGGCGACGACGTGGACGCGGCACGATCGGCTGTACTTGCGTGTACCCGCCACGGATCACAAACACTGACTGCGGGCGATCAACGCATTCCCTTCCATACACCGGTACCGCGCATGGTCGGTACGCACTGCGAGTTGTCGGTGGTACCTGTCGGGGTTGGGTACGGCGTCGTATCGGATGGCCCCAGAATCGCTCTCACCGCGGCGGAGTTGACCGACCTCGGTAACAGCCTGTACTCACTGCTCGCCACGTTCGACGGCTACATCGCTGCACAGGTCGGCTGGAACCCCGACGATTTCGTCGACCCTGCCGAACTCGCGAACGAGTATCTGGACGAGTTGCGTGACGGAGCATTGGATGGTCTCGTCCTGTCTGATGCTCTCCATGCCGAATTCGGTTTGGGCGAGAACTATGCGGTCTTCCGACCGGGATACCGATGGATACCGTGGCGCGGCCAACAACCCAGCAGCCTGACATCCGACTGATTCCTCAACCCGTCGTGCGGGTTCGGCAGTT
Source organism: Nocardia sp. NPDC052001 (assembly GCF_040680615.1). Taxonomy (NCBI): domain Bacteria; kingdom Bacillati; phylum Actinomycetota; class Actinomycetes; order Mycobacteriales; family Nocardiaceae; genus Nocardia; species Nocardia sp. NPDC052001. The sequence goes on along the minus strand of NZ_JBFAXC010000009.1, from coordinate 272,919 downwards.
CAGTGCGTTCGGCCCGGCCGAGATCGCCTCGGCGCGTAGATCTTCGGCCCACCCCGCGGTTCCTCTGAACCGCGCGCCACACGGCATGCGCGGACATCCTCGCATCGGCTGCGGATCGCGCGGGTGATGAGTGAGCACGAAGACCGGGCCATGGTACGGCGGATTGTCGCACCACCAGCCGTTCCACTGCCGGTCCCACTCGCCACGCACCGGACCGAACATGTTGCGCCCCATGATGAACGCTTGGGCCGCGGTCCCACGGGCGAGCTCGATCCGGTTCTCGTCGACATCCGAGATCGTCAGATCGCAGGTCACCCTGCCCGGCCGTGTGGTCATGTGCGCTGTCCTGCTTGTGGCGACCTGCCGCCGCTTTCGTGGCGATGGCCCATCACGTGCCGGCATCGACGCGAGACCGCATGACCTCCACTGCCAGTTTTGCCGGGTACTCCCCACCGTCGGTGAGCCACCACCCGGACCGCCTGGAGGCGGCCACCGGCGTCACCCTCATTCAGCGGATGGTCGTGGGATCCCGCTGATACCCGAAGGACAGTTGCCGGCCAACCGGGCCGCGGCGACCCTGGGCCCTGTAGCCGCGGCGACCGCTTCAGGCGAACAGATTCGGGTTCACCATTGCGCCGTGAGTTCGATCGGGGGCAGTCCTTCCTGTCCGCGCAGCCGCTCCGCGGCGATGGCCAGATCCGCGAGCGCGGAGTCCGAGAGTCCCGGGGCGAGCCGAACCATCAGATGCATCGCCCGGCTGTGCCGGTCCGCGACGGCCTCCTCCAGCGGCATCGGCTGGTCCGCCGGTATCGCGGGTGTGCCAATGGTGTTCGCCGTGGCGGATTCTCGCATCTGTGCCACCTCGGGTTCTCCTTCGGATTCGACGAATGTGGGCGCGGACGCCCCTGAGCGGTCAGCGCGCCTGGGCGCGATGACTCGCACCGATCGATACCCCGGTCTCCTCGACCCCAAACCCCGCACCCGCGACACGCCCGCCGACACGACGAGTCGACCATTTCCCGATCTCGGCGACGCCCCGGACCGGGTACGCGGGGCGAAAGTGACTGGTCGGTCGGATTGGCATGAATGGTCAGTTCCGATGCCAGTATCGAAACCGGTGCCGGGGTGGTAAACCCTTCACCGAATGGTGTGAATCGGACCAACGTGGAGGGAAGTTCGCTGATGAACGCTCCGGACCAGCTTCTGCGGATACGGCTCGACGAAGACCCCGCGAACCCGGTGGTAACCGTGAGCGGGGAAATCGACGTGACGTCCGCACCGATGCTCGAACGCGTATTGCGCCAAGCGCTGGCACCCAACCCGCGCACCGTGGTGGTGGATATGACGGGGGTCAGTTTCCTGGGCTCGGCTGGGATCACCGTCCTGGCCGCCGCGGCACAGCAATGCCGGGAACTGCCACGCGTGGTCGCCTCCTACCCGGTGCGGCGACCGCTCGAGATCACCGGCGCGGACACGCTGTTCGTGCTGTGCGACAGTCTCGACACCGCCCTGGCCGCGACGAGGAGTTGAACCCACCACTCGGACAGTCCTGTCACGTCGGACAGTTCGGCGAGCGAGCGCGCCCCCGCGCGCAGGGGCGGATCCCGCGCGGGCACCCGTGCCCGCCGACAGCGCAACGTTCATCGCCTCGGATGGACCGCTTCTCGGGTCCAGTGCCCGCACGATGACTTCGCCGGTGATGCGGACGATCGCCCGCATGCCCTTGTCGATGTCACGCCCGGCCGACACCACCGCCGCACTCTCACCCGATCACGACACCGTGTACACCCAAGAGCCGTTGCAGCCCTTGCCCCGATCCCAGCCCGATTCATAACGCCAGCTCCCCGAGGGAGCCCGAATACTCCAGTCACCGTCGGCGGTGGCGATCGCGCTGCCATCCTGAAGGGTCAGCAGAGAGGTGGTATTCGGGCGGATCTTCCACGAATCTCCTTGGAACAGCAGATTGTTCACCACGACCGTCACCCCGTCCGAGGTCTGGTTCTCGATCACCAGACACGCGTTGCGCACCGGCCCGCTCGCCTGGGCCGGTGCGGCCGCGAACACGAGCCCGGCGAACGCGGCGAGCGCGACCGCAGTGCGGGCAGCGTACGAGCCCGTACCGGCGCCGCCCTCGGCCGCACCCGTGCGCGGCGCCAATTCCGTTGCAGTGGAGAATATTTGGTCCATACCGCAGGGAACACCGATGACCTTGCCAGGATCGTGTGAAAAGCTTCGCGGGCGTGAGGCCGTAGCATCCTGACATGGAGACCCTCGTGGCCATGGCCGTGGCGATATCGCCGATTGCGCTGTTCGCCGGGGCATTCGGATTGGTGGTGATGCGGGCGCGACGATTACGCCTGGGTGGCGGGTCGGTGGTGGGTCCCTTTCAGGAGATGTGGGATCCGGGCGCGCGCCGAACGCAGATCGAGGTCGAGGTGCGCGCCGCGGAGGCGGCACCCGCGCCATCGCCCGACGACTCACTGATCCCGCACCGCGTGTGACGGCCATTGCACCCCGTCGGCAAGCCGGTTATAACCAGTACATGACAGTTGACACCACGCTCACTGCTCGCGGCCTGCTACTGGACATGGACAGCACCCTGGTGAACTCCGAAGCCGTGGTGGAACACCTGTGGCGGGGCTGGGCCGCCACGCACGGACTGCCGGTCGAGGCGGTGCTCGCCGTCGCGCACGGACGACAAGGCTGGGCGACCATGGCCCAGTTGCTTCCCGATCGGGATGTGGCGTTGAACCTGGCCGACAACGCCCGCATGCTCGCCGAGGAGACCAGGATCGTCGAAGGCGTGGTGCCGATCGCGGGGGCGCCGGCGTTCATGGCCGCCCTGACCCATCTCCCCCACGCACTGGTCACCTCGGCCAATAGCGCGCTCACCACCGTGCGCATGGATGCCGCCGGACTGCCGCTGCCTGCGATCCGGATCACCGCCGAATCGGTGAGCGTCAGCAAACCCGACCCCGAGGGATTCCTCAAAGCCGCAGCCGAACTCGGACTGTCCGCCGAGGACTGCCTGGTCTTCGAAGACTCCGAAGCGGGCATCGCCGCCGGAAAAGCCGCAGGGATGCGGGTTATCGGCGTCGGGCCGCGCGCGGGGGCATTCAGCCCCACCGCTCACGTGCACGACCTGACCCATATCCGGATCGAGGAACGCGCGGACGGCGTGATCGCGGTCCACATCCACAACTAGCCGGAGGCTGTCGCCGGATCACCGTTCGGCGCGAAATCCACTCACTCCCAAGGCAATACGGCACGGGCCTGCCAGTAGGACTCGGCCGGTTCGGCAAGCCCCGCCAACTCCGCCAACACGCCGGGAGTCAGGGTCACCTCGGCGGCAATCAGGTTGGAGGCCAACTGATCCAGGGTCGCCGCACCCGAGAGCACGATATCGGCCCACGGCTGGGCGGCGGCCGCGGCCAGCGCGAGGGCGTCCTCGGGCACACCGGCCGCGCCGCTCTGCTCGCGCAACACGGCCAGAGCGGGACCAACCGCATTGCGGCCCGCGAGCCGCCCATTGGCCATCGCTTCCTTCACCACCACCAGCCATCCGGCCGAATGCGCCTCGGCCAGCGCCGGACCCACCGACGGCTCGAGCAGATTCCAAGTGGACTGCACCGCCGCGAACAGCGGCCGACCCTCCACGCTCACCTCCAGCGCCGCACGAACCACCTGCGCCTGCGCCGGTCCACTGGTCGACAACCCGACCCGCACCCCCTCCCCCGCCAGCGCCGCCAACCGAGCCAGCAGCGCTGGATCGCTCAGCGCCGGACTATCCGGGGTAACCGAATGCACCAGGTACACATCGGGATTGCCGCCCAACGCCGCCCGCGTCTCACCGATCTGCCGATCGAACACCTCGACCGCATGCTTTTTGACCTCATGCACCGGCACCCCGGACGCCTGCCAGTCCGCGGTGTAGGTGTACCCCCATTTGCTGCCCACGACCACATCCCCGGCGACCTCGGGCCGCGAAGCCAGCCATGCGCCCACGAACTCCTCCGCCCGCCCATACGAGCGCGCGGTATCGAAATACCGAACCCCCGCCGCCCACGCCGCATCCAGCAGCGCGTGCGTCCGCGCGCGCAGCGCCTCGACACTGCGATCGGCGGGCAAATCCAGATCCCGCCCGAGCGTGATGTACCCGGGCCGCCCGACCGCGGCCGTACCCAGCCCGAACCTCGTGATCGCCGACGTGGCGGAGCGTTCGATGACCGGCTCGCTCGACATATCGGCAAATCCCTTCGATGCTGGTCCATGGCCGAACCGAATTCTGCCATCACCCGAACACACGCCCCTCAGGCGTTCAGGACCACCGTTCCGATGAGCAAGTCACTGGCAAACGGTAGCCACGAACACACCGCCCGAACTCGGCTTCGTGCACCACCTACCCTCCATGTCGCGAACGTCCCGTGCCAGCGCCTCCGACCTGGCGTGACCTCACCGTGAAGGCGGCAGCACGCTCTCGCTCCAGTCTCAGCCGGATTCCCTCCACACTTCGCGCGTGGTCGTGAGGGGACGGCCAGATCACCAGACCGATCAGCACACTTGCGGGAACGGCGAAGACCAGCACCCAGGCAATGATCAGCGCCCAATTGTGGTGCGCGATAGAGGTAATCACCAGTCCTCCGATTCCACGAATCCGAGGTGTTCCAACTCTGCGAGATCGGCCGCCAGGTCGGCCGCTCTGATCGCCCAGAGATCCATCTCCGTGACGTGGGTGACCACCTCCGCATCGATCTGCCGCACATGGTCGGCCCCCGGTATCGGCCGCGCCATTACGCCGCCCTTCCCTTGTGATTCCAGCCCCTTGGCCTTCCGCCGCCGAAGGGGTGGACGCCGGCGGAAGGCTGAAAAGAACGCTATGCGTGGATGTTTGGGCCGGTAACCGGATTGCTGTCCACAACCGTCTACAAGGACCACGACCCATCGATACAGTGGGCTGTGTGGACTCCGGCGCGCTCTTACGTGCCGCTCGCGAAGCAGCCGGAATATCGCTGCGCAAGATGGCCGAGCGGACGTTCTACAGCAAGGCGTACCTGGGGCTGATCGAGACCGGTCAACGTCCCGTACCCGCCGGAGTGAGCGCCGCCTACGAACGGGTGCTCGGCACGACGGACCTGGGTCGGCTCACCTCCGCCGCGAGATCACCCGCCCACGTGGACCCCAACGCATTGGCCGATGTGGCCGCGATGCTGGCCGCCACCCGCCGCGTCGAGGATGCGACCGGAGCACTGGCGGTCCTGCCCGCAACACGCGGAATGTCCGCCATGACAGAGCAATTCGCCCGGGAAGCGCGCACCGCACGCGCCGAAGCGGCATCACTGGCCTCGGAGATCACGCAATACCGGGGCTGGCTCGAGCACGCGGTAGGAGCGGACACCGCCGCCCGGCGCAGCCTGGGCACAGCGGTGGAACTGGCGCAGGAATCCGGAGACCCCGATCGGCTGGTGCACAGTCTGGGATTCGCCGGGTACGTGGCCTGGGGTGCGACAGGCGATTACGCCGCAGTCATCGCGCTATCGGACGCCGCGCTGGCGGTGCGTGGTGCACATCCGGTCCTGATCGCCTATGCCCGCATGCGGCGAGCCGAACTGCTGGCCGCACGAGGAGAGCGGCGCGAGGCGCAGAGCGCACTGTCCGCCGCCGACGCCGCAACCGACGCGGCGGCCGAATGCACCCCGCCCGAAGCGATGTACTGGTGGACCCCCGGATTCGGGTGTGTACAGCGCGGCGGCGTGCTAGCCCTACTGGGTGACACCGATCAGGCGATCGAGGAAGCAACCGACGGCCTGGCCGCGATGCCGGTGGAGCACCGCCGCACCGAGTGGCTCGCGTCCGCCCTGCGGCGGGTGGACCCGGACATGCAGCCGATCTGAGTCCACCGCGCGGAATCCGTTGGGCCACAGTTACACTGCCCAGGTCCGGATACGCCCGGCCGCGGCCCCCATCGCCGCAGGTCGCTCGCCCACCTTGGCCGCTACGACCTCACTACACGGGGCCATCGGTCGAGAACTGTTGGCGCAGTTTGAACTTCTGCAATTTGCCGGTGGCTGTGCGCGCCAGTTCGGTACGGAACTCGATGCGTTTCGGGGTTTTGTAGCCGGCCAGATGGGTGCGGCAGTGCGCGATCAGCTCCTCGGCGGTGACCTCGCCCGCGACCACCACCAGGGCGGTGACGAGTTCGCCCCATTTCTCGTCGGCGACACCGATGACCGCCGCTTCGCGAACCGCATCATGCAACAGCAGCACGTCCTCGACTTCGATCGAGGACACATTCTCACCGCCGGTGATGATCACATCCTTCTTTCGGTCGGTGATCGTGAGATATCCGTCCGCGATCGTGCCGCCGTCACCGGTGTGAAACCAATTGCCCGCCAACGCTTCCTCGGTAGCCGCGGGATTGTTCCAATACCCCAGCAGATTGTGATTGGACTGGGCCAGCACCTCACCGGTGGAATCGACATCGATCCGCACGCCCAATGCGGGGGCACCCGCGCGACCGAGCAGACGGGCCTGTTGCGGGGCGGGCAGCTCGTCCCATTCGGCGCGCATGCGCGAGATCGTCAGCAGCGGTGAGGTTTCGGTGAGGCCGTAGATCTGAATGAACTCCCAGCCCAACTCGGCGCGCACCTGCTCGATCACCCGGGTCGGCGGCGGTGCACCCGCGACAATCGCGCGGACTCGATCGCGGCCGGGGATGGGGCCCTCCCAGGTGCGGGCGGCGTCGAGGACCGCGCTGATCACCGCGGGCGCCGCGCACAGATAGGTGACCCCGTGCTCGTCGATTCGGCGCAGGATCTCCGCGCCGTCGATCTGGCGGATCACGACCTGCTTGACGCCCATCGCGGTGGCGGCGAACGGCTGTCCCCAGCCGTTCGCGTGGAACATCGGCAGGGTGTGCAGATACACATCGCGATCACTGACGCCGGTATGCCAACCGAACACGGTCGCGTTCAGCCACAGATTCCGGTGCGTCAGCTGCACGCCTTTCGGGCGCGCGGTCGTACCCGACGTGTAGTTGATCGTCGCGGTCGCGGACTCCGAAATCTCCTGCCAGGCAGCGGGTTCACGCGACTGCGACCAGATCTTGTCGTCGTCCTGCCCGAAAATGAACTTCACCCGGCAATCGACCTGGTCGACCACCGACTTCAACGCCGGGTCGACCATGAGCACCTCAGCCCCGGAATGCTCGACTATATAGGCGATTTCGTCGGTGGTCAGCCGGAAGTTGATCGGCACCAACACCCTCCCCCACCCGCTCACCCCGAAAAAGCTGCTGAGCAGCCGGGCCGAGTTCTGCGATACCACCGCGACGCGCGCACCGGTCGCGACCCCGAGACTGTCCAGTGCGGCGGCCTGCGACCGTGCGCGATCCCGCAGCTGGGCGTAGGTGATCTCGCCCCATGAGGTCGCCGGTTGATCGGGTTCGTCGACGATCGCCACCCGATCGGGATACACGGTGTACGCGCGATCGAGGAAGTCATTGACGGTGAGCGGAAACTGCATCGGGGTTCCTCTGACAGAAGTGCGCAGGTACAGGATTCGAGTGTGCGGTGAACACGTCATAGTGTCGCCCGAATCGACCCTATGCGGTTCCGCATTCGGGCAATGGTCACGCTGGGCCGCAGTGGCTCCCCCGTCCTTGCTGTCTTTTTGTCGCAGTGAGCGGACTACGCCACATCGAGAACTCATAGTTAGATGCGCATATTTCAGTATTGGCATCTAACAGTCCGCATGACAGGACCGGCATCCGGGACAACCCCTAGTCCCTGCCGCGCCGGCGCGGTATCGCGAGTGCCGGACTCCCCCGCAATACGCCGCGGGAATGACGCGGAATGAGCACTGCGAGCGATATCGGGAGCACATCGAGTGCTGTTAGCGTTCGACCTATGCCCTCTTCGGTGCTGGACTCGAATTCCACTGTGCGACCGGATATTCCGAACGAGCTCCCCTGGACACCACTGGGGAGAATCGCATTCCGATTGCTGTTCACCGTCGGCGGATCCGCGCTCGTCCTATTCGCGTACGGCAACATCATCGGGCTGAATCTTCTGATCGTGCCGCTCAAAACGGTGCTGGCTCAGGCCGGAAGTCTGCTCTTGCGCGGGGACAGCGTCACCCTGGATACCTCCAACAGCGGTGACACGCTTGGTGATTGGTGCGCTCTGGTCGGATGTCTCCTCGTCGGGATAGCGGCGACGATCCTCTGGAGCGCACTCGATCGTCGGCGCGATAACTATCGGCATTCGGCGCGAACGCTATTCGAGGTCGCCCGCATAGGTCTCGTGGTCGAGTTGATCGCCTATGGGATGGCGAAAGCGGTACCCATTCAGATGGGCTACATGACCCAGCCCTCGCATCAGCTGCCGTCGGTCGGCGATGTGGGCTTGAAGGACACGCTGTGGACCTTCATGGGCGCATCGAACGCCTACTCGATCGCCACCGGTCTGGCGGAGATTACGGCGGGAGTGCTGCTGCTGTGGCGACGCACCTGGCTCGCGGGCGGCCTATTGGCCATTGTGGCCATGGCCCAGGTCTTTCTGCTCAATCTTTGCTACGACGTGCCGGTCAAAATCGTGTCCGGAACACTGCTGGCCACGGCGATCGCCCTGACACTCCCCTACTGGGCGAACGTGACCAGAGTTCTCACGAACGCCACACCGCTCCCGCCGCGGCGACTGTGGGCGGCACCGGGGACCCGACGGGTTCGCATCGGGGCGGCATCGCTGGGATTCTTTGTCGTGGTGGCGCATTCGGTGCTCATCGCCATCATCGCCATCCTGGCCCTCATCAATATCCACTCCCCTCGCTCGGCCCTGGACGGGCAATGGGAGGCGATATCGTTCACCGTCGACGGCGTGCCCGCGGCGATGACGGGCCAGGAGCCGAGCCCGTGGGCGAACGTTGCGATCACCGACCGCACCGAGTACACGAGTTTCGTCAGCCAGACTCCCCAGGGCGCGACCACCTTGTGGGCACTGGACATCACCGACGAAACGCTGGCCCTCCGTCAGCGACTCTCCGACCCGCCGACCAACATCCGATACCGATTGGACGGCGACATCCTGGTCCTATCCGGCATCATCGATAACCACCACATCGAGGGGCGCTACCGCAGCCGCGGCATGGAACGCGCGAACTCACACTTCCGACTGGTGCAACCCGGCCCCGATGACAACCTGCCGACCTCATGACCAGCGGACATTGGCGCGTGTCGTCATAGCGGATACCGGCTGACCGATGGGTAGTGCGGATACGGTGGTTTCACGATTCCGGAGTGTGCCCGTCGTATCGGATGGAACACGGAGGTTTGCATTGCATCGCACCGCGTTCGCCCGCCGCGTCGCTCTCTTCGCCATCGGAATCATCCTGGCGATGCTGCCGGTCACCGGCATCGGCCATGCTGCGGCTTCGATCAGCATCGGTGATGCCACCGTCGCGGCGGATGACCACAACTCCGAGGCAACGGTATCGATTACCTACTCGTGCGACCGGGACCACGAATTCACTCGGATCTGGGTGTATCAGCGGGGCAATGTCGGGGGCTCATTCGAGAGCGATACCGAGTGCGATTCGCAACCCCATACGATTGCCGCGGTGGTGCCCAGCAATGACATCCGGTTCCTCGGAGGGGATTCGAAGAACCAGTCCGATCCGGCGTTCTTCACAGCAGGTCAGAGTCTCGACCTCGAGGTGCAACTGCAAGACATGCGCGGGACTTATCCCCCGGAGTATGCGAATAAGACCGTCGAGTTGAAGAAGGCCCCGTAGAGCCACAGAGCCGTCTTCAGCGGCTCGCGCGCAGTATGCGAACCGGGCGCAGGGCCCGGGGTGGTTTGCCGCTGAATTCGGTGGAGCCATCGAGATATCCCGCGATGAGCTCCGTCGCGGCGCGGTCGTCGATATCGGTGAAGCCGAGCGCGCGCAGTTCCGCGGCGATGCCGTCGGGAGTGAAATAGCTGAACCAGGGTTCCCCGACAGCCTTCGCCCGATCCGAGCGCTCCTGTAGCCGCGCGCGTTCCTCATCGGTGTCCGGCGACCGCAGGTAATCGAAAACGACCTCGGCCGGTGCGGTTTGACCGGCGATGTATTCGAGGGTGGAGCGGGCGGCCTCCGGGGTCAGATAGAACACGACGCCGAGCCACACGAATACCGCCGGATCCGATCGGCTGAATCCCTTGGATTCCAATTGTGTTGCCAGCGAGTCGGTTTCGAAATCGACCGGCACGAATTGTAATCGCTCGGGCACGTCGATACTCGCTCTGGCGAGGCGTTGCCGCTTCCACGTTTGGGTGGCGGGATGATCGACCTCGAATACTCGCAGGCCGGGATGCGGGTTTCGATAGGCGAAGGTATCCAGACCCGCACCCAGGATCACGGCCTGCCGCACACCGGCGGCGACGGCATCGGCGACCCGATCCTCGGCGAATCGGCCACGCGCGGCGAAAAACAGGCGGCGTGACCGATCACTGACCCCCATGCGCAGGACTCCCAGACCCGCATCACCGCCGGGCCGATCGGGTCCGGGCTTACCCACTTCGATCAACTCATCGACGGTGATGCCCAGCAGACGTGCCGCGAGCGGATCGGTGAGAATCGTTGGCCGGTCGGCGATTTGATGATAGGCACGGGCGTAGGCGGTCGTGAGCGCCGTACGACTGGGTCCCTCATGCTCCATACCCGAACAAACTACTCACCGACACCGCGCGAGCACCATATATTCGGCCTGCGATCACCGCTTCCCGCGGCCTCACAGACTGTTCAGGACAGCGTTTCGTCCAGCACCGCAGCCAGCCGCACGGCCAGGGGCTCGATCATGGGACCCGCCGCGATCAGGTCGATAGACAGCCGGTCGTCGAACCAGAAGATCACTCCTGCCTGCATGGTCCGCAGCAACTCGAACATGGCGAAGCTGGCGTTCGGCGGGCTCTGCATACCTTCGGCGGAGAACTCGACATGGAAGCGCGGGTGAAAGCCTGTGACCGTCAACGTATTCGGGGTCCGCAGCGCGGGGATTCTGCCCCAATTGGTGAGCAGGGTCGGGACCGGACCGAGATCGTCGAACACCGATTGGGCTCGAAAAGGGCTGCGCTGCAATGTGCCTGCGGCGAGGTCGGCGCGGAGCGACGCGCCGATCTGCGCGGCGAGGTCCCCCGCGGCCGGTGACTGATCGACACTCTGGAAGCGGGCGAATCCCAACGCATTCGTGATGTCGGTATACCCGGCGTGCGGTGGGACGCGATGCCGTAGGTCGACCATGTAGACGTAGCCGATCTGCGATACGGACACCCCGTTCGCCCTCGCCGCCGCCTCGACGAATGCCGCCGAGATCTGCTCGTTGACCGTCAAGCCGTGCCGACGGCCCCGTGCCATCAGCGCTGCGGTCTGCGCACGTGTCAACTGCACTCGCCGCATCGGAATGGTCGCCGGCGGGGCGGGTGCGTCGGGGGCGGAGCCGCCCGCCGGGGACCCCACGCGCGAAGAGTTCGTCGCGTCGTTCTCACCGGGGCTGATTCCCCGGACGGTCAGGAACTGTTCGACCGGCTCGGGGTAGTGCTGCGTAGGGTGTGGCGGCAATGGTGTGCCATCGACGAGGTCGGTGTAGTCCGACCACAGTTGGCCGAGCAGGGCCAAAGCGTGGTGGGCATCGGCGATGCCGTGGTGTGCCACCACACTCACCACGTGACGCTCGTTCGGATACCGCTGAACATAGACGCTGATGACCGCGTCGGCCTGCGCAATGACCAGACCGTCGAGAACGTCCTCGCCCTCGCGAGCCTCATGTACGGCCATGGTGGGAGCGTCGCCTTCGATGAGAGCGTGCCCATTTCCGTCGCCGTCCAGGCGCGCTCGCAGCACCGGATACCGCTCGCTCGCGACATCCAACGCTCGGCGTAGCGCCGCCAGGTCCAGCTCACCAACGACTTCGACGCCGTAGCCGACGTAGAGACCGGTGCTGAAGGTGAACGACTCCTCGCTCGGCGCCAGGGTCCTGATCACGGTGTTGACAGACATGACTACTCCCTTGTTCACGATGAGATTCGACCAACAGACGCGTAGCCGCTGAATTCCGCATGGATACAACATTTTTGATCGGTAGGCGTCGACCACCCACTGCTTATCCGGACCCGATCGCGTCCGGATCGCGCGCCAGGGTCGGCAATGCGACGTTCACCATCGAGTTGTCGACCGTGACAAGCAATTCGGGCAGGCGCATGCCTGCCGACAGGCCATACTTTTCGCGCATCGCATACCTCCGACTCCGAACGCCGGGCCTCGATTCCCGCACGAGGCGGGAATCGAGGAGCTGGCGATCAGGCCGTTGTCGTCGCATGCGCGTTCGGGGCGAATTCGATGATCTGGAGCAGATTGCCATCCGGGTCCGCGAAGGTACCGAACCTGCCCATGGCCCGATACTCCAGCGGGACAGTCCAATTCACGCCGGCCGCCTGCGTCTGCGCGGCGACTTCATCGATGTCCTCGACGTGGAAATTGAGGATCATCCGGCCGGGCTCGAGGTTGACCGGGGCGACATCGTCGCGGTGATCGATCACCAGCAACATCCCGCCGAGATCGATCGGGCCCTCTCCGGTGTGACCGGGCGCCAGCACTCGGCTGTACCACTCCCGCATCTCCTGCGGCCGGGTGGTGCCCAGCAGGATGCTGCCAACTGTGAACGTGGACATAACTGTCTCCTTGCCATGTTGGGGAACTTCCGTGCGGCCCGGACGCGACGAGTCCGGACCGTAGTGCCAGATGAGTGGATACAAGCTGCGAACTTGCATCACGCTAGTGACCATAGACAGCAAACTAGCATCATGCAAGCGCACTGGTAGACTCACAGCATGCTGGGAAAGGCGTATGACACACAGGTGTGCTCGATCGCGCGGTCGCTGGAACTGATCGGCGAGCGCTGGAGTTTGCTGATCATCCGCGATGCCGTGTTCGCGGGCATGACGCGGTTCAACGACTTCCAGCGCGATCTCGGCGTGGCCCCCAACATCCTCAAGGCTCGCCTCAACGGATTCGTCGACGCCGGAATCATGGTGCGGCACAAGTACAGTGACCAGCCCGAGCTATTCGAGTACCTGCTCACCGACAAGGGCCACGCCCTGGCCCCGGCACTGGTCGCACTGACCGAATGGGGTGATCAGTGGGCCACCGATGATCCGCCGCCGATTCTCTACACCCACTCGGTGTGCGGCTCCTCGATCTCCCAGCAGACGGTCTGCGAACACTGCGGGCGCGTGGACGATCCGCAACAGATCCAGGCCCGCCCCGGCCCCGGCATGCCCCCGGAACGCCTGGCGCTGTTCAATCAAACGGCCTGAACCCGGAGGCCGAACGCTCGACCCTGCGATCGTTGCCAAGCGGTCCGCTGGCGCGCACCGATGAATCCGCGCCCCGTGGATCGTCTGCACACTCATGATCACCACAACGTGTACCGGAATCCTCACCGTGGCCGTGCCCGTAACCGACCAAGACCGCAGCAAGGCCCTGTTCGGGCAACTCGGCTTCGAGACCCACCTGGACGCCGAGTTGCAGCCGGGATTTCGCTGGCTGGAAATGCGCGCGCCCGGGTCCGAGACGACGCTGTCCCTGGTCCGCGCCTCCGAGAACCTGCCCGCCGGAATCGACACCGGCATACGATTGGGCACCCCCGACGCGCGGGCGGCCCATGCCGCCTTGGCCGAGCTGGGATGCATCGTTGGAGCGCTGCTCGAATGGGAAACCGCTCCCCCGATGTTCGTATTCCGCGATCATGACGGAAACGCCTTTTACCTCACCCAGGTGGACAAAGCCCAGCACACATAGCCGCGCCGTGAAATATGCTGGCAGCGCGCATATTCCGAGTGCGGCGCGAGTTCGAACCCGCGTGTGGCGGCTTCGGGCGGGGCGCATACCCTCGGAGGAGGCGGGTCCAGTTGCCGTATATCGTTGGTATCGGCCAGATTTGGCGGATCAAGAGGGCCGCGGCACGCGGTGACACCGATGCGATGACCCGGCTCGCGGGCGTGCTGCAAGCGCAAGGTGCGGCCGATGAGGCGGAGTCGTGGCTTCGTCGGGCCGCTGGCCTCGACAACAGGGATGCGATGACCAGCCTCGCGAACCTGTTGAACGGACGCGGCGCGGTGAGCGAGGCAGAATCGTGGTATCGCGAGGCCGCGGCCCGAAATGACATGTACGCCATGCACAATCTTGGGATGCTGCTACTGCAGCAGGGCGATGCCGGCGAGGCGATGTCGTGGTTCCGCGCTGCGGCCGAACGCGGCAACCCCGGCTCGAAACGCAATCTCGAACGCCTGTCCGAGGAGCCGAAAGAGGCTGGGGAGCAAGACCGCGCGGCGGCGCATGGTGATGCCGAAGCGATGAACGAGCTCGGGGATGCGCTGGCTCGACGTGGCCAGTTGCGCGCGGCCGAGTCCTGGTTCCGCAAAGCCGCAGGGCGTGACCACACCGGCGCGATGCACAACCTCGGGTGCCTGCTCTACGAAAACGGTGAAGTGAGCGAAGGGAAGTCGTGGCTCGACAAGGCCGCGGCACGCGGCAGCGCCGACGCGATGCGCAGCCTCGGGGGTCTGCTATTCGACCGCGGCGAGGCGGATGAAGCGGAATCATGGCTCCGCCGGGCAGCCGAACTCGCGCATCCCGAAGCGATGAATGCCCTTGCGGGCCTGTTATTTCGGCGAGATGAGCTCGACAAGGCGGAGTCCTGGACTCGCAAGGCCGCGGCCAATGACAACCCCGGAGCAATGCACAATCTCGGTGTCCTGCTGTACAAGCGGGGCGAGCTGAGCGAGGCCGAGTCATGGTTCCGCGAGGCCGCGGCACGCGGGAACACCGGGGCCATGAATGACCTCGGACGCCTGCGCAAGGAGCGGGGCGAGCGAGGCGAGGCGAAGTATTGGTTCCGCCAGGCTCGCTCCTCGTGAGAACTTCGCGAACTCACCGGTGCCGGGCGTAGTCCGGATAGCGTTGCGCCAATGCGGCATCGAACGCGGCCACACGTTCGGCCGAATCCGGCGGCGCGAACCTGGGGCGCTGCGAATACCATTGCAGCAGTTCAGCGCTGGCTTGCGAGCGGCCGTTCTCGATGCCCAGGACCGCGACAGCGCGCAGGCGCGTCCAATCCGGATTGACCGGATCGCGGGCATCCCTCGGATTGCCGGTTCGTGCCAGGGCGAAGAGTTTGTCCATCGAATTCCCCGCTGACTGCCATAGGTCTACCGGGCCGCGAACGTAGTCCATGAAATTGCCGACACACCAGTCCAAGTCGGTCTCAGTGCTGAGGTAGAGTGCTCGGCTGGGATAGCTCCGATTGTCGAAATATCCGAACGGGACCGACTCGACGTCGTCATCGCCCAGCAGGCTTTGCTGGGAAACCGATCGCGCCATGTCACCCGCCGCGGACGACGCCAGCCACGCCGTCCCTCGGATAGCCAGCTGTCCGCTTCCGCGATGGATCCAAGCCACGATGGCCGGGGTCATTCCGACGACCTCACCTTCCGGGGCCGCGAACCACAATCTGCGGGATCGGAGCTGTCGGCCCTTGAACGATTCGGCGGGCTGCCCGTCCAATGGCGTTGACACCGAATAGCCCGCCTGCGACATCGCTTCGGTCAAGCTGTCGCGCAGCAGGTCCATCAGTCGTGCAGCGCCGGTCGCCCTTGCCTGCCGGGTTGGCTTCGGCGCGCTCTTCGCCGAAGCCTGTCTGCGGAGCACGCGGAACGGTCTGCCCGCTTGCGCTGTCAGATCCAGCAGTTCCTCGAGCCGTGCGCAGTCGATCATGGTCAGGTCGTAACCATCGGCGTCGAGCTCCAACGATATTAGGGCGAAGCCGATTTCGAGGCATAGACGCTCATACCGGCGTCGTCGAAACCTGATCGCAGGTCGTCGTACGGATCGTCCTCGGCGCTCAGGATCGCCTGCGCCACAACGGTGCGGGTCGGTGCGATACACCGAGCTACCGCCACCCACGCTTGTCTGCCATCGTCGAATTCCACTGCACCCCTTCGCATCCGTGCCGCGAGAAATCTACTCGCTCACTACGACAGGTCGGGTGCAAGAGGCCCCCGAAGATCAGGGGCATCGAGTGTCGGGGCTGTCCGGGGTGCGGTGGGGGTTGAATACTGGCTCGCGCCAGGTTCGAGACATTGTGGGGTAGTCATGAATTCGAAGAAGATGGTCGGAGCGTTTGCCGTGGCGGCCGCGCTGTGCGCGCCCTTGGCGGGGACCGCGCAGGCCGCACCCGTTGACGGGGTGCAATCGATCGATGGGGGGCTGCTCTCGGGGTCGGCCTCGTCGCAGTCGGGGATTCTCGGTCCGCGCAGTGGATCGGCGTATCAGACGCTGAACCATCTCGTGTGCGTACTTTTCCACACCAGCCTCGACGGGTCGGTGGGTATTATGCGCTGCGACTGATCAACGTGAAAGCGGTTGCGGGCTAGACCATTTCAGGGTCCGGTGGCCCGAGTAGATCCCACCGGTTCCCTGAGAAGTCGAGGAATACCGCCACCTGTCCATAGGGCTCGGTCCGTGGTTCGGTCACGAACGACACACCAGCCTCGCGCATGCTGCGATATGCCTCGGCGAAGTCGGCGACCCGAAGAAAGAAGCCGACTCTCCCCGCGGCCTGTTCCCCGATAGCATGGTGCTGCCTGTCCCCATCCGCCCGCGCAAGCAAGATTCCGGTGGTCGCGCCGGGTGGGCGAACCACGACCCATCGTTTGGGACGACCGTCGTTGGTCCGCGACGGCGAGTCTTCGATGAGATCGAAACCTAGAGCGCCGACGAAGAATTCAATGGCAGGGTCATACTCCTCGACGATGATCGCGGTGAGCTCCAGATGCACTCTGCGAGCGTAGGCCGCCCCACCGACACGCTCTCAGCGCCTGACCTTGTATTTCAGGTGCAGTACCCGCTCGCCCTGGATGACGACGTGGGGATCCTCGAGCAGGTGCTGGCCATCGATATCGCCGAAGTAGCGTTTGCCCGATCCGAAGACCACGGGGACCACGTCTATCGCGACCTCATCGATCAGACCGGCCGCGAGGATCTGGCCGCCGACCTGTCCGGCGTTCACCGCGACGTTGCGATCACCGGCGAGCTCGCGCGCCTTGGCTATCGCGGCCGTGATGTCGCTGACGAAGTGATAGGACGCCTCGGGATGCCAGCCCTCCGGTTTGGGGCGATGGGAGACCACGACCACGTGGTCACCGGCGGGCGGCTCGCCCTCCCAGCCGTTCACCAGGTCGAACAGCGTGCGACCCATGACGATCGTCCCGATCGACGCCCACGTGTCCCGGACATAGGCCGCGGAGGCGCGTGAGACCCGGAATCCGGATCCGGTGCTGGAATGGTCGAAGCCTTCCTCGCGCGCGGGCTCGGCGATCGGGGTGTCACCGCTGAAGTACCACTCGTGGAGTGGGCCGACATCGTCGTTCTTATCGGCGATGAAGCCGTCCACCGACATCACGTTGTGCATGATCACCGTGCTCATTGATTCTCCTCGGGTCGCTCTGCAATGGCCTGTGCAGATTCTGTTCCACCGCGGGGTGCCCTGGCTTGTAAAAAATCACTCGGCGGGCATCGGTCCGGCGTCCGGCGGGAATCCGGCCGCGGCGGGAAATTTGCGCCGCAATCGGAGGTATTCGGTGGGGGTGTAGCCGGTGAAGTCCTTGAATTCCCGGCTGGCGTGCGCCTGGTCGAAATAGCCCGCGGAGAGCGCGAATTCGGACCAGTCGACGGGGCGTCGCGCATCGACGGACAGGATCAGGCGGGCGAAGCGGTAGATTCGCGCCACACGCTTGGGTGTGAGGCCGACATGCGATTTGAACTGCGAGGCAAGGTGATTGCCTCCCACACCGGCGTCATCGGCAAGCGCGGTGACCGGAACCGCGCCATACGACCTTTCCAACCGCGTACCGGCGAAGATCACCAAATCAAGTGTGCGCGAAGGCGTTTTGGCGAGCCGAGCTCGCAGCTCGCGCTCCACGAATCCGAGCGCGTCATTCGAGGCGGTGACCTCACCGAGCTGATTACGGATACGGTCCAGCGCGCGCTGCCAGACCGCGTCGACGGGTACGCATCGATCTCGTAGCTCCGACGCCGGAATGTCGGTGAACGCCGAGAGCCCCCAGGGCTTGAAATGCACGCCGACCAGCCGCACCCGAGCCGGATACTCCAGCAGGAAGCGTTTGGTCCACAAACCCATGAACCACCCGTCGACCAGCGTCACCGGCTCCGCCGAACCATCGCCGTCCCACATCCGGACGGGACCGCCGAGATTGATCAACAAATGCGCCGAAGGCATCGGCGGCACCAGCACACGAGGATGGCGCGGCACCCCCGACAGGCAGTAGATATCGTCGATGTACTCATCGAGCGGCGGGCCGGGAACCCGGGAAAAGTAGCGCACCTCTCCAGTGTCGATGATCTTCGAGCAGGTGTCTTCGACTGTTCGGCGAACCGGTGCCGGAAATAGGACATATGTCGGATACCGCACTGCGACCAGCACTACCTACCGTGATCACGGATCCGTTGATATTCCTAGGTTCGGAGTGGTCGGTAATGCAGGGTAGGGATGTCGAGCTCGCCGCTCGGTGGTGGCAGTGGGCTATGGCGATGCCCAACGCCAAGAATCCGGTGGTTGACGAGACGGGCGAGCTCGCGGGCATCGATCAGCCCGCGGACGTGTGGTTCTTGGCCGGCACCTTCGGCGGCGAAGTCAAGCGACAGTGCACAATCCCACACGGCCGCCCGATCTTCTTCCCGACATTCAACCTCTTCCAAGCCGTTCCGTACTCGCTGTTCGGCCGCCCCGAACTCCCCACAGCCCCGGCGGCAAGCGGTCACGCGGAATTGAACGGCACTCCCCTCCCTGTACGGGAAGTTGTCAACACCAAATCCTTCCGCGTAACAGCAGCAGCGGGCGGCCCCTTCGGCATCACAGGCCGCGTCAAGGCCAAAGCCTGGGGCCTATGGTGCAGCATCGACGATCTTCCACCCGGCGACCACGTCCTATCCTTCGGCGGCGAATACGAGCCCGGCGGCTTCTGGGTCCACGCCCACTACCAACTGAAGATCGTTTAGCCGAGGCCCCAGGCGCGGCAGCTCAACAGCCCTGATCTCGACGCAGTCTCTCAACGCTCGCCGAGCGGCCATACGTAGTGGGTGGGGGCCGGTTCGACATATTGGAGCAGGCTCCAGTCGAAGTTGGCCCAGTACGCGCGTTCCCGGCCGGAGTCGGGGTCGATCACCAGGAAAGCCGAGAGGTCCCCGATCGCGCCCACACCGTCGAGGTGATCGAGGGGACCGAACTCACTGTCGTCGAGTTCGCGGAGCGTGCACGACCAGGGCGTGAGGTCGGACAGGCTCCTCAGGCTGGGTTGTGGGGCATCTGGGCGACGAACGAACTCGCGGAACAGATTGGCGCGGCGGACTTCGGTGAGCTCGATCTGCAGGCCGGGCCAGAACGACAGATTCCACCGCGCGTACCGCACTTGGCCGTCGGTATCGGGATGGACACTCTCGGAATCCGTTGCGCCCCAAGCGGAGATGTACTCCGCGAGTGTGCGGAGTTTGAAGGTCGGGTCGAGGAATTACCACCGCTTCTCGGCCTGCTCCGCCTCAGCCCGAGTCGCACCGATCCGCTCGAGTAGATCCGCGGCTTGCGCAGGTGCGCTGGTGCACACCGCATGAACCATCGAAAGTTGGTAGTCGCGCAACGTCGCTTCAGGCTTGCCGGTCATATCGCCCCCCATTTCGGCCGAACCATTCCAAAAGTATCAGCGAAATCGAGGCGTCCGGAATTGTTGGGCACATACATCTTTCGGTTGAGCGCGCACATACGTCGCCAGTAAGCGATGATCTTGAAGTTCGAGTGTTGATGTTTCTCAGGGAAGTGTTCGATGAGTTTCTTTGGTAAGGCTGTTGTTGCGGTTGCGACGGTGGGGCTTGTGGCTGGGTCGGCCGTTGGAGCCGGGGTGGCGAATGCGGTTGCGGGTGCGGTGGATTCGGGGCTGTTCGGGGCGATCGCCTTCAGCAAGTCGGAGTGGAGTTATGGCACCAGTGTCGATGCGGTCAGTGGTGAGGCCGCGGTGATCGAGGCGCTCGACAACTGCGCGTGGGATGGCGCCACCGACTGTGTTGTATTGGCGCACTGGGCCGATGGCTGCGGAGCGTTGGCTTACGCCAGCGACGATACGAGCCATGGTGTCAGCGTTGGTGTAGGCGACGATCGGGACACCGCACTGAGTCGGGCGTATCTCGGTCTGGCTCGCCGTTACCCGCGCGCGTTACTAGCGAATACCGGGTCCGCTGACCTGTCGGAGGCGAACGTATCCGAGGTGGTCTGCACCTCGAACGTCTAAGCACTACTCTGCGTCGACCGGCCGTGCGAATCGCTCGCACGGCCTCGGCGTCTGTCCCCTAGATGTTCGGCAAAGCGACGGCTTCCAGGGTTTGTTCTATTGTCTCCCAAGGAATTCCGGCAGGGAGGACGATCATCTGAATGTCGGAGCCAGGTGCCCAGGTGTCTAGTTTCTCGCGTACTTCGGTGGGGGTTCCGTAGATGGTCAGGGCGTCGAGTGCGGCGTTTGCTTCAGGCGGTACGACCGAGCCTGTTGGGGTGGGGCGGGGGTTGGCGGCTCGGATGGCTTCCACCGCGTCCTTGTACCCTTGGCTGGCGATGAGATCGGCGTAGCCGTCGCCCATTGCGCAGATGTACCAGGCGAGGCAGCTGGCGACGATGTCGCGGGCTGAGCGGCGGTCGGTGGCGGCTGCTGCGAAGGCTCCGGCGGTGATGGTGAGGGGTGGGCGGCCCGAACGTAGTTGGCGCAGTTCGGCGGCTCGTTCGCGCATGCGCTCGAGGGTGAGGAATAGGGGATACCAGCCGTCGGCGTGGTCGGCGACGATCCGGGTGGTGAGATCGCCGGTGGCCGCGATCCAGATCGGAAGCTCCGGTGCGGGAGCCAGCCCCAGGCGCAGGGCGCGCGCCTGTCTGGCGGGATCGATGTGGACGCGGTTGCCCGCGAGGATGCTTCGCACTTCACTCGCCACCTCGCGCAGCTGGTGCGCGGGTCGCTCGAACGCGAGGTCGTGCAGACCCTCGGTCAGGGCTCGGCTGCTCGCTCCGAGGCCGAGAATCGCTCTGCCGCCGCTGATTTCGTTGAGGGTCGCGGCGCTCATCGCGAGGGCGGCGGGAGTGCGGCTCCATACCGACAGCACACCCGCGACCAGGGAGATGCGTGAGGTGCGCATGGCGATCTCGGTCAGCAGCAGGGTGGCGTCGTGAGCCCATCCTTCGGCGAGCGAGAAGACTTCATAGCCGAGTTCCTCGGCACGCAAGGCGGTCGCGACGATGATCTCGCGGCGGGTCTCCATCGGCGTGAGGGCGACGCCGAGGCGGCGGGTGGTCACAGCGAAATCCAGATGGTGCGAGCGGCGGCCATGAGTTCGCCGTCGGTGGTGTAGAGCGCGGCACCGGCTTTGATCTTGCGGCCGTCGCGTTCGCGGGCCCAGCTCACGATCTGGCAGGGCTCGTAGGTGGTCGGCCGGCGATGGATCGTGGCGGTCATGCGGCCGAGTACGGCGATCTCACCTGTTGCGAGCTGATCGTAGGCGGCCCAGCCGCTCGGGCAATCGAGTGCGGCCCAGACGAATTCGGGATGTACGAGGCCGTCGGCACCTGTCAGTGATGCGTCGGGTGTCCAGCGATCGGCGAGTACATCGCGGCCGGGTACCCACTGGCTGAAGATTCGCAGGCCATCACCGGGTGCGCGATCGGGTCCGCAGGTGAAGCAGGTTCGGAACGGATGCACGCGGTCGGCGAAAACAGGCTGGGCATCGAACTCGAATCCGACCACCGGTGGTTCCAGGTCGTCGAAGGTCTCCGTCACCGGCTCAGCGACAGCGATGGTTTGGCCCTGCTGATCGGTGAGCGTGTACCGATTATCCGCGGAGTCTATGGGCAGCAACACATTCAGCGGCGGCGGGCGGCGAAGCGTCACCTCCATCGTCTCGCCCGGCGCGAGTTGCGCCAGCGCGCCGGAGGCGTAACCGCCGTTGGCGCTGTCGGGCGGTCCGTTGAAGCGCGCGGGGAAGGTAAGAGCCATATTCATCAGAACGGTTCGACACTCGTTCG
Organism: Nocardia sp. NPDC052001; assembly: GCF_040680615.1. Classification (NCBI taxonomy): domain Bacteria; kingdom Bacillati; phylum Actinomycetota; class Actinomycetes; order Mycobacteriales; family Nocardiaceae; genus Nocardia; species Nocardia sp. NPDC052001. The sequence continues at coordinate 250,760 of NZ_JBFAXC010000009.1, read as the reverse complement.
GGTTCGACGAGCGCCACCGCGACCGCGCGTGGTTCCGCTCGACTGCTTCCGAGACAGGTGAGTTCGCCGATCTCGTTCCAGAGGGGCGGCGGGCGCTCGCCGAAATGGGAGCCTTCATCTAGATCATCACCCGCATCGATCCCTGACAGCTCGGCGCGGACCGTCACGTCCGCGTTGTCCACCGCGGCCATCGTCCGAAGATCACGCCGAAAAGCCGAATGCCCCGTTCAGCGGAAGTCTCGATAGGGGGTGCCCTGAACGGGGACATCGTATTCCGGCGAGTATCGGCTATGTGACCACCTCCTGTCGATGCGGGTAGAACTCCATGGCACCACCTAGCGCTCGCACGAGAAAGAGTCGAAGGTCAACATTCGAAGGGACCGCTCGACGCCGGGCCCGCGGTGGTTTCCGATCAGGCCGAGCGGGACCGGTCACCGAAGTCGAATGTGTTGTTAGCGTTCGCCGAATGGATCTGGAACTGAATGGGAAGCGCGCGATTGTCACCGGCGGCAGCCGGGGAATCGGATTGGCCGTGGCGCGGGCGCTCGCGGACGAGGGCGTCGACCTGGTGATCGCGGCACGTGATCCCGAGCGGCTCGAGGCTGCCGCGCGGGAGGTGTCGGAGGCGACCGGTCGGCGCGTGATCGCGGTGCCCACCGACACCGGTGACGATGAGCAGGTGCGGCGGTTGGTCGATCGGACCGTCGAGGAATTGGGCGGGGTCGACATTCTGGTGAATTCGGCGGCGACGCCGTGGAGTGCGGGGGCGAGCGCGGATCTCGCCGCGACCTCGGATGAGGTGGTGCGGCGCGAGGTGGAGATCAAGGTGCTCGGTTATCTGCGCACCGCGCGCGCGGTCGCGCCGCATCTGGTCGAGCAGGGGTGGGGCCGCATCATCAATATCAGTGGACTCGGTGCGCGCTAAGCCAATTCGATCGCGCAGACCATTCGCAATGTCGGGGTGTCGGCCTTGACGAAGAACCTCGCCGATGAACTCGGACCGCACGGAATCAATGTGACCGTGGTGCATCCCGGGCTGACCCGGACCGAACGACTGACCGAGCGGCTGACCACGGAGTCGCGGGAGAACGGAACCCCGATCGCCGAGCTCGAGCAGGCGGCGGCGCGCAATTCGCTGCACCGGGTGATCGACGCCTCGGAAGTCGCTGCGGTGGTTGCTTTCCTGGCGTCGCCGCGCAGTGTCGCGATCACGGGTGATGCCATCGCCGCCGGCGGCGGGGTTCCCGGACCGGTCTACTACTGATTGGCCCGAGCCGATAGCCGTTGCCACACAACGGCTATCGGCGCACGCCGTCATTCGTCGGACACGGTGGACGGTGCAGCGATCACCGCGAGCGTAAACCTGTCGTGAATACAGCAGCGGGTACAACATCATCGGATGAATTGTGCGCAGTCGGCCGGAACGATTCCGCGATGACCGAAACGGCGACGACCCCGGTCGGGCTCGCGGATATAGCGGACCAGCCCGCTACCGCTTCCCGCTCGGACGAGCGTTCGGCGTTATGGTCGTGTCTCGGTGCGGGTTTCGCGACACTGCTCGACAGCGCGGTGGCCGCGTTCACCGCTCCGGCGGTGCAATCCTCACTCGCGCTGGCGGACTCCGATATCCAATGGTTTCTGGCCTCGTTCTCGCTGATGTTCGGACTCGGGCTCGCACCTGCCGGGCGGCTGGGCGACGCCTACGGACGGCGCGGATTGTTCATCGCGGGGCTCGCGTTGTTCCTGGTCGGCGGTATCGCGTCGGCGACGGCCATGAGCGCGTGGTGGGTGATCGGCGGGCGGCTCGTGCAAGGTTTCGGCGCCGGGGTCATCAGCGCCCAAGTGCTCGCGGTCATCCAGGACACCTTCACCGGCCCCGCCCGGCTGCGCGCACTGGCCGGGTACACCGCTGCGGGCGCGGCCGCCGCGATCGTCGGACCCGTAGCGGCCGGTCTGGCGCTGTGGCTCATTCCGGCTGAATTCGCTTGGCGGATAATACTTTTACTGCCGATACCGTTCACTGTCGCGACCATCGTGTTCGGCTTCCGAGGGCTGCCCCGCTCCCCGCGCGTGCGGCGCACGACCGACCTCGATATGCCCGGTATCGCCGCCCTGGGCTTGCTGGTGGTCCTGGTGACGATTCCGGTCATCGACCCCGGACTTCCCGCGCACACCATCGTGGCCGTGATCGCCGCGTGTGCGTTGCTGCTGACCGGTCTCGTGTGGTGGGAGCGACGGTACGCGCGCCGGGGCAGGCTGCCGCTGTTCGCACCCGCGCTGATGCGATCGCGCGGCTATGTCACCGGAAATGTGGTGGCGGCACTGTGGTTCGGGGCGGTATTGGCGTTCGGCACGATCAAAACCGTCTACTTCCTGCAGATGTCTGATATTCCCGCCCTCGCCCTCGCCCTGGCGCTGATCCCGACGGCTCTCGCACGGATGGTGGCGGCACGCTGGGGGCAAAGGCTTTTCGTGACCCACGGTCCGGCGCTGGTCACCTATGGCCTGGTGATCCAGACGATCTGTCTGGCGGTCAGCGCGGCGGCGGCGCTGTGCAGTGACGGATGGGCGCTGTTCCTCATCCTGTCGGCCATCCAGATCGGCTCCGGCCTATCCGGTGGTGTGGTGGAACCGCCGCTGCGCGTGGTCACCCTGGCGTTCTCCCCGCCGTCACTGCACGGTGTCGGCGCGTCATTTCTGCAACTGACACAGCGTCTTTCGGCTACTTTCTGCATCGCACTCACCACCGGCGTGCTGCTCGCGTTCGGAGGGACCGCATCGACGCAGTCGCTGATGTGGGCGGTACTGCTGTGCGCCGCCGCCTCCGCGATAGCGACGGTCGCATCGTTCTCGCCGCACTTCCGAAGCGATTCACCACTCGCGCGGTGATACTCGTGGCCCGCGTCGACTCGGGTCGAGCGAAGAGCCCGCCGGCAATCATCCCGCGTCACCGGATCCAATCGGATCGGACATATCGGATAAACATCACCAGGCATGGTGACCAGCTGTAAAGCATTGCGGTCCAACCGGTTCGGTTCCTTGCCAGGCGAGATCCCACCTGTGGAGCAACTCCGTGGATCACACCCGATTCCGTCGATATCGGCGTACTGTTCGAGTGCTGCTTTCCAGACCCCGAAGCACGGTTCGCCCATCCCGTGCCACCGATTCGGAAGCAGGACATGCCTTTTCTCGATCGTCGCGATGCCGGACGCCGTCTCGCCGAACGACTTCGGACAACCAGCGACCCCGATGTGGTGGTTCTCGGTCTTCCACGCGGGGGTGTTCCCGTGGCTTTCGAGGTCGCGACCGCACTGCGGGTCCCGCTCGATATCGCGCTGGTTCGCAAACTCGCCGTGCCGCGCCGGCCGTGGCTGGTGTTCGGCGCCCTCGGCGAAGATGGGGTCCGAGTCATCGACGCCCAGTTGGCGGACACGGCGCTGCTCACCGGACCCGAACAGCAGCGGGTCGAATTCGAACAGCGAGATCTACTGCGCCGCAGTATCGTTCGCTACCGACACCAGCACCCTCGGTTGCGGTTGACCGGCGCGACAGCGTTGATCGTCGACGACGGTCTCGCCACCGGGGCCACCGCTCACGCGGCCTGCCTCATCGCCCGCGCTCGCGGTGCGCATCGAGTCGTGTTCGCCACCCCCGTGGGATCGCATCGGCCGATCCACGCCCTGTCCGCGGTCGCCGACCACACCGTCTGCCTGGAGATGCCACAACTGTTCGGTGCGATCCGCCCGTGGTATCTGAATTTCGATGAGGTCACCGACACCGAGGTCCGCGAACTACTGTCCCGCGAACAACGTAGATCTACATCGTTGACATGACGTGACGGAGGGCGTGTACTGGGGACAGCCACTTATCATTAAGGTCCCCATGATCACCGTTGTCGGTGTACTCCTCCTGATCGTCGTCATCATCGCCGGACTCGCGGCGATCTTCTCCACCGGCGGCGATCCGCACGCCCTGATCGGAGACTTCACGGTCCTGAACTATCACGTCACCGGGACCGCCAGCCTGCTCCTCTTGTGGGGAATGGTCGTGTGCTGGGTGGCGCTCGCCGTACTGGGTCGGCTGATGGTCGTCACCATGCGCGCCGACCGGCGCGAATTGCTTGCCGCACACAGCATTACAGCACCACAGGAGCCCGTCGCAGCGGTCCCAGCACCGTCACCGCGCCGGTGACGGCCATCCAGGTCGGCAGCGGGTAGAACACCAGCCGCTCGGTGATGCCGACCTGGATGCCGATCGTCAGCAGCACCGTGCCGGTAAGTCCGGTCGACGCGCAGACCGCCGACCACATCGCTACGAGGCGTCGGCGCCGCCACAGCCAGATCGACAGCAGCACCAGCACCACGTGCCGGGATACGAATGCCGGCATCACCGCGAGACCGTGCACGAGAATGCCGTCGTTGGAGGGGAATACGCCGGTGGCCGCGGTGCTGAGTCCGATGACGATGGCCAGCGCGATGATCGACCACTGGCGTGGCCCGTGCGGAATGTAGTCCCGGAATCCGATCGCTCCGACGATGGTGATCAGGCCCAGCGCAACGAAGGTGGAGTTCATCAGCAGATGCAGCGGCGAGCACATGCTCGGAGTGCAGGCGGTTACGCCGAGATCGCTGATGGTGTCGTAGCGAAAGCTGTACCCCGTTTTCCAGGCGATGGCGACCGTCAGCTCGGCGGCCAGGTACGCGAAGGTGAGCGTCCAAGCGATCGCGGCGACGGTATGCCGAAGGGGGTGTGCGGCGTGTGGGGCATCGGGGGTCACAAGGGGGTCCGTTTTCGCCGCGTATTTCCAATGATGCTCCCAGTACATTCCACTCCGACGGTGATGTCAACGCCGTAGACCTACGTACGTAGCGCTACATTGTTGACACAGGCGCGGGGCAGGCGTCTACTGGAGGGGGAACACTAGGAGTTCCCATGGTCATCTTCATTGCCCTGCTCGCCGGAATCATGATCGGCGCAATCGCAATGGCCGCACTGGACCGCCTCGGATCGGGCGCGCCGCGCCCGATCACCTCGCACCTGCTCAGCCGGGCACGACCGGAAGACACCCCCGCGGGCCGCGATCTCGACGAGAACGCCGGGGGCTCCCGGCATATCCGCACCCACCCGAGCTGGCGCGACCGGCTCGAGTGACCATCGCACCCCCAGGATTGGAATATTCACCATGGCAACATATTTGGACTCCCCGGGCTTACCATTCAGCCTGCACTTCCGCGATGCGGAATCCCCCGCCGTAGCCGCCGCAGCGCGAGTTTGGATCGCGCGCGGGCAGATCTTCACCGTCACTCTGACCAACGACGCGGTGGAGATCGAAAACCGTTATCTGCTGGTCAATTTCGGCGCGGTGACCTGCTTGACCGTGCACAACACCGACTCCCGCGACAACCCGGCCGAGCAGCGCATCACCTATGGCGCCGTACTCACCGCGAGCGGCGATCTCGAGATCGAGACCCGGGCGCTGTCCGCCCATCTCGATTGATCGATTCAGCGGAAATCAGATAGAGAGGATCGCCATGATCGTCATCATCGGGCTCGTTATTCTATTGGCCGCCGCGGTCATCGGCTTGGCCGGAGTTCTGGCCAATGGCGGTGGCACACACGCGCTGACCGACAGTTTCGCAGTGTTCGGCTACCACGTAACCGGCTCGACCGGCCTGCTTTTCCTCTACGGAATCGTCGTCGGCGCAATCGGATTCGCCGGGTTGATCATGCTGCTCGCCGGTTCACGTCGCACGCATCGGCGTGGAGCCGACGCTCGCCGCGAACTCAGCGCCCTTCGCCGCCAGACACCCGCTCCCGGCACTCCGCCCCCGCTCGCCCCGGAGGCGCCCGCCCGCGCGAGCTTCGACAAGCCCCGCAACGTCACCGTACCGGCCTCCGACGACCGAAACGCGCCCCTCGGCTCCGACCGGCCGCCCCAGCAATCCGCCGGGCAAACCTAACTCCCACACGAAAGGGTGTCGATCATGACCTCACAGACAAGCGAAACCGGCACAGCTGGGCGAACATCGCCCACCCAGCCGCTGCGACTCGAGCTCAACAGCGGCGGCACCACAGCCGCGGACGGGTTCTGGTGGCCCAACAGCCGAGACCTCACCGCCGAACTCCCCGAGCTGCTCGCGATGCTCACACCTCGGCTCGGCCCGATCCATCGCGTGATCTATCACCTCGGCGAATGGGACGCCGCGCCACGCAAACTCGACTTCGGTGGGCGCCGGGTTCGCCTGGACGGCTACCGGCGGCTGCCCGCCCGCACGCTGCAGATCCTCGGGGTCAGCATCGGCGCGAGCCTGACCTTGCAACTCATCACCGCGCCCGCGGACAACGATATGGCAGGCGCGCAACAGCGTTGGGATTCCGAGGGCGGGGCGAACGCGCGAGCCAGAGTCAGGGCCCTGCACCACGCGACACTACGGTGAGTTCCGCTGCCACCGAGGGTGATCGCCCCCGTGGGCGCTGATCGAACAGATCGGCCGCCGCGTGCGGCTACATCTTGACGTAGCGCGCCATGGCGAAGCTGTACAGGCCGTAGGTGATGATTCCCAGTCCGGCGACCACGAGCAGGACCACCCCATACGGTTGTGCGCCAAGGGTTTTGAACGCTCCGTCGAGACCGGTGGCTTTGTCGGGCTTGGATTGGATCGCGGCGAGGATCACCAGCGCTCCGACCGCGGCAACGGCCAGGCCCTTGGCGATGTAGCCGATCATGCCCAGTCTGCGCACGAGTGCGCTGGTAGCGCCTTCGAGATCGTCCAGGAAATTCCGGCTGGCGCCCTTGTAGACGTGGTAGCCGCCGATCGCGATGATGATCAGTCCGCCGATGATCAAGGCGATGGTTCCCGCGGTGTGTTGCATGACGCGGGCGGTGAGCCCGGCGTTCTGACCACCGCTGGACTTGCCGTGGCCGCGGGCGAATCCCAACGCGGACAAGGCGAATGCGAAATAGACCACGCCGACCGAGAACGCCTTGATCCGATCGATCACCTGGTGCATCGTGCCGTCGGCATCGGGCTTGGACGCACTGCCGAGTACGGCTTCGGCGACTCGCCACAGCGCCATCAACACGAACGCGACGACACCTATCCACAGTGCAACGGTGCCACCGGGTTTGGCGGCGAGCTCGGCCATGGCGCCGGATTGGTCGGCCGCGCCGCCCCCGCCGCCGAACGCTATGCGGATGGCGATGTAGCCGATGAGCAGGTGGACGATGCCGCTCATGATGAATCCCGTACGGGCGAACCGTTCGAAGACGCTGTTCTGCGCAATGCGCCCGAGGGTGGAGGACGAGTTGTCCGACGACGCCGACGGCGAACGCGTAGCGGGCGCCTGGGCGGGGTTGGTGTCCGGCATATTTCCTTCTTCGCGCTGATCGAAAGGTCTGCACACGGCGCATACCCGTTGGCATCAGCCCGAACCACACCGTGCATGGCGGCGCGTCATCAGATGCCCGAATCCGCTCCCGGCCACCGCATTGTTTGACATCGCCGATGCGGGCTACCCGCTGAAAGGACCGGCCGGATATCGCAGGCCGGGCCACCCGACGAAAGGACTTGTGACATGAGCGCACTGGACAAGGCGAAGAACAAGGCCGACGAACTCGCCGGCCGGGCAAAGGAAAAGACCGGCGAAGCCACCGGCGACAAGAGCCAGGAGTCCGAGGGCAAGATCGATCGGGCCAAGGCTGATCTCAAGGGCGCGGGCGAGAAGGTCAAGGACGCCTTCGGCAAGTAATTCAGCCCGTCCGCACCGGTTGGAGCGGGTGGTCGTCATCAAGCGGCCGTCCGTTCGAGCCAGCGGAAATCGATTTCGGGTACATATCACTGTCCATCAGATTCCTGGGGGCAATCGAATGACCGGACGACCACCAACCCGCCGCGGCGGGAACAGCCAGAGGCCGAATCGTGCTGCCGGAGCGCATCTTCGACTGGTTTCCGCCGAAGCTCCCGTGTCCAGGCGCCGTTCGGCTCACCTCACACCCAGCCGTACGATCACCGTTCAGATTCCGACCGACCCCACCCAGCTGATCATGCTGCGGTCGATCGCCGAAACGGTATGCCTCACCGCTGATTTCGACATCGGCACCGTCACCGATATTCGCATCGCGCTGGATGAGGCCGCCACCATTCTGATGCGTCACCACACGGTCGGCAGCATCATCACCTGCCAATTCGTCTTCGACGAACAGAACATGCGGATCAGGCTCAGCTCGATATCGGAGAGCGCGACGCCTTTCGATATCGCGGATCTGGGCTGGCATGTACTGCGCGCGATGACCGATGATCTGGCCACGAGCGCGAAACCGTTCGACCCGCGCGCATCCGGCTATCCGGTCGAGGTGCGATTCGCACGAAGCCGGGGTCGGGTATCCACCGCTCCCCTGCCGCCCGATTCGCCACTGTAATCTGTCCCGCCGAACTCACTTCTCGGGCGGCTGATCGAAGGTGACTTCGATTTCCTCGAAGTCCTTATTGCGTTGCGCCTGAGCCTGATCGGTGTACGTGCGCCGGTCTCCCGGGGTGAGGACGGCGGACTCGGTGAACAGCGTCAGCAACGCACGCGGATAGAGCCGATCGATCCTGACCACGTTGATCTCCGCGCACAGCACGACCACGAACGAGGCCAAGTAGAGAAAGCCCAACAGCCCCAAGACCACGGCGAACACCCCGTTGGTATTCGAGGAATGGTTGACCACCCGCCCGACATAGACCGAGCCGAACCGCTGCAGCAATTGCCAGGCGAGAGCGGCGGCGATCGCGCCTGGGGCGACCTGCCGCACGCTCAACGGGCGCATGGTCGCCGACTTGAACACCAGCGCGAAGACACCCGCGTTCAACACCACCGATGCCGCGATCAGCAGCCACGCGAAGCCGAAACCGATCTGCCACGAGGCGGCAATCCGCGACACCACGATCAATCCGAGAATCAGCGGACCGAGAACGACCAACCCGATCAGTCCCCGTACCCGCACCGCGAACGGATCCGGGCGCTGATTGAGCGGCACCCCCCACGCGACATTCATCGCATTCTGCACCGCCACCGACACGCCCAGCCCACCGAACGCCGCACCGCCGATACCGACGATCAGCCCCACGGTGCCGCCGCTGAGCCGCTCCGGCTGCCCGAGTTGATCACCGATCACCGGGAATTGGCTCACCGCCGAATCGAGAATGCGCTGTTGCAGATGCGGCTGCGCCTCGAGTATCACCCCGAGCACGGTCGTCAGGATGAGCAGCAAAGGAAATAGGGATACGAACGCGTAGTACGTGATCAGGGCCGCGAGATAGCCACCCTGATCACCGACGAATTTGTAGACCACCGCCAGCGGAAAACCGAGTCCCGGGTGGCGCTGCTGTACACGGTCGACTCGGTCGACCACTCCGGCCATTCAACCCTCGCGGTGCGCGCTACAAGCGAGGGTGTCGGATTGTCTCGATGAATCGGTCATGGTCGCCTCCGGCTCCACCCGCGATGACAGGCGCTGCAGACCACGCTACGCCGCGGCCGTGTGGCACCGGCGCGGAATCCTGCGCGGCCCGATTACGCACCCCCGGACCCGATTCGGTTCGCCACCGCATCGCGAACCGGAGAGGGCGGCTGGGTAGGATCGCGCGATGACAGACGAATCCTTCCGTACGGGGTCGCAGATCCTGTCCATGCAAGAAGCGATCCTTCGTCTCCAGGACTACTGGTCCGGTCACGGTTGCCTGATCGCGCAGCCGTTCAATACCGAAGTCGGTGCGGGAACGATGAATCCGGCGACGCTGCTCAGCGTGCTCGGTCCCGAACCCTGGCGCGTCGCGTACGTCGAACCGTCCGTGCGACCCGATGACAGCCGCTACGGCGAGAACCCCAACCGGCTGCAGACCCACACCCAGTTCCAGGTCATTCTCAAGCCCGAACCGGGGAACCCGCAGGAGCTGTATCTCGGATCGCTGGCGGCGCTCGGCATCGATCTGCATGCGCACGATGTCCGGTTCGTCGAGGACAACTGGGCTCAACCCGCCATCGGCGCTTGGGGTTTGGGGTGGGAGGTCTGGCTCGACGGGATGGAGATCACGCAGTTCACCTACTTCCAGCAGGTGGGCGGGCATACGCTCGATCCGATCCCGGTGGAGATCACCTACGGGCTCGAGCGCATTTTGATGGCGGTGCAGAAGGTCGATCACTTCAAGGATCTGCTCTACGCACCCGGTGTCACCTATGGCGAATTCCTAGGGCAGTCCGAGTACGAGATGTCGCGCTACTACCTCGATGACGCCGATATCGCCGCCACGCGCGCGCTGCTCGATATCTACTCGCGCGAGGCCGGGCGGCTCATCGAGCGGCGGCTGCCGATTCCGGCGCACAGTTTCGTGCTCAAGAGCTCGCACGCGTTCAATGTGCTCGATGCGCGCGGGGCGATCTCGACGACCGAGCGGGCCAAATGGTTTCAGACGATGCGCACGCAATCACGCGCGGTGGCTGAGCTGTGGACCGAGTTGCGGGCCGAGGCGGGGCATCCGCGGGGACTGTATGAGCCGCTGCCGATCGCCACTGCCGCGGAGGTCGAATTGCCTTCGCACGGTGGACTGTTGGTGTTCGAGATCGGAACCGAGGAGCTGCCCCCGCATGTGGTCGATGCCACCGCGGCAGCGGTGCACGACGAACTGAGCCGCCGGCTCGCGGAAACCGCACTCGACCACGGGGCGATCCGGGTGGACGCCACTCCGCGCCGAATCACCGTGCGAGTGGAGGCGATTGCCGATCGTGAACCCGATAGCGTCCACGTCCGGCGCGGGCCCAAGGTCGCCGCCGCGTATACCGGCGACGGCGAGCCCACCCGCGCGCTGCAAGGGTTCCTGAACTCCCAGCGGGTCACCGTGGCCGATCTGACACGGGTCGAGGTCAACGGCGTCGAACATGTCGCGGTCGAGACGGTGCGCTCGGGGCATAGCGCCGCACAGGTGCTCACCGCGGTGCTGTCGGAGCTCGTGGCGGAGTTGCGTGCCGATAAGAATATGCGCTGGAACGATCCGATCCTGAGCTTCAGTCGGCCAATCCGGTGGCTGCTGGCGCTGTTGAATGACGCTGTGCTGCCGGTGATTTCGGGTGCGCTGCGCGCCGACCGGATCACTCGCGTGCATCGCAATGCCGCTCATCCCGAGGTCAGCGTCGGCACAGCGGATGACTACAGCGCGGTGCTACGCGCCGATGGCATCCTCATCGACTACAGCGAACGCCGCCTCGCCGTGGTCGGCGCGGCCGAGACGCTGGCCGCCGAGCACGGGGGCACGATCGACACCGACGGTGAATCCGATCTGATCGATGAGATCACCAACCTGGTCGAGACCCCCGTTGGCGTGCTGGGTCATTTCGAGGCGCGGTATCTCGAACTGCCCGAACAGATCCTGACCACCGTCATGCGTAAACATCAGCGCTACTTGCCCGTCCGCGCCGCCGATGGCGGATTGCTGCCGATGTTCGTCACTCTCGCCAACGGCTCTTCCGATCTCGATGTGGTCCGCGCGGGCAATGAGAAGGTCTTGCGCGCACGCTTCGAAGATGCGGCGTTCTTCTGGAAGACCGACCTGCACACCGCACCCGAGGAATTCCGCACTCGGCTCTCGGGATTGACCTTCGAACAACGCCTCGGCTCCGTGGCCGATCGCGCGGACCGGATCGCCGCCGTCGCGCGCGAGCTCGGCACCGCGATCACGTTGTCCCGCAATGACTCCGAGACCCTGGCACGGGCCGGAGAGCTGGTCAAGTTCGACCTGGCCACGCAGATGGTCGTCGAGATGACCTCGCTCGCGGGCACCATCGCGCGCGAATACGCCCGCAAGGCAGGCGAACCCGAGTCGGTCGCCGAGGCGCTGTTCGAGACCGAACTCCCCCGCCACCACAACGACCGCCTGCCCGAGACGATCCCCGGCGCACTGCTCGCGCTGGCCGACCGATTCGACCTGCTGGTCGCGATGCTCGCGGTCGGAGCCAAACTCACCGGCACCTCCGATCCCTACGGCCTGCGGCGCGCGGCCCTCGGTATCGTCCGAATCCTGCGCGCCCACCCCGCGCTCGAGCCGGTGTCCTACCGAGTCGGCCTCGATGCCGCCGCGCGCACCCTGCGCGAGCAGGGCATTACCGTCGACGATGAAATCCTCGACACCGCAACGGAATTGCTCAGCACTCGATACGAGCAACGGTTGCGCGACGAGGGCATCGCGATCGCGCTGATCGAGGCGACGCGCGCGGCCGCGTCCCGCCCGTGGCGTGCGGATCACCTGCAGCGCGAGATCGAGCAGGCCCGCACCGAACAAGGCCATCAATTCGCCGAGCTGGTCGAAGGACTCCAGCGCATCATGCGGATCCTGCCGCCCGATACCCCGGCCGACTTCGACCCCGCAGTGCTGACCGAGCCTGCCGAACAGCACCTCATCACCGTCTCCACCGCCCTCTCCGGCAGTCGCGACCAGTCACTCCCGGCCTGGGCCTCCTCCGCCGCGCCACTGAGTGAGGCCCTGCGACGGTTCTTCGACGACATCCTGGTCATGAGCGAGGAACCCGCCCTGCGCGCCGCACGCCTGGGATTGCTCACCAGCGTGCTGCAAGCCGCCCCGCGCGACATCGACTGGCGCTCAGTACACCAACTGCGCTCCGACTCCCCCGATACCGCGGATCTCACCGCTTGACCATCGACAGGTAACAGCCAATACCCCTGCAACACTGCCGATCACGATCGGAGCCGAACGATGCCGCCCATCCAGGTCGCCGTCTGCGGCCCCCGTGACTGCACCGCGCAAGAGGCAACCCACGCCCGCGAAGTAGGCCGCCTGCTCGCCGAACGCGGCGCGTGCGTCCTCTGCGGCGGCGGCCCAGGCGTCATGGCCGCCGTCGCCGAAGGCGTTACCGCCGCAGACGGTTTCGTCATCGGCATCCGCCCCGACACCGACCCGGCCACCGCCTGCGAAGGACTCTCCGCCGTCATCTACACCGGTATGGGCGAGGCCCGTAACGCCATCCTCATCAACTCCGCCGACGCGGTAATAGTCATCGGCGGCAGCTGGGGCACCCTCTCCGAACTCGCCCTCGCCAATCGCCGCGGCAACCTTCCCATCATTACCCTCGGCGGCTGGAAGATCCTCGATGCCGATGACAACCCAGTCGACGCCGCGCTGACCGCCGACACCCCGGAAGCAGCTGTGCACAAAGCCCTCTCACGCACGAAGCCCCACTCCTGAACGAGCCGGTGGATCCACTCGGTCCTCGATGAGCGGGGAAGCACGGCGGCGGCACGCCTGGTGCGTAGCCACGCTTCATCCCCCGAATATGTGTGAAGTAGTGATGTTTCATTTCCACTACGGGCTCAGGCGGGCCGCGATACAGTGCTGCCTGCGTGGACAACACGAAGAAGGGATGGGGACTATGAAGGATGGGGAAATAGGGCTTCTGTAGATGAACCGGAGGCGGCTGCCCGACTCGGCGGAGGTCGACGGGAAAGCCCCTGCTCGGTAATCTCATCGCATTTCAGAGTCGGCCTGGCGGTACAGCCATGTCGAATACTGTTCTGCGCCAACCGCAATGCGAATTGCGGAATTTCTGATGCCGTCGATTCGGCGAGGCTTCGACGCCAACGCTCGATTCGTCATGCGCACATACGAATTACCCGGATGGGAACACCTGTGAGAATAAGAAAAGCTCTACTGCTAGCACCCCTGGTAGCAATGACCACGGTTATGTCGGTTGTTTCTGGGGCCGGTAACAGCAGCGCCGATAATGCTTCGGACCTGGCGCTTTACCACCCGAGTTCGGGCTGGGCGCAGAGCCTGATGAGCGCGGGCAGCGTGACATCCACGGGCGCCGGTGTGACGATCTATGTCATCGATGGCCCGATGAATGTCAATCTGGCGGAATTCGGCGGTCGCGCGTCAGTCGCCAAGAATTACTTCGCGCCCAATACAACCGGGACCTACCTCGACGATCATGCGACCGAGGTCGCAGTCGCCGCCGCGGGTGCCACGTGGGGGTTGGCGAAGCAGGCCACGATCAAGTCCGTGCAGGTCCGGGCGGATTGCAGCGGTGAATGCGTGGACTACCAAAGATTGCTCGACGGCGTCAATTGGGTGAAGTCGGACCATGTCGGCAAGGGTCCGGCGGTAGCGGTAATCTCCTCCAATATGAGTAGAAATTTCGGATTCGGAGGCGATCCGAATAATCAACTGCGGGACGCTGTCAACGCGCTCGCGGCGGACAGCGTGTTCGTCGCAGTCTCAGCCGGAAATTACGACGACGGTATCCCCGCACCGCTACAAGCCTCCTCGATCAATGCATGTTTCAACCCCCCAGCCGACGCCGGCGGTCCCATGATCGCCGCCGCCAGCGATGCCAGTGACAAGCATGTATGGCAGCAAATCACCCCGTCGGGACCGGGACATTCGAAACAGAACATTTGGACCTCGTCCGGTTTCGGTTGCGCCGACATTTTCGCACCCGGGCAATGGATCGACACCAAACTTGCTGACGGAACCAACACCATGCAGTCGGGCACGTCATTCTCGGCGCCATACGTCGCGGCCGCCGCGGCCCTGTATAAATCGAAGTTTGGTGATGCCTCGTCGCCGACGATCAAAACGTGGCTGTTGCAACATACGGTGACGATGACGAGCGTGTGGAACAACTGGCTTTACGGCAACGACCCCACCGGGCGATTGAGCCTCAATGGTCTGTGACCGCACACCTTTCCACTGCCTCCGCAACGCTCGCCAGGAGAAATCATGACCTCTACGAACCCAGACGCCCGCCGTTTCGCGACCGCGACCCTTCTCGCCTTGGCCACCAGCGCAATCCTGGCCCCACAGGCGTTCGCCAAAGTCGACAATGTCAAGGCCCCGGAAGACGTAGCCAAGTATCCCTGCGCCTTCCACTGCCAGATCACCGCCCAAGTTTCCGGGGCCGACGCCAATTCCCCGGTGACGTTCTCGGTCAACGGCCAGAAGGTCGGCACCGCAACGCCGGCCGCCGAAAAGGACGGCGACAAAGGCAAGTTGACCGCCTCCATCGAATGGGCAGCACCCGGCAACGGCGAGTACGTCATCACCGCCACCCAGGGCTCGGGTGACAAATCGACCACCTACAAGGTGAACGTCGACGTATCGAAGACATCCAAGAAGACCGGCTGACCGTTGATCGGTGATGTGCGGATCCGGCATCTCGACCGGGCCCGCGCATCACCGTCGGCGGCTCGATTCCTTAGACCTGGCGGCATGCGCACGGATTCCGACGGGCAGCCGAGAATGTCACAGGTGCCAAGTACGTTGCTCTGCATGGAATTCGAGTTGCCGCGACCTGACGTTCTGTGGACCACAATCGCTGATCACGGATATGCGTTCTTGAACCTCGCGGATGGCAACCCAAGGGCGATCAAGGTTTTCCGCGCTGATGAACCGACCTGGGCGGTGGGCAATCGACTGGTGAGCGAGGACGGCACCGGAAACTGGTACGCCCTGGTCAACGTGGACGCCGAACGGGCACTGCTGTTCGGGGGTGATGAATCAACCGCGTTGGTCGACACCGACTTCGATCCGTGGGCAAGCGCGCCGCCATGGGCAGCGGCCGTTGACCGGTCAGTCGTTCACCCCAGATTGCACGAGGATGTCGTCACCTTCGTCCGCTGGTGGGACGGAATACAGTGGTGCCGAACCCCTTTCGAGGCGGACCTGCCCGACGAGTACAACGACGAACCTGACGCCGACGATGGCCTGTACGCCGGGCTATGGCAGCTGTTCGATCCCGCGTGGACGCCCGAAGACGAGGGTCGGCCTTCGGACCAAGCGCAGTACACATACGGTTTTGTACCCGGTGAGCCTGGCATGCGGTACTGGAAGATCAACGCGCACACTGCGACCGGGACCGAGTCGAGACAAGTCGTAGTCGAGATCGACGCCAACGGATACGAGGTTCGAAAGGTCGAGTACTTCGCTGACGGCCGAAGGGGTTTCGCCGGAGGCATCATGTCGACGCTGCGTACCCAACTCTCGGCGACTCCCGTAGCGGCTATCGCCGAACATCCCGGCATGGTGGAAACACTCTCTCCTCGGGAGTTCGAGGCCGAATGGCTTGCCGTCGGCGCTTGCTATCGATAGGAACCGGTACCGTGACGCAGGTTCGATTGAGTCGCCCTAGGAACGATGTAATCGGGAAGGACGCGTCGAGATGATCGATCATGTCTACGTTTCGGTCACGGATATCGAGAAGTCGCTGGCCTTCTACATCGCGGCGCTGAAGCCGTTGGGCTGGCGCGAATTCGGGAAGTACGATTCGGCCTCCGGGCCGGATAATGTTCCGGATCTGTTCGGTGTCGGCGATGACATCTACGTCTCCGGCACCGGGGTCGGATCGAGTATCTGGTTGCGGCAACGGCAACCCGGCGAGACCGGGCTGTACGTCGGGATCGTGTGCGATAGCAACGATGCCGTTGATGCCGCCTACCGTGCCGCTATAGACGCCGGTGGTCTCGACGAGGGTGTCCCGGCGGATCGGACGTATTTCGCCTCGGGCTATTACGCCGGCAATGTCGCCGACTTCGATGGCAACCGCATAGAGTTCGTGCACAAGGCATGGAACCCCGCGCGCTAGGCGACTCGCGGAGTGGAGAGAGCGGCGGATCGTGGCGGAGGACCTAACCGTGACTCGGAGGCTGGTGATTCCCGCGTCCGAGTTGCGTGAGCGATTCTCGCGGTCGTCCGGTCCGGGAGGGCAGCACGTCAATACCACCGACAGCCGGGTGGAGTTGTCGTTCGACCTCGCCAATTCCCCCTCGGTGCCGGAGTCGTTGCGCGCCAGGATGATTGAGCGCCTGGACACTCGCCTGGTCAACGGTGTGATCAAGATCGCGGCATCGGAGCACCGTGCCCAGCTGCAGAACCGTGAGGCCGCCCGCGAACGCTTGGCCGCCCTGCTGCGGGAGGCTGCTGCCGCACCGCCGCCGGTGCGGCGCGCCACCAAACCCTCACGCGGAGCGAAGGAACGCCGCATCGCGGAGAAGAAGCGCCGCGGGATCACCAAACGTAATCGCCGTGCTTCCCCCGATGACTAGCTCAGTGTGAGCGCTGAACCAGACCACCGATAGTCGCTATCCATTCCGAAGGATTGGGAAGAATGAAGCCGTAGTCGCCGGCCTGGGTGGAGACGACGAGATGTGTGCTGCCACCGCGGACCGCGCCCTTGAAGACTTTGGATTCGTGGGCACCGGTGATGGCGTTGACAGGGATCTCGATCAGTTTCGAGGTCGCGGTGCGGAAGACCAGGCGCCGGGCGGTGAGGCCGATCTGACCGTTGTTGCTGACGTTGGAGACGCCCGGGATGGTGGAGCCTCGATAGATACCGCGCTCCATGGGCCGAATGATGGATTCCGCGGCCATGCACGCGGCCAGTTCCTTGTCCAACAGAGCGTTCTTGCGCCGGAAGTGGATCACGATGGGGATCCAGATCAGCTGGATCGACAGGGCGGCCAGGACGATGCAGATCACCAGGATGACGACGTCCATGTCGATCTTCCGTTCTTCGACGACTGCGGCGGCATGCACTGCCACCTGCGAAAATCGTATGCTTGATCTTCGCCGGAAGGGAAGGCGATGACGGCGATCTCGAGCGATGCGGTGAGCATGGGATGGTTGTCAGTCGGGCTTCCTGTATCGCGCGCCAAGTAAGGAACAACGATGACCGCACCGGGCAACCGGCAACTCCATGTCGATGCTTTAACCACTTACATCGCAACACATTTGGTGCGAGCACATGAATCCGGTGGCGGCCAGGGATCCAGCTGGTTTCGCACGGGCGCTCCCAGCGACGAACTGAACGCGGTGCTGCGACTGAGCGGCGACCTTCCCGCCGAGATCGAACGATTGCGGGACCTGTTCGACGGCATTCCCGCATCCTGGCATTTCTGGCGAGACATCGACTCACCCGAAATCCCTGAGCTGCTAACGCAATCCGGTCTCGCACTGTTCGAAACCGAGCCGCTCATGCTGTTCACGGGTACGGGCGAATCAGCACCTCACGACCTCGGGCAACATAAGCTCGCGCGAATCGAGGAAGTCACCGACGACATCGGCCTGGCGCAGTGGGCAGCCCTCTGGTCGGACACCACCGATACGGATGCGTTGGTGGCGGGCCTGCGCCAGGGCCCCGCATCGACTCGCTACCTGTTGTGGCGCGATCGCGGGGAGATTCTCGGCTGCGCCGCCGTGGTAATCAGTCCCGCGGGCGCATCGATCGAGCACATCGTCACGCGAGCCGATCACCGCGGGCAAGGCATCGGCACCGCCCTCACCAGGCGAGCCCTCGAGCTGGCCCTCGAATCCCGCACCGAACGCGTGATACTCACCGCCTCGCCCGACGGCGAACGAATCTACGAACGACTCGGATTCGCCACCGTCGGGTACGTCGACCGATACGCGTGAGGGGTCAGGCGGTCATCGCACTTCGAAAGTCGAACGGGCGGTGGGTATCCGGCCGCGCGGGCCGTAGATCGCCCACGCGAATCTCGGCGACACAAGCTCGCAAACAACGCCCCCTACTCTCTGAGGATGCGCGACCTCTACACCTCCCCCGCCCCGCCCTCCGATCATGGCGACCTGGCGAGCCGTATCCGTCAGGCGGCCCACCTGACCGGTGAATTCCTGCTGCGGTCCGGTGACACCGCCACCCAGTTCCTGGACGAATACCGCTTCGCGGCCGACCCCGCGCTGCTCGACGCCGCCTCTCTCGCGATGGTCCCGCTGATCCCCCCGGACACCGAGATCCTGGGCGGCCTGGAGCTCGGCGGCGTGCCCATCGCAACCGCGCTCTCCCTGCGCACGGGGCTGCCGGTGAGCTTCATTCGCAAGAAGGCCAAGGTGCACGGGACGTGCCGCCTCGCCGAAGGCGCCGACATCTCCGACAGGCACGTCATGATCGTTGACGCCGTCGTGAACACCGGCGGCCAGATAGCCCTGTCCGCAGCTGATCTCCGCGGGCTGGGTGCCATCGTCACCCATGCGCTGTGCGTGGTCGACCGGGGTCGCAGCGGGCGCGTCAACCTGGCCGCGCACGGAGTGGAGTTGGTGAATCTGCTGGAGCTGACCTGATATTCGAAGTATCAGGTCGGCCCTCGGCGGATTTGTTTCCCTACGGGGTGACGATGGCGAAGTCCACATCGGCGGTATCGAGCAGACCCGCGAGAGTGGCGAACACCTTCGGATCGCCCTCGACGCCGACACCGTCGAGGCCCTGGCCCGCCAGCACGCCCAGCAATTGCGCTTTGGTGAGGGTCAGGGTGAGGTCCGCGGGACCGTGATGGGGTGCGTCCTTGGTCGCGGTGCGGTGGGTCAGCGCGCCATTGGACAGGGTCAGGCGGACGGTTTCGGCGTTGTCGGTGACCTTCCAGTCCATGATGAATCCGGTCTTGGCCGCTTTCGGGCCGTTCACTCGCACCGCCATGGAATCGATGAGCATCTCGACGGTCAATGCCATCGCCATCTCCGGGTTGGCGGTGTCGAGTGCGGTGTGCACCACGCCCTTTCGCAGTTCCAGCGCGCCGGAGAGGTAGAAGTTGCGCCAGGGGCCGTTCTCCGCGCCGTGGCCCAGCTTGTCGTAGATCGCGGCGAGCGTTTCCTTCGCCAGGCTATTGCCGGGTTCGGCGAAGATGGCATGGTTGAGAAGTGTTGCGGCGAAACGCAAGTCACCCTTCTCGAAGTAGTCCTTCGCCTTGCTGATCAGCGCGTCCACGCCGCCGTAGTCCACGACGTAGCGTTTGGCCTGCTCGACTGGCGGATGCTCCCATAGGTGCGCGGGGTTACCGTCGAACCAGCCCATATAGCGCTGGTAGATGGCTTTGACGTTATGGCTGATCGAGCCGTAGTAGCCACGGTTGGCCCACTTGCTGTCCAATGCCTCGGGCAGTTCGAAGTTCTCGGCGATCTCGGGCCCGCTGAGCCCGTTGTTGAGCATGCGCAGGGTCTGATCATGCAGGTACGCGTACATGTCACGCTGTCCGGCCAACAGGTCGACGAAGCGGTCCTTACCCCACACCGGCCAGTGGTGCGAGGCGAAAGAGACGTCGATCTTGTCGGCGAACATGGCGATGGCTTCGTCGAGGTAGCGCGCCCAGATGCGCGAATCACGCACCAGCGCACCGCGCAGCGTCAGAATGTTGTGCATGTTGTGAGTTACGTTCTCCGCCATACACATTGCGCGTTTGTCCGGGAACAGGAAGTTCATTTCCGAGGGCGCTTCGGTGCCCGGGGTGAGCTGGAATACGATCCGCACACCGTCGACGGTCTCCTCCTGACCGGTCCGCGTGATGTCAACGGTCGGCGGGATCAGGGTGATGGTGCCGGTGGAGGTGGTCATGCCCAGACCACAGCCGATCTGGGCGTCGGGACCCTTCGGCAGATTCGCGCCGTACATATACGCGGCGCGGCGGGTCATGGCGGTTCCGGCGTAGACGTTCTCGCTCACCGCGTGCTCGAGGAAACCCGACGGCGCGATCACCGGGACCTCGGCGTGCCCGTGCGGGACGACCCCGCGCGCACCACCGAAATGGTCGCCGTGGGAGTGGGTGTAGATCAGACCGGTCACCGGGCGATCCCCGCGATGTTCGCGGTACAGGGCCAGCGCGGCGGCTGCCGTTTCGGCCGAGATCAGCGGATCGATGACGATGACGCCGGTATCACCCTCGATAATCGTCATATTGGACAGATCCAGGTTGCGGACCTGGTAAATACCGTCGGTCACCTCGAAAAGGCCCTGCTTATTGGCCAGCTGGCCGATGCGCCACAGACTCGGGTTCGCAGTCGGCGGGCAGTCACCGTCCAGGAAGCTGTACGCGTCGCCGTCCCAGATGACTTTTCCGTCCGCCTTGGTGATGACGGCCGGTGACAATGCGGCAATGAATCCGCGCTCGGCGTCCTCGAAGTCGGTTCGGTCCGTGTAGTCCAGCGACATATCCGTTCCCTCTCCGTTGAGTCCTGACCTACCTCGATAGTTCCCGGGAAAGAACGCCGCCGCGTAAACCGACACGGATGATTTTCATTCCGGATTCATCACCCGGGACTCACCCAGCCTGCGGATTCTCGACAGCATCGGGCCGCGGGGGCGGCGTCTGCTGAGATTGATGAGCTCGGATCGCGGCGAAAACCGGTGCGCGAACCGTTATTCATCGTGAGGCCGATTCGGCGCGGATTTGCAGGGCGTCGAGTATCTCGACGTGCGTGGCGGGCACGTCGATGTGCATCATCACCATGCCGGAGTCCGACGGTTCGAAGGTGAAGGTGAAGAACGAGCAGCAGCTCGTTTCCCGCGCCGCCAGATCCCGGCCGAGTGGTTCGGCGCCAGAGTCGATCAGCAGATCAAGGCGGGTGCGGCCGGACCGTTCGATATGCCGCACCGCATCGATGAAGAACTGATCGAACTCCGCGACCCGCATCGGCTGGGCTGCGGTCGGAAGAGTGCACGAATCCGGCACCCATCCGCCGGGGCCAACATTCATCGTCATGAATCCACGGTAAGCCTGTACCCGGGGACAGGATGCAACCTCAGCAATGACCTACCGAGCATACAAGTCGTATCTCGCCGCTGCTATCGATCAGTACTGAAAGTGGCAGCCCCACAAGATCTTTCGCTGATGCCGGATAGAGGTTATTGCTGGTCGTCTTTGAGGGCTTCGATCAATTGCTCGTCGATGGTGCGGACTTGTTCTCGGTATGAGTGCAAGGTGGCTTCGACGTCGATGATCTGCCAGGTGTCGTCGACGTCGTTGTCGCCGATGGCAAGTTCGAGGTGGTTGTCGAGGGCGCGCATGTGCAGGCCCTGCAGGACGGTGAGTAGCTGGGTGGCGGCCTTGCCGCCGCCGCGGGTGCCATAGGTGGCGACGGTGGCCGGTTTGTCGCGCCATTCGTAGTAGAGGTAGTCGAGGGCGTTTTTCAGGGCTGCCGGGTAGCCCCAGTTGTATTGCGGGAAAACGAAAATGAATCCGTCGTAGGAATCGATGATGCGGCTCCAGCGGCGGGTGTGCTCGTGGTGATACTGCTGTAGCGCCGCTTTGAGGGGTTCGTCTAGCGGCAATTCGACCTCGGCCAGGTCGAGCAGTTCGTAGGTCAGCGGGCTGCCCGCTTGGGCGACCTCACGAATCCAGGACGCGATGTCCGGACAGATCCGCGTCGGCCGGGTGCTGCCGATGACGACGGCGATCCTGTCACCCCTCGCGGTGGGCTGACCGGCGGCTTCCTTCGAGGTGCTGACCTCGGTCATGCGCGACCTCCCGATGCGGGTGTGAGTTCGCCGTCGACAGTGAGGTTATCCGGCGATCTCGGCGGCGTGGTGATGCAGGGCTTGGACGAGCGTCCGGACCGGCTCCGTGGTGGGGCCCGGGAGGCGGACCACGCTGATGCGCCGGCGTTCCTCGGGGAGGTCGTCGATGCCGAGCAGGCGAATGCCGGGCGGGATGGCGGACGCCAGTGTCGTTGGCACGGTGGTGATTCCGGCTCCGGCGGCGACGAGGTGCAATTTGGTGAGCCAGTCGCGGGCGGTGTGATGAATGCGGGGCCGTCCGGGCAGACCCGGCCAGACGCCGAGTAGCGGTTCGTCGGCGGTGGTAGGAGTGGCGATCCAGGTTTCGTCGAGGAGGTCCTCGGTGGTGAGGCCCGTGCGATCAGCGAACCGACCGGTCGACGAAACCGCCACGGCCAGAGCATCTTCCAGCAACGGCTCGACATGCAGGGCCGGTTTGTCGGCGTCGGGTGAGCGATGCGGTGGACGCGAGGACAGTACGGCGAGGTCGAGACGACCGGCGCGCAGTGCCCGCACCAGCGATGGGGTGGTGCCCTCCCGGGTGGCGACATTGACGCCGGGCCGCTGCCCGCGCAGCACCGCGAGGGCGTGAGCCACCAGGACCGCTCCGGCGGCCGGGATGTAGCCGAGCCGCACCGAACCGGTGTCGACGTCGGCACCGTGCAGCTCGCGATCGGCCGCATCCAAAGCGTCCAGCGCGGTCACGGCGTGGCGTAACAAAGCCAGACCTGCGGCGGTCAACCGCACACCGCCGGGATAGCGATCGAAAAGTCGCACCCCGGTGGCCTGTTCGAGTGCCGCCACCTGCCGCGAGACAGCCGATTGCGTATATCCGAGCGCCTGCGCCGCGGCCGTGAACGTGCCACGTTCGGCCACCTCGCGCAGTACCCGCAGCCCGACCATCGTGACGTCCATGAGCAATCAGCATATCCAGTATGCCAACCATTCGCTTTCCGAATGCAGGGGTGCTGCCTAGCGTGAGACTCATGCCGCTGATCACCATTTATCTCCGCCAGGGAACCTCGCCCGAATATCGCCGCAACGTCTCCACCGCACTCCACAAGGCCATGGTCGACGTCCTGAAAATCCCCGAGGACGATCAATTCCACGTCTTCGTGGAGGTCACCCCCGACAACTTCCACATGCAAAAAGTCGTATTCGGACTACCACGCACCGACCGAACGATGTTCATCCACCTGGCCTTCAACCACCGCACCGCTGAGCAGAAGAACGAACTCTTCCGCGAGATCGTCACAAACCTGCGAGTTCTCGCCGACGTCCCGGAAGAGGACATCGCGATGATGGTTGTCGAAACAGCGCGCGAGAACTGGTGGGCCGCAGGCCGAGTCGTCAACCCGGAGACCGGCTACGACATCCGCATGACCGACATCCCCACTACCGCACAATGATCCGAGAAAGCGCTGCAATGTTGGTGGAGGCATCGCTGGTTGGGTTGATCTCGACAATGCGTAACTGATTGGTTACGCTTTGGTTGTGGACGAGGTGGCAGCCGCGATCGCGGATCCGGTACGGCGGCGAATCCTGGAGCTGTTGCGGGATCGGCGGTTGACCGCCGGTGCTATCGCCGAACAGTTCGACATCAGTCGTCCCGCCGTGAGCCGGCATTTGCGGGTGCTGCGGGAGAGCGGCCTGGTCCATGACGAGTTGGTCGGCAGAGAGCGCTACTACCTGCTCGACACCGAACCGCTCGCGCAAATCTCCGACTGGATAACGAGTTTCGAGACCCAGCCCGTGTGGGCGCAGCGGCTCGACGCACTGGAGACCGAGGTGTATCGCACCCGCCGGGAGCGCCGTGTCACCGCCGACGACACACACCGAGAGGACACCGCATGACCCCGACACCCACCGGCCGCCTATTGGCCGCCGAGCAGGGCCGCGACCTGGTCCTGACCCGCACCTACCGCGCGCCCGCCGACGACGTGTGGGCCAGCGTGACCGAATCCGACCGCACCGCCCGGTGGTTCGGCCCGTGGACCGGCGAACCCGGTCCCGGCCGAATCATCAAGGTACAGATGGCTTTCGAGGACGAGCAGCCGTGGATGGACATGACCATCGACACCTGCGACCCGCCCCGCCTGCTCGGCATTTCCGCTATTGACGATTCGGGCGCATGGCGGCTGGAACTCGAACTCACCGAGATCGACGGCGGCACCGAATTGCGCTTCGTCCACCATCTGCTCACCGAGGCCGAGATCGCCCAGGTCAGCCACGTCGGCCCCGGCTGGGAGTACTACCTCGACATGCTCGGCGCGGCGCGACTGGGTACGCCCCCGCCCGACTTCGCCGACTATTTTCCCGGTATGGCAGCGTATTACGAGAACCTCAGTCCGCTGACCCAGCACTGAACTCATCGGTCCCTTTTGCGCCCCGGATGTCATCGATACGTCGATCGCGCCGGGGCGCACCCGTGTCTCAGCGCAGGGTCCCCATGGCGAAGGCGGATCGAAGGCGGTTCAATCCATCGCGGATCCGGCTCTTCACGGTGGCGAGCGGAATATCTAGCCGGTCCGCCAACTCGCTGTAGGTGAGTCCGCCGAAATAGGCCAATTCGATGCTCTCGCGCTGCAATTCGGTGAGAAGGCCGAGGCCACACAACACCGTGCGGCGCTCGTCACGCTGCTGAACCGTTTCGAAAACGAAGTCGCGGTCGATACCTCGCGCCATCGCGCCATAGCGCACATCGCGTTCGAAAGCCGCACGGTCGCTGCGTATTCGGTCGATCGCACGTCTTCGGGTCAGCACGATCAGCCAGCCGATCGGAGAGGCGAGCCGCGAGTCGTACCGCGCCGGTGATGACCAGACTTGCAGGTACACCTCCTGCGTAACTTCCTCTGCGGCCGCGCGGTTGCACAGCATCCGCAGCGCGACCCCGAAGACTCGATGACTGGTCAGTCGGTAGAGCCGGGTGAACGCGTCGCGGTCCCGCGCGGCGATCCCGGCCAACAACTCAACACACAACTCCGCAAGGTCGGCGGAGGACAGCGTGTCGGCGGAACACTCCTGGCTGATCGACGCCACGGCATCGGATGGATCAAGCAGTTGTAGGGCACTGGGACTGGCTGCATATGTCACGATCACCTGCGTTCCTCCCCAGCGGCAGGCCACAGGGGCTTCAGTAGGCCGCTGCCGCCCTTCCAGCGCAGCAACCCTCGGGTGCTCTCGGTCGTGTCTACAAGCGACTTCGACACCGCAGGATGCCCGGTTTGGTCGCAAAGCGAATTCCGGGCTGATGATCGCCTGTCCAGAACCTCGGGTGTGACTAGGGCATGTCTCCCAATCGGGATTCTCGGATTGTGCCCGGTAAGTCGTTGGGTCGGGCATCATGTTCGCCGTGGCGACAGCGGTCGGTGATCGGTATCGGGTTCTGACGGACAAGCAGTGGGAACTTCTCGAGCTCTTGCTACCGACATCCGATGGCCATGTGGGCCGCAACTTCGCCAACAATCGCCTGGTCGTGGAGGGAATGTTGTTCCGGTTGCGGACCGGGGTGCCGTGGCGGGATCTGCCCGAGGTATTCGGTCCGTGGCAGACGGTGTGGAAACGTCATCGCCGTTATGCCGGGGACGGGACCTGGGATCGGGTGCTGGTCGCGTTGACCGCGCTCGCGGACGCGACCGGGAATCTGGATTGGGTTGTGTCGGTGGATTCTTCGATCATGCGGGTCCATCAACACGGTGCGAACACCTCCCGCGGTGGCGAGGCGAGCCCGGGCCCGGACGGTGAGCTATGAGCCGGCCGATCACGCGATCGGCCGGTCACGGGGCGGGCTGACCACGAAAGCGCACCTGGCCACCGACGGCAACGGTCGCGGGCTGGCGGTGCTGCTGAGCGCGGGCCAAGCCGGTGATTCTCCGATGATGCCGACGCTGCTCGACGCGATCGCGGTGCCGCGGCTGACCGGTGGCCCACCCCGGCGCAGTCCGGACCGGGTCCTGGCTGACAAGGCGTACTCGTCGGCGAGCAACCGGGCATTGTTGCGCGGCAAAGGTATTGGCACTGTCATTCCCGACCGCGCCGACCAGATCGCCCACCGGAAACGACGCGGTCGCGCCGGAGGGCGGCCACCGCGGTTCGACTCGATCGCCTACAAGGGCCGCAACGTCGTCGAACGCGCCTTCAACAAGGCCAAACACTGGCGTGGGGTCGCCACCCGTTACGACAAACTCGCCCTCACCTATCGGGCCGGGTTCGTCATGGCGCTGACAGTCGAATGGCTGAAGCTATTGGGAGACATGACCTAATCCTGTCCGGCAGCCAGGCGCTCGGTGAGGGTATCGATGCCCGGTAGGTCGAGTCCGCCACCCGTGTGGGTGGCTCGGCCCAGCAGCTGTTGCAGGCGAGTGTTGAGTGGGGCGGGGATGCCGTGCAGACGGGCGAGCAGGGCGATCTCGCCGTTGAGGTAGTCGACCTCGTTGGTGGGGGTGCCGCGGGCGAAGCTCTGCCAGGTGGATTGCCGACCGGTGGTCACCCCGGATCGTGCGCTGAAGTGGCCCTGGGCGGGATCGAGGATCAAGGCGGAGGTGTCCGGGGGGTCGAATCCGGCGGCGGCGAGGACGGTTCGGGCCTCTGCCGAGAGAGCTTGGCCGACAGCGTCTTTCGTTTTCCTGTCACCGGCGAGGACTTCGATTCCGTTTCGCACGCTGTGGACTATTTTTGCGGCCTTGTACGACCGTATATCGGTGACCGATTTGGTCAGGAAATTCGCATCGTGCAGGTCGGTGGTGAAGGTCTTCAGGGCCTGCTCGGCGGATTCGGGTGCGAGTGCGCTGGCGATACCCGCGATGGCACCGCCTACGTGGGGGTGCCCGCCAACTCGGACTTCACCGGTGCGGACGTGCTGAGCGGAGATGAGGAAAACCGCGCCCAGCACGGTGTCGAACCAGCGGGCGGCGGTGCGTTCGGCGTCCAGGCCGTTCTGAGTGGTGACCACCGGAACCAGATTCGCCGCGATGCCCTGTACCTGGCCGTGATCGCCGGTCACCTCGCGCCACGCAATGGCGGGTGCGACAGTCGCCAGATCCTGGGATTTCACCGCCAGTACGACGATATCGCCGGTGCGGAGTCCCAGATCGGCGTCCAGCGCTACGGCCGGGAGCCGGATCGCCCGGTGGCCGGCATGCGAGTGGTACGACAGCGGTTGTGCCGCAAGATAGTCCAGTGTCGCACCACGTGCCACCAGCAACACGTCATGGCCGCGATCACCGAGTTCGACGGCCAGCGATACCCCGATCGCGCCCGCGCCGACGATGACGTATCGCGTCATCGGTCCGCCCGGCGCAGGAAGGTCTCACCGGCGCGCACCGGGAAATCTAGACGGTTCTCCGGGGGCGGCAGCGGGCACAGGTAGTGGTCGGAGAAGGCGCACGGCGGCAGGTAGGCGCGATTGAAGTCCACGGCGATGCGGCCCTGACTGTCGGGGGCCGAGATGGTGAGAAATCGGAAACGCTGGGTCTCGGTGCCATTGGTGGTGTCGGCGAAGGTGAGCTGAATATCTCCGGCCGGGGTGGCCGCGCCCGCCAGCACCAGTTCCCGCCCATCGACCTTGATGCGCACGCGTACACCGGTATTGGTGCTGACGAAACCGTCGATGTGGTCCAGTCGCAGTGGCGCGGAATCGTTTTCGGCGACACCGTCGAATACCCACGCGGGATTCGGGGTGAAGGCGTCGATCCCCTCCAGTCCGGTGCGGGTCGGGGCCTGCGGGTCGAATACCCGTAATGCGACCTCACCGGCCCGAATCAGTGTTTGCAACAGCAGGTCTCCGCTGGGCACCCGGTCTCCGGGTCCCAGTTCGTGATGAAAGCCGGTCCCATCGCCGATGGCTCGCCCATCGGCGGCAATCCATTCGCCGGGAACGTCGTCGATACGCTGCGGGATATCGCTGAGCCAATGCGTTCCGGTCGCGGCGGCCAGGCCGTGGACGTCGGTGGCGAGCGTTTCGCGCTCGGTGTGCCAGTGCTGCCAGTCGGACAGCCAGGTATCGGTTGCCGTGGTCATCGAGATTCCCTTTCGAGGTTGGATGGTTCCCGGCCGGACCGCGCCCGGCGCCCGGGAATCGCGGCGATCAGCCGCTCGGTGCGGGAGTCCTGCGGATTCCCGAAAACATCTGCGATCGCACCGGATTCGACAACCGTGCCACTGTCGAGCACCGATACCGTGTGTGCGATCTTGGCCACCACCGCCAGGTCGTGGGATACGAACAGGTAGGCCAGGCCGAATCGTTGTTGCAGGTCGAGCAGCAGGTCCAGGATCTGCTCCTGGACCGATACGTCCAGCGCGGACACCGGCTCGTCCAGCAGCACCAGATCCGGTCGAAGCGAGAGCGCCCGTGCGATGGCGACCCGCTGGCGTTGGCCACCGGAGAGTTCATCGGGCAGGCGGTCCAGGGCGGTGCGCGGCAGCGCCACGGCGTCCAGGAGTTCACCGGCCCGGGCGTGACGTTCGGCGCGGCTGCCGATGCGAAACGACACCAGGGGTTCGATAAGGCTCTCGCGCACCGTGAATCGCGGATCCAGTGCGGCATACGGGTTCTGATGCACCAGTTGGAACCGTCGGCGCAGCGGGCGCTGTCGCCGCCAGGAGAGCCCGGACATCTCGATGCCGTCGAAGCGCACCGCACCGGCGGTGGGGGTCTCGAGCCCCATGGCGATGCGCAACAGGGTGGACTTTCCGGATCCCGATTCGCCGACCACGGCGTGGGTGCGACCGGCAGGCACACACACCGATACATCGTTCAGCGCGACCACCGCCCGGCCCTTCCGCCCCCGGAATTCCTTTGTCACAGCATCTATTTCGAGAATTGCCGCATGGTCGGACCTGTCGTTACCGGTCTCCCGGAAGCGCGGTTCCAGTACGCCGCCATTCGCGAGTGCCGGTGCGGCCGCGATCAGCCGCCGGGTGTAGGGATCCGCGGGGGCAACGAGAATCTCTGCGGGCGCACCGGATTCGACGATTCGGCCCTGCCGCATCACGATCACCCGATCGGCGCGGTCGGCCGCCACGGCGAGGTCGTGGGTGATGATGAGCAGGGCGATACCGCTCTCACGCACCAGCGACTCGAGATGATCGAGAATGCGGGCCTGCACAGTCACATCCAGTGCACTGGTGGGTTCGTCGGCGATGATCAGCTCGGGCCGCCCGGCCAGGGCGATCGCGATCAGCACCCGCTGGCGTTGTCCGCCGGACAGCTCGTGCGGATAGCGGTGCACATGCTGGTCGGCGGCGTCGAGCCCGGCGGTGCGCAGCACCTCGAGCACTTCGGCATGCACTGCGGGACCGCGTATGCCGCGCAGCCGCACGGCCTCGGCGACTTGCGTTCCGATCTGCTGGGTCGGGTTCAACCCGACCATCGGGTCCTGTGGGATCAGGCCGACGGTCGATCCGCGCAGGGATCGGACCGTCTTCTCGCGGGCTCCGACGATCTCGACGCCCCCGACTCGAATCGAGCCGCCGGTGATCCGCGCGTTATCTGACAGCAGCCCGATCAACGCGTGCGCGGTGGTGGACTTGCCGGAGCCGGATTCGCCTACCAGCGCCACGATTTCGCCGGGTCGCACCGCCAGCGAGAAATCATGAACGGCCGTCACCACGGTGCCACCGGTCAGGTAGCCCGCTGAGAGGCTGGTGATTTCGACGATCGGCGAGCCGGTGCGCGCGACGGTCGTGGACGCCGTCATCGACGTACCTCCCGCAACGTGTGCGCGATGTGATTGAGGGCCAGCACCGTCAGCGCGACCATCGCACCCGGCAGCAGCGACACCCAGGGCGCGGTCACCAAGAAATTCCGCCCGCTCGAGACCAGCGACCCCCATTCGGCGCGCGGCGGGGCCGCCCCGAAGCCGAGGAAACTCAGGGCCGCCACCGCGATGATCGCGGTCCCGAAATCCAGCACCGCCAGGGCCAGGACCGGACCCCAGGAATTGGGCAGCACGTGCCGGATCAGCACACGCGGCCACGATCCGCCGCCGGAGCGCGCGGCCTCCACATAGGGCAGTGTTTTGACCCGCAGCACCTCGGCGCGCGTGGTGCGCGCGAAACCGGGAACGGTACCGACTCCGACCGCGATGGCGACGGGGATGGTGCCGAACCCGAGTGCGGTGACGATCGACAGGGCCAGCAGCAGACCCGGAATCGCCAGTTGCACATCGACTACCCGCATGATCAGCGCGTCCAGCACACCGCCCAGGAATCCGGACAGCACGCCCAGCACCAGGCCCGCGCCGAGCCCGATGGCAATGGCGATGAGGGCGGCCTTCACGGTGAGATCCGCACCGTAGAGGGTGCGGGTCCACAGATCGCGCCCGACATCGTCGGTGCCGAATAGATGGGTACCACTGGGCGGGCGC
Organism: Nocardia sp. NPDC052001; assembly: GCF_040680615.1. NCBI lineage: Bacteria > Bacillati > Actinomycetota > Actinomycetes > Mycobacteriales > Nocardiaceae > Nocardia > Nocardia sp. NPDC052001. The sequence goes on along the minus strand of NZ_JBFAXC010000009.1, from coordinate 220,071 downwards.
AAACGCTCGGCGGGTGCGGTGGCATACGGCGCGTAATCGGTGAACAGGGCGGGCGCGAAGGCCGCGACGATCACGAACACGACCAACAGACTCGCCAGCACGAAGCCGGGTCGGCGGGTCAGTCGCACCAGCCGCGCACCGGTCCGGGCGCGGCGCGGACCCGTGTGCGGTTCGGGGCCGTCGTCGACCGGCGCGGCGGCCTCGGGATTGGTCAGCGTCTGCACCATCTCACTTCACCTCCGCGCGCGCGGGGTGGGCGATGCGTGGATCCAGCAGCGGATACAGCAGATCGACGATCAGGTTGATCAGCACGAACCCCGCAGCCGCGATCACGACGATCGCCTGCACCACCGGAACATCCTTGGCGAGCACCGATTCCTGTGCGAGACGGCCGATTCCGTTGCGGTTGAACACGGTTTCGACCACGATCGCGCTGGTTACGGTGAGCCCCACCAGCACTCCGACAATGGTCAGCGCGGGCAGTGCGGCGTTGCGGAAGGCGTGCCGCAGTTGCACGGCGCCGCGCGAGAGGCCCTTGGCACGAGCGGTCACGATATACGGCTCGCGCAGGGTGTCGTGGAAGCTGCGGCTGAGCACCTGGGCGAGCTGGGACGCTCCCGGCAATGCCATGGTGATCACCGGCAATACCAGGTACTTCCAGCCACCCGAGCCCGATGATGGCAGCCAGCCCAGCTCGAACGAGAAATACTGAATGAGCCCGAGCCCCACCAGGAATGACGGAACCGCGACGCCCAGCGCCGGTGCCCGGTCCAGCAGAATACGGAGTGGGCCGATACGCACGAACGCGGCCAGATAGGCGATACCGGCGCCGAGGACGACCGCGAGCACACCCGCGATCAGGCTCAATGTCAGTGTGCCGCCCAGCCTTTCGGCCAGCAGATGACTCACCGGCACCTGTTTGGCGATCGAGGTGCCGAAGTCGCCGTGCAGCGCGCCGGTCAGCGCGGAGAAGTACTGATCCGCGACCGGGCGGTCGAGCCCATATTTCGCCTTGGCGGCCGCCAGCTGCGCCGGGGTGAGGGAGTCGGTTTCGATTCCGGCCGCACTGAGCTGAATCGACACTGGATCACTCGGCAGCAGGTAGAGCACGACGAAGGTGAGGGTGAACGCCGCCCACAGCACACCGATCGCCTGCACCACGCGCCCGGCGATATAGCGGATCACGGCTGGATCCAGACATCGTGAAGGTCGATGAAGCTCTCGGCGGTGAAGCGGAAGCCATTGACCCGGTTACGGATTCCCGCGTATTGCACCCGCTCGGACAGCGGAAAGGTGATGCCATTGTCGATCAGCGTGCGCTGCAACTCGGTGTAGATCTGCTCGCGTGCCGTCGCATCGGTGGACTGCACAGCGCGGGTGAACAGGTCGGCGATCTGTGCGGCCGCCGCGGGCTTCTGGGCATTGCGCGCCAGCGCCTTCGAATTGGCCAGCGCTTCAACCAGAATGAATTGCAGTGCACCGGGATCCGCGCGGGTGAAGTATCCCTCGACGAGGTCGTACTGGCCGTTGGCGATGACCGCGGGGCGCTCAGCCGCGGTCACGGTCTTGAGTTGGAGCTCGATTCCGCTCTGGCGCAACTGATCCTGGATCAGCTCGGCTCCCACACTCGCGGCGCTCAGCGGCTGGACCAGCGTGAGCCGCTTGCCGTCCTTGGAGCGGTATTGATCGCCCGGAGCGATCTTCCATCCGGCCGCGTCCAGAATGCGGGCGGCCTGCGCCGGGTCATAAGTAAGCTTGGCGCTCTGGGCGGCGTAATACGGGGTGGTGTTGTCGAACGGCCCGCCGACCACGGGATAGTCCGCCCCGAAGATGGTCGCCGCGAAGGTCTTCAGATCGATGGCGTGGTACAGCGCCTGGCGGATCTGATCATCGGCCAGCGGGTGACCCTCGGACACGTTGGGGTACAGCGTGTAGGAGACGCCCGGCAGCGGGCGCGAGCGCAGGTACGCGCCGGATCGGCCGATCAATGCCCGATCCTCGACGGTGAACGGGTTGCGCGGCCAGGCGATATCGATCTGCCCGCTGACCAGGTTGCCGGTGCGCACCCCGTCCTCGGCGACGTAACTCACCTTCACCTTGTCCAAGTAGGCGTCGCCCGGGTTCTTGTTCAACGGTGAGGGCCAGTGGTAGCCGGTGCGGCGACTCAGGCTCACCCCCTGGTTCGGGGTGTAGTTGTCGAGCGTGAACGGTCCGGACCCGACAACGTCGCCGAGGCAACGCTGCTGCGGGGTCTTCTGGAACGAGGCCGGGGACAGCAGCGCCAGGTTGGTGGTCGAGGTCGCTTGCAGGAATGAGGAATTCGGCGTGGAGAAGTGGAACCGGACCGTCTTGGCGTCGACCACCTGCGTCGACTCGAGCCCAACGATGTAGCTCGCGCCGTAGGCGGTGCCGCCCGAGGTGCGCGCGAGATCGGCGAATCCATCGAAATTGGTCTTCACCGCCGCGGCGTCCAGTGGCGCGCCATCGGCGAAGGTCACACCGTCGCGCAGGGTGAAGGTGTAGTCCAGACCGTCGGGACTGATCTGCCACGCGGTCGCCAGCCACGGCACGATCGCGCCGGTCTCCGGGTTCTGGTCGGTGAGCGAATCGGCGAAATTCCGGATGAGCGACCGGTGTTCGATCCAGTAGGTCTGGAATGGGTCGATGCAGGCGAAGGCCACGTTGTCCGGGAAGAACGCCAGGTTCAGGGTGCCGCCTCGCACCGGTTCGCGCCCCTCCCCGGACGGCCCGCTCGCCGTATCGGTGGTGCCGCCGCAGGCACTGGTGAACACGGTCAGTGCCGCGACAGCCGCTGCGACACCGAACTTTCCGATTGTTCGCGGACTGCGCGCGAGCCGCGTGGTGGTGATCATGGCTGGGTTGTTCCTCGTGGGTAGGCCCCGGGCACAAGCCTCGGGGTTGCCGAAAGTAGTGGCGCGGTCGCGTATTACGTCTGCGGCCGCAACACCGAGCGACCGCTGCTCAGCAGCACGGTGTCCTCCTGCGGGGGATGCACGCGCACGCAGAGCACATCGCGCAGATGACGTTCGAGCGGATTGTGCCGCGTCAGGGCGGCATTGCCGAGGGCTGCGACCGCGGTCTGTACCGCGGTGATCACCGATCGCGCAATGAGCACCTTGACCACCGACAGTCGTTGCGCCGCTTCGGTTTCGCCGACCGCGAGCCGGTGCAGCGTGCCGTACAGCAGCGTTTCGGCCTGCACGATCTGGGCCTCGATCTCACCGGCCACCGATTGAATGCGCTCGGTCTCGGCGATCGGCTTACCGAGCGCGGTCGGTACCCGAGTGCGGGCGTACTCGGCGAAGGCCGATCGTGCTGCCCGCGCCACGCCGACGTACAGCGCCGCATGCCCGAACGAGGCCGGACCCGACGCGGCCGCAGGATCTCGGTAAACGCCGTCCTGGAAAGGGATCTCCGAGAAGTTCTCCAGGGGCACTCGAGCATCGGTGTAGCTGACGTCGTGGGTGTTGGAGGCGCGCAGGCCCAGGTGATCCCAGGTGTGGTGCCAGGTAATGCCGTCGGCGTCGGCGGGGACGATCAGATGTCCCACTCGGGCCGGGGATTCATCGGTCATCACCCACACCAGGTGGTAGGACAGTGCGGTGCCGCCGGTGGCGAAGCTTTTGCGGCCGTTGAGGTTCCAGCCATCGGCGGTGCGACTGGCGAGCGTCGCGGGCAGACCGCCGCGTGCGGGCGCACCCAATTCAGGCTCGGCACGTACCGCGTTGATCAGGATCGGCTCCTCGCCCGAGCGACCGAGAACCTCTCGGTACAGCTCCTCCGGCCAGTTCCTGACCGTGGCCTGTGCGAGGTGAGCCGCCAAGGTATTGGCGACGATCAGGGCCACCGACGGATCACCCTCGCCGATCGCCACCAGCACTCGCGCCACCTCGGCGTGATCCAACTGCGGTCCGCCGTAACTCGCGGACACCGTGGCCGTGAGATACCCGCCGCGATGCACCGCGAGCAGCCCGGCCTCGGGAATATCCCCGCTGCGATCGTATGACGCTGCGGTGGAAGCGATTTCCGAGGTCAAGGCGGCGAGCGCGGCGGATGAGGTGTCGGGCACGGTCAGCACGGGACCGGCGGTGGCGGTCATGAGCGGCCCACCGTGGCCAGTGCGCCCGGGTAGTCGGCTTGCAGCGTGCCGCGCTCACCGGTCGCGGCGCGGTGTTCGAGCTCCTGCCGGACCAGTGGCAGAACGTACCGCCCGTAGTCGATGACGTCGTTGAGCGTGTCGTATCCGCGGATGGAGACCAGGTTCGCGCCGAGATCGATGTAGTCCAGGATCGCGGCGGCCACCGTCTCGGGACTACCGACCAGTGCCGTCGAGGCACCCGCACCATTCGTGGCCGCGGCCGTTCTGGTCCACAGAGCGCGGTCGTAAACCTCTTGGCGGCGGGCGAATTCCAGCGCCCGCTGGGAGCCGACGTTCTGTGGTTCGGCCGCGCTCACTTTGCGGTACGCACCACGTTCGAAGGTCTGTGTGATGCGCTCGACATAGTCGTACGCCTTGGCCCAGGCCAGCTCATCGGTGCGGTCGACGATGGGGCGGAAGGTCACCCAGATGCGCGGGCGATCGGCGCGCCCGGCCGCGGCGGCGATGCCGTGCACCCGGGCGATCTGGGATGCAATGTCCGCCAACGGTTCTCCCCAGAACGAGAAGATGTCCGCCTTGGCGCCACCGATATCGAACGCGGCATCGGATTGGCCGCCGATCGAGATCGGAATCGACTCGGCGTACGGCGGGAAGCCCGGCCCGAAGTCGTCGAATCGATAGTGTTCGCCCGCGTGGGAGAACGGTTGCGTCTCGGTCCACGACCGGCGCAGCACATCGATGAATTCGCTGGTGCGCGCGTATCTTTCATCCTTGGTCGCGTAGTCGCCCTGCCGGGCCTGTTCGGCGTCATTGCCCCCGGAGATCAGATGCACCAGCGCGCGACCCTCGGTCAACTGATCCAGCGTCGCGAGCTGTTGCGCCGCGACCGTGGGGAACACCGTGTTCGGGCGGACCGCGACGATCGGCTTGATCCGTGTGCTCAGCTGGCCCACCGCCGAGGCCAGCACGAACGAATCCGCGCCCGCGGAGCCGTACGGCAGCAAGGTGGCATCGAATCCGCCGTCCTCCAGGGCTCGCACGTACCGCCGCACGAACGGCAGGTCGATCCCCCGGGACGGTATCGGCTCCAGTTCGGTCGAGGCATTGGTGTGCGTGAGGCTGATGAATTCCACCTCGGTCGCGGCGGTTGCGGGTACCGCGTTCGATTCCGGATCGGCAGTCATGGGATTCCTCTCGGCGAACAACACTCGATAATTCGTCATGCTAGGGAGACAACGTCGGCGGAAACAGAGTTCTCTTCAGCGAATTCAATTCGGATAGCCGATCACGACCGATAGTCGAAATGCGTTCGCCGCATTCGAATCTCGCGGATCGAAAAGCTATCCGAATTACCGAATAGACCGTTCGGCAGCGCGCACCGAGTCGATCACTCAGCGTGCCTGCCTGGTCAGTAGGCTTTGCCCGGGTTGAAGATTCCCGCCGGGTCCAGAGCCCGCCGGATGGCGTGCTGCACCCGCAGCGCATCGGCTCCCTGCTCACGCTCGAGCCACTTGCGTTTGAGCACTCCGACGCCGTGTTCGCCGGTGATGGTGCCACCCAATTCCAAGGCTGCGGCGAATATTTCGTCGGCGGCCGACTCGGCCCGGGCGCGTGCCGCGAAATCGCCGTCGGGCACCACGATTATCGGGTGTAGATTTCCGTCTCCGGCATGGCCGAACGTATATATCCGGCTATCGAATTCGGCGGCGATCGCGCTGATACGGCGCACCGCGTCGGCGATCCGCGAGCGGGGGACGGCGATATCCTCGATGAGCGCCCGACCGTGCCGCTCGAGTGCGGGCAGCGCCGCCCGGCGGACCGCGAGCAGTTGGCTCGCCGCGTCGGGATCGCCGCCGACCTCGATGCGAGAGGTGAACTGCCGCAGCACATCCACGATCAGATCGGCTTCCGCTCGGGAGCCGAATCCGTCGGTCTGCGCCACCAGGAAGGAACCGGCCGCGTGCCCTCGCACGCCGAGCAGGTCCTGCGCCTCACGCAGCGACGCCGCGTCGAGCAGTTCCAGCATGGCGGGACGGACCCGTGCCGCCAGCACTCCCGCAGCGGCCGCGGCGGCCTGATCGACGTCGTCGAAATACGCGGCGATGGTGACGGTGTCGATCGGAATCGGCTGCAACCGCACCACCGCCTCGACAATGACGCCCAACGTTCCCTCGGAGCCGGTGAACAGGCCGGTAAGATCGAGTCCCGCAACGCCTTTCGCGGTGCGGCGGCCGGTATGCAGGAGGCTACCGTCCGCCAGTACGACACTGAGCCCGAGCACCGCGTCCCGTGTCACGCCGTATTTGACACATCGCAGTCCACCGGCGTTCGTGGCAATGTTCCCCCCGATGGTCGAGATGGCCACGCTCGCCGGGTCGGGCGCGTATCGCAGCCCGTGCTCGGCGGCTTCGGCGTCGAGCGTGGCCGCGCTCACTCCGGCCTGCACCACGGCCAGCTCGTCGACCGGCGAAATCTCGAGAATCCGGCGCAGTGCGCTGACATCGAGCACCAGCGCACCCCGCCCCGCACTCGCGCCACCGGCCAGCCCGCTGCCCGCACCCCGGACCACCACCGAAAGTCCCTGTTCGGCAGCGTAAGTGACCGCACGGCGCACATCGTCGACATCGGCGGCGATCACCACGAGCTCCGGCGTTCCCGAGGGCTCATACCCGGATCTGTCCACCCGGTAGGTGTCGGCGATGTCCGGCCCGGTCAGCACGGCTCCGGAGAACAGCACCGCCCCGGTAACCGACAGCGGCACCGGATCCGGACTCACCGCGTGGCTTCGGATTCGGTCGCGCCGGTGGCGACGGGCAAGGCGGGATCCGAACTCCATTGCGACCAGGAGCCCGGGAACAGCGTCGCGTCGATACCGAGAACCGCCAGCGCGGCGATATCGACGGCCGCGGTCACGCCGGATCCGCAGTACACCCCGACCACCGGGGCATTCGAGATGCCCGCGACGGCGAACCGCTGCTCCAATTCCGCTGTCTCCCGGAAGAATCCACGCTCGTCGAGCAGCGATCCGCTGGGCACATTGCGCGCCCCCGGGATGTGACCGGCCACCGGGTCCAACGGCTCGGACTCACCGCGGAACCGCTCGGGAGCTCGCGCGTCGATCAGCACGCCGCGCTCGGGAACCTCTGCGGTCTCGGAGGCGGTCAGGGTGGCCAGCTCACCGTCGTAGAGATCCTCACGCTGGACGACGATATCGCCGGGAACCGGAACCACCGCACCGGTATCGAGTGCGCGCCCCGACTCGGTCCACGCGCTCAGTCCGCCGTCGAGAATGCGCACATCGTGGATTCCCGCCGCGCGCAGCACCCACCACGCGCGTGCCGAACCGGCGCGATTCCAGTTGTCGTACAGCACAATCGGAACCCCGGAGCGTACACCCCACGCGCGCGCGGCCGCCTGTAGCGTCGCGCCCGAAGGCAGCGGATGGCGGCCGCGCCCGGTGATCGAATGGTCGGTCAGCTCGCTCTCGAGATCGGCGTACACCGCGCCGGGAATGTGGCCGAGCGCGTAGTCCGCACGCCCGTCCGGGCGATCGAGCTGCCAGCGCACATCGAGCAGGGTCACCGGTTCCCCGGTCCGCACTCGCTCGGCCAGCTCGTCCGCGGTGATGAGAACGCTCGCGCGCAGTGCGCTACTTCGGATCGTCATGACAGAACTCCTCTCCGAGGACGAGCAAACCCGACCTCGGTGGCACGGTGAAGTCTTGGAATCAGGGCAATCCCAACGTCTGCGCGCCGTGCACGAGCGAGCGTACGATCGCCGACCACATCAGTCCGGGAGTGCGGGAGCGACTATGACAACAATTGGGCAGCAAGATAATTCGGATGCGACATCCAGCGAATGGCGCGACCACGGGGTCCGGGTCATCCCATCCGGGCAGCTCGATCCCAATACCGCGCAGACCCCCGGGATGGACCGCGCGGCGGCGATCAACGCCGCCCGCGTGGGCGCCCAGCACATCTGGGCGGGCACGGTCACCATCCATCCCGATGCCAAAACCGGTGCCCACCACCACGGTGCGCTCGAGAGCGTCATCTATGTCGTGCGCGGGCGTGCTCGCATGCGGTGGGGAAATCAGCTGGAGTTCGTCGCGGAGGCCGGACCGGGCGACTTCATCTTCGTCCCACCGTATGTCCCGCATCAGGAGATCAACGCCAGCACCGATGAACCGCTCGAGTGCGTGCTGGTCCGCAGCGACAGCGAGGCGGTGGTGGTGAACCTCGATATCGAGCCGGTCGAAGCACCCGAGACCGTGCACTGGGTGGATCCGATTCATCCGCACCCGTGAGCGGCGGTCGCTCACGCCGTCCGATCGGAAGTTCCGATCTCTTTCGATGATCGAATTCGATCGATCGAATTGAATTCACGTGATCGCAAATGATTGACCGAAATACATTCGGCGGGTTGAGTTTTCATCGGTCGGCGGGGTGTCGGTTCCGGCCGAACTCATACTTCGACGAACGGGTGACATGTCTAATCACGCAGAGGCCGATCGTCCGGCCGCACGACCCCGAATCCGTTCGCGCCGGCGGCGGCGCACCTTCTGGATCGCGGCGGCCGTTGCGGCCGGGGTCGCGATCGCGGCCGGGGTTGTCGCGGGGCTCTCCGGTGGCGATAGCGAGAGCGCGGGCCCGATCACCGAGAACGGCACGCTGGTCTACGCGGTGGCGGGCACCCAGGTCTCGCTCGATCCGGCGGTCGCGGCGACCGCGGTGACCAGCCTGGTCAATCGCAATATCTTCGATTCGCTGGTGGCGCAGACCGGTCCGGACTCCTTCGGTAAATGGCTGGCGGATTCGTGGACCATCTCACCGGACGGGCGCACCTATCGGTTCGCCTTGCGCGAAGGGGTCACCTTCCACGACGGCACGCCGTTCACCGCGGACGCGGTGCGAGCCAGCCTCGATCACATCGTCGATCCGAAGACCAAGTCCGCGTACGCGGCCTCGCTGATCAGCGCCTATCAGGAGACCCGAGTCATCGATCCGCTCACGGTGGAAGTCGTTCTCAAACAACCCTTCACACCGTTCCTGCAGGCGCTGTCGACACCGAGTCTGGGCATCCAGAGTCCCAAGGCGCTCGCGGATCAGACCTATCGTCCGGTCGGCACCGGTCCGTTCGCTTATGAGAGCTGGGAGCAGGGCAAGGCCGAAACGCTCACCCGGTTCGACGCCTACCGCTGGCCCGCCCCGGGCAGTGCCCATTCCGGTGCGGCGCGCCTGGGCAAACTGGTGTTCCAGTTCATCAACGAGGACGCCACGCGCTACGGCGCGCTGACCAGCGGTCAGGTGCAGGCCATCGGGGGTGTGCCGCCGGTCTCGGCGGATGATCTGGCCAAGCGCGAGAATTTCACTCTGCACTCGGACGAGACGCCCGGCCTGAACTACAACCTCTATCTCAACCAGTCGCGCGGGCCGCTCGCCGATCCGCTGGTGCGCCGCGCGCTCACCGCGTCGGTGGATGTGGCCAAGCTGGTGAAGAACATCTACTTCGGCCACTATCCGGTGGCGGACAACGCGATCAGCGAGGTCACCGCCGGATACGACGCCCCAGCGCGCAAGGATCTGACCGCCTTCGACCCCGACAATGCCAAACGGCTACTCGACCAGGCCGGATGGAATCACACCGATTCCGAGGGCTTCCGGGTCAAAGACGGCGCGCGGCTGTCGCTGATCTGGCCGTACTGGCCCGACGGCACCCGGGAGCAGCGTGACGTGGTGGCCGACGGCATCCGGGCCCAGGCCCGCACGGTGGGCATCGATATCCAGCGGCCCACCGTGGACACCGGTACCTACGTCGACAAGTACCTCATCGGCGGCGGCTATGACCTGGTGGATGTCAGCTTCGCCCGGCCCACGCCCGATGTACTGCGGTTCGCCTTCTTCTCCGCCAACACCTACGCCAAGGCGGGCGGCAATGTGGCACTGGTCAATTCGCCACAACTGGACTCCTGGGTGACCGGTGCCGCGGCCACCACCGACCCCAAGCTAGCCGCCGGAAACTACTCCTCGGTCCAGCACGAAGTGCTCTCCCAGGCATACATCATCCCGATCTACACCCCGGTCAGCCTGACCGGATACGCGAAGTCGGTGCGCGAGTTGACCTTCGACGCGCAGACTTACCCGCGGTTCTACGACGCCTGGCTCGCGGCGTGAGGCAATCGCCCCGCACCCCTGGGCGACTACCCACACCGCTGCGGTGGCTGCCGAACACCTCACGGCGGTTGCCCGATACCGCGCAGCAGCCGACCGCACCGGCGGGGGCGCAGCCCGACACCTCACGGCGGCGGACGCCACTACCGCGGTGGCCACTCGACGCGCTGCGTCGGTTGCCTCGGCCCGTGCGGTGGCTGCTCGGCCGCCTGGCGCTGGCGGTGCTGGTGATCTGGGCCGCCGCCACCCTGACTTTTGTTGGGCTGCAAGCTATTCCGGGCGATCCCGCGCGGGCTATCGCGGGTGGGGTGGCGGCGACCAGCTCACCGCAGGTGCTGGCACAGATTCGTTCGGAGTACGGACTGGACTCTCCGATCCATGCGCAGTACGCGCGATTCCTCGGGCGTCTGGCGCAGGGGGACCTGGGCACCTCGTACCAACAGCATCGCCCGGTGCGCGCTCTCATTGCCGAGCAGCTGTGGCCCACTGTCGAACTCGCGGTCGGCGGGCTGGTGCTGGGGCTGGCGATTTCGGTGGCCGTTGCGGTGTTCACCGCGCAGCGGCCGCGCTCGCGGGCGGCGGCGCGGGCAGTCGAGTTCACCGCGCTGTCCATGCCCACCTATTGGGTGGGATTCGTACTGCTGGCACTGTTCTCATTCCATTGGCAGGTGTTCCCGGTGGTCGGCGCGACGGGTCTGCGCGGGCTGGTGCTGCCGTGGCTGACCCTCGCGGTGGCCGTGGCCGGGGTGCTGTCGCAGGTCACCCGGGACGGACTGGAGCAGGCGCTTGAACAGCCGTTCGCGGTCACCGTGCGGGCGCGCGGCGCGACCGAACTTCGGGTGCGGGCCGGGCACGCGCTGCGACATGCGGCCACTCCGGTGCTGACGCTCTCGGGCTGGATGCTGGGGAATCTGCTCGGTGGTGTGGTCGTGGTCGAAACGGTGTTCGCGCGACGGGGTTTGGGTCAGTTGCTGGTGACCGCGGTACGCGGCCGCGACTATCCGGTGGTGACCGGCACGGTGGTGCTGACCGCGGCGGCGTTCGCGGTGATCTCGATCGTGCTCGACCAGCTTTACCGGCTCGTGGATCCCCGGATTCGGGAGGTGGCTCGGTGAACGCGCCATCGATACGGACGCTGGCAACACCGGATCGGCCTCGGCCGTTGCGGTATTGGTTTCGGACGACGCTGAATCGTCTGCGGAACCGACGTTACTGGCCGCGACCGGGGAGAGCGGGCGCTGCGATCGTGCTGGCGCTGGCCGCAATCGCGGTTATCGCACCTCACCTGTTGGCGGGCCCACCGGAGGCCATCGACCCTGGTATCGCGCTCCAAGTGCCGAGTGGTGCACATCTTTTCGGCACCGACTGGCTGGGTCGCGATGAATACGCGCGGGTCGTCTACGGAGCGCGAGCCTCACTGCTGGTCGGGATCGGGTCGACGTTGCTCGCGACGGCCGCGGGCACGCTCTGGGGATTGGCCGCGGCGCTGGGCGGACCGGTCGCCGATCAGATCGGCATGCGGGTCGCCGATGTGCTGCTGGCGTTTCCGACCATTCTGATGGCGCTGCTCGTGGTGGCGGTTCTGGGTCCGGGAACCGGCAATGTGGTGCTGGCCATCACCATCGCGCTGACTCCTGGTTTCGCCCGGCTGGTGCGGATTCGCACTCATCAGGTACGCCGATTGGCCTATGTCCGTGCGGCATTGGATTTGGGGATTCCACCGTGGCGGGTCACCGTGCGTCACATCGTGCCCAATGTGCTGCTGCCGCTGAGTGTGCTGGTGGTGATCAATATCGGCACCGCGATCATTGTCGGCTCCTCGCTGAGTTTCCTGGGGCTTGGACCCGATACGGCGACACCGGAATGGGGCGCGATGCTCGCGCAGTCCCGGAACTATCTGAGCGCCGCGTGGACGCTGGCGTTGTTCCCCGGCCTGGCGGTCACCCTCACCGTGATGTCGATCAGTGTGGCCGGTCGCGCCCTGCGCGACCGCGTGGAGGGAGTCACTCGATGAGCGAACGACTGTTGTCGGTGCGGGAGCTGTCGGTGTCGTTCGGCGACGCCGTCGCGGTGCGGTCGGTCGATCTCGACGTCGACCGGGGTCAATGTGTGGCGCTGGTAGGCGAATCCGGCTCCGGCAAGAGCGTGACCGCACGGGCATTGGTCGGGCTGGCCGGAGTCGATGCCCGGGTGCGCGCCGGCGAACTGACCCTCGGCGCGGACGACCTGCGCGGCGCGAGCAACGCGCGCTGGCGGCGAATACGGGGCCGCCGTGTGGGTTTCGTCCTGCAGGACGCGCTGACCTCCCTGGATCCGTTGCGCCGCATCGGCTACGAGGTTGCCGAACCGCTCGAGATCCACCGGCTCGCCGATGCCGAAAACCTCGACGACGCGGTGTTCGGGCTGCTCCGACGGGCGGGCATCGACGATCCGGAGCGCCGCTGGCGGCAGTATCCGCACGAGTTGTCCGGCGGTCTGCGTCAGCGGGCGCTGATCGCGTCGGCGCTGGCGGCGGGCCCGGAACTGCTGATCGCTGACGAGCCCACCACCGCGCTGGATGTCGTTGTGCAACAGCAGATTCTGGGGCTGTTACGCGATCTGCGGGCGGCCGGGACCGCGGTGCTGCTGATCAGCCACGATCTGGCGGTGGTCGCCGAATCGGCGGACACGGTCGCGGTCATGTACGCCGGAATCATCGTCGAACGAGGACCCGCCGAGGTGGTGCTGGGCGCGCCCGCGCATCCGTACACGATCGAATTGCTCTCCGCCGCACCGCGACTGGACGGGCCGGTGCTGGCTTCGGCCGCACCGCGCTGGGCCGCACCGGCCGATGCCGGATGCCCGTTCGCTCCGCGCTGCCCACACGCCGACACCGACTGCCGCACAGCGCTTCCCGAGCCGGTCACGCTGTCCGACGAACGCACGGTTCGGTGTCTGCGCCCGGGCGTGGCCACGGCCCCGGTGATACCGGTGTCCGCGCCGCCCGAGCCGGTCGCGGCGGTGGATCAGGTTCCGCTGTTGGAGTTCCGGGGCGCGAGTCGGCGCTATCGATTACCCGGCGGCGGGCGAACCGTTGGCCTGGAACCGGTGTCGTTCACCCTGCACCCAGGACAAGCCTTGGGCGTGGTCGGTGAATCCGGTTCCGGCAAGAGCACATTGGCCCGGTTGGCGCTCGCGCATCTGACCCCGGACAGCGGCGAAGTGCTGCTCGACGGCACGCCCTGGTCAGGTCTGCGCGAACGCGAACGCCGACCGCACCGGCATCGCGTGCAGCTCATCGACCAGGATCCGCTGAGCGCCTTCGATCCCCGGCACTCGGTCGCGGCGATCATCGGCGAGGCGCTGTCGCGGATCGGGTCACGAGCCGCCCGCGCCGAACGCGTCGACGAACTGCTCGCCGAGGTCGGCTTGCCGCGCACGCTACGCGATGCCCGGCCCGCCCGATTGTCCGGCGGGCAACGCCAGCGGGTGGCCATTGCGCGTACCCTAGCCGCCGCACCGGATCTGATCGTCGCCGATGAGCCGGTCTCCGCACTCGACATCACCATTCAGGCACAGATCCTGGACCTGTTCGATCGAGTGCGGCACGACAGCGGAGCCGCGCTGCTGCTCATCTCCCACGATCTCGCGGTGGTGCGCAGGCTGTGCCAGCGAGTCGCGATCATCCAGCACGGACGGATCGTCGAGATCGGCGATACAGCAGCGGTTTTCGCCGATCCACAGCACGACTACACCCGCAAGTTACTCGCGGCTGTCCCGCGACCGCCGGGCCCGGCTACGTCGTCAGCCCGCTCCGCCGGTCACGACCGCGACCTCAACCCCGAGGCGACCCACGAACCTTCACAATCTCCGCCCGAACACTCACTCTCGAAAGGAATCGCATGACATCGACCGATGACCCGCGGGTCGCGATCGTCACCGGTGCCGCGTCCGGCATCGGCCGCGCCACCGCGGAACTGTTCGCCGAGCGCGGCCACCGGGTGGTGGCCGTGGACGTCGACGAGCGCGGCCTGGCCGGGCTGTCCGGCGATCCGGTGACCCTGACCGGAGACGTGTCCGCCGAAGCGGTGAATCTGGAGGCGGTGCGCACCGCGCTGGACCGGTTCGGCCGAATCGACACCGTGGTGCTCAACGCCGGGACCGGCGGCACTCCGCCGCTGGAGACGCCCGGCGCCGTCGATGCGGCCGACCGCATCTTCGGGGTCAACCTGCGCGGTCCGATTCATGGTCTGCGAGCGGCGATCCCGGCGCTGCGCAACAGCGGCGGGTCGGCGATCTTCACCGCCTCGGTGGCGGGCCTGCGCGGGGATCCGGGCAACTGGGCCTATAACGCGTCCAAGGGCGCGCTGATCAATCTGGTGCGCGCGTTCGCGATCGACTATGCCGCACAGGGCGTGCGGATCAACGCGCTCGCACCGGGCCTGACCCGCACCGGCATCACCGCCAATGTGCATCGAGATCCGGGGTTGCTGGCGGCCATCGAACGCCGGATTCCGTTGGGCCGCTTCGCCGAACCTGTCGAACAGGCCGAGGCCATCTGGTTCCTCGCCTCGCCCGCGGCGGGTTACATCACCGGCACCACCCTGGTCGTGGATGGCGGTCTCGACGCCAACCTCGGCATTCTGCCGCTACCCGGCCAGGGCTTCTGATCTGCCAGACCGACTTCCGATAGATCCATCACCCTCACGAAGGAGCACATGATGACCACGATCTCTGCCATCGAGGCCAACAAGGCCGCCGCCCGGCGGTTCTATGACGAGGTGGTGTCCCAGGGCAAGCTCGAGGTGCTCGACGAGATCATCGCCGAGGACGGTCGCGACACCGCGGTCCCGGCCGGGAACATCAAGGGCCGGTCCGGATTCGTCGAGCACATCACCTGGTTGCGCGAGAATGTCGAAGGCGTGACCGCCACGGTCGACGATCTCATCGCCGAGGACGATCGGGTGGTCGTGTACTGGACCATCGACGGCGTACAGCGCGGTGAGATCTTCGGTGTGCCCGATAGCGGCGCGGGCCGCCGATTCACCGGGGTCAGCATCAGCACCATTCGCTTCCGGGACGGGCGCATCGTCGAATACGGGGTGCTGCCGGACCGGTACGGCATTGTCGCCCAGCTCGCCCGCTGAGCGAGCCTTCCGATACGACGAAGCCCGGCACGGATTTCCGTGCCGGGCTTCGCGTTCGAACGTGACGGATCAAATCCGCGACTGCTCGAGAGTGTCGATCCAGGCGCGCAGAGCCCGCGCGGTCGTAGTGGCGTCCTCCTCGAGCACCGTGAAATGGTCACCCGGAATATCGTCGGTGCTGTGCGGTATCGGCCAGAACGCCCGCCAGTCCCGGGGTCCGTCGGTGCGGGTGCCCGGCAAGGGAGTTTCCGAGCGCAGCAGATGAATCGGCGTGCGCACGGGGGTGGCCCGCCAATCCAGGAACACCCGGTTATAGGTGCCCATGGTGGTGAGCCGCTCGTCCTGCACCGCCAAATCGAACCGGTCGACGCGTGCGAGCATGCCGCCGATCATCGCCCCGGTCCACCACTCCATGCCAGGCTCCAGCGCCGCCTCGACCGGATAGCTGTCCACCAGCAACAGCCCGCGCGGCGCACGCCCCTCCGATTCGAGGGCGGCGGTGACCGCGTGCGCGACACACCCGCCCATGGAGCGGCCCAGCACCACGAACGGACGATCGCCCACCACCTCGATCAGCGCCTCGACGCCCAGTCGCACCAGGGTGTCGACCGAATCGGGCAGCTCATCGCTGCCCGCGGTGAATCCGGGCGCGGGCACCACGTACACATCGCGCTCACCGCGCAATTCCTGTGCCACACGGGAGTATTCGTGCGGCCCGGAGATCGCGCTCACCGCGGGGAACGCCACCACCACGGTCTCCCCCGGCCCTTCGGCGAGCCGGATCGGAGCCAGCGCGTGCCGTGCGCGGTCCGTCACGCCGAAGGTCGCGCGCGCGTGCGATGCGGCGATGAGCAATTGCGCGGCCTCGAAATGCTTTCCGGCATCGTGCATTGCGCGGTGGATCGCGGACAGGCCGGCGCTCGCGGCGGCCGCGACCGGAGCCGACTCCGGGCCGGTCCCGATCTGCCCACCGATGAATTCGGCGATGGTCTGCGGAGTGGGATAGTCGAAGGTGAGGGTCGCGGGCAGCCGCAGCCCCGTCACCCGCCCCAACCCATTACGCAGCTCCACCGCACTGAGCGAATCGAGCCCGAGCTCGACCAGCGCCCGATCACCGGCGATCGACTGCGGAGACGGATGAGCCAGCGCCACACCGACTTCGGTACGCACCAGATCCAGCAGTGCGCGCTCACGAGCCTCCCCGTCGAGCGCCGCGATCGCCCGCACCACCGATCCGGCATCCGCCTCACGCGCCGCACTGCGCCGCCGCACCGGAACCAGCGACCGCAGCACCGGCGGCAGCACATCGGTCCGCCGAGCCAGCGCCCGCCCGTCGAACCCGGCCGCGACCACCAGGGCGGGGATGCGCGCAGCTCTGGCCGCAGCGTCGACCTCGGCTTCTCGGCTCCGGTTTTCTGCCGCATTTTCGGCAGGGCGGCCCGCCGCCGCGTCGAGCAGTGCCAGCGCGGTCGGGGTGGGCAGGGCGCGCAGCCCGTTTCTGGCGATCCGCGCGCGGTCGGCCGCCGAGAGTTCCGCGGTCGTACCGCTGGCGCGCTCCCACAGCCCCCAGGAGATGGAGACGGCGGGCAGTCCCAGCGAATGGCGTTGCGCGGCAATCGCATCCAGTTCGGCGTTGGCGGCGGTGTAGGCCGTCTGGCCGGGGCCACCCAGTTGTGCCGATACCGAGGAGAACAGCACGAACCGAGTGACGGTGGGGATTGTGCGGGTCAATTCGTCCAACACGCGCGCACCGCCGCTCTTGGGGGCGGCGACCGCTGCGATTCGCTCGGGGGTGATGGTTTCGAAGAGTCCGTCGTCGATCAGGCCCGCCGCATGAATGACCGTGGTCAGTGGCCGATCATCCGGGATCGCCGCCACTGCCGTGTCGAGTGCGGCGCGGTCGGACACGTTCAGGGCGGCGACTGTGACGGTGGCACCGGATGATTCGAGTTCGGCGACCAGTTCCGCCGCTTCCTCGGTGGCGGCGCCGCGACGGCCCACCAGCACCAGCGATCGCACCCCGTGCGCGCTGACCAGGTGGCGGGCGACTTCCCCACCGAGACCACCGAGACCACCGGTGATCAGCGTGGTACCCGTGGTGTCCCAGCTCGAGATCTCCTCGGCGGCAGGCGGATCCCAGCGCCGCAGCCGGGGCACCGAGACGCGCCCGGCCCGGACCGCGGTCTGGGAATCCCCATCGCCTGCCGCGGCCACGATCGCGGCAAGCGCGGACCAGGACTCGGGCGCCTCGTCGATATCGCTGAGCAGCAGTCGATCCGGATGTTCGGCCTGAACCGATCTGACCAGGCCCCACACCGCCGCGGCGGCAGGATCGGGTGCTTCGGTCTCGGCGACGGAGACCGCGCCATGAGTGAGCACGACCAGCGGAACCGCGACAGTGGCGGGATCGTCGAGCCACCGCCGCAGCACCGGTAGCAGTGCATCGACTTCGGCTACAGCGACTATGGCCGCGCCGCCGGTGAAACCCGCCGCAACAGTGCCTGTCTCGGCCGCGGCGGGATCACTTCCAGCACTGTCGGCGAGTTCGGCGCGGTGGCCACCCGCGCGCAGGGCATCGAGCAATTGTTGTGAACCGCTGCCGCCGTCGAGGACCAGCCAGCGGTCGGGTTCGGCGGAGGTCGTGAGTTCGGTCCAGGTGACCTCGAACAGGGCGTCACGCAATTCCGCACGGGCCGAGCGCAATTGGGTGGTCGACACCCTGCGCGCCACCAGGCTGTCGATACTGAGCACCGGCGCTCCGGCCGGGTCGGCGGCGTCGATGGCGACGGTGTCCGGGCCGGTCGAGGCGATGCGAACGCGCAGTGCCGCAGCGCCACCGGCGAATATCCGGACTCCGCTCCAAGCGAACGGGAGACGGTTCTGACCGGGCGGCACGTCGGCCAGCGCCCGCAGTGCGGGCAGGTGCACCGCGGCGTCCAGCAGTGCCGGGTGCACGGCGAAATCGTCTGCCGCCGCCCCTGCCACCTCGGGTAGTTCCACCTCGACGAACAGCTCGCCCTCGCGCTCCCAGGCGCGCCGCAGTCCTTGGAAGGCAGGACCGTAGGCCAGTCCGGTCTCCAACAGCGTGGGATAGATGCCCGACACGTCGACGGGATCGGCTCCCGGCGGCGGCCAGATACCGAGATCCGCTGTGCTCGTCGGATTCTCGGGACCGATTACCGCGGTCGCGTGCCTGGTCCAGGCATCGGCGGCACCGCCCGCAGGTCGCGAGTGGATCGTCACCGCGGAGGTGCCGTCGCCATTCGCGCTCACCGCTACCTGGAGGTCGACCACGGTGTCGCCGAGCACCAGTGGCGATTCCACGATCAGCTCCTCGATCGAAGGCAGCGCCGCCTCCTCACCGGCGCGCGCCACCAGTTCGAGCAGTGCGGTGCCCGGCACGATGACCGTGCCCAGGACCGCGTGGTCGGCCAGCCACCGATGGGTGCGCAGGGACAACTGCCCGGTGAGCAGCAGCCGATCGCCGTCGGCCGCCGCGATCACCGCCGAGAGCAGCGGATGGTCCAGCGCCGTCGCCCCGGCACCTGCGCCGGTACGCGCCCGGGTGACCGGTTCAGCCCAGAATCGCTGCTGTTGGAACGCGTAGGTGGGCAGCGCGATACGGGTGGCGGGCGGCACGATCTCGGCCCAGTCGACCCGGTGGCCGTGGGCGTACACGGTTCCGGCGGCGCTGAGCACGGTGGCGACCTCGGGGCGGCCGCCGCGCACCAGCGCCGTCACCGCCACCTGCTCCTCGGCCAGGGTCGCCGAGATCATCGGCGCGAGTACCGCATCGGCCCCGATCTCGAGGATGAGGCCGACACCTTGCGCGCGCATCGTGCGCACGGCGTCGGCGAAACGCACGGTGCCGCGCAGATGCCGGACCCAGTAGTCGGGATCGGCCAGCTCCGCGCGACCGACCGGCGCACCGGTGCTGTCCGATACCAGCGTGACGCCATCGGGTTCGGCGAAGTCGAGTTCGGCTACCACACTGGCGAATTCGTCGAGCACGGGTTCCATGAGCGGTGAGTGGAAGGCGTGCGAGACCGCCAGCCGCTTGACCCGCCGCCCCGATCCGGTGAGCTCGGCGGCGACCGCCACCACCACTTCCTCGGCCCCGGACACCACCACCGCGTTCGGCCCGTTGACCGCGGCGATCGACACCTGCGGCGAATCCTCCAGTGCCACAGCGGCACTGTCGCCGGTGTGCACGACACTGCTCGCGCGCGCGGCAACCGTGTCGATGACCGCGCGCACCTCGGCTTCGGTGGCCTCGATCGCGACCATGGCGCCACCCGCGGGCAGCGCACCCATCAAACGCGCACGGGCCGCGACCAGGCGTGCGGCGTCCTCGAGCGAGAGCGCTCCGGCTGCGTGCGCGGCCACGATTCCGCCGATGGAATGCCCTGCGACAGTATCGATCTCGATGCCCCAGGACACGAGCAGCCGGTACAGCGCGGTCTCGAAAGCGAAGATCACCGGCTGGGTGTAGAGAGTCGAGTCGATGAGACCAGCGGTGCCGGGCGCGCCGAAGGCGACATCGCGCACCGAATGTTCCACGGCCGCAGCGAGATACCGGTCCAGCGCGCCACTCGCCGCATCGAATGCCGCCGCGAATACCGGAAAGCGTTCGTACAGCGCCGCTCCCGCACCGGCGCGCTGGCTGCCCTGCCCGGCGAAGACCACACCGACTCCCCCGGTGGCGTCCGTCGCGACTGCCACGGCGGCGGTAGCGCGGCCCTGCCTCAACCCGTCCAAGGCCGCGACCAGCTCGCCTCGTTCTGTCGCGACGATGACCGCGCGGGTGTCGTGCGCGACCCGGTCGCGAACCAGGGCCGAAGCAATCGACGCGGGTTCGGCCGCTGTGGCCGAAACGAATTCGGCGAGCCGCGCTGCCTGAGCGCGCAGACCGTCAGGTCCATGGCCCGAGACCACGAACGGTAACTCTCCAGCGGTCGGCGCAGTTCCCGATCGCGGCGCGGTCCCCGGCGCCGACGCGCTCGCCGCTTCCGGCACGGTCCCCGATTCGCGCACAGTTTCCGGTTCCGGCGCGGTGCCATCCGCGTCGTGCTGCGGCTCGTCCACCGCTTGCTCGACGATCACGTGTGCGTTCGTGCCCGAGACCCCGAACGCGGAGACCCCCGCGCGCCGGGGCCGGCCGGTCTCGGGCCACTCGCGTGCGGTCGAGAGCAGTTCGACGCGGCCCGATTCCCAATCCACCAGTGTGGACGGCGTTCCCAGATGCAGGGTTTCGGGCAGGTGCGCGTGCCGGATGGCTTCGACGAGCTTGATCACCCCCGCCACACCCGCCGCCGCTTGAGCATGGCCGATATTGGATTTCAGGGAGCCCAACCACAGTGGTTCACCGGTGGTGCGTGCTCCGTAGGTCGCCAGAATGGCCTGTGCCTCGATGGGGTCCCCGAGCACGGTGCCGGTACCGTGCGCTTCGACCGCGTCGACATCGCCGACACCCAGCCCGGCATCGGCGAGCGCCTCGCGGATCACCCGCTGCTGCGCGGGC
Source organism: Nocardia sp. NPDC052001 (assembly GCF_040680615.1). Classification (NCBI taxonomy): domain Bacteria; kingdom Bacillati; phylum Actinomycetota; class Actinomycetes; order Mycobacteriales; family Nocardiaceae; genus Nocardia; species Nocardia sp. NPDC052001. The sequence continues at coordinate 199,134 of NZ_JBFAXC010000009.1, read as the reverse complement.
CCGTTGGGCGCGGTCAGACCGTTGGACGCGCCGTCCTGGTTGATCGCGCTGCCGCGCACTACCGCCAGCACCTGGTGACCATTGCGGCGGGCCTCGGAAAGTCGTTCCAGCAGTACGATTCCCACGCCTTCGGACCAGCCGGTGCCGTCGGCGTCATCGGAGAACGCCTTGCAGCGGCCATCCTGTGCCAGCCCGCGCTGGCGGGAGAACTCGGTGAACCCGATCGGAGTGGACATCACCGACGCACCGCCCGCGACCGCGAAATCGACCTCGCCGGCCCGCAGTGCCCGCACCGCGAGGTGCAGCGCCACCAGCGAGGACGAGCAGGCCGTATCGACCGTGACCGCCGGACCCGCGAAACCGAAGGTGTACGCGATCCGGCCCGACACCACGCTGCCCAGGTTGTTGATCGCGAGGTAGCCCTCGAGCTCCTCGGGCACAGGATCCAGGCGCGAACCGTAGTCGTGTCCGGCGAGTCCGGCATATACGCCGGTGCGACTGCCCTTGAACCCGTGCGGGTCCAGGCCCGCGCGTTCGAACGCTTCCCAGGTCACGCGTAGCAGCAGTCGCTGCTGCGGGTCCATCGACAGCGCCTCACGGTGCGAGATCCCGAAGAAGTCCGGGTCGAATTCGGCTGCGCCGGTGAGGAATCCGCCCTGCCGGGCATAGGAGGTGCCTGGCACGTCCGGATCCGGATCGTAGAGCGCCTCCAGATCCCAGCCGCGATCGGCGGGGAAGGCCCCGACCGCATCGCCGCCGTGCGTCACCAATTCCCAGAGCTGCTCGGGCGAGGACACTCCGCCCGGCAACAGGCACGCGGTGCTCACGATGGCGATCGGCTCGCGCGAGCGCGCCTCGATCTCGTCGAGGCGCTGTTGCAGCCGCTGTTCCTTGGCGATCGAACGCTTGAGGTATTCACGGAGTTTGGCTTCGGTGGCCATCGTGCGTCAGTTCCTGTCTACCAGGTCGAATAGTTCGTCATCGGAGGCGGAGTCGAGATCGAGCTCGGCCTCGGGCACGGCCAGGCGGTCAGCGAGCGAGCGCAGTCGCTCGGCTATGGCCTCGGCATCGGTCCCGCCACCGGTCAGCAGTTCCTCGAGTGCGCGCAGGGCGTCATCGGCGTCGACCGGGCCGCCACGATCGGTTCCGCCCGCACGGGGCAGGGCGGTGGCGATGAAGTCGGCGACCGCCGCCGGTGCGGGATGGTCGAAAATGAGCGTGGCGGGCAGTGCGAGCCCGGTCGCGGTCCGCAACCGGTTGCGCAGGTCCACCGCGGTCAGCGAGTCCAGGCCCAGTTCCCGGAAGGCGCGGGTGGCCGGGACATCCGCGGCGCTGCCGTGTTTGAGCACCGCGGCGGTCTCGGCCCGCACCAGTTCCAGTACCGCGCCGCGCCGCTGGGTCTCATCGAGGCCGGAGAACCTGTCCAGCACAACCGGACTCGTGGTCTCGGCGACCTCACTCGGCACATGTTCCGACCGATCGCCGCGACGTGACGCGGACCGGTCCGCGTCGATCCAGTACCGGCTGCGCTGAAAGGCGTAGGTGGGCAACTCGATTCGTCGGCCGCGCCCGAGCAATAGCGCCTCGGCGTCGACGATCACGCCGCGGCTGACCGCCGTGGCCACCGAGAGCGCCACTCGCTGCGGGCCGCCCTCATCGCGGCGCAGCGTGCCCACCACGACCGTGGCGGTGGTGTCGGTATCGGCGATGGTCTCCTCGAGCACCGAGGACAGCACCGGATGCGGTCCGATCTCGACGAACGCACGGTAGCCCTGCTCCAGTAGCAGCCGGGTGACCTCCTCGAACCGCACTGTGCCGCTCAGGTTCTCGAACCAGTACTCCCCCGTCAGCTCGGGGCCGTCGAGCCATTGGGCCGACACCGTCGACAAGACCGGGACCGCCGCCGTCCTCGGCCGCACCGGGGCGAGCTCGGTGTGCAGGGTCGGGCGCAGGTCGTGCATCTGCGCGGAGTGCGAGGCGTAGTCGACCGCTACCCGCCGGTTGCGCACGCCCCGTGCGTCCAGCTCGGCCAGCACCTCCTCGATGGCGTCCACCGCTCCCGAGAGCACCACCGACGTGGGTGAGTTCACCACGGCCACCGAAATTCGGCCGCCGTACTCCGCCACGAGGTCGGCGGCGGCCGACGCCGACAGCGAGATCGCCGCCATCGCGCCCTGTCCGGCATGCGCCGCAATCGCCTTGCTGCGCAACGCGACCACCCGCGCACCGTCTTGCAGGGACAACGCCCCCGCAACCACCGCCGCGGCGATCTCACCCTGCGAGTGACCGACCACCGCGTCCGGGCGCACACCGTGTGCGGCCCACACCTCCACGAGGGCGACCATGATCGCCCACAGCGCCGGTTGCACCACATCGACCCGATCGGTGTCGATATCGGCGCGCCCGAGCAGCACCTCGAGCACGGGCCAGTCGACGAACGGCGTCAGCGCCCGCGCGCACTCCTCCAGTCGATCGGCGAACACCGGTGCGGTGCGGTACAACTCGGCGGCCATACCCGGCCACTGCCCGCCCTGCCCCGGGAATACGAACACGGTCCGCCCGATCACATCGGCAGTGCCCGTGACCACGTGAGCGGGCAGCGCCGCACCCGAGGCCAGCGCCTCGAGTCCGGCACGCAGCTCGTCGGCCTCGCCCACAATCAGCGCCCGCTCGGCGAGTGCGGCGCGCGAATCCCACAGCGTGCGTGCGATATCGGCGTCATCGAGCTCGGGCCGAGCACGCAGATAGGTCGCCAGCGCGACCGCCTGCCCGCGCAGCGCCGCAGCGTCATGCCCGGACAGCGCCCACACCAGCGGAGGCTCCCGATCCTGCGGCGCAGGACCAGCCCCCAGCGCAGCGGGTTTTGCGGCATCGCTCGGCACAACACCGGAGAACCCGCCGGTGTCGAGGGTGGCCGGCTCCTCGATGATGACGTGGGCGTTGGTGCCACTCACACCGAACGAGGAGATGCCCGCACGGCGTGGCGCGGTCTGCGGTTCCCAGGGTCGAGGCTCGGTCAGCAGGCGCACGGTGCCCGCCGCCCAGTCCACGTGCGGGGTGGGTTCATCGATGTGCAAGGTTTGCGGCAGCCGTCGATTGCGCAGCGCCAGAATCATTTTGATGATTCCCGCGCCGCCGGCGGCGGCCTGGGTGTGGCCGACGTTCGATTTGAGCGAGCCCAGCCACAGTGGCCGCTGCGGATCATGCTCGGCGCCGTAGGTCGCGATGATCGCCTCGGCCTCGATCGGATCGCCGAGCCTGGTACCGGTTCCGTGGGCCTCGACCACGTCGACCTCACCCGCGCGCAGACCCGCGTTGGCCAGCGCCTGCCGGATCACGCGCTGCTGGGCGGGGCCATTGGGTGCGGTGAGGCCGCTGGACGCACCGTCCTGATTGACCGCGGACCCGCGCACCACCGCCAGCACCGGGTGACCCGATCGCTGTGCGTCGGAAAGTCTTTCGAGTACCAGCATGCTGACACCCTCGGCCCAGCCGGTGCCGTCGGCGGCGGCTGCGAACGCCTTGCAGCGCCCGTCCGCGGCCAGTGCGCGCTGGCGCGAGAACTCCACGAAGGTGGCCGGGCTGGCCATGATCGCCACCCCGCCCGCCAGCGCCAGATCGCTCTCCCCGGACCGCAGCGACTGCGCCGCAAGATGCAGGGCCACCAGCGAAGACGAGCACGCGGTGTCGACACTGAGCGCGGGGCCTTCGAAACCGAAGGTGTAGGAAATGCGGCCGCTGGCGACGCTGCCCGCGCTGCCGTTGACCAGATAGCCCTCCAGATCGGCGGGGGCGTCCTGAATATGCGGGGCGTAATCGTGGTACATGGTGCCCGCGAACACCCCGGTCCGGCTCCCGCGCAACGAGGTCGGGTCGATACCGGCGCGTTCCAATGCCTCCCAACTGGTTTCGAGCAGCAGCCGCTGTTGTGGGTCGGTGGCCAGGGCTTCGCGGGGCGAGATGCCGAACAGTCCCGCGTCGAAATCGGCCGCGCCCACCAGGAATCCGCCGTGCCGGGTGTAGGAGGTGCCCGGATGCTCGGGATCGGCGTCGTAGAGCGATTCCAGATCCCAACCCCGGTCGGCCGGGAACTCGGCGATGGCGTCCCCACCGGTGTCGAGCAGCCGCCACAACGCGTCAGGTGTTTCGATGCCGCCGGGCAAACGCAGGGCCATGCCCACGATCACGATGGGATCGGTCTCGGCCGTATCCGCCGTTCTGGCGGCGGCGGGGCCGGTCTCCGACGCCCCGGACAGCCGCGTGTACAGCAGCTCCGCGATGGCCTGCGGAGTCGGGTGATCGAAGGTCAGGGTGGCGGGCAGGCGCAATCCGGTCGCGGCGGCGAGCCGGTTGCGCAACTCCACCGCGGTGAGCGAATCGAGCCCCAGCTCGGTCAGGGCACGATCGCCACGGATCCCGACCGGGTCCGGATGGTCGAGCGCCACGGCCGCCTCGCGACGCACCACATCCAGCAGCAGCGATCGTTGTTCCTCGGCGGGCCGCCCATTCAGCGCGCCGGACAGCCCCGAATCCGATGCGCGCACCGTCGATTCCGCCCGGCGGCGTTGCGTGCGCACCACCCCGCGCAGCAGTGACGGCACCTCGATCCCGGGGCGGTCGAACGCCGACAGGTCCAGCGGTGCGGGAGCCAGCAGCGGACTCTCGCGGTGGAACACGGCGGCGTCGAACAGATCCAGTCCGTGCTCGGCCGAGAGCGCACGCACACCCTGACGAGCCAGTCGAGCCCGGTCGGCGTCCGTGAGATGCGCTGTCACGCCACTGGTTTCGGCCCACAGACCCCAGGCCAGCGAGACCGCGGGCAGACCGTCCGCGTGCCTGCGGGCCGCGAGCGCGTCCAACCCGGTATTGGCGGCGGCGTAGGCGGCCTGCCCGGCCGTGCCCAGCAATCCGGCGATCGAGGAATACAGCACGAACGCGGACAGCTCGAGGTCCCGCGTCAGCTCATCGAGCAGCTGTGCGGCAACCAGTTTCGGCGCGAGCACCGCGTCGAACCGTTCATCGGACAACGTATCGAGCACACCATCGTCGACAATTCCGGCGGCATGCACCACGGCGGTGAGCGGATGCTCCGGGGTGACCGCGGCGAGGACGCGAGCGACGGTGTCACGATCGGTGAGATCCGCCGACACCACCAGCACCCGCGCGCCCAGCCCGCGCAATTCGGCCGCCAGTTCCGAGGCCCCGGGCGCACCGGCTCCCCGGCGACTGGCCAGTATCAGATGCCGAACACCATGGCGCTGCACCAGATGCCGGGCCAGCAACGCCCCGAGACCGCCTGTCCCACCGGTGATCAGCACGGTGCCCTCGGGGTCCCACGTCCGAGACGCGGCGACAGCGCCGGCGTGCACCAGCCGGGGAACGTAGGCCCGGCCCGCGCGTACCGCCAGTTGCGGTTCGTCCCGGGTCGCGGCCAGCACACGCGGCAGGACCTGCTGGGAAGCGGCGTCGTCGTCGGTGTCGACCACCGCGATCGATCCCGCGCGCTCGGTGGCCGCCACGCGGGCCAGGCCCCAGATCGGGGCGGCGCTGGTGTCCGGGCGGTCACCGGGGACGGCGGCGATGGCATTGTGGGTGAGCAGAATTCGTTCACCGGCATCCGGCTCGCGCAGCACGGCCAGGGCCGCGTGTGCGGGCGCGTCGAGACCGTGGGAATCCCACACCCGCTGCTCATCGATCGATATCGCCTCCGGGAGTGCGTATTGCACCCACACCGGCTCATAGAGCCCTTCGCGCGCCGGTGCGCGCTCGGCCTGGGCCGCGCGCAGGACCAGGCTCTCAACCGAGAGCACGGGTGCACCGGTCGGATCGGTGGCGAGCAGATCGCTCAGGCCCTCGGCGGTAACGGTGAAGCTCACGCGCAATGCGGTCGCTCCGAGGGAATGCGCTCGGAAACCGCTCCATACGAAGGGGATTCGTGGGGCGTCGACATCCGGCGCGGTGATCGCGACCGGGTGCAGTGTGGCATCGAACAGCGCGGGGTGCACGACGTAGCCCGCCGGGTCCGCGAGCGCGGATTCCGGCAGGGAGATCTCGGCGTAGCGGGTGTGCCCACGTCGCCAGATCGCTCGCACCCCTTGGAAGCTGGGGCCGTAATCCAGGCCCGCGGCCAGCAGCCGCTGGTAGGCGTCGGTGAGGTCGACCGGCTCGGCGTCGGTGGGCGGCCATGAGTCGGGCACCGCCGCAACAAAACTCGTGCGCGAGCGGTCCAGCCTGCCGACCGCGTGCCGAGTCCACGGTGCGTCCGGATCGGTGGGCGGACGCGAGTGGATCTCGACAATGTGATGCTCCTCGGCCCGCTGGGCGCTGACCTGGACCTCCACACCGGACTCGGCATTCAACACCAGCGGCGTCTCGATCACGAGTTCATCGACCGCGTCCGCGCCCACCGCGTCCGCGACGTGCAATGCCAGTTCCGCCAGCGCGGTCCCCGGTACATAGATCCGCCCGGATACGACGTGTTCGGCCAGCCACGGCTGATCCTGGATCGACAGCCGTCCGGTCGCGATGACCCCGTCACCGGAGGCGAGCCGGACGGTAGTGGCGAGCAGGGGATGCGCGCCGTGGCCCGGTTCGGTGGCGGCGGTGGTGGTGGCCCAGAAGCGCTCGTATCGGAAAGCGTAGGTCGGCAACGCTATTCGCCGCTGCCGGGAGACGATCGCGGTCCACTCGACCCGGTGCCCATTGGCGTGCACGGTGGCCGCGGCCGACAGCACCGTGGCGATCTCGTCGCGCCCGTTGCGGACCGCGGCGACCGCGGCCCACGGATCGGTGTCATCGGCCAGGGTCGCGGACACCATCGGCGTGAGCACCGCATCCGCACCCAGCTCGAGGATGATCCCGACACCCTCGGCCCGCAACGCGGCGACGGCGTCCGCGAACCGCACGGTGCCGCGCAGATGCCGCACCCAGTAGGACGGGTCCGATAGCTCGGCGGCGGTGATGGGCGCACCGGTGGCATCGGAGACGAGCGTGCGGACCAGAGGTTCGGACAATGTCAGCCCGGCCACGACTTCGGCGAAGTCCGCGAGCACGGGATCCATTGCCGCGGAATGGAAAGCGTGCGAGACAACCAGCCGTTTGACGCGGCTGCCCGATCCGGACAGTCGCGCCGCGAGCTCGAGCACGGGCGGCTCGGCACCGGAGATCACCACCGCGCGCGGGCCGTTCACGGCGGCGATCGACACCGTCTCACCCGCACCGGTCTGCTCGATCGCCGCACGAATCTCGACCTCGGTGGCTTCGACCGCTACCATCGCGCCACCTCGAGGCAGCGCGCCCATCAACCGCCCGCGCGCGGCGACCAGTCGGGTCGCATCGGCCAGCGACAGCGCGCCCGCCGCATGCGCGGCCACCACTCCACCGATGGAATGCCCTGCGACCGAGGTGATCTCGATACCCCACGATTCCAGCAGGCGAAACAGCGCCACTTCGACGGCGAAGATCACCGGCTGGGTGTACGTGGTGTCGTCGATCAGCCCTTCGGTGCCGGGCGCGCCGAAGGCCACATCCCTGATCGAGAACCGCACGGCCGCTCCGAGCTGCTCGTCGAGCAGGGCCACCGTCGCATCGAAGGATTCCCGGAAAGCGGGAAACCGTTCATAGAGCTTGCTTCCCACGCCCGCACGCTGGCTGCCCTGACCGCCGAACACCACACCCACCGCACCGGTGGCACCCGCGCTGACCGTGACCCCCGCACCCGGCTCCCCACTTCCCAGCGCCGACAAGCCCGCGATCAGGCGGTCACGATCGCCCGCCGCGACCACCGCACGCGTCCCGAAGGTGACGCGGTCGCGGATCAGTGCCGACGCGACACGGCCCAGGTCCGCATCGCCGCTATCGGCGAGGTAGCGTGCCAGCGCCTGTGCCTGCGCGCGCAGGGCGGCCTCCGAGGTCCCCGAGATCAGGAACGGCAACACCTGCCCCTCCGACACCGGCTGTGCCGCTTCGAAATCGGCGGGATGCCCATCGGTGGACTGGCCGGCGGTCTCGGTATCGATGGCCTGCTCGAGAATTACATGGGCATTCGTACCGGAGACCCCGAACGCCGATACGCCCGCCCGCAGCGGCCTGCCCGCGGATCGCCACGGGCGCGACCGCGTCACCAGCTCGACCTGCCCCGCGGTCCAATCCACCAGGGTGGAGGGCTTTTCCGCGTGCAGCGTCGCGGGCAGTGACCCGTGGCGCAGCGCCAGCACCATCTTGATGACCCCGGCCACGCCCGCGGCGGCCTGGGTGTGGCCGATATTGGATTTCACCGCACCGAGCAGCAACGGTTCGGCACGGTGTCGGCCGTAGGTCGCCAGCAGCGCCTGCGCCTCGATCGGATCGCCGAGTTCGGTGCCGGTCCCGTGGGCTTCGACCGCGTCCACCTCGGCCGCGCTCACCCCGGCATCGGTGAGCGCTTCCCGGATCACCTGCTGCTGGGCAGGCCCATTGGGCGCGGTCAGCCCGTTGGACGCGCCGTCCTGATTGACCGCGCTGCCCCGGATCACCGCGAGCACCTCGTGGCCGAGTCGCCGGGCGTCCGAAAGCCGTTCCACGAGAAGCACTCCCGCGCCCTCACCCCAGCCGGTGCCGTCCGCGCCGTCGGCGAACGCCTTGCAGCGCCCGTCCACCGACAGTCCGCGCTGGCGGGAGAACTCTATGAAGATCGCCGGGGTCGACATGATCGTCGCACCGCCGGCGACGGCGAAATCCACCTCGCCCGCCCGCAGTGCCCGCACCGCGAGGTGCAGCGCCACCAGTGACGACGAGCAGGCCGTATCGACGGTGAGCGCGGGGCCCTCGAATCCCAGCGTGTAGGCGATGCGTCCGGACAGCACGCTGGCCGCAGTGCCGGTGACCAGGTAACCCTCCACCCCGGCGGGTACCTTGCCACTGCCGGTCACATAGTCCTGGCCGTTGGTGCCGACGTAGACCCCGGTGCGACTGCCGCGCAGCGAACGCGGATCGATACCCGCACGTTCGAACGCCTCCCAGGTGGTGTGCAACAGCAGCCGCTGCTGCGGATCCATCGCCAAAGCCTCGCGCCGGGAGATGCCGAAGAATTCCGGATCGAAATCGGCTGCGCCGTCGAGGAATCCGCCGTGCCGGGTGTAGGCCGTGCCGGGATGGTCGGGATCGGCGTGGTAAAGGTTCGCCAGGTCCCAGCCGCGATCGTCCGGGAACTCGGACAATGCGTCCCGGCCTTCGCTGAGCAGATCCCAGAACCGTTCCGGGGTATCGGCCCCGCCCGGGAACCGGCAGCCGAGCGCCACGATCGCGATCGGTTCCTGCTGTGCGGCGGTGACCTCCTGCAATTGCTGGCGGGTCTTGTACAGTTCCTCGCTCACCCGGCGCAGCAGGTGCCGGATCTTGTCGTCGCCGGTGGCGTCGTCAATTGCGTTCACAGCGGTGCCTTTCACTATTCCGGGTAAGTCAGGAAATACCGAGTTCGGAGCCGATGAAATCGATCAGATCGGCGTCCGTGGCGGACTCGGACAGGGCCGGGGTGCTCTCGGGTTCAGTTGTGCCGCTGTCGGATTCATCGAGCAGACGGCGCAGACGGTCGAGTGCGACGGTCCGTTCGGCGGCGGGTAGGTCAGCTCCCGCCAAGCCCGCCGCCACGCGCTCCAGGTCACCGAGCAGGATGTCCAGTCGCGCCGGTTGGACCGGAACGAGCTCCCCGGCAATGAACGTGGTCAGCGCGGCGACCGTGGGATGGTCGAAGACCAGGGTGGCGGGCAGGTCCAGGCCGGTGCGCCGGCGGAGCCGGTTTCGCAGTTCGACCGAGGACAGGGAGGTGAATCCCTGATCGCGCAGTCCTCGATCGTCATCGACCACGCTCGAATCGGCGTGACCCAGCGCGGCGGAGGTCTCCTCCCGCACCAGGGCGTGGACTCGACGATGCCGCTCGGCGTCGTCCAGCGCGGCGAGCACCTGGACGGGATCGACGGCGGTCGCGGATTCGGCTACCGGCAGCACCTCGGTAAGTAGCCGGGCGTGGATCGGATCGGCTGCGGCCCAATCGATATCGGCGACAACGAGGTTGCCTTCGCCGCCCACCACCGCGTATTCGAGTGCGGTGAGCGCCGGTGCCGAATGCATCGCCCGCAGTCCGCTCCGGCGTAGCTGCCCGGCTGCCGCACCGGCGATCCCCGCACCGGCCCAGTGCCCCCACGCGACCGAGGTGGCGGGCAGGCCGAGTCGGCGTCGGTGTGCGGCCAGCGCATCGAGCGATGCGTTCCCCGGCGCGTAGTTCGCCTGCCCCGGAACCGGAACGATGCCGGTGACCGAGGAGAACAGCACGAACGAGGACAGGTCGAGGTCGCGGGTGAGCTCGTGCAGATGCAGCGCCGCACCCACTTTGACCCGATGTACCCGCTCCAGGCGTTCGCGGTCCAGACCTTCGATCAGCGCGTCGTCGAGTACGGCGGCGGTGTGCACCACATCGGTGAGCGGACGGTCGGCCGGAATGCTCGCAAGCAAGGCCGCCAACGCGTCACGGTCGCCGACATCGCACGCGGCGATCACCGGATGCGCTCCGGCGGCGGACAATTCCGCGATCAGCTCGGCCGCGCCGGGTGCCTGCGGCCCGCGCCTGCTCACCAGCAGCAGGTCCGTGGCGCCATTGCGGGCCAGCCTTCGTGCCACATGCGCGCCCAGTGCACCGGTGCCGCCGGTGATCAGCACGGTTCCGGTCGGACGCCACCGGCCGGTGGCCCGCAGGGTGCCCGGGCGCACTCGTTTCACCCACGTTTGCCCATCGCGTATGGCGAATTCGCGCTCGCCGCTGAGGTTTCGGAGCGCAGCGATCACCTGCTGGGCGGTTTCGGTATCCGGCTCAGCCGGTACGTCGATGACCGTGCCCGGGCCGAGACCGCCTTCGGTGGCCGCGGCGGTGACGAATCCGGCGTGCCAGGCACCGGAAGGATCCGAGGCGAGTCCGGAACCGTCGGCGGGCATTACCCCGTCGATGTCGTCGGAGGTCACCGTCGCACTGGTCACCACGGCCAAGGCGGTGACCCGCGCTGTGGCGGCGGCGGATTGGGTCAGGTAGGCCGTGCCGACGGCGAGATCGAGGTCGAACACCGACCCGGCGGAACGCACGGCCAGCGGCAGCAGCGAGACCACGGTCAGGCTCTCCCCCGGCATCTCGGCCAGCGCGGTCTCGAGCGCGGATCTCGTAGTGGTGGAGGGGTTCACGCACACCTCGAGGACGCGCGCGCCACCGAGCGCCACCCGCAATGTTCGCGCCCATTCGTCGGTGGCACCGTTGTCCGGGCTCACCAGTACCCAGGTCGGCTCCGTTTCGGGTGTCACTCCGGTGGAGTGCAAGCGCTCCCACCCCGTGCGGTGAATCCATTCGCCGGGCACCTGATCGACAGCGCCGTTCGGGGTATCGATCCAGTAGCGCTCGCGCTGGAAAGCGTAGGTGGGCAAGGCAACCCGACCCTGGTCGGGCACGATGGCGGACCAGTCCACGTGGTGGCCGTGGGTGAATACGGTGGCCGCAGCCGTCAGCACACCGGTGACCTCGTCCCGGTCGCGACGCAGCGCCGGGACCACGGTGACACCCTCGAGCACGCTCGACAGGGCTGCCGCCAGCACCGAGTCCGCACCCAGCTCGACCACCAGCCCGACGCCGACGGCGGCCAGGGTGCGTGCGGCATCGGCGAAACGAACCGTGCCGCGCAGGTGCTGGACCCAGTAGGAAGGCTCGGCGAGTTCCGCGCCGGTCACCTCGCGGCCAGTGTGATCGGACACGATCCTCGGGCCGGTGACCTCGGCGAAAGTCAGCTCGGACACCACGGCACCGAACTCCTCGAGCACGGGATCCATTGCCGCGGAATGGAACGCGTGTGAGACGGCGAGCCGCTTGACGCGGTGACCGACTGCCGACAGGTCGGCCGCGACGCGCGACACTGGCTCCTGCGGGCCCGAAATCACCACCGCGCGTGGGCCGTTCACCGCGGCGACCGCGACCATGTCAGCGGCGTCATCAACTGCGCCGGTAACAGCGGTGACTGCGGCGATCGCGGAACGCACATCGGCTTCGGTGGCTTCGACCGCCACCATCGCACCGCCCGACGGCAGACTGTCCATCAGGCGGGCACGGGCGGCGACCAGCCGGGTCGCGTCCTCCAGCGACAGCACCCCCGCCACATGCGCGGCGACTACACCGCCGATCGAATGCCCGGCAACCGCGGCCACTTCCACACCCCAGGACTCCCACAGGCGGTAAAGCGCGACCTCGACCGCGAACACCACCGACTGGGTATAGACCGTGCGGTCGATGAGCCCCTCGGTGCCGGGTCCGCCGAAAGCCACCTCACGTACCGAGAATTCGACCGCCGCGCCGAGATACCGGTCCAGCAACTCCGCCGCGGCCTCGAAAGCATTGCGGAACACCGGGAATCGGTCGGCCAGTTCCCGTCCGACTCCGGCCCGCTGACTGCCCTGCCCGCCGAAGACCACCCCCACCGCACCGGACGACGTGCCCGGACCGGTGATGACGTTCGCCGCGACGAGTCCGTCCGCGAGCGCTCGCACACCCGACCGCAGAACCGCGGCACCCTCGGCGATCACCACCGCGCGTGCGGCGAATCCGGCTCGGTGCCGGATCAGCGAGGACGCGACCGCGCCGGTCGCGAGTGCCTCGGGTCCGGAGAGGTGCGCGGCGAGACGATCCGCCTGCGCGCGCAGGGCGGCCGGAGTCCGCGCCGACAGCACGAATGGCACGGGCTCCGCCGGGATCGGAGCCGTTTCGGCGACCGGAACATCGGGAGCTTCTTCGATGATTACGTGGGCGTTGGTACCGCTGATCCCGAACGATGACACCGCCGCGCGCCGGGGCCGCACGTCCCGGGGCCACGGCCGTGACTCGAGCACGGGCCGCAAAGCTCCGTCCAGCCAGTCGACGAACGGCGAGGACGGTTCGGCGTGCAGGGTCGCGGGAATCAGCTCATTGCGCAGTGCCAGAACAGTTTTCGTGACACCGGCGGTACCCGCGGCGGCCTGGGTGTGACCGATATTGGACTTGAGTGAACCGAGCCACACCGGCTCGGCACGATGCCGGCCGTAGGTTTCCTGCAGTGCCTGGGCCTCGATGGGGTCGCCGAGCGCGGTGCCGGTGCCGTGCGCCTCGATGACATCGACGTCGGTAGGTTCCAGACCCGCGTCGGCCAGCGCCGCACGAATCACCCGCTGCTGCGCGGGGCCGTTGGGTGCGGTCAAGCCGTTGGACGCACCGTCCTGATTCACCGCGCTTCCTCGCACCACAGCCAGGACCTCGTGGCCCAGCCTGCGGGCATCGGAAAGCCGCTCCACCAAAAGCACACTCACCGCCTCGGACCAGCCGGTCCCGTCAGCGGATGCGCCGAACGCCTTGCAACGACCGTCAGCGGCCAGGCCGCCCTGTCGTGCGAATTCGGTGAACATGCCCGGACCGGCCATGACCGTCACGCCACCGGCGACCGCGAGATCGGCCTCCCCCGCCCGCAGTGCGCGCACTGCCAGATGCAGAGCCACCAGCGATGACGAGCACGCGGTGTCCACGGTCAGTGCGGGCCCGGCGAGCCCGAATGTGTACGCGACCCGGCCCGACAGGACACTCGGGGACGTACCGGTCAATCCGAATCCGGCTGCCGCCCCGCTGATCTCATGTAGACGTGGGCCGTACTCCGAGGGGCTCGCCCCCAGATAGACGGCGGTGCGGGTGCCGGTGAGCGACTGCGCGACGATACCCGCGCGCTCGAACAGTTCCCACACCGATTCCAGCACCAGCCGCTGCTGTGGATCCATCGCGACGGCCTCACGCGGTGAGATTCCGAAGAACTCCGCGTCGAAATCGGGTGCCTCACGCAGGAATCCGCCACGCCCACCGGTCTCGCCGAGCACATCGGAGAGCCCGGCCAGGTCCCAGCCCCGGTCGGCGGGCAGGTCCGCGATGGCCTCGCCACCGGATGCGAGCAGATCCCAGAGCGCTTCGGGAGACGCGTGCCCGCCGGGGAATCGTCCGCTCAGCGCGATGATGGCGATGGGCTCAGCGATATTGCTCGAAGGATCATTGCCGGATGGGTTGTTGCCTGGAGCGTCAGTGTTCGGAGCTTCCGAAAGCTCCGCGGCACCGCGCGGATTCGCTTCCTCGTGGGTGAGCCGATCCTGCGTGGACCGCCCGCGCAGCCGGTCGGCGAGGTGCGCGGTCAGCGCGTCGGGGGTCGGGTAGTCGTAGACCACGGTCGGTGCCAGTGTGAGGTCGAGTTCCTGTGTCAGCAGGATCGCCAGCTCTCGTGCCCCGAGCGAGTCCAAGCCCAGGTCTCGATAGGTGACCTCGGTATCGACCTGCTGCGGGTCGGTGTAGCCCAGCACCGTCGCGGTCGCTTCGCGCACGGTGGTAGCGATTCGTACCGGCACCCGGGCGGGCGAAATCGGCGCCTGCTCCGATGGCGCGGCAGCGAACCGAGGGGAAGGATTCGGGCGCTCGGCCGCCGTCTCCAGAGCACGGTCCGGCGGCCCATCCAGCCAGAAGCGTTCCCGTTGAAAGGCGTAGGTGGGCAGGTCGATCCGAGTCGCGGGTCCTACCAGCGCGGCCCAATCCACCCGGTTGCCATTGGTGTGGACGACTGCGGCGGCGGTCAACAGTCCCGCGACCTCGTCGCGCCCGCGCCGTAGGGAGGCGGTCGCAACGACCTCACCGGGTTCGGACAGTGCAGCGGTTACCAGTGGCGTCAGAACCGCGTCCGCGCCGAGCTCGAGGAAGGTGCCCACACCCTCGGATCGCAGGGTGCGCACCGCGTCGGCGAAGCGGACTGTGCCACGCAGATGCCCGGACCAATACTCGGGGCCGAGTTCTTGCGCAGCAGCAATCGGCGCGCCTGTCGTATCGGAGATGAGGGTGAGTTCCGGTGCGGACCAGTGCAATTCGGCAATCGCCGCCTCGAAATCGGCGAGCACCGGGTCCATCGCGACCGAGTGGAAGGCGTGCGAGACCGCGAGGCGCTTGACCCGCCGTCCAGCCTCGGACAGCGCGTCGGCGACGACCGAGACATCACGATCGGGACCCGAGATCACCACCGCCCGTAGGCCGTTCACCGCGGCCACCGCTACGGCACGCGACCGCCCGGCGGTCTCGATCGCGGCCAGTACCTCCGCCTCATCCGACTCCACGGCCACCATGGCGCCGCCCGCAGGCAGCGCGCCCATCAGGCTGGCGCGCACCGCGACCATACGCGCCGCGTCGGACAGAGACACCGCACCGGCCACATGCGCGGCCACCACACCGCCGATCGAATGCCCGGCCACCGCGGCGACCTCGATCCCCCACGATTCGAGCAGCCGGTACAGCGCCACCTCGACCGCGAAAATCACCGGCTGGGTATAGGTCGTCCGATCGATCAGTCCCTCGGTGCCCGGTCCACCGAAGGCCACATCACGTACCGAGAAGTCGACCGCCGCACCGAGATACCGATCGAGTAGCGTCACGGACTCGTCGAAGGACGCACGGAACACCGGGAACAGGTCGTATAACTGCCGTCCGGCCCCCACCCGCTGGCTGCCTTGACCGCTGAACACCACGCCCACG
Source organism: Nocardia sp. NPDC052001 (assembly GCF_040680615.1). Classification (NCBI taxonomy): domain Bacteria; kingdom Bacillati; phylum Actinomycetota; class Actinomycetes; order Mycobacteriales; family Nocardiaceae; genus Nocardia; species Nocardia sp. NPDC052001. The sequence goes on along the minus strand of NZ_JBFAXC010000009.1, from coordinate 183,551 downwards.
CTGCCGTGTGCGCCGGAGCCCGTGATCACCCCGGCGGCCGTGCGCCCTAGCGACAGTGCGCGCAGACCCGTCACCAAAGCATCGGCGTCCTGTGCCAGAACGACAGCGCGGCTGTCGAATTCGACCCGGTCCCGGATCAGCCCCGAAGACAGCGACGCGAGGCCGGGTGTTCGATCCGCCACGAATTCGGCCAGGCGCTCGCCCTGTGCGCGCAGCGCCTGGCTCGACCGGGCCGAGACCACGAACGGCCGTACCGGTGCCGCCGCTGCCTGATCGGCACGGTCCTCGGGGCCGCGTTCGCGCCACTCGCCGGTCCCGTCGGGGGCCTGTTCGACGATCACGTGCGCATTGGTTCCGCCCATACCGAAGGAACTGACTCCGGCCACCAGCGTGCGCTCCGGATGCGGCCAGGAACGCGCCACGGTCACCACACGCAGGTTCGCCGAGTCGAGAACCAATGCGGGATCGGGGTTTTCGTGCCCCAGGGTCGCGGGCAGCTCGCGATGGCGCAGGCTGAGCACCGTCTTCAACAAACCCGCCAAGCCCGCCGCACCTTCGAGATGACCGATGGTGGACTTCACCGACCCGACCAGCAGCGGCTCGGCCGCGGTCCGGGTGCGACCGATCGTCTCGGCCAGTGCCGCCGCCTCGATCGGATCCCCGGCGCGCGTCCCGGTCCCGTGCAGCTCCACATACTGCACATCCCCGGGGGCGATCCCGGCCCGCTGCAGAGCTTGCGCGATGACCGCCGACTGCCCGGCAGCGGTGGGCACCGTGAACGATTGCCCGCCCCCGTCATTGGCCACTGCGGTCGAGCGGATCACCGCGTGAATCCGATCCCCTTCCGCGACAGCGTGATCCAGCGGCTTGAGCAGCAACACCACCGCACCCTCACCGCGCACATAACCGTCGCGATCGGCATCGAACACCGAGGCGCGCCCGGTCGCGGAGAGGCCGCCGAACCGTTCGGCGATCCGCGCGCCGTCCCGGGTCAAATTCAGATTCACCGCTGCGACGAAGGCCGAATCCGTCTCCCCCGCAGCCAAGCTCGTGCACGCCAGGTGCAGTGCGGTCAGGCCCGAGGACTGGCCGGAGTCGACCGTGAAGCTCGCACCACGCAAGCCGAAGGCATAGGAAAGCCGATTGGCGAGCGCACCGCGACTCAGACCCGTGAGCGTGTGCCGCGTGATGGCCGCGGCCCCGCCGTCGTGAACCACTGCGGCATAGTCGGCGGCCATCGCGGCGGCGAATACGCCGGTGGCCGACTCCCGCAGATCGGTGATGGGAATGTTCGCGTCTTCGGCAGCCTCCCAAGCCAATTCGAGCAGCAGACGTTGCTGCGGGTCCATCAGCCGAGCCTCGGCCGGGGAGATGCCGAAGAAGGCGGCATCGAAGCGATCCACGTGCGGGAGGAAGCCGCCGACCAGGTCGGCCACATCGCCACCGGACGCGGCGCGTTCGGCGGCGGGCACCCCGAGCGAAATTTCCGCCGATTTCAGGAGATTCCAGAATTCGTCGGGATTGTTCGCTCCGGGAAGCCGGCAGGAGACGCCCACTATCGCGACCGCACGGGAGAATCCCCCATACCGAAAAACGTTCACAAGATCTCCTTTTGATCCGGAGAAGAATTCGAGTACGACCCCCGCTCGAAAGCTCCGTGAAGTTATTGTGCGAGCCCGATTAACGAACCAACAACCGGAGGTGGCAGAGGTCACATCGAGTAGTCACGGCCGAATTTCACTGTGCCCCAAATGTTTTCATGACGCGATCGGGATATCCGATATGCAGCCATCACTGAATCCGATCGATTGCCGCACCCGTGCGCGGCGATATCGGAATTCCGGTCGCCATTCATTGCAATCTCGCAGATTCAAAGGGCGGCAGGGCGATTCGATGTCCGCTTAGATGATGTTTCAGCGTCGACCAACCCGAAGGTGACTGTACGGTATGCCCGATCCGCTGGATTTGCTGCATTTGCGCACACTCGTGACCATCGCCGACACCGGCGGCTTCCGACGCGCGGCAGACGCGTTACACCTGAGCCAGCCCACCGTCAGCCAGCACATCCGCATGCTGGAGCGGAGACTCAAATGCGTTCTCGTCGAAAAGAACGGTCGCACTTCACGTTTCACACCCGAGGGGGAGCGGCTCGTGGTGGAGGCCAGACGCCTGCTGGCCGCACAGGACCAGGTGCTGGCCCGCTTCTCCGAAGCACCGCGCCCGCAGATCAATATCGGCTCCACCGAGCACGCCGCCGACGGTTTGCTACCCGACCTGCTCGGCGTGCTGCGCACCACCTATCCGGAAGCGGGCCTGCACTTTCGCATCGACCGGTCCACCGCGTTGACGGACGCGGTGATCAAGGGCGTGCTGGATCTGGTGATCGTCCTGGGCGGCAACACCGCCGAACCGGTCGGCACCGAGGTGGGCGTGCTGGACCTGAAATGGTTCGCGGCACAGAATTGGCAGCTGCCGTCGGCCCCCGGCCCGATCTCGCTGGTCGCCTTCGCCGAACCCTGCGGCCTGCGTCGCCGCGCCGTGCGGGCGCTCGGCGAACGCGGCTACGAGGTCTCGGTGACCGCCGAATCCGGCAACCTCGACGGCCTGCTGGCCGCGGCGAAGGCCGGTCTGGGCGTCGCCCTGCTGCCGTGTCTGTCCGCCGCGCCGCGCGATCTCGCCCCGATCGGCGGGCTGCCCGAGGTGGGCGCGATCGATGTCCGCCTGGTCACCCGGCGCGGGCTCGAGGACCATATCGAGAACATCGCGGTCCAGGCCATCACCGCGCACTACCGCGCGATCTCCAGCCGAGGGCTGCGCGGCGTCGCCTGAATCGACTGCGCGAATTACCAATACGAACGACGTCTCTCGAAAGTAGTTGTGCCATGACAGATCTCGCCGTAGACCCTGCCGAAGCGCCGGCGGCGGAAGTACTGACGCCCGGCGTGCTGCCCGAATCGCTGCTGCACCGACTTCACCGGCGTGCCCCTGAATACGATCGCGACAACCGTTTCTTCACAGAGGATCTGAACGAACTCCGGGAGATCGGCTACCTGCGTGCGGCGATCCCGGTCAGTCACGGCGGACTCGGGTGGACGCTCACCGAATTCAACCGCGCCCAGCGCGCCCTCGCGTACTGGGCGCCCGCCACCGCGCTCGGTGTGAACATGCACCTGTACTGGACCGGTCCGCTGGCCGACCGGATCGCCGCCGGTGACTCCACGCTCGACTGGCTCGCGCATGAGGTGGTGGCGGGCAAGGTCATCGCCTCCGGTCACGGTGAACGCGGAAACGATCTGGCCATCGACGATTCCACCACCAGCGCTGTGCCGGTCGAGGGTGGGTACCTGGTCAACGGGCACAAGATCTTCACCTCACTCTCGCCCGCGTGGGACTGGCTTGGCATCCACGCCCGGGACGACAGCGATCCGGAGCACCCGCGCATCCTGCACGCGTTCGTGCCGCGCACCAGCGAGGGGGTGCACACCGTGGAAACGTGGGACACCCTCGGTGTACGGGCCACGGCCAGCCACGACACGGTGTTCACCGATGTGTTCCTCGCACAGGAACACGTGGTCGACAGCTACGAGCGCGGCGCGAACCCGGGACCGTTCATTTCCTCGATCCTGCCGTGGGCGATCCCGGCGCTGGTCAACGTGTACCTCGGAATCGCCCGCCGCGCAGTCGATATCGCGCTCGAGTCGGCGCGCACCCGCACTGTGCTGAGCCTGGACGGGAAGCCGGTCGCGGGCAAGCCGTTCGTGCGGTACCACGCCGCAGAAGCGGAATTGGCCTTGGAAGCGGCGACCGCGCACCTCGATCACATCACCGAAGTACTCGCCCGCGGAGAGGATCTCGGCGACCGGCTGCTGCTGGCGTTGTTCGCGGTGAAGGAGAACGGCACCAGGACCGCGCGCACGGTTGTGGATCTCGCGCTCGAGATCGGCGGCGCAGGCTCGATCCACCGCCGCAACGAATTGGAGCGACTGTATCGCGACGTCCGGGCAGGAAGTTTCCATCCACCCAGCAGCGACAGCGTCCATGAGTACATCGGCAATTTCCTGCTCGGCGAGTGAAAAAGGAATTCGGACAATGACATTGGCACACATCGGCAACCGGGCGGACCGTGCGGCCGAAGCCGCAGTGATCTTCCAACGCGCCGGCATCACGGTCGAGCGGCTCGGTGAGCACATCGGCGCACGAGTCGGCGGAGTGCGGCTCGGCGGCGACCTTCCCGCCGACCAGGTCGAAGCGATCCGGCTGGCCCTGGCGATCAACAAGGTGATCGTCTTCACCGGCCAGCACCAGCTCACCGACGAATCGCAGTACGAGTTCGCCGAATTGCTCGGCACCCCCACCGAACCGCACCCCACCCTGACCACGCTCGGCACCCGACTGCTCACGATCGACGGAGCCGCGAACAGCTGGCACACCGACGTCACCTTCGTCGACCGCATCCCCAAGGTCTCGATCCTGCGCGCGATCATCCTCCCCAGCTACGGCGGCGCCACCACCTGGGCGTCCACGGTCGCCGCCTACGAACAACTACCGCCGGCACTGCGCGCACTGACCGAACAACTGTGGGCCACGCACAGCAATCTCTACGACTACGTCGGTCAGACCGGTCAGTCGAACGTCGGTAAACAGTACGAAGAATTCACCAGCACCGAGTACCAAACCCTGCACCCCGTCGTGCGGGTACACCCCGAAACAGGCGAACGTTCCCTACTCCTGGGCCACTTCGCGAAGAGCTTCCGCGGCCTGACCACCCCCGAATTCCACTCTCTCTACCAACTACTCCAAGCACGAATTACCAAACTGGAGAACACATTCCGCTGGAACTGGCACCTGGGCGACGTCGCGATCTGGGACAACCGCGCCACCCAGCACTATGGAATCGCCGACTTCGGCGACCAACAACGCAAACTACACCGCATCACCCTCGCCGGTGACGTCCCTGTCGACATCACCGGAGCCCACAGCGAAGTACTCCAGGGAGACGCCTCGCACTACAGCGCCATCGTCCCCTCACCACGTCTGAAGTTCTTCGCCGCTTGACCTGTCAGGCCGCGTCCCGGTCAGTCGCATCCGCCATCGCCGACCCCGGCACCCGCCGCCGACCCAGCGGAATCGCCTGAACCACACGGGAAGAGCGTCCCGATGGATTCGAGCGGACGGCAAGGAGATGGCCGCGGATGTCACTAATTCGCGCGCTCGTACCGGAAACCGAGGTCCGGCCTGAACAGGCCGCGGCTGCCTCGAAGAAGCGGAACCCCATGTCAGGCATCAGCTCGCAGGTGGTGCCGCGCCCATTCTTCGAAGGTGGTGAGTGAGATGCCGAGGTCACTGGCGTACGCCGGGCGGCCTGGCTGGCCGGCCACGTTGAGCCATTCGAGTGCGGCGGCGAAGGGCAGCATTCCCGCGGCCAGAGCTTGCTGTTCGGTCATGTCGGGTGCGGCGAGGTGCGTGCCCAGGGTGCGGGAGAGGACCTCGGCGATCTCCGTCATCGACAGGTAGTCGCTCGCCAATTCCAGCTCGACCCTGTCGAATCGCTCGGGCGCGGGGATGGCTGCGGCGGCCGCGCGGCCGATGTCGTCCACCGCGACCGGGGACAGCCGGGTGCCGGGGTTGATGACGCTCGAGACCAAGCAGGGCTGGGCTGGGCTGCGACGATCCTGGCGGAGCTGACGCGGTAGCGGCCGCGTGCTCAGATGAAGGACACAACCGGCTCCGGGTCGGTCCGCAGGCGTGCGGCGTCCTGGCCAGGAGGAGCGCCGAACAGTCGACGGTATTCGCGGGTGAACTCGGGGTACCGAAGTCGTCGACTCCGCACGCGCAGCCTTCGTCGGCGGCCCGAGCGACAAAGAGTTCCGTGTCATCGACGCCGTCGATGCGATCGCCGACGAGCTCGGCACCAGCTCCGCGGCAGTGTCGTTGGCGTGGTTGCGGTCGCGGAGGGGGACTGTCGTGCCCATCGTCGGCGCACGGCGGCTCGAGCACCTGACGTCGAACCTCGCCGGTCTCGAAGTCTCGCTCAGCGCTGAACAACTCGGCAGGCTCGATGCGGTGACTGCTCCGACGTTGAACTACCCCGCCGAGTTGAACGGCGACATGCGCGCGATGCTTCAGTTCGCAGGCACCACGGTCGACGGTGAAACGTCCGCCGTCTACCCGCCGCTGCTGCTGAGCAACGTCCGCTACTAGACGTGATCGACGGCCCACCGTGCGGCGGGCTTCACCGAACGGTGGGCCACACGACGGCGTCGACCAGCTCGAACAACGCGTCCGCTCGCCTGGCCAGGCAGAAACAAAAGTCCTCGAGAAACGTCGCAACCACGGCCTGAGATTCGTTCCGCCGCAAGAAGAATCATCAGCCAAGGACTTCGCCAACGTGAGTCCGACCGCCCGGCTTAGGGCAGAGGCTAAAACTCGAGCTCACCGAAACAGCTGCTTCAGTGATCCGCTGGCGGTGGCGGCATCGGATGGATCGAGCAATTGCAGGGCACTGGGACTGGCTTCAAATGTCACGATCAGCGGTATCTCCCACTGCGCCTACGGTTTCGGGCATATCGCGACGTGCTCAGCCGTGATCGAGGACGGTCGGTCACCACCCTTTTCACACCGCTGAGCTGTTTCACACCGCTGGGCTGTCGTCGGCCATCTGGTAGTCGCCCTTGTCGAGCCGTTCCAGGATGCCGTCCGTCCAGTGGGCGAGGTGGTCGAATGTACCGGCCCACAGTTCGAGCAGGTCGGCTGAGTGCGGTGCCTCGCCTCGTCTCGGGTAGTCGGCTTTCATCGCGACCAGTTCATCTCGAACCTGCGTGCTGCGCTGACGCTGCTGCCGCAGCAGGCTGATGACGTGATCGCGCGGCAAGGTGTCCATCAGCGCGATACCGGCGCCGAGTTCCTCCATGTCGACACTGACCAGCGCGGCGTCCAGCAGCGTTCGGTATTCGGCCTCACCGTCTTCGGTCAGTTCGAACAAGGTCCGGCCCGGGCCGGTACTACTGCTTTCGGTCCCGATCGCACGCAATTTTCCCTCGTGGGTGAGCTGTTTGAGAGCGTGGTAGATCGAACCGGGCTTCACATTCGTCCAGGTGTCCGCTCGCCAGGTCAGTAGTTCGCGGCGGACCGCATAGCCGTATGTGGGCTGTTGTAGCCGGGTCACCCCGAGGACGAGTAGACGAATCGTGGACATCGAATGATGGTAACCTGCACTAGTCAAATTTGATTACCGAGTGGAGTCGACGATGCCCGAAGTCGCGGTGCCGATGTTGTGGAGCCGGAAGGCTCACCTGTCCGAACTGCTCGACTTCTATCGCGCACTCGATTTCGAGGTCACATACGAGCAGAGCCGCCCGTATGTGTACGGCGCGGTCGCGCGCAACGGATACCAGTTGCACTTCACCGGACGACCCGAGGGTGTCGACGCGGAGCTCAGCTGTCTGGTCTTTGTCGACGATGTCGCCGCGTGCCACCAAGAATTCAGCGCCGCGCTACGGGTGCGGTTCGGGCGTGTGCCGGCCAAGGGCGCACCTCGAATCACTCGCTTCAAACCAGGACAATCCCGATTCACCGTCGTGGACCCCGAGAGCAACCATGTGCTGGTGATCCAGCGAGATGAGCCGCTCGAGTTGGAGTACGGCGGCTCGAAGGAGCTCGAGGGCCTCGCACGAGTGCTCGACAACGTCCGCATCCTGCGCGATTTCAAGAACGACGACGCGATGGCACTGAAGGTTCTGGACGTCGGCCTGCGCAGGTACGGTCCGTCCGCCGCACCCGAGGACCTACAGCGCGCGCATCAGTTGCGCGCGGAGTTGGCGGCGGAGTCGACCTAGCACCGCCTCGGAAGCTGGAGCGCCCGCCTGGGATTCGTGCACGGCCTTCCTCGAATCAGCGATGCCTGGCCTCGGGCAAGACTACAAAGGCCAACCGTATCGCGAGCGGAAACCTGCTGGGCCTGACCAACTCTCGCCCGGAGTTGGAGACCGTCGCACGGAAAATTGACACCTCGGTCGAAGTCGCCACGGATGGCAAACTAGAGCCGGCGGACATGAAGCACGTCTCGGACAGGCTGAACTCCGTCGTTCACGGGCGTCGCCATATGCACCGAGCCGAACAATCGCATCGTCGACCGGCGACGAAATTCCCGCGTTGTGGTCCGACGGTGAGTTCGTCGTCAATGCGACCTCCGCGCCCCGGAACCGTCCGCTCTTTGCGGACCGGAACCTCCCGCCCTGCAACGAGAAGCACTGAGATCCCGATCCGCGGGCCCGAGAGACCGGTCGGGTGTTGACTGTGCTCGTTGCCGACAGAGAGACGGAATGTCTTATGACGTGGCACATTTCGAACAGACCAGTAGGTTTTATACCGGTGACACACTCCGATGGCTCGGGGCGGGCGGCCTCGTTCTCGGGAGCTTTCCTCGGCGGTGATCACGGATGTAGCGACGAGAACGACGTTGGTGGAGCGAGCTGGACTCCTACCTGGAGATCGCCCTCACCTGTTCCATGAGGTTCGGTGATCGGGAGATCGAGTCCGACTTCGCAGGCGGGGCAACGGGATTCGGGATCCGCTAGTGCTTCGGGAGATGAGTCGATGGCTCCCAGCAACCTGTTCCAACGCGGAATCTGTATCGCCAGGTGTTCGGCCGAGGTCATGGCGGTGGAACTGTGTGGGGCCTCGGCAACCTCGACGAACCAGCGAGGTGCATTGAACGTTCGTCCAGGTCTCGTCAGTCAAGTCCACATTCATACTGCGAGAGCCATCGCTCACAGCTATCATCAAGTCGTGCACGAAACGTGTTATGGCAAAACATGTTTGGCTCCTCCCCTATCGCCTCGGCGATCCTGCCTGATCACAGCAGCAAAGCTGGGCCGAGGAGCTCAGAACTCGTATCCGACTGGGGCGCATAGAGAATGCTCGCTCTCTCTGCATCCGAGTAGCAATTGATTCCGGTAGACCTGCTTGCGAACTGAACTATTAGCTCCACATTGGCCACATCCGTCCCAGGTGCCGACAGCGTGAGACCCACTGCAGGGGAATGACGTTCGTCGGTCCACTCCACCCTGCCCCGGGAGCATCCCTTGTCCACCGACGCGTCACCGGTCTCGGTGACACCGCACTCATCTGTCCGTGTCACGGCACCGGAGCGGATTGCGGAGCGATCAGCAATGAGGTTGTACACCCCAGAATTCGCGGCTGACCCGCACCGCGCCTACGAGGAACTACGTCAGCACGGCCCTGCGGTCTCGGTCGAAGTCGCGACCGGCGTACCGGCGACACTGGTATTGGATTACCGCCAAGCCCTGCACATCCTGGGCGACCCCGACCACTTTCCCGCCGACCATCGAGCGTGGCGCACAACGATCCCTGACCAGTGCCCGGTGCTACCGATGATGGAGTGGGGCCCCGCCGGTGATGAGAGCGATGAGCCCGCTCGTGCACGCGGCGCCTACACCGCCGCCATGGAGAGTATCGATCTGCACGCACTGCGCGCTGCGGTCGAGGCCGTCGCGGTGCCATTGATCAATGGTTTCTGCGAGTCGGGTGCGGCCGACTTACTCGGCCAGTACGCCCGTCCGCTCACCGAGCAGGTGCTGCACGATCTATTGGGGTTCTCCCCGGACGTACGCGATAACGTGCACGCGGCGATGAGCGCGCTGAACGCGACCGCCGATCCCGAATCCTCCGACCTCAACGAGCAGATCTTCAGAAGTGCTGTCGCGCAGTCCGTCACGGCCAAGCGTCACGCTCCTGGACACGACGTGATCTCGCAATTGCTCATACACCCCGCAGGGTTCGATGACGGCGAGGTCGTGGAGCAGGTCGTCAAGCTGTACGCGATGGGGTCCGAGCCGACCTGGAATCTGATAGTCAACACCCTGCTGCTGATGGCTGTCGACGCCGGATTCCACGATGATCTGGTCAGCGGTTCGGTGTCGGTACGCGAGGCCATCGACGAGGTGCTGTTCACCGACCCGCCCGTACAGAACGGCTGTCCCCGCTATCCCCGACAGCCACAGATCATCGGGGACGTGTGGCTACCGGTCAATCAACCGGTTCTGATCGGGCTGACCGCATGCAACAACGATCCCGCGATCAGCGGCGATCGTGCGGGCAATCGCGCGCATCTGGCCTGGGGCGCGGGAACGCACAGCTGTCCCGCCCAGTCGGTGGCCATCCTCATCGTCCAGGAGGCGATCGATCAACTACTGGACGCCCTACCCGAGATCGCGCTCGCGGTGCCGATCGAGCAATTGAGCTGGCACCCCAGCACTTTTCACCGCGCACCCGTCGCCATACCCGTGACCTTTCCACCCGCCCCACCCCTGACCTTCCTGCAAGGAGCCAGCATCCGGTGAACGCACCGCACACACCCGCACCGACAACCGAGGACGCCCCCTTGCCAGTGGAGGCCCTCGGGCCCCGAATCCCGCTACATGCACCGGAATTCGCCGCTGACCCACACCGCGCCTACAACAGCATGCGCGCACGCTACGGCTCCCTGGTTCCGGTCGAGCTAGCTCCGGGGGTTTCAGCGACCCTGGTCATCAACTTCCACACCGCGGTGCGAATCCTCAACGATCCCTACCATTTTCCCGCCGATCCCCGCACCTGGCAGCGCACCATGCCCCCGGGTCTGGACATGATGCCGATGGTCGAATGGCGACCCAACGCGCTGCGCTCCGATGGCGCCGAACACGCTCGCTATCGCAGCGCCACGGTCAACGCGCTCGCGGATCTCAATCTGCACGCGGTCCGCGCGTCCGTGGAACCGATCGCGATACCGCTGATCAACGCCTTCTGCGAAGACGGCACCGCGGATGTGATCGCACAATACATTCTGCCGCTGGTGTTCTCCTCGATCAATCACATGCTCGGCTGCCCCGCTCACATCGGCGAACGGGTCGCCGCGGCGAGTGCGGCGATGTTCGAGGGCGTGGACACCGACACGGTCAACTCGATGCTGAACGAGGCCCTGCTGGAGCTCTCACTGCTCAAACGCGCCTCCCCCGACGATGACATCACCACCCGCCTGGTTCGTGATCCGGCCGCGCTCTCCGATGAGGAGATGATTCATCAGCTTGTGACCCACTACTCCGCCGGTGTGGAGATCCCGCAGAACCTGATCGCCAACACGCTGTTGCTGATGCTCACCGATCCGCGGTTCGCGCTCGGCGGCACCGCGTTCCCACCGTCGACCAGCACCGCGATCGACGAGATCCTGGCCAAGGACCCACCACTGGCGAACTACTGCCTGTCCTATCCTCGCCAGCCCGTCGTGGTCGACAAGGTCTGGCTCCCAGCTCATCAGCCCGTGATCATCAGCATGGCCGCGTGCAACAACGATCCGGAAATGAACGACGGCCAGTACCTGCGCAACGGATGGAATCTGGCCTGGAGCGCGGGCCCGCACTCCTGCCCGATGCAAGCCCGCGCCGCCTCCATCCTCATCGTCCAGGAGGCGATCGACCTCCTTCTGGACGCGCTACCCGAGCTGCGCTTGGCGGTCCCCGCCGAGGAATTGGTATGGCGCCCCGGGCCTTTCCATCGCGCACTGGCAGCACTGCCCGTCACCTTCCCTCCGTCACCCCCGCTGAACATTGGATAGGAGGCAGTACCAACAGAATTCGCGAACCCCGGCCCGCCACCTGCGCGGCCGCGGGCTCGCGTGGTTGAACAATGATCCGCGCATAACCTAGCGACCGCTCACTACGGCGGCCGCTGATCGGTGTGCGCGATCAGCTCGAGCGTCGAAGTGAGTTCCACATGACAACCAAAGACCTTTTTCGCGACCGGATTCCCGCGCACACACCCCCGATGATCAACGATGAACACACCGTGCACGCCTTGCGCACAGTGATTTTCGGTGCGCAGAGCGCCTTGCATCACCGGGTTCGAGATATTGTCGTCGGGCTGCCTGATCAGCCACAGTCGGGCTCCACGTACTCCGAACTGACGCAAGGTGCTCCTGATCTACTTCGCACCGTCATCCGTGAGCTCGGCCTTCCCGCCCGCGAGATCGCCGCGGATCCGCAATTGCGTGGCGCACTGTGTGATTGGGCCCAAGTCGCGGCGCCACGCCTGCTGTTGGTGCTGACCGGGCATTTCGACCTCGCGATCGGGGCAATCCTGGCTCTGGGTAACGGCTCGGATTACCAGCAGAACTGCCTTCGCGAGCTCGATACCGCCACCACCCTCGGGGCGTTGATGCTCACCGAGCTCGGCGGAACCAATGGCGCTGATCAGCAAACCACCGCCACCTGGGATCCGGTAGTCGGCGGTTTCGTGCTCAGCACTCCGTGTCCCGCGGCGGTCAAGTTCATGCCCAACGTCGCGGACCCCGATGTCCCCAAAACCGTTGTTGTCACGGCACGTTTGCTCGTACACGGCCGAGACGAAGGGGTGCTTCCGTTCCTACTGCGGCTACGCACCACCGATGGTCTCGCGGACGGTGTGGACGTGGTTCGGCTGCCCGATAAGGACTCCGCACCGATGGATCACGCCATGGTGCGGTTCCACAACGTGCGCTTGCCCGCGGACGCGCTGCTGGGCGGAGACTGGGCGCATATCAACCCCGACGGGGTCTTCGAATGCGCGCTACCCCCACGCCGACGGTTCCACGCCGCGATCAGTGTGCTCGGCAATGGACGCCTCGACCTGGCCAACGCGGCAATTGCCAGCGCCAGAGCCGCACTCGCCGGGCTCGTCAACTACACCAACCAGCGCCGACCCGGCACCGGAACTCGCATGGCTGATCGTGATGCGGTGCAACGAGATCTGATCCGCGCGCTCGTCGAGGTCTACGCGACCAGCGTGCTCGGCCGATACATCCGCGATATCCGCGCGGCCGGAACCCACACCGGTCCAGACGACGCGATGTGGTCCATGCTCGCGAAACCGCTGCTGTCCAACACCGCCCATCGAACCGTCATCACATGCCGACAGCGGGCAGCCGCGCAAGGCGCGCTACGCATCAACCACCTGCAGGACTGGATAGGGAACCTCGAAGCGATTATCACCGCTGAAGGCGAGAACCAGATCCTGCAGGTCACCGCAGGCAAGCTCGCCGTCGACCGCCCACCACTGCGGCTCCCGAACACCCCCACCCAACAGCCCTGGCATGTCGTGATGCTCGAGAAGCGCGAACGCGCCATCGCCGCCGCCCTTCGCCAAGGCACGTACGAGGCAACCGGCGTGGCACCCGGACCCGATTGCGCGGCAATCGAATTGGCCACCGCGATTGCTGAACGCCTTGCCGCACAAGCACTTCTGTCCGCCGCCCGGTCCTGCGACCACCCGTTCGCACGGCAACTGGCATCCTCGGCGGCAGCCGCCTACGCACTGCAGCGAATCCGCGCGCACGCGGTGTGGTACACCACCCACCAACACATGTCATCGCACCGCGCCGCGCAGCTCACCACCGAACTACACCACCACTACGCGCTGCTCACCGCGCACCTACCCACCATGGTGAGCGCCTTCGACATCCCCGAACTGCCCGGTCCCATCTTCTCTGCCGACTACATCCGCGCCTGGCAGAACCACGCGGGTTGGGCGGACACTACGTTCTCGGCCAGTGTTCCAATAGCTCGGTGAACACATCCGGCGACCCCGCTGACACCCCCGGCGGGGTCGCTGTTCATCTACCGTTGCGAGCGTCCGCCGGACGCTTCAGGATCTGAACCCACCGTCATTCTGTTCGTGGCCGCAGGATGATCACCGGGATCTCCCGCTCGGTCCAGGCTTGATAGGTGTCGAAATCGGCGTAGGCATCCACGAGCCTCGGCCATAAGCGGGCGCGTTGCTCCGGATCGGCGGTGACGGCGCGCACCGGTAGGCGCTCACGGCGGATCTGGATGTGGGTGTCCGGGTTCGCGCACAGGTTGCGGTACCACTGCGGGTGTTTCGCCAGCCCGCCTTGGGACGCGACGATGATCGTGTCGGCGCCGTCGGTGATGTAGAGCAGTGGCGTGGTGTAGGTGGTGCCGGACTTGCGGCCGGAATGGTCGAGCAGCAGCGTCGGGACCGGTTTGCGGAATCCGGCGCCGATTCGCCATTTGCCCCCGATGCGACCGCCGGTGCGCTTGTAGACCCAGACCTGGGCTCTGCCAACGATTTTGAAGACCTTCGGCAGGACGGGTGAATCGAGTTGTTTGGGGCGCGGGGGCTGAGTGGAGTTCACCATCAGACCATACATTCATAACCATATGTATGGTCAAGGGTGAACTGTCGACGCATGTGCTGGTCGATGGAGGTGAGCCGGTAATCTCGGCCGGAACCCATGGACGAGCGGAGGGGTGGGCACATCGGTGCGAACACATGGCTGGTCAGGCGCCGCACCAGCCGATGATCAGGAAGCCGTGGAGCGCATTCTCACCTCGGCACGCCAGGCGATCGATCGGTCCGGTGTCGACATCAGCATCGCGGAAGTCGCCCGCGACCTCGGCGTCACCCGTCAGACCGTGTATCGCTACTTCCCCAGTGCCGAAGCATTATTGACCGCCACCGCTGTCGCTCAGACCACGCATTTCCTCGATGTGCTCGCCGATCACCTGAGCCGGATCCGAGACCCTGCCACCGCCGTGGTGGAGGGGATCGCCTACACCCTCGAACGCTTGCCCGAGGAGAAATACCTCAACCTCTTACTCGCCCCAGGACGCGCCAGCGCCTTCTCCGCCGGGGTAACCTCCGACACCGCACTGGAATTCGGCCGATCGATGCTGCGACGCTACTCCGTCGACTGGACCGCGGCGGGATTCTCCGAAGCCGACCTGAACCAACTCGTCGAACACATGCTGCGGATCGTCCAGTCCTTCGTCATCGATCCCGGACGACCCCCTCGCCGCGGGCACGAACTGCGCGACTACCTCACCACCTGGGTCGCCCCGGCTCTAGCCGGGTTCGCTACCGCGACGAAGACACGCTGAGCCACGTCACCGACTTCGAAAGTCACCGCCGCGTATCACTTTTCGAACGTCCGATTCCGAGAATAAGCGGGAACGTCGTGTCGGATGGCAGGCACGGGTGCAGAGTGAAAGTTGGAGTCCCCTGAACTCTTCTCCAGGCAGAGCGTGCCCGCATCTCGAATCGTGTTGCACGCGAATGGTCAAGGCGCGGGCCGGACATGATCCGGAACCGCGTTGAACTCCGTGTTGTGCTGTGGCTTACTCATAGGATGAATTCGGTCTCGACTATCGAACGCTCGTCGGGGCGCGCGCTTCCCCTCTGGTCGGTTCCGATGGTGTTCATCGTCGGCGCGACCTCCCAATACGCTGGTGCCGCGCTCGGAGTGTCCTTGTTCGATACCACCGAACCCGCGACCGTCGCCTGGTTGCGGGCCGCCGCGGCGAGCGTGGCATTGCTGGCCTGGCGGCGGCCATGGCGAGCTCGCTGGACTCGGCGGATGATCGCCGTGGCGGCCGGGTTCGGCATCGTCACGGTGTCGATGAATATCGTGTTCTTCGAGGCGATCGCGCGTATTCCACTCGGCACGGCGGTCGCCATTGAATTTCTCGGCCCCGTTGCCGTCGCAACGCTCGGGTCGCGTCGAGCCCGCGATCTGCTCGCTGTCGCATTGGTCGCGATCGGTGTGATCCTGTTGGCCGGAGTCCAACTCGACGTGGAACCGGTCGGCATCGGCTTCGCCCTTGCTGCGGCCGTCCTGTGGGCGGGATACATCCTGGTCGGCAAACGCGTCGCCGACGCGGGCGATGGTCAGGACTCCCTCGCGGTGGGAATGGCCGCCGCCGCGATCCTGTCCGCGCCCTTCGTTCTGATCCCCCAATTCGCCATCGACGCAACGGTCTTCGCCGACCCCCGCACCTGGCTACTCGGTCTCGGCATCGGCATCCTGTCGAGCGCGGTGCCGTACGCCCTGGATCAGGTGGTGCTGACCGCGGTCGGCCGGGCTCGTTTCGCGCTGTTGCTCGCTCTGCTTCCTGCCACCGCGACCGTGGTCGGCGCGATCGCCCTCGCCCAACGCCCGACGCTGTTCGAACTGGCGGGCATGGCGTTGGTCATGCTGGCCTTGACCATCAGCGCGCTACCCACGCGCCAGCCGGCACCGGAACCACCCGCGCCGCTGTAACTTCCTGCCCCATCGGCGATGTCATCGCAGGACCACGAGCCGATCCGGATCGACGAGCCTGTGTGCATTGTGGCCGAATCTGCCAAGATGCACGGAATGAGCGTGGAGCGTGCGGGACTCGTCATCTGGGACGTCGACGGCACCTTGATTCCGGCCGATGCCGACGACGAGGGTGTCGACGAGCCTCATCGGCAAATGGATGAGGTTGTGGCCGAAGAGGAATCAGAGCCGGCACACGATCAGCCCGCGTACCCGGGCGCGGCGGACACCTTGAAAATCCTTGACGCGCACGGGCTCGTACAGACTGTGCTGACAGATAATCCGCGATCCGCCGCCGAGCTCAAACTTCGGAGCGCCGGATTGGACCGGCATATCGATTTCGACATAGGGGCTTTCGGATCCGATGCGCGCGACCGCTTCGACCTTCCCGCCGTCGTGGCCGCACGGTTCGAAAGCAAGTACGGCAAGCCGCTCTCCCCGGCGCACACGGTTGTCATCGGCGACGCGCCCCATCACATTGACTGCGCCAGGCAGGCGAGGTTCGGTGTCATCGTCGTCGCCCATCGAACACCTCGCGAGGAGCTGGCTGAGCATTCACCGGATGCGATCGTCGACGTGTTGAATCCGAATGTTGTTGTGGCCCTCGTGCAGTCACTCACCAGCACGTGGCCGTGAGCCGGACCGGATCCTCTCGGAACGCCCTCATCGGCGGCGCAGATTGTCCGGGCTCAATATGCGCGTCAGGACCGCATCGTCGATCAGGGCGGAGCGGCGGATCAGCTCCGGAATCGTGGCACCGGTGGCGATCGCTTCGGTGACCAGGGCGGATGTGGCTTCGTATCCGAGTACGGGGTTGAGCACCGTGGCGATGCTGGCGGAGCTCAGGACGGTGTCGCGCATGCGGTCGGGGTTGGCGGTGATGCCGCGGATACAGCGGTCGGTCAGCACTCGCACGGCGGCGGTGAGGTGGGTGAGCGAGGACAGCAGGGCGCGGGCGATGATCGGTTCGAAGGCATTGAGTTGGAGCTGTCCGGCCTCGGCGGCCATGGTGATGGTGAGGTCGTTGCCGACGACTTCGAAGGCGACCTGGTTGACGACCTCGGGGATAACCGGGTTCACCTTGCCCGGCATGATGCTCGAACCCGCTTGCACGGGTGGGAGATTGATCTCGCCGAGCCCCGCTCGTGGTCCGGAGGACAGCAGCCGCAGGTCGTTGCAGATCTTGGACAGTTTGATCGCCGACCGTTTGGTCACACCGGAGAGCTGAACGAACGCGCCCACGTCGGAGGTGGCTTCGACCAGGTCTCGGGCCGTGATCAGCGGCAGGCCGGTGATCCGGTGCAGGTGCTCGCACGCGATGCCCGGGTATGAGGGATGGGTATTGAGGCCGGTCCCGATCGCGGTGCCGCCCAAGTTGATCTCGGCGATCAGCGTGGACGCTTCGGCGAGGCGGTCGGCATCCTCGCCGATGGTCACCGCGAAGGCGCCGAACTCTTGACCCAGGGTCATCGGGACGGCGTCTTGGAGCTGGGTGCGGCCGAGTTTGAGCATGTCGGCGAATTCGACGGCTTTCCCCACGCATTGCTCGGCGAGTAGCCGCAGTGCGTGTTCCAGTGTGCGCGCGGCGAATCCGAGCGCGACCTTCACCGCGGTGGGATAGACGTCGTTCGTGCTCTGGCCGCGATTGACGTGTTCGAGCGGGTGGACGATGTGGTAGTCGCCGCGTTCATGGCCGAGGATCTCGAGCGCTCGGTTGGCGATCACCTCATTGGCGTTCATGTTGGTCGAAGTCCCCGCACCACCCTGGATCTGATCGACGACGAAGTGCTCGTGCAGGGCACCGGCGCGAATCTCGGTGCAGGCCGCGATGATCGCCTCGGCGATATCGCCATCGAGCTCGCCGAGGTCCCGATTGGCTTGTGCGGCTGCTTGTTTCACCGAGGCGATCGCGACGACCAGATCGGACAGCCGCGAGATCGGTACCCCGCTGATCGGAAAGTTCGCCATTGCGCGCGCGGTGTGCACGCCGTAGTAGGCATCGGCGGGAACATCGTGAAAGCCGAGCAGATCATGCTCGGTGCGGACAGGGGACGGGGTCGGTGTGACCATGGCTGTGCTCCTGCGTCAGTCCGCGCGGTGGCCGTGGATCAGGCGATTCCTGATCCGGGTATCGGTGGCGGCGTCGACGATCGTGCCGGCCAGCGCCACCGCGCCCTGTCCGATCGCCGCGTCGGCGGCGGGAGTGGTGGTGGCGGTGGCGAATTCGGGCTGGTGGTTGACCGCGGGCATCGAATCGATGCCGATGTAGGG
The DNA here is from genome assembly GCF_040680615.1 of Nocardia sp. NPDC052001. Classification (NCBI taxonomy): domain Bacteria; kingdom Bacillati; phylum Actinomycetota; class Actinomycetes; order Mycobacteriales; family Nocardiaceae; genus Nocardia; species Nocardia sp. NPDC052001. The sequence continues at coordinate 165,151 of NZ_JBFAXC010000009.1, read as the reverse complement.
ATGGATGGCGGGAATGAGCTGGGAGACGTTGCCCATATCGGTGGATGCCCGGGCCAACATCGCGTCGGCGCCCGAGGTGAAATGGCGTCCCGCCGCGATCGCGCGCCGCTCGTAGCAGGCGAGAAGTTCGGTGTCCGTGCGGAATTCGGCGTAGGGTTTGGACTCGGGGGTGACGGTGAGTTCAGCACCCGAGGCCCACGCGCCCGCTTCGAAACAGCGCAGGATGCGGGGTTCGACCTCGGCGAGTTCGCCGAGAGTTTCCGCGCGCACGTACCACCGGCCTTCGGTGTGTTCGGCGATAGCGTTCGGTGCTTCACCGCCGCGCGTCATCATGCCGTGCACTCGCACCGAGTGCGGCAGTTGCTGGCGCAGCAGCCCGATCGCGACCTGTGCGATGGTGAACGCGTCGGCCGCGTTGACGCCGCGTTCGGGGTAGGCGGCGGCGTGCGCGGATTTGCCGCGATACTCGATGTGACTGTGCGACACCGCGAATGGGCGCGCCACGGCTACATCGACCGGGCCGGGGTGGACCATCGCAGCCGCGTGCTGGCCGTCGAAACCGCCGCGGTCGAGGAGCTCGATCTTGCCACCGCCGCCCTCCTCGGCGGGTGTCCCGATCACCGACAATGTGAGGCCCAGGTCATCGACGACGGGTACGAGCGCGAGCGCCGCACCCACCGAGATGGCCGAGATCAGATTATGGCCGCACGCGTGTCCGAGGCCGGGCAATGCGTCGTACTCCGCGCACAGAGTGATGCGCAGGTCACCGCTGCCGATCCGGGCCGCGAACGCGGTGTCCAGATCGCAGTATCGGTCGGTGACCTCGAATCCGTTGTCCGCCAACTGTTCCGCGACCCGGCGCGCCGAACGGACCTCCTCCCAGGCGGTTTCGGGATGGTCGTACAGATCGCGGGACAGCCGGATCAAGCCCGGATGGGCGGTGGTCACTCCCCGGGCGATCACCTGGTCGATGGTGGTCATAGATCACCCGGAACGCCGTAGGAGGGCGCGGCCGTCGGATCGACGGCGCGCAGCCGGTAGTCGGCCTTCTGCGGTCGCCAAAGTTCCCACAGGGCAACGAGATCCGCCAACGGGTCGGCGGCATAGTCGACCCGCAGATCGGTCACCGGCCAGGACACATCGTCGACGACCAGCAGACCGGCGGAATGCACCGGTCCCGCCTCACCGCCAGCGGCCAAGCCCGCGCGGAGCCCGTCGAGTAGGCGGTCCTCGAAGGTCGCCGACACGCTGCCGGTGTATCCCGCGAGCATTTCGGCGAGGACGCCGTCGTGTGCGAGCAGATTTCCCGCGGCCACGGCCTGCTCACCGACAGCCTCACCGTGGGCTCCGAGACTGAATGCGCCGGAGTGCACCGCCGTGCCGCCATGGATATCGACGACGGTCACCTGGCGGTGGTCCGGGAACCGCTCCTGCGCCAATGCCGCCTCGAGCGCTGCGGTGGCACTATGTCCAGCGTCCAGCAGGTCCAGGACGTGCACGCCGAGTGCCGGATTCGTAATGTTCTGCGAGGCAACAACTCCCACGCCCGCGCGCGGGTGTGCACAGCGCGCCGCCACTGCGGGGCTGGACGAGCAGATGACCACACCGAAGGCCCCGGTGCGGGGGTCACGCGCTACCAGTGACAGAGTCATGCGCCGCCGTCCTCGGGCTCGCTGAGCACCGCTGTGGCATCGATCTCGACCAGCCACTCCGGACGGGCGAGGGCCTCGACAACGAGACCGGTCGAGACCGGGAACACGCCCTCGAGCCAGCGTCCCATCACCTGATACACCGGTTCGCGGTATCGAATGTCGGTCAGATAGACGGTGACCTTGACGACGTCGCCCAATGAGCTGCCCGCCTCGTCGAGCAGCATGGCGATATTGCTCATGGCCCGCTCGGCTTGCGCGGCCACATCACCGATGCCGACGGACTCCCGGGTCTCGAGGTCCTGGCCGATCTGGCCGCGCAGGTACACCACGCCACCGGCGACCACGGCTTGGCACAGGTCGTTCGAGAGATTCTGCTCGGGATAGGTGTCTTTGGTGTTGAACGGCCGAATCCGCCGGTGTGTAGGGGAAGTCAAGGCGCACAGTTCCTTTCGGATGCCGAGGGATGGTTCAGGAGACGGGATTGTTCGGGTTGCCGCCTTGTGGGCGAGGTAGCCGCGTTGGATCGCGATCTGCCCGGCGATGTATGCGGCGTCGTGCCACACGCCCCACAGGAAGCTCGATCCGCGATTCGACAGCCACGGCAGGCCGAGGAAGTACAGTCCCGGCTCGGCCGAGACGCCGCGCTGGTGCACCGGTCTTCCTCGGTCGTCGAATGTGTCGACCCGCAGCCAGTCATAGTCATTGGCGAATCCGGTCGCCCACACGATCGTGCTCACACCAGCCTCGGCGAGCGCGAGTTCGGCGGCGGGTTCGGTCACACAGTTCGGCAGGGGGCCGAGCAGATGCGCGTCGGGCTCCTCGGGCAGCTGGAGACCGTTGCGGGCGACATACTCATCCGCCTCAGCCAACATCGCCAGGTAGTTCGCGTCACCGTTCTCGATGTTCGTCCGCAGGTCCGAGGCGAACCGTAGGACACCGTTGGTGAAGGTCGTCGCCGTTCCCCACAGGGTGATCCCGTCGGCGGCGAGAGCTCGGAAGTCGACGGTGTGCCCGCCGCGAGCTCCGCTGACCGCGATCGTCACATGCTCGGCTCCCAGCGGTGGAACCGCCGCTCCCCACTTGCCCAAAACTCCGAGCCACCAGCAGAAGTCGCGGCCTCGATAGCTGCGCGGTGGGCGATCGTGTGGCCCGACGGCGAGATGGACCGCGCGGCCCGAGCGCCGCAGCTCATCGGCGATCTGCACGCCGGATGATCCGGCCCCAACCACCAGCACCGCGCCCTCGGGCAGCTGCCGCGGATTGCGGTAGGAGCTCGAGTGGATCTGATGAATACCCGCGTCGGTGGGAACGACATTGGGGATGATCGGCCGCTGGAACGCACCGGTCGCCGAGACGACGAAGCGCGCGTCGATGGTTCCGGCGGAGGTCTCGACGCGGAAGCCGGGTCGGCCGGTGTTGCGACACACCGCGGTGACCTCGACGCCGGTGCGAATCGGCGCGGCGATCTTGTCGGCATAGGCGGCCAGATAATCCGCGACCTGCTCTTTGGTGGCGAATTCGTCTGCGGCGATATCGAATTCCAGCCCGGGGAAGCGGTCATGCCAGGCGGGTCCATTGGCAACCAGCGAATCCCAGCGCCACGAACGCCATCGCTCCGCGACGCGATCACGCTCGAGCACCAGGTGTGTGATGCCGTGGGCGGTGAGGTGCTCACTCATCGCGATACCGGCCTGACCGGCACCGACCACGAGAACGTCGATCTCCTCGGTGGACACTTGCACCTCCGAATGCCTTGGGAGAGTTGTCAATTCCATGACTCAACCGACCGCCGGGCGAATGGTGAACCAGGTCGTCTTCAAGCCGGTGTACTTATCGAGCGCATGCAGCGACAGATCGCGGCCGAAGCCCGACTGTTTGAAACCGCCGAAAGGTGTTTGGGCGCTGAGCGCGTCGACGGTGTTCACCGACACCGTGCCCGCCCGCAGCGCGGACGACACCCGGTGGGCGCGATCGAGACTGTTCGTCCACACCGATGCGGCCAGCCCGTACACGCTGTGGTTGGCCATGCGCACCGCCTCGGCTTCATCGCGGAAGGTCTGTATCGACAACACCGGACCGAAGACCTCCTGGGTGACCAGTTCCGAGTCCGCTTGCAGGCCGGTAAAAATGGTGGGCTCGACGAAGCATCCCCGCCCGGCCACGGTGGTGCGGTTGCCGCCGAGCAGCACCTCGCCCTCGGCGCGGGCGCGGTCGATGAATCCCATGACGGTGCGGGTGTGTTCCTCGGATACGAGCGCGCCCAGGGTGGAGGCCGGATCGAGCGGATCGCCCGGGCGGATCTCGGCGGCGTGCCGCAACAGCGCCTCGGTCAGATACTCGGCCGCGTCTTCCTGCACCAGCAGGCGTGAGTTGGCCGAGCACACCGCCCCCTGGTTATAGAAGGCACCGAACACCGCCTTCTCCGCGGCCGCGTCGAGATCGGCGTCGGCGAACACGAGATTTGGGCTCTTGCCGCCACATTCGAGCCACACCTGCTTGAGGTTGGAGTCGGCGGCGTAGCGCAGGAACCGCTTGCCGGTCTCCGTCGAGCCGGTGAACGCGAGCACATCGACGTCCATATGCAGGCCCAGCGCCGCACCCGCGGTCGCACCCAGGCCGGGCACGACATTGAGTACGCCATCGGGCAGCCCGGCTTCGGCCGCCAGCTCGGCGAGCCGCAGCGCCGACAATGGTGACTGCTCAGCGGGTTTGAGCACGACACTGTTTCCGGCGGCGAGTGCGGGCGCAAGCTTCCACACCGCGAGATCGAGGGGGAAGTTCCACGGCACGACCGCTCCGACCACACCCAAGGGTTCGCGCGTGACCAGGGCCAGTGCGCCGGGATCGGTGGGCGCGATCTCGCCGGGAATCTTGTCCAGGGCTTCGGCATAGTAGGTGAAAAGCGCTGCGGCAGAAGGCACATCGACCGTGTCGGCCTCGGCGACGAGCTTGCCCATATCGAGCGAGTCCAGCAGCGCCAGTTCGTGGCGATGCTCGAGCATCAGCTCCGCGAGCCGCAGCAGCACCCGCTTGCGTTCGGATGTGGCCGCCCGGGACCAGACCCCGGACTCGAACGCCGAGCGCGCGGCGCGCACGGCCCGGTCCACGTCGGCGGCGTCACCAGCACTTACACGCGCCAGCACGTCGCCGGTCGCCGGTGCGATAGAGTCGAACGTCTCGCCCGAGGCGGCGGGGCGAAAGGATCCGTCGATGAACAGTTCGGTACGCGGAGCGAGTGTTTCGGCCAGGGCCGACCAGTCCGCGGCCGAGGATGGTGGTGTCATCGTCACTCCCCGGGGATGTAGATGGCGAACTGCTTGAGCAGCGGCGCGTCGACCCGGTACTCCCCTCGCCAGCCGCGTTCGAGGGTGAATGAGTCGCCGGGACCGAAGGTGCGAGCCACACCGTCCTCGGAGGTCAGCGTCAGCGACCCTTCCAGCACGTGGGTGAACTCGTCGCCGGGATAGGACTCGATGTATTCGGTGTAGGGCTGTGCGCGCCAGGAGCCGACACTGAATCGCTGGTCGGCACTGGCGAGGTGAGCGCTTTCGTGTTCCTGCGGATCTCCGGCGCGCAGAGTCTCGGCGGTGACATAGGCGCTGGGGGTCATGGTGGCGGCGAGTTCGGGGCCGGTGGGAATGGGAGTGGCGGAAGGCATCGGTGGTCTCCTCAAAGTTGGTGTGCGACAAGTGAAGGGAAGGGCAGTAGCACGGATTCGGTTGACAGGCCGGTGACTTCGCGCCGGAAGGGCACCGGATCGGTATTGGCGGGCTCGTCGAGTTCCTCGGCGTAGCGGTGGCCCGACCACACGGCGGCGGCGATGGTCCCGGGAGCCCAGGCGTCGCCGATGCCACGCACCGAACGCAGGTCGGCCGCCTCCCATTCGTCCTTGCGCCGGTGCAGCTCGTGGTACAGGCCGTCATGCGGCAGCCGGGCGGTGACGAAGACGACGCTGTCGGCGGGCACGGTGACCTCATGGCCGGTAAACGCACAGGTCGTCGTCACACCATCGGCGGCGACCGAGGTGACGGCCCGGTTGACCTGAACCTCGACACCTGCGTTCATCACCCGCTTGCGGATGCGATGCACTTCCATGGTGTTGGTGGTCCACTGCGAGACATGGGCGGCGGGGGTGACCAGGGTGACGTCGAACTTCTCGGTGGCGAGCAGTTCGGCGATCACGCCGCCGAGGTAGTAGTGGTCGTCGTCGAAGAGCACGACCTTGCGACCGCGCGGGCGCAGTCCGGCGAAAATGTCGTCGGGCGTGAGGATTTCGGCTTCGGCATCGATCGGGATCGGGTGGGTGTGCCAGCGTGCGACACCATCGCGCCGCCAGTGCGAACCGGTGGCGATGACCACCTGCTGAAAGTCGTTGTCGAGGATGTCATCCGCGGTCATCGGGCTCTGCCGGAAGACCTCGACATTGTCGAGTCGACGCAGTTGCTGTTCGCGGTAGTCGACCACGCGGATCCACGCGGACAGACCCGGCAGACTCGATTCGGTGCGCACTCGTCCGCCGAGTTCGCGCGTCGCCTCAGCCAGGCTGACCGTGTAGCCGCGCTGACCGAGCGCACGCGCGGCCTCGAGCCCCGCCGGGCCCGCGCCGACGACCAGCACCGTCGACTCGGATGAGCGGGGTTTGATCCGCTCGGGATGCCACCCGCGCCGGAATTCCTCACCCATGGTGGGGTTTTGGGTGCAGCGGATCGGCGACATCGTGAAGTCACCGGAGACGCAGATATTGCAGCCGATGCACTCGCGAATGTCCTCGAGATCGCCGGTCTCGATCTTGCGGGGCAGGAAGGGATCGGCGATCGAGGGCCGTGCCGCGCCGATGAGATCGAGCACGCCGCTCTTGACCTGATGCACCATCATGTCCGGCGAGGTGAAACGGCCGACGCCCACAACGGGTTTGGTGGTGAGTTGCTTGAGCCCGCGCACATAGGGTTCCTGCTCGCCCTCGGGCCCGAAGCGGGAGGTGACCGAATCGTCCTCCCAGCTGCCCAGGACGAAATCCCACAGGTCCGGGAGCTCGCCGAGCATTCCGATGACGTCTTCCATCTCCGCCCGGGTGATGCCCGCGTCGCCGAGCAACTCGTCCACCGAGATGCGGCAGGCGACTGCGGCGCGGCCCTCGCAGATCTCGCGGGTGTCCTCGAGGATTTCGCGCAGCAGCCGGACCCGGTTCACCAGACTGCCGCCGTATTTGTCGGTGCGGTTGTTGTAGCGCGGGGACAGGAAGTGATGCAGTCCGCCGATCGCGTGCCCGGCGTAGACGTAGACGATGTCGTACTCCGCGCGCAGGGACCGGCGCACCGCTTCGCGATGCCAATGCCTCAGGTCGGCGATATCGGATCGGGTCATCTCGCGGGCCTGCACCGGGTCGTAGTTCCAGGAGACCACCGGCAGGTTCTGCGGTCCGAGCGGGGTTTCGCGACTGATCAGGTTGGGGCTGTTGAGTCCGTTGTGGGCGAGCTCGATACCGGCCAGCGCGCCGCCCTCGTGGATCTTCTCCGAGATCCGGGTGAGGGCGGGCAGGTCTTGGTCGTCCCAGAGCCGCAGTTCGATGAACGGGCCGATATCGGAGGTGGGGTGGATCTCGACCTGTTCTGTGCACACCACCGCCCAGCCGCCTTTGGCTTTGACCTGCCGCATGTATGCCTCGCCGGAGGGGTCGCGGTAGCCCATGCCGTTGCAGTGCGGGACTTGGAAGAAGCGATTGCGGGCGGTCACCGGTCCGATTCGGACCGGTTCGAAGAGGATGTCGTACCGGGGATCACGCACGGCAGGCTCCTGACTGGAGTGGGGATCAGATCGAACCGTTCTTTGCGATTGATCTCAAATAATTGCCCAGCCCGGACCATCTGTCCACTTCAAGAAAGGTCAACTCAGAACTTGTTTTCTGATGCAGTTCATAAATAATGATGAACATGGCGCGTCCGAAGAAGCAGGAGAACAGGCGGCACGAGATGGTGGCCGCCGCGACAGCCGCGATCGCCCAGCGGGGGTTGACCGGGCTGCGCATCAAGGATGTCGCGCAGGAGGCGGGACTGTCGGCGGGGCTGGTCAGCTACTACTACCCCTCGATGGAGGATCTGCTGCTCGAAGTTCACGAAGCGGCGGTGGATCGGTTCTATCGACGCAGGCTCGACGCCGTGCGCGAATGCTCCGATCCGGTCGAGAGGCTGTGCAGAACAGTGCAACTCGGCATCCCCGATTCCGCCGACGACCCGCTGTGCGTCGTGCTGTACGAGCTACATGTGCACGCCAGTCGCAATCCCCGGCATTCGGTGCTGATGACCACGCTGTTCGATCTCGAGGTGTCGCTGTACACCACCGCGCTGGAGATCGGCCGCAGTCACGGTGCGTTCACCTTCACCGCCTCCGCGGACGAAATCGCCCAGACGGCAGTCGGATTGGAGGATGCGTTCGGGTTGCATATCGTCGCGCGCAACCGCCGGATCAGCGCGATCGGTGCACGGAACAGTGTGCTGCGGTACCTGGAGGCGATGCTCGGGTGTCACCTAGATGAGTTCGAGGCGGCCGAGAGCACGGCGGTGTCATGAACTCGCAGCGACGACCCGATGTGACCCTCACGCAGTTGCGGTATTTCGTCGAGGCGGCCACGTTCCTGAGCATGACTCGCGCGGCCGAACGGTTGATGGTGGCGCAATCGGCGATTTCGTCGTCGATCTCGCAGTTGGAGAACCAGATCGGCACTCCCCTGTTCATCCGCCAGCGCTCGCGCGGGTTGGTGCTCACCGCCGCGGGTGAGCAGATGCTGCGCGATACCCGCGGCGTGCTCGCGCATCTGGGCGATGTCCTGGACGCTGCGCGCGGTCATGAGGACGCGGTCCGAGGTCGGGTGCGGTTGGCGTCCTTCATCACGCTGACTCCGTTCCTGCTACCCCGACTCATTTCCGATGTGGGGCAAGCACATCCGGAGCTGGAGATTGATGTCGTCGAGGTGCGGCCCGACACCGTGCGGGCGGCGTTGCGTGATGGCAGCAGCGAATTGGCGCTGTGCTACGACCTGGGCATCGCCGACGATCTCGACTGCGAGGTGTTGGCCACGTACGCCCCGCACGTGGTGCTGCCCCCGGACCATCGACTGGCGGGCGCGGCGGCGATTGCGCTGCGGGACCTGGCCGATGACCCGATGGTCCTGCTCGACCTGCCGGTGAGTCGCGACTATTTCCTCGCGATGTTCACCGCCGCGGGCATCACGCCGACCGTCCGGTATCGGACCGGCAGCTACGAAGCCGTGCGTGGGCTGGTGGCGCGCGGTCACGGCTTCTCGATCCTCAATCAGCTGCCCGCCTCGGATGTCACCTATGACGGCGGGCGCGTGGTCACCGTCCCGATAGCCGACGAGGTCGAGCCGCTATCGGTCGTGCTCGCGAGCCTCAAAGGCGTGCAGAGCACCGCCCGAGTGCGCGCGGTCGCCACCCGGATTCGGGCGACCTTCGCCACGTGAGTGGCATGGCGAGTCCGCCGGGGCTCACCATTTTCGATGATCTGCATCAAAAAACCATACGACTCGAAATTGGCCGTTCACATGTTCTGAACACGATGGCGTTGTTTGCTGAACATCATTCATCGAGATGAATCTCAAAGAATTCTCGGCACACCGAATCGAGACAGACATGACTGACACCCCGACAGCCCTGGCGACCGAACAATCAGCGCACCTGGTCAAAGCCCTGCGCCGCTTCGACATCGTCTTCCTCATCATCGCCGCTGTCGTCGGCCTGGAAACCCTCGGTCAGGTCTCCACCTTCGGCGCACAAACCTTCACCTGGGCCCTGGTACTCGCGGTGACCTTCCTGCTCCCCTACGGCCTGATCTTCGCCGAAGTCGGCTCGACGTTCACCGAGGAAGGCGGCGCGTACACCTGGGTCCGCACGGCTTTCGGTCGCGGCGCCGGGGCCATCGCCGCGCTGCTCACCTGGGTCACCCAACCGGTATGGGTCGGCGGATCGATCTCGTTTCTCGCCGCCGCCACCTGGGATGAGCACGTCGGATCCCTGCCCGCCGGATCGGTCGGCGATTACCTGTTCAAACTCGGCTTCATCTGGCTGACCGTGCTCGCGGCGGTCGTCAGCCTGCGCCGGGGCAAATGGATTCCGACCATCGGCGCGATCCTGAAACTGGGCTTGCTGCTGTTCTTCGTCGCCACCACCGTCGCGTACGCGATCCAGCACGGCGTCGCCGGACTCTCCTTCGACGACTTCAGCCCCACGATGACCGGCCTGCTCGGAGTCACTCCGATCCTGCTGTTCGCCTACCTCGGCTTCGAATCCTCCAGCGCCGCAGCGGCGGAGATGGACAATCCGGCCCGCGACGTCCCCATCTCGCTGCTGCGTTCCTGCCTGACCGCCGCCGCGTGCTACCTGATCCCGATCTTCGCGATCCTGGTCGTCGTCCCGAAGGACCAGATCACCGGTATCGGCGGACTCCTCGAAGCCATCGGCACCGTGTTCTCGGTCTATGGTCCGGCCGCCGAACCACTCGCGACCGTCGCGGCCGTGCTGTTCATCGTGATCCTGATGAGTCAGGGCTCGGCGTGGATGATCATCAGTGACCGCGTTCAGGCCGTCGCGGCTGCGGACGGCGCGTTCTTCGGCGGGTTCTTCGGCGTCTTCCATCGCCGACTCGGCACGCCGCTGCGCGTGAATCTCCTTTCCGGCGTCGTCGCGACGGTGTTCATGCTCGTGGCGATGCAGGTAACCGGTTCCAGCGCTTCGGTTTTCGCGGTCGTGCTGAGCATCTCGATCACGACCTTCCTGCTGAGCTATCTGCTGGTGATCCCGGCGGCGATCCGCCTGCGCACCCGATTCCCCGATCAGCCTCGGCCGTTCCGGGTGCCGGTGAGCAATCGTGGTTTCGCCGCCCTGGGCATAATCTGCCTGGCCTGGGTGCTGCTCGGCTCGCTCGTGGCGATCTTCCCCGGCGTTCTGGACAGCCTGTTCGGACTCGACTACGACTTCATGGCGGTCTGGGGCGTAAACCGCACCCAGTTCGAGGTATTCACCCTCGGCACGCTGGCGGTCCTGCTGGCGCTCGGCGGGGTCGGCTACTGGCGCGCGGGCGCGGTACGGGGTCAGACCGAAACCGTTCCGGCACAGAACAACCCGGCACTGGTCACCTCCACCGAGTAACTCGTTCGAGCACGCTGAATCGACATGGCGTGCTCACGCTCGCGTCACGGTGTAGTCCGCTGGGTTGAAGCGTGCGGTCATGCGGCGGAGGCGACGGGCGGACCAGGGCCAGGAGAAGCCGTTGCGGCCGTTCTTGTCGAAGTAGTAGCTGCGGCATCCGCCCGAGTTGTAGACCGTGCTCTGGAGCGCGGCTTGGACGTCGGTGTTGAACTGCCGCATCACATGTGCCCGGACTTCCAGCGCTGTCGCGGCGCTGCGCCGCAGATGAGTGAGTGCCTGAATCACTTGCTGCAGTTGGGATTCGATGATCAGGAACCCCGATGCGACGGCCGAGACGTTCGGCCCGAAAAGGATGTAGAGGTTCGGGAAGCCCGGCACCGTGGTTCCGAGGTACGCCTGTGGGCTGCCGTCCCAGTGCTCGGACAGAGTGCGGCCGTCACTGCCCCGGACCTTGCCCGCGATCGGCATGTCGAGGATCTTGAATCCGGTCGCCATGATCACGACATCGACTTCGGTTTTGGAATTGTCTTCGCCGATAAGGGTATTCCCGCGAACGGCGGTCAGGCCGGTCGAGATGACCGAGACGTTCGGGCGGGCGAGCGCCGGGTAGTAGTCACTCGACATCAGCAGCCGTTTACAGCCGACCGACCACTCGGGTGTGAGGGCGGCGCGCAATGCGGGGTCCTCGATGGCCGCGTGGATGTTCTGGCGTCCGAGCCATTTGAAGGCCGCCTGGCCCCAGCGATGATTGAACGCGATATTGGTGAGTTCGAGAATCAATTCCTCACGGCGACGGTTGAATTGGTGCACCCATCCCAGACGATGCATACCCAGGCGTCGCGTGATCCGGGACGGCGCGGGCTCCATCTTGGGCACCACCCACTGCGGAGTCCGTTGCAGCACATGGAGTTCGGCCACCTGTTCGGCAATGCTCGGCACCACCTGGATCGCGGAGGCTCCGGTTCCGACGATCGCCACCCGCTGTCCGGTCAGATCGACCTCATGATCCCAGCGCGAGGTGTGGAACACCGGCCCCGGGAAGGAGTCGAGGCCGTCTATATCGGGCAGGCTCGGCTCATGCCACGGTCCGGCGGCGGCGACGAGCGAACGGGCACGGATCTCACCGTCGCTGGTGTCCAATACCCAGCACCGCTGCGGCTCATCCCAGCTCGCCTCGAACACCTCGACGCCTAGACGCAGATGCTCGCCGACGCCGAAGCGCTCGGCGGTCGCACGCAGATAGGACAGGATCTCCGGCTGCGGCGCGAACTTTCGACTCCAGTTATCATGGGGCGCAAAGGAATACGAGTAGGCGATCGACGGAATGTCGACCGCGCACCCCGGATAGGTGTTGTCCCGCCACACGCCACCGACGCTGTCGGCCTTCTCCAGCACCACGAAGTCGGTGATCCCCGCCTCGCGCAGCGTGATCGCGGTGCCGAGACCGGAGATGCCGGCGCCGATCACGGCAACCTCGAACAGGGGGGTCATGCGTCCTCCAGGATCAATTGGGCGGCGCGCTCGCCGATCATCATCGACGGCGCGTTGGTGTTGCCACCGGGAATGGACGGCATCACCGATGCGTCGGCGACGCGCAGCCGCTCGATGCCGCGCACCTTCAAGACGGGGTCGACCACGGCTCGCTCATCCACGCCCATCCGGCATGTGCCGGTCGGGTGATAGACGCTCGAGATCCGACGGCGCGCGTCCTCCCGGGCAGCCGCGGGCGTGGTGCCGGAGCGGCCGGGCGCGACTTCGGCGCGGACGTAGGACGCGGCCCCCGGGTGTGCCATCGCCTCGCGGACGATCTCCAGCCCCGACATCAGCACATCGAGATCCGCGGACGCGCTCAGGTAGCGAGGGTCGATCACGGGCGTGGCATGCGGATCGCGCGAGGCCAGCCGAACCGTGCCCGAGCTCTCCGGGTAGAGCAGCACCAGATAGACCGTGAAGCACGCGCCGTCGATATCGGGGTGGACCCCCGGAATCGTGGCATCGTCGCCGCGGCGACCAAGCGGAGTCGCGAACAACTGCAGATCGGGAATGGCGTCCGCGAACTCGGACCTGAGGTGGGCGATGCCCTCCATGTATGAGCCGCCCAGGAAGGTCGAGTTCGCCCGAAGGCGTTCCCTGGCCATCGCGGCGACGAACTTCGCCGGACTCAGGATCGGACCTTCGGTCACGTTGTAGACCACCGGGACAACGGCGTGATCCTGCAAGCCCTGCCCCACCGGCAGATCACCGAGTACCGGGATGCCGTGTTCGGCCAGGTGCGCTGCCGGTCCGATTCCCGAGAGCATGAGCAGTTGAGCGGTCCGGAACGAACCGGCGGACACGATGACTTCCTGGTGTGCGACAAGACGTTCCGTGCCTCGCTTGGTGGCGATTTCGACGCCGACGGCCGCACCTTTGTCGATCAGGATCCGCGTGACCTGCGCACCCGTCCGCACCCGCAGGTTCGGCGGCGCATCACGCAGGTACGCCTCTGCCGAGCTCTGCCGACGCCCTCCGGCCGCGTTCCATTGGGCGACCGAGACGCCCTCCTGTTCGGCGGCGTTGTAGTCGGGGTTGCGGGCGAGTCCCGCGGTCGTGGCGAGCGAGTCGAGGAAGGCGTCGGTCACCTCGGCGAGATCGCGCGCCCGGGTGACACCGATCGGGCCCGAGCCGCCGCGGTAGTCGTTCGCGCCGTCTTCGAACGCCTCCATGCGCTTGAAGATCGGCAGCACATCGGTGTGACTCCAGCCGACGCATCCGGCCGCGGCCCAGTCGTCGTAGTTGCTGTGGTGCCCGCGGGACCAGATCATCCCGTTGACGGCGCTGCCGCCACCGAGTCCGCGGCCGTGCATCTGCGATACCCGGCGGTCGGCGGCATGCGGTTGCGGGCTGGTGCGCGGTCGCCAGGTGACACTGCGCTGCAGCGCGCCGACCCCGTGCATCGCCCCGACCATGCCCGGCACCCGGACGAGCCGAGAGTCGTTGCGGCCACCCGCTTCCAGCAGCAGGACCTCGGCACCGGCATCAGCGATCCGGCGTGCGGCGGCCGCTCCGGCGCTGCCGCCGCCGACCACGATGTAGTCCGCGGATGTGTCACGCGGTAAGTCTCGAGCCATGGGGTTATCTCTCTTTGTCGGATCGCTCGATGGCGACGGACGGGTAGTTACGGCGAAGCGCGACAAGGGCATTGCTCAGCCCGATCGCGGCCTGTAAACGAGCGTCCTCGAGCTCGGGACGCGGCAGGACTTCGCGCAGGACGGCCTCGCCGTCGAACATGTGCACCAGCGAGGTGCCCATCAACCGGAGCACCGCGGGATCGACTCCGGCGCCCACCGAGGGCACCACCGCGAGCTCGTCGACGGCGGCGTAGAGCCGGGCCGCCACCGGAGTGAGCTGCTCGCGCAACTCGGCGTCCGTGCGCGCGGCGATCAGCAATTCGAACCAGACCGCGTTGATCTGGGCTCGCGACTGGTTTCGTGTCAACGCGAGCATCTCTTCGACCGGCGCGTCACCGAGAGCGAGAAAGCCCGCGAGGTGCCGGCGCCCGACCTCTTCGGCGACTTCGACGACCAGCGCGAGCCGCGAGTCGAAATGGCGGAACAGCCCGCCCTTGGATACCCCTGCCCGGGTACAGATCTCGCCGAGGGAAGCACGGTAGTAGCCGATCTCGGCGATCGTGTCGATCGTCGCGTCCACCAACGCCGCCTTCGTGGATGCCGTGCGCTCGGCCTGGGTGCGGCGCACATGCTGGGTTTCGGTCACATCGCAGATTGCAACCAATCGGTCTCTAAATGTCAATAGGCCGAAGTTTATTGGGGGACAGAGACATTCGAGCGGTGCAGCTTGAGGCATTACGGGCTGAAAACCATCTCGGTGACCGGGACTGTCCCTTGCCACAACGACTCTCGTTCGCCTCCCCGGCCGGTACGGTCGGCGCGGCACGCACCGGGAGGGATACCGGATAGGCCGGCCGAGCTCCTAGCCGAGAGGGCCGGGTCGCGTGGACGTGGGGGACCTGTCGACCGAACAGCGCGCCCGTGTGCGACAGGGGTAGCCGAGAACGCTCGCCGCCGACGGAAAACACAGCTGGACAACCGATTCCGCGCCCCCGTCACGAATCGGGTGAGCGGCGCTGTCCTTGGTTTCATGTGCACTACGAGCATCACCGTCGAACGAGCCGAGGCCGTGACGCGTACCCCCATCGTACTGAGCGACGACGCGGTCGCGGAGGGATCGAAACGGACATGTCCCGGCACCGCCCTGCCCGGCGCACTCGAACCGATGCCGGTCGGCGCCCGACATCTCATGCAAAGGGATACACCGTGCCGTTGATGCCCCTGCTGGCGATCGGCGTACTCCTGCCGATCGCCGCGGTGGCGGCCGGATACCTGACGGTCATCGCTGTGTGCTGGCGAGAGCTGCACAGCCGCACCGGCCGAGCCGTAAGTAGCTGCCGCAGTCCGCGGCCGAGAACCCGACGGACCGAATCCGGAATGGACCTACACCATGTTGAGAAACCCCCGATACGCCATTGCCCTTTCCGTGACGACGATCGCGACCGTTGTGACGGCTCCGATGTGGGTCGCCGATCCGCTATCGGACGCCGCCGGCTCCGTCGTCGTCGTATCGTCGCAGGAATCCCCCGCCCCGCTGACAAAGCCTGATAGACCGATCGCCTTCACCTGGTCATGCGCTCGCTTGCCGATCCGGGAACATCCGTAATCCGATACGCCGCAACGATATCGACATCGCACCGCAAGCCGGACCACCTCGGCTTCACCTGGATTCACACACGCAATGATGAGTCTGGGTAAGTTACTCCGTGATTGCTGGGATTTACCAGCTCGGATTTACCGCGGTGAAAGCAGGCGACGGTGGCGTTTCTGGAGCATGTCGGACTAGTGGGGCGGGAAGCCGAGTGCACTGTTCTCGAGCACCTGTTGGCAGGCGTCCGCACAGGTGAAAGTCGCGTACTCGTCGTGCATGGTGACCCGGGGGTCGGAAAAACTGCGCTGCTCGCGTATCTGAGAAACTCGGCGACGGACCTGCGAGTGTTGACCGCGGCCGGCGTGGAGTCCGAACTGGAGCTGGCGTTCGCCACTTTGCATCAGTTGTGTGTACCGCTGCTGGATCGACTGACCGGCCTTCCCACACCACAGCGCGACGCGCTCGAGACGGTATTCGGGATGCGATCGGGCAACCCACCGGAACCGTTCCTGGTCGGGCTGGCCGTGCTGAGTCTGCTGTCGGAGGTCTCGGATAGCGGCCCGGTGCTGTGTGTGATCGATGACGCGCAGTGGATGGACCGAGCGTCGGCACAGGTACTCGGCTTCGTGGCCCGGCGGCTGCTCGCGGAATCGGTCGCACTCGTATTCGCCACCCGGCACCGTGCGCAGGATCTGCTCGGACTGCCGGAACTCGAGGTCACCGGGCTGGGCGAGACCGACTCCCGGGCGTTGCTCGACTCGGCGAGCCCCACCCGGCTCGATCACCACATTCGCGATCGAATCGTGGCGGAGGCCAAGGGCAATCCGCTTGCCCTGCTGGAACTCCCCCACGAGCGCTCGGTCACCCAACTGGCGGGCGGATTCGGCCTGCTGGACACCGACACGCTGCCCAACCGCATCGAGCAGAGCTTCCTGACACGAATCGAACAGCTGCCAGGGGAGAGCCGACTGCTCCTGTTGATCGCCGCCGCCGAACCCGTCGGAGACCCCGCCCTCGTGTGGCGTGCCGCCGAGCGGCTCGGCGTCTCCCCAGCGGCCGCTCTGGACGACGAGACCGACGGACTGCTGTCGTTCGACGTCCGCGTGACCTTCCGGCACCCGCTCGTCCGGTCAGCCGTATACCGAGCCGCCGCGGAGGAGGATCGTCGCGCCGTACATCTGGCGCTGGCCGAGGTCACCGACCCGCGGGTCGACCCGGACCGCCGCGCCTGGCATCTGGCGTCCGCCACCGCCGAACCCGACGAGAACGTCGCCGCGACGCTCGCGCGATCCTCCGACCGTGCGCAAGCCCGTGGCGGGCTCGCTGCCGCCGCGGCCTTCCTGCAGCGGTCCGTCGCACTGACCACCGACCCCGCTCGGCGCGCCGAGCGTGCCGTCGACGCCGCGAACGCCAGCGTCCGGGCAGGTGACCTGGACGCCGCGCGCCGACTCCTCGAAATCGCCGAGCTCGATGAGCCGAGCGAATTACTCAGCGCGCGAGCCCAATTGGTACGAGGCCGGATCGCCCACGCGGCGGGCTTCAATGACGAGGCGCCCCCGATACTGCTGGCGGCGGCCCGCCAGCTCGAGCCCTTCGATATGGATCTCGCGCGCGAGACCTATCTGCTCGCCTGGGGAGCAGCGGCGTGGGGTGCCGCCGACGCCGAGAGTCTGCGCGCGATTTCCGCGGCGATACGGGAACTGCCTCCGCCACAGGGTAACCCGCGTCCCATCGATCTGGTGCTCGCGAGCTGTGCACTGCTCGTGACCGACGGTCGGGGCACCGCGATCACCGCGTTGCGACGTGCGATGACCGCCCTGGTGGACCTGCCCGTCCCCGATCTCCTGAAGTGGGGCTGGGCGGCCTGCGGTCTGAGCCCGGCAGTCTGGGACGAACAGGTCATGATCGCGACCTATGCCCGCGCGGCCGAGGTGGTGCGCACCGCCGGGATCCTGACCGAACTGCCCATCTACCTCGCCTCGCTGGGAGCCGCGACCACATTGGTCGGGGACTTCGCCACCGCCGCCGGGATCGCCGCCGAATCCGAAAGCATCGCCGCCGCAACGGGAATCCCGCTCGCGCCGTACACCACGGTCATCCTGACCGCGATGCAGGGCACGGAGGTCGAAGCCGCGGCGCTGATCACCGCAACCATCGAACAGACCGCCGCCGACGGGCAATTGACCGGCGTCACCACCGCACACTGGGCGGCCGCGATCCTCTACAACGGGCTCGCCCGCTATGAGGAAGCCCTGTCCGCGGCCCAGGCCAGCACCCGGATCGCCCAGTTGGTCGTGTCGGTGTGGGTGCTACCCGAACTCATCGAGGCAGCGGTGCGGGCGGGCGAGAACGAGGTCGCACGCGGGGCGCTCGACCGACTCGTCGAAGCCGCCGCAGGTGCCGAAACAGATTGGGCACTGGGGATTTCGGCCCGTTGTCAGGCGCTGCTGGCCGACGACTCCGATGCGGACGAGCACTACCGCGCCGCGATCGAACGGTTGGGCCGGACGCTGTTGCGCCCGGAATTGGCGCGGGCCCACCTGCTGTACGGCGAGTGGTTGCGACGACGCTCCAGACGCGTCGATGCCCGGGAGCAATTGCGCACCGCGTACGAGATGTTCGTGTCGATAGGCATGAAGGCGTTCGCCGAGCGCGCCCGTCGCGAACTGCTCGCCAGCGGTGAGAAGGTGCGCAAGCGTACCGACGAAGCGACCGACGACGAGCTGACACCGCAGGAACAGCAGATCGCGCTGCTGGTCAGCGAGGGCCTGTCCAATCCGGAGGTGGGCGCGCGCCTGTTCCTCAGCCCGCGCACGGTCGAGTGGCATCTGCGCAAGATCTTCACGAAGCTGTCGGTCACTTCCCGGCGGCAACTGCGAGGTGCCCTGCCGCACAACCAATGACGCCGCGAACCACCCGGGTCGTCCACCGGTCCGCGTACACCCTGGTCTCCTCGAACCAGGGTGTCTCCCTGGGTCACGTCGGCGGCATCACCGGTCAGGCTGATACGTCGGCTCTGCGTGCCGAATGCGTCCTGGACCCAGGGAAATGAGGCAGTCATGTCGGATCGGCCGCTGGACGGAGCCGTAGCGCTCGTCACCGGCGCAAGCAGTGGCATCGGTGAGGCGACCGCCCGTGGCCTCGTGCGCGCGGGCGCGTCGGTGGCCCTGGTCGCACGTCGCGGTGATCACCTGGACCGGATCGCGGGCGACCTGACGAACCAGGGTGGGCACGCGATCGCGGTGGCTGCCGACCTCACCGAGCCGGGACTCGCCTACCAGGCGGTGGAGGACACCCACGATCGGCTCGGCCGCCTCGATATCCTGGTCAACAGTGCCAGCACCATGGTGCTCGACACGGCCCTGCACAGCACGATCGAGGAGTGGGATCGGATGATCTCGCTCAATGTGTCCGCGCTGCTGCACATTACGCACGCCGCGGTCCCCTACCTGATCGACGCGGCCGCGACCTCGCCACGACAGGTGGCGGATCTGGTGAATGTGGGCTCACTCGCCGGACGAGTCGTCCGGCCGGCCGGCAGTGTCTACAACTTCACCAAGTTCGGTCTCCATGGCTTCAGCGAATCGCTACGCCAGGAATTGCTCTCCGAGAATGTGCGGGTCAGCGTGATAGCGCCGGGCACCGTCGGCGACACCGCTCACCAGCCGCTGGAATGGATGCCGGCGCTGCGCGCGGATGACATCGCCGACGCGATCGGCTATATCGTCACACGCGAACGCCGAGTGGCCGTCGGCGAGATATCGATTCGGGCAATCGGGCAGAACTGGTAGCGGGAACGTTTTCGGTTGCCCGATGTCACATTTGGACGAGGCGGGCTGTCCTTGCTCATGAAGGCGTCCGGCCGAGTCACGAGGTAAGAGCACGGAACACCGGGTTTCAGACGGCTCATCGGAGTATGCGTCAAGCAGAGCGTGGCTGGTCCCACCCGCCGCCGGACGCCTTTGCCCCACATGAAAACGCCAGTCGCACAACCGATCAGCGAGCCTGCGTGGCCGATCAGCGATCGAGTGCGGCGCGGAGCTCTTTTCGTGAGGTGAGATCGAGCTTGGTGAATACCTTGCGCAGATGCCATTCGACGGTGCGGGCACTGATGAACAGTTCCGCACCGATCTCGGAGTTCGTCAGCCCGTCGGCGGCGAGCGTGGCGATTTGGGTCTCCTGTGCTGTGAGAACCGCCTGGGCCTCGACCGTGCGCTGCCGCACCGCCGCACCGGTGACCAGGAGTTCGCGCCGCGCGCGCTCGGCGAAAGCCGTTGCGCCGAAACGGTTCAGCATCTCGTACGCGATGCGCAGTTGCTCGCGCGCCTCGACGCGCCTCCCCTCGCGGCGCAGCCATTCGCCGTACACCAGGTGTGTACGCGCGAGCTGAACGGCGATCCGGCCGCGTGCGAGGTGCTCGATGGCCTTGCGATACAACAGGTCCGCGGCCTCGCCGTCGCACAGCAACGCCTGCGACCGAGCCAGTACGCCCCAGGCCCAGTCGGTACCGCTCGCGGCGGCTCGAATCTCGAGTTCGGCCACGGCGGCCGCGGCACTCTCGCGAGCATCGGCACGGGCGGCCGCTTCCACCAGCTCGAAGAGCGAGAACCCGTAGACCCCCAGATCGTCGTACTCACAAGCCTTTTCCGCACTGGCCAGGGCGGCCTGGTACTGACCGAGACCGTTGTACAGCACCGCGAGCACGTAGTAGCCCTGACCGATCGCTCGCCCCTCACCCCACGTGGCCGCCCGTTGCGCCTTGGCCTCGACCAACGCCGCGACCCGGGTGTCCTGCCCACGCCAGGCATCGAGCAGCACCGCGGCGTATCCGACGGGCGAATTGCCGGTCGCCTTGGTGATCGCGTCGGCTTCCTCGATCACCGCCTCGGCGACATCGAATTCGCCGGCGTGAATGTGCACGGCCGCAAGGAAAGTCAGCGCCAGCGGCAGGACGTTGAGCGCGCCGGTCTCACGTGCCGCACGTACGCCTCGGGTACTCAGCTCATACCAGGTCTGGTCATCCCACATCTCGCCCGCCGCCGGCCACGCCAGCCACAGCCAGCGCATGATGTCCTCCCCCGCACCACCGCTCTGCTCGCGAAGCGCCCGCAGTGCGCGCTCGAGCGGTGCGGCGCCTGCGGCATAACCGTCGGCGAAGCGCGCCGCGAGGCCATCCAGAAGCGCGTCGGCCGGCCGGGGCGGCCGCGGTCCCCGCGGTGCGGCGCGAGCCGCCTCGGCCACCTTGCGCACGCCGTCGACCCCGTTCAGGCGGCTGGCGAAGATCGCCGCCCCGATGGCCTCCAGATACGTCTCACGCGCCAGTTCCTCGTCCAGGACTTCGAGCCGTCCGGCGACATCGAGCAGCAGGGGCAGCGCCTCACCACCGCGCTTGCGCGCGAACACGATTCGGGCACGCAGGCGGGCAAGTCGCACCTGCTGAAGCTCATCGAGCGGGCCCATCTCCGCCGCGGCGAGCAGTTCGAGCGCCGCGTCGGGCGCCCCCGCGTCGAATGCGGTCTGCGCCGCCGCCACCGCCCGCACGCCGCGCCGGGCCAGATCAGGGGTGAGCCCGGCCGCACGACGCAGGAACGCGGCCGCCGCAGCGACCCCGCCCCGACCCTGTGCCCGGTCCGCCGAATGCTCCAACTCCGCCGCTACCGCTTCGTCCGGTTCAACCGTCGCGTTGGCGCGATGCCAGGCCCGGCGATCCGGATCCGACGCCGGATCGGTCGCCTCGGCCAGCGCACGATGCACCTCCCGGCGATCTCGGGCGTCCGCCGAGCGATAGGCCGCCGAGCGGACCAGCGGGTGCCGAAACCGCACCCACGCACCGAATTCGATCAGCCCCGCCGCCTCAACCGCGGCGGCGGCGTCGGCCCCGATATCGAGTCGCTCGGCTACCCGCCGCAGCAGCAACGCATCTCCCACCGGCTCGGCGGCCGCGGCCAGCAGCAATCGTTGCGCTGGGCCCGGAAGCGCGGCGATACGCCGCAGAAAGCTCTGCTCGATCTGACTCGCCAGCGGCCGGGCATCGGGCCGTCCGAATCCGCCCGCCAGTTCCGCCGCTGTCAATCCGCGCGGTAACTCCAACAGCGCCAACGGGTTACCGCGTGCCTCCGCGATGATCCGGTCCGTGACGCGCTCGTCGAGCCGCGCGGGGATCACCGATTCCAGCAGCGCCCGCGCATCACCGTCGCGCAGGCTGCGCAGCACCTGCTCGGGAAGACCCGCGAGCGGGCCATCGCTTGTATCCGGAGCCGGGGTGCGCACCGCGAATACCAATGCCACCCGCTCCGCTAGCAGTCGGCGAGCGACGAAGGCCAGGCTCTGCGCGGAGACCTGATCGAGCCACTGGGCGTCGTCCACCACACAGACCAGCGGCTGCTCCTCCGCCACCTCGGCCAGCAGGCTCAGGACCGCCAACCCGACCAGGAAACGGTCCGGCGCGCTACCGGTGCGCAGGCCGAACGCGACAGCCAGCGCATCACGCTGCGGAGCGGGAAGTCGCTCGAGGTGGTCCATCATCGGCGCGCACAGTTGGTGCAGCCCGGCGAATGCGAGCTCCATCTGGGATTCGACACCGGTCGTCCGTGCGATCCGGCAGCCGACCGCCCGCTGCGCCAGATAGTCCAGCAGCGCGGATTTTCCGATCCCCGCCTCACCTCGCAGCACCAGCACCTGGCTCCGACCGGACCGAGCCTCGGACAGCAACCGATCCAGCCGCTCGCTCTCACTACGCCTGCCGCGCAATGCGCGCAGCGGGTCGCTGCCCGACATCACCACCACCACCGAATCGGAAATGCCCGACCCCATCCAGCGCCGGCCCACCCATGATGTCACCCCCGTGTATCGAGCCGGGAGGCTCACCCCCGCGGTGTCTGCCCGCGCCCGCGTGACCGCACCGAATGACCGGCGATGTCCCTGCCCCACCAGCGACGCACGTGTCCCTGGCGGTGACGCACCAGTGATTCACCCGGGATCTCCCAGGGCGCGAACGGCATCCGTGCGGGACGACGGTTGGTTGTGCGGCTCATCCGGGCCGCCGAATCGATCGCCGAGGCACGTGGCGGTCGAGGCCACCAGGAGAGGACGACACCTATGACCTTGGCCAGCACCACACTCGTCATGCCCGAGCAGGCCGACTCGGCGCCGGAGACCGCCGGATACGCGGTGGACTTTCAGTGCGTTCGGCCCCGCCTGTTCGGTATCGCGTATCGGATCCTGGGCCGAGCCGCCGACGCGGAGGATGTCGTTCAGGATGTCTGGCTGCGCTGGCAGCGCACGGATCGAGCGCTGGTGCGTGATCGGATCGCCTTCCTGGCGACGGTCACGACCCGGCTCACGCTCAATGCCGCCGGGTCGGCCCGCGCCCGCCGCGAGGTTCCGGTCGATGATTGGCTACCGGGGCAGGTCGCCACATCCGAGGATCCCGCGCTGCGGGTCGAACGGTCCGCGGACCTCGAACATGCCGTTCTGCTTCTGCTGCAACGATTGTCGCCCACCGAACGCGCCGTCTTCGTACTCCGCGAGGCATTCGACTATCCGTTCCGCGATATCGCCCAGCGGCTCGGCATCAGTGAGGCCAACGCCCGCCAGCTCGGCCGGCGAGCTCGCGCACACCTCACCGAGACACGACACTCTCCGGTGCGACGGGAGTCCCGGGACCGTTTGCTGAGGGCCTTCCTCGATGCCGCGCGGGACGGTGCCGTCGCACCGCTGGAAAGCCTGCTCGCCGCTGACGTCCGCACCCGCTCCGCACAAAGGTGATCCCCCGCAAGGGATTTCGTGCCGCCTGTCACGAACTTCGAGAACTGCGCGGTCCTTGGTATGTCAGCACAGAAAGGCAGTCCAATGCACAGGCCAATCCTCGAACCTCCCGCGCGGCAGCTCGCCGACGCCACCGCCGGCCCGCCCTACCTGTACGAGCTCGGCCCCGAGGGAGCTCGTAAGGTTCTCGACGATATTCAGGCCGGGCCGATCGACAAGCTCCCGGTGCGGGAGCAGTGGATCACCGTGCCCGCCACGGTCGGCGACGTACCGGTTCGCATCGTCAAACCGGTAGGCGCACAAGGGATGTTGCCGACGGTGTTATATGTCCACGGCGGCGGCTGGATCCTCGGCAACGCCGGTACCCACGACCGACTCGTGCGTGAGCTGGCCGTGGGCGCGGGGGCGGCGGTGGTGTTCGTCGAGTACGACCGCTCGCCCGAGGCCCGCTATCCGGTCGCGATCGAACAGGCATACGCCACCGCGCGGTGGATCACCGAACACGGTGCCGACGCGGGACTCGATGCGACGCGGCTGGCGGTGGCGGGCGATTCCGTCGGCGGCAATATGACCGCGGCCCTGACGATCCTGGCCAAACAGCGCGGTGATGTGCGGTTCGTGCACCAGTCGCTGTACTACCCGGTCACCGATGCCGGTCAGGACACCGCGAGCTATCACGAGTTCGCCGATGGGCCGTACCTCACGGCCAAGGCCATGGCGTGGTTCTGGGACGCCTACCTGCCCCGGAAAGACAAGCGCGCGGAAATCACCGCCTCGCCGCTGCGCGCGAGCACCGAGGATCTCACCGGGCTGCCCGAGGCGTTCCTGATCGTCGATGAGAACGACGTCCTGCGCGATGAAGGAGAAGCCTACGGCCGCAAGCTCATCGCGGCCGGAGTACGCACCACCAGTGCCCGCTACAACGGCACCCTGCACGACTTCATGATGCTCAACCCCGTCCGCCCGACCGCCGCCGCGAGCGCCGCGATCGAGCAGGCCATCCACGTGCTGCGCAATGCACTGCACTGACTCGAGAAAGAAGAACGATATGAACTTGCAGAGACCGACCGTTGTCTTCGTGCACGGCGCCTTCGCCGAATCCGCGAGCTGGTCCGGGGTCGCGGAAAGACTGCGTGTGCATCCGATCGATGTCGTCGCTGTCGCCAACCCGCTGCGCAGTGTGGCGGGCGATGCCGCGTACCTGCGCGATGTGCTCGCCGGGATCAGCGGTCCCGTAGTGCTCGTGGGCCACTCGTACGGCGGGATGGTGATCACCGAGGCCGCTTCCGGTGGCGGCGATAAGGTGGCCGCGCTGGTCTACGTCTGCGCCTTCGCGCCCGAGCAGGGCGAGTCCGCGCTCGCGCTGTCGACCAGGTTTCCCGGCAGCACCCTCGGCGAGGCACTGACCGCATACCCGGTCAGCAGCGGCGGCAACGAGTTCACCATCCGGTCCGATGTCTTCCACCAGCAGTTCGCCGCCGATGTGCCTCAGACCCAGGCGGCCGTGATGAGCGCGACCCAGCGTCCCGTCACCGAAATCGCTCTCAGCACGGGGCTGCCCACCGAAACCCCGGCATGGCAGTCGATTCCGTCGTGGTTCGCCTTCAGCGACGGGGACCGCAATATTCCGGTGGCCCTGCACCGGTTCATGGCCGAGCGGGCGGGAGCCGAAGCGATCCGGGAAGTTCCGGGTGCGTCCCACGCGCTGAGTGTCTCGCAACCGGATGCGGTGGCGGCATCGATCCTGGATGCGGTGTACGCGACCGTTTCGGCGCGCTAGTCCGCGGTAGCGGTTGGGCCCGAACGCCATTCGACTTCACCGGGTCGACTGCGCGTTCGGGCCCTTCGGCGTCCCGCACCCGGCGAGAGTCACAAATGACGGGGTTCCACTGTCCTGGTTTGTGGTGCCCGACGAATCACAGGAGTTGCCGACGATGAACATGACCTCGTCACCGGTCCCGGCCGACAGGAAACAACAGGGGCCGCTGCGTATTCGGATGCGCAGGCGGTCTGTCGACGAACCGCATCGTGCGGCGACACAGCTGGAGCTGCTGTTCGATCTGACCTTCGTGGTCGCCGTCGCCGGCATCGTGGCCCAGCTCGGGCACGCGATCGGCGAAGGCCATCCGGCGGCGGCGCTGGCGCCGTTCCTCCAGGTCTTCTTCGCCATCTGGTGGGCATGGATGAACTTCACCTGGTTCGCCTCGTCCTACGACACCGATGACATTCCGTATCGCCTGCTGACATTGCTCCAGATGGCCGGGGTGCTGGTGCTGGCGGCGGGGGTCCCGGCCGCGTTCGAGCATGACGACTACACCGCGATCACCATCGGCTACGTGGTGATGCGCGGTTGTCTGGTGGCGCAATGGCTCCGGGCAGCCCGCGGCGACGCGCAGGGCCGCCGGACCGCGCTGCGGTATGCGGCGGGTATCGCGGTATTGCAGGTGCTGTGGCTGACCCGACTGGCGCTGACCGAGTTCGCGGCGCTGCCCGCCGTCCTCTCGTGGTGGACATTCCCCGCCCTGGTCGTGGCCGAACTCTCGGTACCCGCGTGGGCCGAGCGGGCGAACGGCACCCCATGGCATCCGCACCATATCGCCGAGCGCTACACGCTTTTCACGATCATCCTGCTCGGCGAGAGCGTGCTCGCGGTATCGACCGGTGTGGCCGACGCACTCGAGAACGACTGGAGCCCGGCGCTGATCGAGGTCGCCCTCTCGGGGCTGGTACTGCTGTTCACACTGTGGTGGCTCTATGAGCTACAGCCCGGTGGCGACGCCCTGGCGGATCGACGGACCTGGTCTTTCCGTTGGGGCTACAGCCATTACGCGATCTTCGCCGCGCTCGCGGCACTCGGCGCGGGCTTGGAGGTGGCGGTGCGCAATGGCGCGGAACACGGCGGCTCACCGCTCGTGGTCGGCTACGCCGTCGCTATTCCGACAGCCCTGTTCATGACGTTCCTGTGGGCCGCTCACGCCGGGATGTCGCCATCGCCGCGGGTTCGCCCGGGCGTGCTGTTCGCAACGGCGGCAACGATTCTCGTCGCACCGGTGGCCACCGTCGAGATCCCGGCCGCGACCGTCGCGGTGATCGCGATCATCTCGGCGACGGCCCTGGCGTACTCACTGGGTGGTGGACTCGCCCCGGTCCGCGACGACCTGGGTGATTCGAATGAGCTTGGCGGGGTTGAACACCCAGTAGATCCGGTTGATGCTCCCGTCGTCGGCGAGGTCGACGGCGAGCCAGGCGATCGGCGCCCCGTCGCGGCGCAGCAGCACCGACGGACGACCATTGGCGTCGACCCAGTCCAGGGTGACACCGTTCCAGAAGTGTGAGGCGAAAGCGGCCACGTACTTGGCCACCCGCACCCGACCGAATACCGGTATGCGCGAGACGTTTCGCACCTTGCCGCCACCGTCGGAGTAGCTGGCGACATCGGTGGCGAACAGCGTTTCGAGGGCATCGAAATCACCGGCTCGCGCGGCGACCAGAAACGCGGAGAGCAGGCGACGCTGATCCAGCCTGTCCACCGGTGTCTGCCGATCGGACGCGATGGCCTGCCGTGCCCGGCTCACCAGCTTGCGAGCGGCTGGCTTCTTCATCCGCAGGATCTCGGCAATGTCGTCGTACGGGTACTCGAACGCCTCGCGCAGCACGAACGCGGCTCGCTCGGTCGGGCTCATCTTCTCCAGCACGACGAGCACCGCGGTCTCCAGCGCCGCGGCCCGTTCCGCACCCAGCGAGGGATCGGCGCTGGTGTCGACCGGTTCGGGCAGCCACGGGCCCACATAGGTTTCCCGGCGCACCCGCGCGGTCTGGGTCGCGTTGATCGAGAGCCGGGTGGTCATGGTCACCAGGAAGGCGGTGGCATCGCGCACCGAATCACGGTCCTCGTACGACTGCCATTTCACCCAGACGTCCTGCAGGATGTCCTCGGCATCGGCGACGGTGCCCAGCATTCGGTAGGCGATGCCGAACAGCCGGCCGCGGAGCCGGGAGAAGTCGCGGATCGCTTTTCCCAGCTCCGGGTTCGAGGGCGTGCTCATGAGGCGATCATTCGACCAGCTTCCCAGCCGTGGACACGTCCCGCATGAGCGGGGCTATATCGTCCGGGACCTCGGGGATCTGCTCCCGTTCGAGCCGGCCGGGACCGGCCCACACCAGGTTCACCCGCAATGCCGGATCCAGATCGGGATAGTCCGAACGGTTGTGGCAGCCACGGGTTTCACGGCGTTCGAGCGCGGCTTCCAATGTCGCGCGGGCCGCCAGGACCGAGGATTTCAGATCGAACGCGTGCGCCAGATCCTGAAAACCGGCGGCATCGGGATGTACGCCGATA
Source organism: Nocardia sp. NPDC052001 (assembly GCF_040680615.1). Classification (NCBI taxonomy): domain Bacteria; kingdom Bacillati; phylum Actinomycetota; class Actinomycetes; order Mycobacteriales; family Nocardiaceae; genus Nocardia; species Nocardia sp. NPDC052001. The sequence continues at coordinate 137,531 of NZ_JBFAXC010000009.1, read as the reverse complement.
TCGGTGATGCGATCCTCGATCTCGTCGAGTTCGCTCAGCCCCTGTCGAATCCCGGCTTCGTCGCGCACCACCCCGGCGTACTCGGTCATGGTGTCGCGCAACGCGCGCTGGAGCGCACGCACGTTCTCGCGCCCGTCGGCGGCCAGCAGGGCATCGATCTCGGTACGTGCCTCACCGAGTGCGCCCTCGGACCGGCGCTGCGCGGGCAGTTCGGCCGAGTAGCGTGCGGCCGCCTCGCCGACGATCCGGCCGTAGACCAGTAGTTCGATCAGGGAATTGCCGCCGAGCCGGTTGGCGCCGTGCAGACCGCTGGAAGCCTCGCCGATCGCGTAAAGTCCGTCGACGCCGGTGCCGTGATCCTCGGAACGGACCCATACCCCGCCCATGGAATAGTGTGCGGTGGGGGCGATTTCGATCGGATCGCGCGTGATGTCGAGCATTTGCAGCTCCAGCATCGTCTGATAGACCCGCGGCAGTCTGCGCATGATCGTCTCGCGGGGTAGATGCGAGATATCCAGCCAGACACCACCATTCGGGGTTCCCCGGCCCTGCTTGATCTCCGTATAGGCGGCCAGTGCGACCCGGTCACGGGTGGAGAGCTCCATGCGCTCGGGGTCGTACCGCTTCATGAATCGCTCGCCCTCGGCATTGCGCAGGATTCCCCCTTCGCCGCGCGCGGCCTCGGAAACCAGTGTGCCGGCGGCGTTCTCGGGTTCGAGGAGCCCGGACGGGTGGAACTGCACGAGCTCGGGGTCTCGAATCCGCCCGCCCGCGAGCACCGCGAGCCGGAAGGAATCGCCGGTGTTCTCATCGCGCCGCGATGAGGTGCGACGCCAGATTCGGGTATGCCCGCCCGCGGCCAGGATCACCGCGTCGGAGCGGATCACATAGCGCTCACCACTGTCGAGATCGAATCCGAACGCGCCGAATACCGCGTTGTCGCGCACCAGGATTCGAGTCACGTAGCAGGTGTCGAGAATTTGGATGCCGAGCTGCGCGGCCCGATTCACCAGGGTCCGCTGAATCTCGAGACCGGTGTAGTCACCGGCGAATGCTGTGCGCCGGTAGGTGTGCGCGCCGAAGAATCGCAGTGAGATCCGCCCGTCCGACTCGCGAGCGAACGGCATACCCCACCGCTCCAGGTCGTCGATTCCGCGCGCGGCGTTCTCGGCGACCACCCGGACGGTATCGGGCCGGGCCAGCAGATAGCTCTCGGTGATCGTGTCCGCCGCGTGCTGTTGCCAGCTGTCCTCGACATCCATTGTCGACAGCGCGGCATTGATACCACCGGCGGCGAGCGTGGTGTGCGCGTCCGCCTTGGGGCGCTTGCCGACCACCAGTACGTCGATCCCGCGCTCGGCCAATTCGATCGCCGCGCGCAGGCCGGAACCACCGGTGCCGACGACGAGAACCGACGTCGCGATCTGACGTTCGGACGATGTGAGCATCGATTCGTTCCCTTCGAGATTCAGGCATAACGCGCGGGCGGCCGATCGGCCGCCCGCGCGCTCGGATCAATTGCCGGACAGCCATTCCGAGAGTCGGATCTGCCCCAGCTGGGCATCACGGCCGGGCAGCAGTTCGAATTTGGGCAGCGACCCGAAATAGCGAGCCTGGGGATCGGCGACCACCGTGCGCGGATCCGAACGCGCGGCCAGCACCGTGCCGATCCACTGATCGAGGGCGAAGACCTCGGGGCCCGCGACCTCGAGGGTGCCATTGATCGGCGCACCGGCGGCCGTACGCCCGACCGCCGACGCCACTTCCGCCGCGGCGATCGGCTGCATACTGGCGCTCGACAGCCGCACCGTGCCATCCACGGTCGCGGAATCCGCTATACCACCGGCGAATTCGAAGAACTGTGTCGCGTGCACGATCGAGTACGGCAGTCCCGAACCCTTGATCAACTCCTCCTGCGCGACCTTGGCCCGCAGGTATCCGGAGTCGGGCAACCGATCCGCCCCCACCACCGACAGCGCGACGTAGTGACCGACCCCGGCCGCTCCGGCCGCCTCGAGCAGATTCGTCGTGGAGGTCCGGAAGAACTCCATGACATCGTTATCGGCGAAGGACGGCGAATTGGAGACATCGATCACGACATTCGCGTCCTGCAGCACCTCTTTGACGCCCTCGCCGGTGAGGGTGTTCACGCCCGTGTTCGGTGCGGCCGGGACGGCCTGGTGGCCGTGCTCGCCCAGGCGTGCGACGACCTTCGAGCCGATCAGCCCGGTACCGCCTATGACGACGATCTTCATGCTGAAATCCTTCCGTTGGAACGTTGCTGCGGGGCCGGTGAGACTCCGCTGTATCAAGGACAGAGTGGGCGCGAATCTTGTGACAGGGCCTGCTCAGAGGCGGTCTGCGTCGATGATCGCCCGAGCGAACGAGGTGGGCGCCTCCTGCGGGACGTTATGCCCGATACCGTCGAGGATCCGATGTTCGTATCTGCCGGTGAACTTGCCCCGATAGGCCCTGCCGTCTTTGGCATGCCCGTCGAAGTCGCTCGCGAGGGTGATCGCGGGCACGGCGATGGCGGGTCCGGTGGCGAGCTGCTGTTCGTAGCCGTCGTATCGGGGCTCTCCGGTCGCCAAGCCCAGTCGCCAGCGGTAATTGGAGATGACGATGTCGACGTGGTCCGGATTGTCGAAGGCCGCGGCGGTGCGGTCATAGGTCGCGGCATCGAAATCCCATAGCGGGGACGCCAGTTGCCAGATCAGTTTGTTGAAGGCGTGGCGATTGCGGCTGTAGCCCAGACGCCCGCGCTCGGTGGCGAAGTAGTACTGGTACCACCAGCTGCGTTCGTCCTCCGGTGCGAGCGGCTGTTGCTGCGCGTCTCGCTGGGTGACGATATAGCCGCTGACCGCGACGATCGCCTTGCATCGGTGCGGCCACAACGCCGCGATGATGTCGACCGCTCGTGCGCCCCAATCGAATCCGCCGAGAATGGCCCGGTCGATTTCCAGCGCGTCCATGAAGTCGAGGATGTCGCGGGCGATCGCCGACTGCTGACCGTTGCGCGGCGTCTGTTCGGACAGGAACGTGGTGGGCCCGTAGCCGCGCAGAAATGGCACCAGCACCCGGTATCCGGCCGCCGCCAACTGTGGCCCGACCTCGGCGTAGCTGTAGGGATCGTACGGCCAGCCGTGCAGCAGTACGACGGGTTGCCCAGTGGCGGAACCGAATTCGGCGTAGGCGACACTGAGTACACCGGCGTCGATGCACTTGATCGGACCGAGAGCGCTCACCGGCTCGGTCCACGCGGGATGTCGAGTCATCTGCTGTCCTACGCCCGATCTTCGGGTGCCACGTACTCGAAAGTCGGTCCTGCGGTAGTCAATCCGTCACCGCTGGGCATCGCCATGAGCGCCTGGGCCTGAGACTTCAAGGCGTACATCGCGCCCAGTGCGTCCCTCATCTGCGAGGGACTGCCGTTGAAGACGTCTTCCAGTAGATACAGCAGCAGGCAGTAGGTGTTGTTGAACTCCTCCTGCGCGAGGCGGACCGCGCTGCCCTCCGGATAGTCGGTCGTTCGGGGGTTGGGCCGCATCGGCAGAATCCGGTCGGGGTCGAACACGATCGGCTCGCCGGTCGGCCCGGATTCGGGAGTGTCACCGGGCTGGAAACGCCGACCCTGCTTCAATTCGACGAAGCGGTAGTAGTGCGCTACCTGGTCTCGCTCGGGGTGGAAGACATCCTTCTCCCCGTCCCACACCTCGGTCCGCGCTGCCCCTTCGCCCTGCTCGACGATTTCCGCCAAGGCGGCCAGCGCCGACTTGAGATCGTGCACCGGAATCACCTGTCCCCCACCGCTACTGAAGTGCATTTCATTGAGCTGCCGGTTCGGGTCGCCGCAGAACACGGCTTCCTCGCCCAGGGTGTCGACGAGGGTACGAAGACCCAGTTCGAGGGCAACGTAGAACTGCCCGATCGTGTGGTACCCGTCCGACTCCGGTAACGCCTGCGCCGTGGCGGGCCGCTCGATGCTCAGAAACAGCTCGAGCGCTTCGGGTCCGAAGGGCGCGAGCCGCACCTGCAGGGATCGATCCCCGTGCGGTAGCGCGTGCGGATACGCGGGCAACAGTTCGGGTGTGTCGAGCCGGGGCTCGCCGCCCACCGCGTTCAGCAGATTGGCCGCGAGCGCCAGATGCAGCATCTCCTCGACGAACACGCTGCTGATCACTTGCGCCGCTTCGATATTGCTGCCCGGCTCCAGGGAGTACAGCGCACACAGATACGGCGGGATGGTCGCATGCTCGAGCTCGATGGCCCACTGCAGATGGCGACGCAGATCCTCCAATGTCTCGATGGCAGGAGCGCCGTTGATGCCCATGTTCGAACCTCTTCTCGACAAGTCGTGCGGTGGTGTCAGCAACTTGGACCGGAGATCGCCCCGAACTGTGACAAGACCTTTCGGCCCGGCTGTCACACGACGGGGGCCTATCCGGTCCTAGTTGTGGAACCAGCCGGAAATGCGAGCGAAGGAACCCGATGACCAGCGAAACAGCACGCAACAGCGTGTGGGAGACCGCACTGACCGTCGTTCAAGAGACCACGCCACCATTCATTCCCCAAGGGGCACATGCGATGACCGTGGTGATCGCCTATCCCCCGGGCGATCCGGGCGCGCCACCGCACCGGCATCCCGGCGGCCCCGCGTTCGGCTATGTGATCGAAGGCGAAATGCTGTTCGAACTCGAGGGCGAACCTCCTCGCGTCATCAAAGCCGGAGAAGCCTTCTGGGAGCCCGGCGGCGACATCATCCACTATTCGGATGGCAACAATCGCGACGATGCCGGACTTCGCTTCGTGGTCACCATGGTCTGCGATCCGACGCAGCCCATGCTCGTTCTCGTCGATGACGACGAACTGCTCGCCCGGGCGGACCGTCGCGTCCGCGTCGAGCCGAAAGAGTAAGGGTGGAAGGACATTTCGATGTCGAAAATTCTGCTGCAAACCACCATCACAGCGCATCCCGACGACTGGGACATCACCCGGTTCGCGCTACTGGCCGACGAGTTGCGCGCCGCGGGCCACGAGGTCACCGCGCGCGACCGCACGAGTCGCGGTGAGGACGACCCCATCCTGAGCCGTGTCGACGAACTGGATTTCGACCAATTGTGGTTGCTGGCGGTCGATATCGGCGACGGCCTCACCGCTGCCGAGTCGCCGGCCATCGTGCGGTTCCGCGAGCGCGGGGGCGGGGTGCTGACCGCACGCGACCACCAGGATTTGGGGAGCAGCCTATTGGGACTGGGATCCCTGGGTGAGGTGAACCATTTTCACCAGCGCAACCCCGATCCCCGCAGCGTGCGCGACGACCAGGACACGCCGACGATCTCGTGGCCGAATTACCACTCGGGTCACAATGGCGACTATCAGCCCGTCATCACCGGCGAACCGGTCCACCCGCTGTTGCGCACCACCGCGACGGCCAGCGGCCGCATCGAATGGTTTCCCGCCCACCCGCACGAGGGCGCGGTCTCGGCGTGCGTGCCGGGCGCCACCGTCCTCGCCCAGGGCCGAAGTACGGTGTCCGGCAACCTATTCAACCTTGCCGTGGCACTGGACGGGGAGATCACCTCGGCAGGACGCGCGATGGGCCGTGCCCTCGCCGAATCGACCTTCCACCACTTCGCCGACTACAACTGGGATCTCGATCGTGGTGCGCCGTCCTTCGTCAGCGAGCCGCCGGGTTCACAGATAAAAGCCGACCCGACTCGCCTGACGATCTACCGGGACTACATCCACAATCTCGCGGCGTGGCTTCACCCGGCGACCGACACCCACTCCCCGACCGCGACATCGTCGTCGGGAGCCGCAACAGCCCCGGCCGGTCCTGAACAGCAGCGTTGATGCCTGAGCGCCGAATCCTTGAGTGGCAACTCCCCGCCGCGCCGGTGCCCCCCGGGGTCGCTCACGCGTGGCGGCTCTCGCCGTGCGAGCAGGAGGAACGGGGCGGTGCGGGTCACTCGGAGTGTTCGACGGGGCGAACTCATCCGCCGGAGCAGGTCGATACCATTGCCGCACGGTCATTCGCCGGAGCCGCCTTCCCGCTGGTTGCTGAACCTCGGCTGACACCGCAGTTCACCCATAACCGCCCTCACAATCGACCATCGTGTTGGTAGAGAGAACAAGCGTTCCGCCGAAAGCGGCAATATTTTTGGCGATCTGTAGGGAGATCTCACCACCGGGGTTTGATTCAGTGCACAGGTGTTACGTCTCAAGACATGGCGGAACGGGGTGCTCGACCGAAAGTATCGCGCGGGAGACGGTTACTCCTGCGAGCTGTCAGACATCTGTTCACACCGCTGCGACCCGACGACTACCTGGAGATGATCAACCCGCTGTGGACCACGCGGGAGTTGCGCGGGCGCGTGGAGAAGGTGCTGCCGGAGGGGTCGCAGGCGGCGTCGGTGTTCATCCGGCCCGGGTACGACTGGGGTGGGCACCGGCCGGGTCAGTACGTGCGACTGGGGGTGCTCATCGATGGTGTATTCCATTGGCGCGCATACTCTTTGACCTCGGATCCGGATGCGGCGGACGGGCTGATATCGGTGACGCCGAAAGTCGTGGAGGGCGGGGTTGTTTCGCCGTATCTGGTCCGGAAGATCCAGCCGGGCGAGGTGGTTCGGCTCGGTGAGGTCGAGGGCGTGTTCACCCTGCCCGAACCGACACCCGCGAAGCTGCTGTTCCTCAGCGCCGGAAGTGGTATCACGCCGATCGCGGGCATGCTGCGCAGTTTGGATCGGCGTGGGGAGCTCGGCGATGTGGTCGTGGCGCATTCGGCGCACGAGCCCGCGCAGGTGATGTTCGATGCGCTGCTGCGGGATTTGGATCGCCGCCATGAGGGTCTGCGGCTGGATATCCGGCTGACCGGCGAACACGGGCGGCTCACACCCGGCGATCTGGACACCCTGTGCCCGGATTGGCGTGAACGAGAGGCGTTCTGCTCCGGCCCGCCGGAAATGCTGGACGCGCTCACCGCGCACTGGAACGCGCACGGCATTGCGGGCCGACTTCATATGGAACGCTTTCAGCCGATCATCGGCGGCGCGGAACACAGCGGGCAGGGCGGGCTGGTGCACTTCCGGCGCAGCGGCGTCGACGCCGAATGTGACGGCGGCACACCGATTCTCGTCGCCGGTGAACAGGCCGGACTGGATCTGCGGCACGGCTGCCGGATCGGCATCTGCCATACCTGCACCGGTGTCCTGCGCTCGGGCAAACTGCGCGATCTGCGCACCGGCGAGATCGGCGAACCCACCGGCCAAGCGGTGCGGATCTGTGTGAACACCGCCGAAGGCGACATCGACATCGACCTCTGATCGAAAGGATCCACCGTGACTGCACCCAATCCCCTTGCGCACCTCAGTGATCGGCAGCTGCAACAGCTCGCCGAGGAATGCGACGCCATCCACGCCGAGGTCTACGCCGACCTCGGTGACCGCGACCGCCGCTACATCAAATCCGTGATCACCGCCCAGCGCCAGCTCGCCGTCGCCGGCCGGACCCTGCTGCTGGGCTCGGTCTCTCCCCCGGCCTGGTTGGCGGGCACCGCCTGCCTGGGCATGGCGAAGATCCTGGAGAACATGGAGATCGGCCACAACATCATGCACGGCCAATGGGATTGGATGAACGATCCGGACATCCACTCGACCGTCTGGGATTGGGATACCGCCTCCACCGCGGAGGCATGGAAGCACTCCCACAACTACATTCACCACACCTTCACCAATATCCGCGGCAAGGACAAGGATCTCGGCTACGAGATCATGCGGATCGACCCGAACCAGAAGTGGAGTCCGGTCTACCTCGCTCAGCCGTTCTACAACGTGCTGCTCATGGCCTTCTTCGAATGGGGGGTGGCCGTGCACGATTTGGACATCGAGGCCATCCGCGCCGGGGACAAACCGATGCCCGAGGTCTGGCAGGACCTCAAAGGCATCGCAGGCAAGGCACGAGCGCAGATCACCAAGGACTATATCGGCTGGCCACTGGTGAGCGCGGCGGCGTTCGGCGCTGCCCAACTCCTGCTCCGCGGGCGACTGCCGCAGCCACAGTCCTCACGAATCGGCAAGGGCCTCAGGGCAATCAGCCGCAAGCGCCGCGTCAGCGCGACCGCGAACCTGCTCGACAGACTGCTCCCCGGAGCCGAACGCACCTTCCTGGCCACCGTCGCCGCGACCTTCACCGCCAACATCATTCGCAACGTGTGGGCACACGGCATCATCTTCTGCGGCCACTTCCCCGACCAGACCTACACTTTCAGCCAAGACGAAGTCGATAACGAAACCCGTGGCGGCTGGTACGCCCGGCAGCTGGTCGGCGCCGCCAACATCGAAGGCAGCCCCCTGTTCCACATCATCAGCGGCAACCTCGGCTACCAGGTCGAACACCACCTGTTCCCCGACATGCCGAGCAGCCGCTACGCCGAAATCGCCCCTCGGGTCAAAGATCTCTGCGAACGCTACCAACTCCCCTACAACTCCGGCCCCCTCACCCGGCAGTGGGCCATGGTCCACCGCACCATCGCCCGCCTCGCCTTCCCCGGCGGCGAACCCCGTCCGAAACCCGGCCCGTACCACCGCGACACCGATCCGTTCATGCCGAACGGCCCCAGCGAATCCGACCGATTCCGCAACCGGATACCGGCCGATGACAGAGCGTGAGTATGTGTTCGCACTCTGATCGGTCAGCAAGTACGGAGTGGTGAGCTACGGGAATCGTTGCGGGAGTATCGCGTTGGCTGCCGACCTATGGCCGGTGTGAGGACTGATGGAGGGAAGGCTGCGACGGTGCCGGGTACTTGAACGGCTGCCGGACGCCGCCGCAGCGGTCAGGGAGCTGTCAGCAGCAATGGTGCCCGGGTCATTACCGGCCGCAGCCTCGATACCGACGACGGAGCTGGCACCACGGGCCGCACCGACCACCAGACCGCACAGATGCGGCAACAGGACCCTCAGTCCCCACGATCAGCACATCGACCCCCCCCATTAAATATTGAGCGCCCCAACACATCCCAACAATGGTCAATCACCATGTGGGTGCCAGATGCACTGCTCGACGTGATAAGGACGCAGTCGGGCTCTCATGAACGCAGCGGGCCGGGCCGCGAGGGGTCGTTCATCGTCGACCGAGGGCACGCTCGAGCATCTGCTCAATAAGGTCCGCGCTCGTCGGTATGCCGAGAGGCATTCGGACGAAAAGGCCATCCCATACCGCAAGCAGGTTATTGCAAGCGGTTTCGTCCGCACTCCACTGCGAAACGGTCTCGTACAGCATGGCATCGAATCTCCGTGCCGCAGGTTGCAACTGCGGGTGCCGTGCCGCAATCGTGTATAACTCGTACCCGGCGATCAACCGACCGGGGTGGTCGCGCACGTACCGCGCGGAGAAATCGGCGTAGGCGCGTACTGACGGAACCGGGCCCAGATTTCCGGGGCTGGTGCAATTATTTCCCCCACGGGGTGTCGTCGCGGACCTTCGGCTACATGGACCACTACGCGTATTGGCGGGTCGTCGGCTGGCTCCGCAAACGACACTTCGGGCTGGGCATGCACACGACGCCTTGGACATGGCCCGATGGCGGCGCCTGCCCGGGCCCAGGCAAGCCATTGCCCATTCCGATCGCGGAACCGCCCAGTACACCAGTTGGGTTTTCGGGCAACGCCTACGCGGGGCCGGGCTACTCGGATCGATGGGTTCGATCGGAGACTTTTTCGACAACTCCGTGGCCGAAAGCTTCTTCGGCACACTGCAATTGGAGCTACTCGACACCAGATCGTGGTCGACGAGGAAGGAGTTGGCCACTGCTATCTCCGACTACATCGAAACCTTCTACATCCCCGTTCGACGGCACTCGAAAAACCGCCATGCTCAGTCCCGTCGCCTACGAACAAGCCCACACCGCCTCCCGAGCGGCGGCATAATCAGCACAGCCAACCAGCCCGGGAAACCGCAGGAACCTCGACTTCGCGCCGTCTGTGACTTGTCGTCGACTCGACCGAGTCAACGCGCGCGACCGTGTACCAGCCGTACGATCGTCTCCAACAACCGCAGTGTGCGCTCGGTGCGACGGTAGGACAGCAGTTCCGCGCCAGGAATCGAAAAGCGTTGTACGGCAATCGAATGCGCGCGCGAGAACTCCAGCAGGCCTGCGTCACCATGGATTCGGCCGATGCCGGAGTCGCCGACTCCGCCGAACGGCAGGGCGGGGATCGCGGCGAAGCCTGCGACCGAGTTCACCGAGGTGGCGCCGACTCGCAGTCGGCGGGCGATCGTGCGGCCGTACCGGCGTGAGAATACAGCCGAGCCGAGGCCGTATCCACTGGTGTTGGCCAGGCGGACCGCATCGTCGATGCTGTCGACGGTGCTCACGGTAATGGTCGGACCGAAGGTCTCTTCACACACCGCAGTGGAGCTCTCGTCGACATCGACCAACACAACCGGATCGACGTACGGCGCACGAACCGAATCAAGGCCGCCGAGAACGGCTTTGCCGCCGTGGGCCAGCGCGTCCTCGATGTGCCGACGCACGACCGCGAGCTGGCTGGGCAGGGTCATCGGTCCGTACGAGGCACCTTGGCCGGTACCGGGTCGCACCGATTGCAGCACTGTGGTGAGTTCGGCCAGGAACTGCTCGGCGACGGACCTGTGGACATAGACGCGTTCGACTCCGATACACGTCTGACCGCTGTTGCTGGTCGCGCCGAAGGCGACGGCGTCGGCAGCCGCCGCAAGATCGGCGTCGGCGGCGACGATGACCGCGTCCTTGCCACCGCACTCCAGTAGCACCGGCGTCAGGGTGTCTGCGGCCGCGGCCATGATCCGCTTACCCGTACGGGTCGAACCCGTGAAGGCGATCTTGTCCACGCCGCCGCCGACCAGCGCCGCGCCGGTCGCGCCGTAACCGTTCACTGTGGCGAAGACACCTTCGGGCAGTTCCGGATTCGCTTCCGCAAAGGTGGCCGCGAGCAGATTGCCGACGCCGGTGGTGTACTCACTGGGCTTGAATACGACGGTGTTCCCGGCGGCCAGGGCGTAGGCGATGGATCCGTTCGGCGTGTACAACGGGTAGTTCCAGGGGCCGATCACGCCGACCACACCCAGTGGCCGCTGCTCGACAACGGCGGAGAAGTTGGCCATCAACGCTCCGGTCCGTACCTTCTTCGGGCGCAGCACCCGAGCGGCGTTCTTCGCGGCCCACGCGGTGTGTTCGAGGGCCAGCAGCAGTTCCAGGAAGGCGTCTGCGCGTGGCTTGCCGGTCTCGGCGTGGATGAGGTCGCATAGTTCGTCGGATTTCGCGACCAGCAGGCTGGACCAGCGTCGTAGATGCTTGCTGCGGACATCGAAGCTGAGCTCACCCCAGGTAGCGGCGGCCGCGCGGGCAGTGGCGATGGCCGCACGTACGGCGGCTTCGCTGTCGACCCGATAGGTGGCCAGGGCCGCGCCGGTGGCGGGGTCGGTCGAGGTCAGTGTCTCCGGCTGCGCGATGGCAGACATAGTGGAAGTCCTTGTTCTTGTTCGGGTTTCGAAGGCATACGGAGCAGGAATGACGGTGGGCTCCGTTCCCGGGCGCAGCCGGTCGGCAAGCTCATGGAACCACGACGGACTGGGCCGCCGCGACGGCGCGGATGGTGACCGGCAACTGACCCAGAGGCGTCCCGTCCACCGTCACACCGACTCCCGGTGCCCGGAGCGCAACCGCCGTGGTGCGGTAGCGAATCGCCGCACCGGTCAGCGCGACCTCGAGCTGTCCATCGTCGGCTCGTGCGCCGCCGTTCCCGGCGCGGCCGACGCTCACCTGCACACCTTCGGTTTCGACCGCGTTCACGCACGCGCCATCCGCACAGGCCATGTCGAGCCGAAACGGCCGAGCGCTGAGCCCGGTGCCACGGCTCGCCGGGCGCAGGCGCCCGGCGAGCGACCACGTGCGGTGGTTGCGGTCGGCGCCCGCGCCGCCGATACCGGCGTGCACCACGGTGGCAAACCAGCTGGGTGGAATCGGAGTTGTTGTACCGGAACTGGATTCGATCAGGCCGAGGTCGATCCGGCGCAGCTTGCCTGCGAGCGCGATCTCGGCCGCCGCCCGTAGGTCGTGCCGCGGAAGGCCCAGTGTGGCAGCCAGTCGGTTCACCGGTCCGATCGGCAACAGCCCCAACGGTGTGCCGCTGGGTGCGGTCGCCTGCAGCGCTACCGCGATCAGATCATCGCCGCCGACACAGACCAGGGCGTCCGGTCGATGAGGTCCGGCAAAGCGCTCGCGCAACAGCTGGATCGAACTCTCGAACGAGGCGCCGCGCAATTGCCGCACTCGAACACCTCGCTCGGCAAGGTAATTCGCGGCCCACACCGTCTCGCGTAACCCTAGCCCCCACTCCGAGCAGGGATAGGTGAGCAGATCGAGGGACGCGACGCCGGCTATCGCGCGAGGAACTGGCAAGGGGCTCATGGCGTAGAACTCCGATCGGATGGTCCGACGTGGTGGTCGATCCGATCGTGCGCAACCTGCTCGAGCATCCGTTGAGCCAGGAATCAACAGCGTCCTGACCTGGCGCTACCGGCGCTCCCGGACAGCAGCTCGGAGAGTTACAGCCGCACCCGTTCGACCTCCGGTGCTGCGGAATCGGCGGAGAACAGATCCGGGCGAGGCAGCGTACGGCTGACCAGATCCGAGGATTCCGCGAGGCACGCGCCGAGTTCCGCCGCCTCCGCAGCACGCCCCTGCGCGGCCACCGCTGAGGCTTGGAAGTGCACAGCGTGGTCGCGCCGGATGGGGTCGGTCGCATCGGTGAGAATCCGGACGGCTTCGGCTGCGGCGGCTTCGGCTGCGGTAAAACGACCGCAGTAGAGGCCGACTTCGGCGAGCCGATACAGGGCCCAGCCCAAATACAGTCGGCGGTCGTGTATCCGGGCCACCCGCACCGCCTCCGCACACAGCGCCATGGCCCGCTCCGGGTCGTTGTCGCGACATAGCGCGGCGCGGCCCAATTGACCGAGCGCCAAGGAGTCGAAAGGCGCCCCGCCCAGGTCGTCGGCCAATTGCAATGCCCGCTGAGCGGTCTCGGCGGCCCGATCCCATTGCGCGATGTCGCCGCACCTGTCAGCGAGAGTGGCGCACGCCCATCCCTCCCAGGCGGCATCGCCCAGGTCATGGAAGATCTCGGCCGCGGCGCCGTTATGGGTGATCGCGTCGACGATGTTCCCGACGCTCAGCGCAGCGGCCCCCAGGACATGCTCGACGAAGCCGAGCAGCATGCTTTTCCCGTTGGCGCGCAGCACTTTCCGTGCCGGTTCGAGCACGGTCACCGCATCCTCGCCGCGACCCAGATCGATGGCGAGCACCAGCCCGAGCACCAGGCGAACCCGCACTTCGCTGTCCCGATCGCCGAGTCGCTCGGTGACGGCGAGCATGTGCCGGAATACCCCGGCGAGCTGCCCGGACTCTGCGGAGGCGTCGATGCCGGTGGCGACCAATAACGCGACATCGACGGTCATGGGCAGGAGGCCGGGGTGGTCCATGGCGATTTGACGATGCAACGCGATCAGGGTCGCGCGTTCGGCGTCGAGCCACGACTGCGCCTCGACTTCAGTGGAGATCGGCCGCCCGGGATGGGTCGTTGCCGGTACATAGTCGAGATGGTGTCCCGGATTGCGGTGGCGCGTCACGTTTTTCGCTGTGGCCAGGTAGAAGTCCAGGAGACGGGCCAGGATCTGTTCCCGGTCGCTGTCCGGCGCCGTGTCCCTGGCGAACAGGCGCAACAAGTCGTGGTAGCTGTAACGATCAGGTGCGGTGGATCGCAGTAAACCGAGATCGACCAGCGAATCACAGATACCCGACGCCGCATTGTCGTCGACGCCGAGAATCGCGGCCGCGGCGGCAAGCGGAAGGTCCGGCACGGATGGCACCGCGAGCATGACGAAGGCTCGCGCGTTGGCCGAATCGAGGAGCCGATACCCGACACTGAAACAGGCGTCCACGGCAAGCTCACCACTGCGCAGTTCGGACAGCCGCCGACGTTCATCGGCCAGTCTCCCCGCGACCGCGGCGACACTCCAGTGTGGCCGCGCCGCCAGGCGCGCTCCGATGATCCGGATTGCCAGCGGTAGGCGGGCGCACGCCTCGACGATGGATTGTGTGGCCGCCGGCTCCGCAGCGGTGCGCTGTGCCCCGATGATGCGGCTCAACAGGTTTCGCGCTTCACTGTCCAAGAGGACATCCAAATGGCGGATCGTGGCGTCCGGCACCGGCAGAAGCACCGCACGGCTGGTGATCACGACCGCGCATCCCGGCTCACCAGGTAACAGCGGCACCACCTGTTCGAGGTTGCTGGCGTTGTCGAGCACCAGAAGCACCCGCCGCCCGGTCAGTAGCCGCCGCAGCAGCCCAGCTCGTTCGGCCGCGGTCGGTGGAATGTCGCTGTCCGGGACGGCCAGCGCGCGCAGGAACGATGCCAACACCGCCGCCGGCTCGGTCGGCCGGTCGTCCATACCTCGCAGGTCGGCGTAGAGCTGACCTTCGGGAAACCGGGCCCGTACCTCGCGGGCGATATGAATGGCCAGCGTCGTCTTACCCACGCCGCCCATTCCCGTGATTACCACGACGGGCGGAGAACCACCGAATCCGGTTACTATTTCGCACAATTCGCGCACCATTGCGTCACGCCCGGTGAAATCCGCGATGCCCCTAGGCAACTGCGCAGGGCGCGCTTCGACGGGTACAACGGAAACGGCGGCGACCGGACCGAGCAGAGCCGCGGCCGACGGGAGGTCGTCGTCGAGGATGGCGCGGTGCAGAGCCGTCAATTCCGGACCGGGTTCGATGCCCAGCTCCTGGACGAGCATCCCGCGGGTCTCGGTGTACACCGCCAGCGCCTCACTGCGGCGACCACAGTGGTACAAGGCCGTCATCAATTGTCCGCGCAGGCGCTCGCGCAGCGGGAATTCAGCGCTGGCGGAGGCGAGCTCGCCCACCACCTGATCATGGCGACCCACTCGCAGGTCGAGTTCCAGGCGGGATTCGAGCAGGCTCACCCGCAGTTCGGACAGGCGCCGCCGCTGCTGGGCGGCGTGCGGCCCCGGAACCCCGGCGAGCACCTCGCCGCGCCACAGGTCGAGCGCGCGGACCAACAGCCCGTGTGCCTGCACGAACTCCCCTGTCGCCCGGGCAGTTTCGGCAGCGCCGACCAGGATCTCGGCTCGGTGTGCGTCCAACGCGGCGCGTGGGACGCGCAGTTCGTATCCATCACCAACCGACACGAGGATCGAGGCGGCGGTGCGGGGAGTGCGGTCGGGCTCGATGAGTTTGCGTAGCAACCGCACATGCGAGCGCAGGGAGGCGACAGCATCGGTGGGCAGCTCCGCACCCCAGACCGCGTCCACCAATTGGGCGGCGGTCAGCGGTCTGCTCTCGGCAAACAACAGCGCGGCCAGTACCGCCTGGGTCCGCGGGCGTTCCGACACCGCGGCCGAGCTACCGCGGCGCACGGTGACCTGGCCCAGCACGGTGAAACTCAGTTCCGGGGTGTCCATTGGTCTTTCAGTATCGAACATAGGATGACCCATCCTACGAACTTTCGGCGCCCGAAAACCGTGGACGTGTGGTGCCCATTCACCACCACCTGGCCGTTCACGTGGATTCCCAAGCCGCCCACCACCCGCCGGCGAACGAGCCGACCTGCGGTTTCGACCTTGTTGAGTGCACGTTCAGCGGTAATTCAACCAAGGCGGCGATCGTGAGGAGGTGAACACAGAACCCCCGGACCAGGCCCGGGCAGACAGCGACGTCAGGCCCGGCACCGCAACGCGCGCTGACTACGCCAGGAGAAGATCATCCTTGCATCGTCCTCGAGGATGATTTTCCTTGCCGCGCAGGTCCATACACTCGCGTTCGCGGCTGGGCGATCAAGCCATCGGTCGCCGGAGAGGAGTTCATTTCATGCAGAATGGCCAGCCGAGCCGGACCGCACTGGGAGCCGCCCGGGCGCGGGCATTCCACCAGACAGCCGATCAGCCTCTGATCTTCGCCGACCCGATGGCAGCATCGGTCGCGGATGCCGCAGACAAGATCGCCGGAGCCGCCGACGGCGATGGCATTCCGTCGGAAGCGCGCTTGTTCCTGGCGATGCGGCATCGTTTCGCCGAAGACGCGTTCGCTCAACGCGCCTCCGAGTATCGGCAGGTCGTGGTGCTGGGCGCGGGCCTCGATACTTTCGGCTTGCGCAACAGCGGCGCACAGCTGCGTGTCTTCGAGGTCGACCACCCCGCCACCCAACAATGGAAGCGGCAGCTGCTCACCGACGCCCGGATCGCTGTTCCCTCGGAATTACGTTTTGTTCCAGTCGATTTCGAGACCGAGACGCTGGCCGAGGGTTTGGCGGCCGCCGGTTTCGACGAGAACGTACCAACGTTCTTCGTCTGGCTGGGTGTTCTTGTGTACCTGACCCCGGGCGGCGTCCGGTCCACACTGGAGTTCATCGCTCGCCATCGCGCGTCGGCACAAGTGGTGATCGACTACAGCGAACCGATTTCCGCACTGCCCGAACGCAATCAGCCGATCGTGGCGGCGCTCAGCCGGGTCATGACCGAGCTGGGCGAACCCTGGTTGTCGCTGTTCACCGCACCGGAGTTCGCGGTGCTGTTGAAAGAACTAGGATTCGACGAGATCGAGGATCTGGACTGGTCCGCGATGATCGAACGGTTCGCTCCGGACAACCCGGCCGAGGACTTGGTGGGCGGTCATGTGTTGCGAGCAGGTCACACCGGTCGGTGAGGTCGACGAGCAAACGGCGGGGTCGACTGCCGGAGATGCCAGCGCCACGAATGATGAAGTGGGGCTTTAACGTTGCGTTGTTGGCGGCGTTCGGTCTGACCTTCCTCCGCTGGGGTATCTTGGCGGCCACGGTGGTGATGATGGTCGGAGTCACCGTGGAAATGCTCGCGACCTTGGCGCTGGGCGAGCGCCCGTCACGTTGGCAATGGGTCGGCCTGCTCCTCACCATCGGTCTCGGCGGCGTCACACTGCTGTTCCAGGACCCGATTTTCTTCAAGCTGCGGCCGAGCGCGTTCTATTGGTTGTGCGCGGGCGTGCTGCTCGCCTCGCACCTGGGGTGGGGTGCGAACGTCATGCACGGCGCGCTGGGAAAGTGGATCAGTGTGCCTGCGGCGACCTGGTCGCGCCTGCAAACGATCACCATCGCTCATCTGGTGACCCTAGGTGTCATCAATATAGTTGTCGCCTACGGTTTCTCGACCGCAGTATGGGTCGTATACCGGCTTGTCGGTCCGGCGTGCCTGACCGCGACTTTCGCCTCGGTGCTGTCGATCTGGCTGCGCCGACACCGCCAATCGGGCGAAGCCGGTGCATGAGGGCACCCTCGGCGTGATCGTCGACAGACACTGGTGTCGAGAACGCGATCGGTCCTCGACCATGGGCTGACTGCGCCCGTCATGGCGTCGGATCGCCGCGAACTAGTCGCCGTCGACCTTGCGGAACCGGGCCGGGACTCATTGGCGCGCGAAATCGACCCCAGCACGGCATTTTTCGTGCGCCTCCGCCTAAAACCGGTGCCGTTTCGGCCTCGTCACTCGACAGGACGAGTTGGCACCAGACGCTAATTAGTTACAGTGCATCACTGTAACTAAGCCCAAAGTCGCGCTGCAGCAGGGCGGCACCCGCCCGACCGATCTGCCCGATCAACATCGCGCCCAGCTCGACGAACTGCTGGCCGCCTGCCCCGAACTGACCGCTCTCGTGCACGAGTTCGCTCAGATCATGGCCAACCGGCGCGGCATCGACATCGACTGCTGGATCAAACAGGTCCGAGCGGCCGGTCTCATCGAGCTCGAACCGTTCCTCACCGGCGTTGATCAGGATCATGACGCCGTCGTCACGGGTCTGACCCTGCCCTACAGCAGCGGCCCGATCGAAGGCGTCAACACGAAAACCACACTGATCAAACGACAAATGTACGGTCGAGCGGGATTCGACCTACTCCTGCACCGAATCCTGCTGGCCTGACCTCGCTGGCTCAACCACCACCGAAAGTGAGCCAGAGCCGTTATCTGGACAGACCCCGCAGTTTGTTGGGCAGTGACGGGGCAGCGCTGGGAATCGTCGGGAACCGACTGTGACGTCTACCTGCGCCGATGGCGGATTGATAGGTCACGACGGGAAACGTTGGGAACCAGCGGTTTTGCTGTCCCCACTTCATAACCAACTCGGCATAGCCAGCGCAAGCTGTCAGCCCGCGCTGTTGTTTCGAAAGGGCCGAAAGTCTGGGCCGAAGCCCAGTTCGTCGACAGGCAGCGAACTACCCACAGACCTGAACCAGCCTGTCGGCACCGAACTGACAGGAAGACCAGGCTGTGGCACATGATGGTCAGGTGCGCATCGATGCAGCGGACCCTGCGCCGCATCGAGAATGACCCGCATATGCGGGTCGGTGTGCGAAACGAACAGGGTACTCATCGCAGCTCCATCGTCGGCGACACGGGCTGCTTCGAATACCGCGTGCAGCGCGGCGAACCTCACCGCCACACCGTGGTGCGCCCACCACTGTCGACACCAGGTGTACTGGCCCTCACGGTGATTCGCTGCGACGCGTACCCCAGTCACCGGCAGGAGCCACTGGCCTACGAAGTCCGAGTAGTGCGTGAATCGTGGCGGTCTGCGCTTGCGCGCTTTGTCGGCACCGTCCCCAGCGGACGCTCGCCGTGGCGCGCCGAACCAACCCGACGGGACCGGATCAGCGGAAAGAGACTGTAATGCTGTGTGTTTGGCACGCGTACAGCGATGCAGCGGCCCGTTCGCGGCATCGAGGATAACCCGCATATGGGCGTCGACATGGCGTGGTGGGTTTCCAACAAGGTCAGCGCTGCTCATGGGGTCACACTTGCTGCTGAGCGCGAACGGTTTCACTGTCCGGGCCGGCCGCCGAGGGTGCGGTGCGGGGCCAAGTCCAGGCGTATCGCACGATGAGCGCGAGAAGGATCAATTCCAGAACGACGCCGAGGCCGTAGAAGTACAGCCATGAGGCGCCCGCCAGGTTGAATACGGTGACGGGAACGTAGATCGACGCCACGATGAGGTTCGCGATGCGGCTCGTCCTGGCGGGCAGCGTCATCGACAGCAGAATCATGAAGATCGGGACGGCCATGAGGGTGAGCGCGGTGGTTGAAAAGGTCTGGGAGAGAGCGAATTCGAAGACCTTGCCGTCCAGGATGTCCTGGACGGCGCCGGGGGTGAAGAAGTTGAGAATGTCGACGTATGCGTACAGAAACATGAAGCTCGTCCAGGCAGCGGCGAGCTTGGTTCGCACCGGGATCGGCTGATCTGTCAGTGCGGTGCTGGTTCGGGGTGTGCTCATCGTGGGCTCCGTTGTGTTGCGGATCGTTCGGTCCACGATCGCTGAGCACGGCGCTGGGCACACCCGCCCGGAGGCCGGAATTCACCTGGCCGATGGCATGATCCGTTTCTCGTCCTTTCGGCTGGTACACCCAGGTGCGCCGATCCCTAAGCTGGAGCCGTGATCACTGTCCGGCGCCCCCTCTGGCATGAGCCGCGGCCTGCTGACGCCCCACCCGTCGGGCGTCGTGACTGGCTGCTGGTGGGTGTGTTCGCCGTGGCGGTCGCGGTCGAGAGCATCGTTCGGCCGGGGTTGGCCTGGCGACCCCTGGTGGCGGTGCTCGGCCTGGCGCTTGTACCCGCTCTGCTCTGGCGGCGAGGCCGCCCCCTGGTTGCCGCCCTGATCGGATGGAGTGTCGCCGGACTGCTCTCGATCCTCCAATTGACCACGCACGGTGGGGATCTCGGCCTCTACTCCATGATGGCCATCCTGATCCTGCTCTACTCCCTGGTGCGGTGGGGCTCGGGGCGAGAGATAGTCGCGGGGACTGTGTTCGTGGCAGTCGTCGTCACGCTGGGGATGTACGCCTCTTCCGCGGGTGGGGCCGATATTTTCGGTGGAAGCGTCCTCGTACTGCTGATCGTCGCCCTCGCGGCGGTGTTCCGTTACCGCGCGGACCTCTGGCAGCGGCAACGGCGCGAGATCCGCAATCAGGAGCGGGTGGCGCTGGCGCGCGAACTGCACGACATTGTCGCCCACCATGTCTCGGCCATCGCGGTGCAGGCTCAGGCCGGTCGCGTGGTCGCCGGCGTCCAGCCGGAGAAGGCTGTCGAGGTACTGGCCACGATCGAGGCTGAAGCATCGCGAACCCTCACGGAGATGCGATCCATGGTGCGGGTGCTGCGCGAGGAGGAAGCCGTCGCGTACTCACCGCAGCGCGGAGTCGCGGACCTACCCGCGCTGGCACGCGCCGATACGGAACTCAATATCCAAGTCTCACTAGGTGATTCGCTGACCCGACTGGCACGACCCGTGGACGCCGCGCTCTACCGGCTCGCGCAGGAGGCGCTGACCAACGCCGTACGGCACGCCCGGAACGCAACCCACATCGGGATCGACGTACGCCAAGCGGGTGCCGTCGTCAGGCTGCGTGTCACTGACGATGGACGGATTGAGCCGGGGCCAGTCCCGGAGCCCGGGTTCGGCCTGCTGGGCATGGCAGAACGCACCCAACTCCTCGGCGGATCGCTCACCGCGGGGCCGGGGTCCGAAGGCGGCTGGGTGGTCGAGGCGGTGCTACCGGTGCGGGCGCGGACATGACTATCCGTGTGGTCGTAGCCGACGACCAGGACCTGATTCGGACCGGACTGGTGATGATCCTCGGCGCGCAACCCGACGTCGAGGTTGTAGGGGAGGCAGCCGACGGGCTCGCAGCACTCGACCTTGCGAACCGGCTGCGACCCGATGTCCTCCTCGTCGACATCCGGATGCCCGAGCTCGACGGCATCGAGGTAGCAAGGCGCCTGGCCGGGCCGGGCGTCACGGACCCGATGGCCGTCGTCGTGATCACCACCTTCGATCTCGACGAGTACGTCCTGGGCGCACTACGCGCAGGCGCCCGCGGCTTCCTGCTCAAAGACGCCGGTCCGGAGCTCCTCGTGCAGGCCGTCCACGCGGCGGCGAACGGAGACGCATTGATCGCCCCCAACGTCACCCGTCGCCTGCTGGCGACCTTCGCCGACCAGGCACCGGTGGTACCGCTCCAGCCCATCGACCCGCTCACCGAACGCGAAGAACAGGTACTCGCGCTGGTGGCACGGGGCCGGACCAACGCCGAGATCGCCACCGAGCTCTTCATCGGCCTGAGCACGGTCAAGACCCACGTCGCATCGTTGCTGACCAAGCTCGGAGCCCGCAATCGCGTCGAGATCGCGATGTGGGCATACGACACCCGACGCGTGAGAGCCGATTGAACCGTCACGGGTTCGGAGTACAGCTTTTCCTGCATCATCTCGGCTCCGAAAAACCCGGGGATAGACCACGCTCTCCGGGTTAGCGGGGGAACCTCAGTACCTCGATGTCGCTGAGGTGCAAAACCTTCTGAAGGAGCTGGACGCACAATCCGGTAAGCCCGGAGTCGTCTTCGGTCAGGAGGCAGACCGCGACAAGAACGGCAAGATCAGCTACGAAGAGCTCGTCACGTGGGCGTTGTCGTCGGCAAAATCAGGTTCGACTTCCAAGGCGTGATGCGAGCAGGTGAGCGAAACGGCGTGTCGTACGGTTGGGCGGGAAATCGAGCGAGCTGTGACGAACTCGGCGCCGATCGACGAATTCGCCTACCTCGCTGGCTGATTCACCGAACAACGATCGGCTGAAGGGGTACCGCTCGATGGGTCGAGCGAACCCGCAACCCCGCAGATAATCGCTTACAAAATAGCCCGGTGCGTGGACGGTAGTCATTAGGATGTTCTGTCTGTAATTCGCCGGGGCCTACTCGTTGTCTCACCTGTTGTGAGGTGTTGCGCGGCAATCGGATTCGGCCTTCGTGTGGCGCCGCCTCGTTGAGCGGTGAACGTTTCCCGCCGCCGGTGTGGGGTTAGCGGGCCGGGCTGAGACCGGCGGGTCCGCGTCGGCGCACGTGCGGGTTCCGGGCGTGGGGGTGACACGGTGCGGGGGACCGTGGGGCAGCGGGCGGGGCGGGCATCGCCGGTCCCATGATGGTGTCCCACCAGGGGCGGAGCGGGCTGGGGTCGGGCCAGTGCACCACCGGTGGATCCGGGTCCGGGTCGGGGTGGGTGAGTGTGCGGTCGGTATCGGGAGAGGTTCTGGTGCTCACGAATCTGTCCGATCGGGCGGATGGGTGTTCAGGCCGCGCGGCGCGGGGCGCGGCACCGGTGTCGGGGAGTGCGCTGACTGCGGATCCGGGGTGTCTGCGCGGGGGCAGGAGTGGTGCTGGTGCGCGGGTAGGGCACCACGCGAGTGGCCTCGGGCCCGCGTGGGGTGTCGGTGGCGGTGTAGATGACGTGCTGGCCGGCGGTGAGGGTTTTGTAGCCGGGGACCTCGATCACCTGATAGTCCAGGAACACTGCGGGCCCGGCGTCGGGGGTCAGGAATCCGAACCCTTTTTCGCCGTCGAACCAGGCCACCCGCGCGTGTTGCCAGCGGTCAGGGGCACGGTCGCGGGTGTAGTCAGTAGGCGAGGCAGTAGTAGTCGTCATCGGCATGGGCGTGATCGATTCCGTCGGTCCGATCGTGGACGGGGGTGGGCTCCGGCGGCGCCGGGTGGTGTGCGTGGGCGGGGTCGAGCTCGTCGGCGGTCGCACCGGTGCTCATTTGCGATCGCTCCTCTCATGGAACAAGGGGACCAGAGGTGGGCCCGGCTAGTCGGGCCCACCGTGTGGAACGAGTGGATCGAACTTGATGCTGTGTTGATACCCGTGAGGGCGCGGTCCCCGGACTCGTTGTGCCACCGGGTGGCCGTGCGCGTGGACCGCGAGGGGTCCGCTGTGCGCGCTGTGGTGGGGATCAGAACCGGTGGTGTCGCGCCCTCGATGGTGTGCGTGTAGTACTCGGGACAGCCATCACCTCGCTTTCACGACTGGGGTGCATCGTGGTGTGCGGTGGGGTTGCGGCCGACCAGGCGGGCCGCGCCCAGTGCCGGGCATCGACGGGGGCCGCCGCCCGCGAGCGCTCTGCGGGGCGAACTCGCGGACGGTGTCGGTGTACCGGCGCCCCGGTGCCGCGATCGGTCTGCGCGGCACCCGGTTGTGAGCCTGGTGCAGGATGTCCCGGACCTCGGCGAACAGTTCGGCCACGTCGGGGTCCAGCGCCAGCAGACGTGGATCGAGGTACCAGGGCTCGTGCTCTCGGGTAGTGCTGGTGTGCATCACCGGACCTCCTATGAGGTGAAGAGCCGGCGGGGCTGTGGGTCAGGCGTTGATGGCCTGGCGTTCGGATTCGGATTCGGGTGCGGGACGGGCGATCTCGATCTTTCTGGGTTTGGCCTTCTCGGCCACCGGAATCGACAACCGTAGGACTCCGTCGCGGTAGTCGGCGCGGATCTGCTCGGTATCGAGGCTTTCGCCCAGCACCAGTTGGCGACTGAAGACGCCGCGTGGTCGTTCGGCCGCCAGCATGGGCCGACCGGGATCGAGTTCAGGGCGCGCGGCCCGCACGGTCACCACGTTGCGTTCCACATCCAGATCCAGGGACTCGGGATCGATGCCCGGCA
This sequence comes from Nocardia sp. NPDC052001, assembly GCF_040680615.1. Lineage (NCBI taxonomy): Bacteria > Bacillati > Actinomycetota > Actinomycetes > Mycobacteriales > Nocardiaceae > Nocardia > Nocardia sp. NPDC052001. The sequence continues at coordinate 113,954 of NZ_JBFAXC010000009.1, read as the reverse complement.
GGTCGAATTCGACCAGGAACTGATCATCCTCTCGCCAGGCGTCCATCGGCATCGCCGCGGGTCGGGCCGCGGTGCCGAACACCTGCTGCGTCAGACGATCCAGGTCACGGAAGGGATCAGTGCGCATCAGCATGGTCGCCACCTCCAACTCACTCCATTCTCGGTAGTCGCTTCACCAGATAACCTATGCCATCTGGCATAGATATTAGATAGCATTTTGCTGAGGAGAGTGCAAGACTTAGCAGGAGATAATCTCTGCCAGTTGGTTGACCAGGAGGAGTGCCCATGCGTTCACAGCCCGAGGGCACACATCTGCCCCGCTCGGGTCAGGGGGTGTACGCGATCTCCGTGGCCGCGGAACTGGCCGGAATCGGGGTGCAGACCCTGCGCCTATACGAGCAGCACGGCCTGATCACCCCCACGCGCAGCACAGGCGGTACCCGCCGCTACAGCGCCGACGATCTGGTGCGCCTGCGGCGTATCACCGACCTGGCGGGACAGGGGGTCAATCTCGCCGGTATCGGACGCATCCTGGACCTGGAGGACGCCAACACCGCGCTGACCAATGAACGAGATCGGCTTCGCGCCGGTACCGGCAGCGCGCACACCCCCGGACGACCGATGAACGCCCGAAAAAATCTTCAGTGACGGGTGTAGACAATCCTCGATTATCGTTGTACCGTCTCTCTCGTTCGGAAGATAAGAAGTTGCAAGAGGTCGTAGCAGGAAGCCGAACACGCTGCGGCTGGACGTTTGGTTGTACGCCCGGTTCCCTCCGGCGAATGAAAGACCATGGCAATAGGTAGTACTGCTGGAGGGAACCGGAAACACCGCACGACGCGCCGGAAGTCGCCCACAGTGACCCGCCGGCGACACCGCGCCCCGAAAGCCGGGCACGGCAGCGAAACTACGAGCCGGGAGGTGTTCCACGAGTAGACATCCACGTATCACGCGTCCGTGTCGGCACGAGCGGACAGGGTGCATGTCACCGGCCTCAACGGCCGGAAATCGATAGAAAACCATTGAATCCGACCCTTTGACTCGATCGATTTCGGGCCCCGGCGCACACAGCGCCGGGGCCCGAAATCGTGACATCACACCGAGCTGCCCTACCCGCGGTGGCGCCCTGGCCTCCCGATCATTGGAAGCTGGTGTGCGCCAGCTCGATACCGCACCCGAGCCAGGACCAGCCAGGCCGGTTCGGCGCGTGTTCTACGGCCGCCCGGCAGGCGCGGATGAGTTGTCGGCCGAGTTGTCGGCGCCGGCAAGTTCGGCGTTGAGCCGAAGGGCTTCGGCGAGTTGATCTTCGAGGATAATGATGCGGCACGCCGCGTCCAAGGGCGTGCCCTGATCGATGAGTTCGCGCACGCGCGCGGCCAGGCGGAGTTGATAGCGCGAATAGCGGCGGTGCCCGCCTTCGGAGCGCTGGGGAGTCAGCAGTCGTGCCTCGTCCAGGCTCCGCAGGAACGCCGGGGTGACCTCGAGCATTTCCGCGGCGCGGCCCATTGTGTAGGCGGGGTAGTCCTCGTCGTCGAATTTTTCGGTACCGGTGTGCTGGTCAGGGGGCATGTGTTCCTTTACAGGACAAGGACCCCGGTGCCGCGAGTGCGGCACCGGGGTCCGGGTGGATGCGACCGTCCCACCGAAGCGGGGGGAATCAGTGGGCCCGCCGGGAAGATAGGCGCGGGTCGCCGGTCGCGTACTTACTGTTTCTTGCTATTCCTCGTACTGCTGTCCTGCTCGGGGACCGCAGCGAAGTCGTTCTCGCATATGCGGTCCCCGTCCCATCGACTTCGCGGGCAGTTCGTCGCCTCCCGCGCCCTCAGGATCTTTCTTCATTCTCAACAAGATTGAACCTACATGCACGATGCCGCTATGTCTATACCCGCGACTACAGTTTTTCTGGTGAGTTGGGGACGGGAAGCCGCCTCGCCCAGTGGGGCGATATGCCTGCACTTCAGCACGCGTGGAGCAGCCGGCGCCTGCCTGCACCGCGACGGTCCTCGACCAGGATCGGCAGTTCGGTGGTGGAGTAGTCCAGTAGCAGGTACAGCTGCGCGCCGAAGGCATCAACGCTGCCGTAGCGGGTCAGTATCTGATCGAGCAGCGCTCGCAGATTCGCCCTGCTTCGTTCACACCCTGTCCCTCACCGGCGGTGTCGACACGTATCGAGATTTCTTGTAGTGAATTCGCGGGCACCGATCCGCGCGGGGTGCGCTATCCGGAGGGATCCTGTCGGCGAATGTGGCAAAAGACCACGGCTTCTACAGTTTTCGCTCGTCGAGCGGTTCGCCGGTCGCATCTGGCTGATCGGGTGACGAGCCGAAGGGCAAGCCACTGCTGTCCCGCCCTTCGGTCCTCATCGATCAGGGCTCACCGCCGCCGCGGCTGTGCCCGGTCGTCCTGCCCGTCGTCGTCGTCAGCGTTGACCGGTTCGTTCCAGTTGTCACCGGCCTGACCGTTGGGACCGGGTGCCCACATCAACTCGTTCATTGCTCACCCCCTCCGGCGAATCGATCGTGCGGAGGTCTGGTGGCGATCGCGCCGAGGCGCGACGGGCCGCGCACTGCCACACCGCCTCACCGGTGGTGGACGGGTCGCACCGGGCCCAGTTCCGGCGATGGAGCGTTCGATCGCATCCACGAGTCCCTCCATCGCGGCCAGCGAGGAGAACGGATCGGTGTGGATCAGGCCGGGAAACTGATCCGAGCGCGCCACGAATGCGGCATCGGCTTCGGACCAACGCACCTGAATCGAGGACAACCTGATCCACTGTCGCGTGCCGTGCATGATCTACTCCTTTCCGGGGGCACTCGACAGCTCGACGTGTTCACAACAACATGATGGCATCGGCTGCGTGATCAAAGTAGTTGTACCGCACAGTTTTTCACCCGGGTTGACAGACGTGACACAGCTTGGGGGGACCGTGCGCGGATTGGCCCGGCCTGCCCCTCAGCACACGGTTTTCACCCCCGTCGGAATGTGCGTGTTTCATACTTGGTTCGCCGGCGGGGCAGCGCCGGTAGGTCCCGGCGGTGAAACCACTCCTGTGCGCGTCAACGCACCCCCGGCGCCCGAGATGGTCGGTGGCTCGACTGTGCACCGACCCGGGGCGCAGCGCCCGCGCACGGGACCCTCTCGGATCTGCGCGGCCCGGACGTCACGATCTCCGAGTGGCGTCCGGGCCGCCCTGCCCGGGCGTATCCGGTGGAACTGGAGGCAGAACCACCTCCGCTACCAGAGGTATGGGTGTGCGAGAGGTGGCCTCCCCTTCGCAGCCTTTCCCAGGTCGCCCACCATCGCGTTGATAAAGAATGCGCTGACGCCCCATGAGAGCGGTCACCGCATCCTCCAGATCATCCCGAATTCGCGCGTCGCGCAGCGCGGAGCTCGGGTGACTCGGTCGAGGACTTGTCCAGTCGTAGTCCTCGATCAATGTCGTCCTGGCGCAACCACTTCGACAGTGTCACCGGACGGATCCCCCGTTTGACGGCCGTCTGTTCGCGGGTTTGCCCGCGCGCACCAGTGCGACCGCTCGCGCTCGGAAGTCGGCAGGACAGGGACGTAGCATGTCGATCAGCCTCTCGCGAAGGCCGCCAGTTAGTCACCGAACCTGGAACCCCAAGAGTAGGGCAGGCCAGGTTGTCACCTACCCCTGCAGCAGCCCCCCTGACCCCGAGAGCTTCTCTAGCTTGATTGAGCGAACCTGTCACGGTTCGCCGTACTCCGACAGCGGAATCGACAGGGACCACACCCGATTCTTGACGGTGCGGACGTATTCGACGATCGCGGGATCGGTTGTCACAGCGCCGCCTACCCAACGTCCATTCGGACCGGGCTCGAACACTGTGAACGACACAACCGAGTCATCGAACAGCCACCAGTCGTCTGTGGTCAGGTCGTCAACCGCGATCATGTGGCGGGGTAGGTACCGGACGTCTTCACCAGCCTCCACATTGAGGCGAGCCACGTGCTTCGCGTAGCGGGTGTAGTCGTTGTGCGGCACCGTAACTACCCGTGCCCTGTTCACTGCCACACCTCGACCTGTGGTCCCCCGGACCTGGTTCAACCAAGGCTGGAACCAGTCGTAGCTGTCCGGCTCGCCATTGAGGAAGCGGACCAAAGGAGGATAGTCCGCGGGATAGTAGTCATCTCTGACTTCGAGGTGGAATGCTTCACGTTTCGCCTCGTGAAACAAGTTGTTGAACGCGTCACCCTGCACTAGCAGCATTTCCGTCGTAGGTCCTTCCTCTTTCGGCACCGCGATGGCGGTTTCGTAAGTGGACAAAACCGTTGCAACTCTGGATATTACCATCTCTCCGGCATCGCAGAAATACAAATTTCCCCGTGAAGAGATCGACCAATGATCACCGGAACCTTCAACAGAGAATTCGAAATAGTCCACAAAAATCGGGAACCGCCAAAGAGTGACGCGCAGACATTCGGTCAGATTCATTGTCATTGAAAATGAGACAATCGACATCAGTAGGATTTTCGATCAGATATTGAAAACTGGTTAGTGAGAAATTTTCACTTAAGCCTCACCCCTAGCCTAGGGAACGGCCGGGCTCCCCTCTCTTCTTAAGATCAAATTGGTGTAACCATATCTGATATTTCCGATCCGGTTGCTTACTCCGGTAGGATTCCGAGCCATGGGTGACGTACTCGTCTTGTGGGACATCGACCACACATTGACGGAGAACAACGGCGTAAACAAGGAGATATACCGACTGGCGTTCGAGCGGTTGACCGGATGCCCCGCGGTGCATCGCGCTCGAACCGATGGACGTACCGAGCCGGTAGTCATGCGGAACATGCTCCTTGACCACGGAATAGAACCGACCCCTTCATTCGAGTCTCAAATGCTTGAAGTTCTCGATTCCGCAACCGCCTCCAATGCGGATAAATTACGCGCCCGAGGCCACGAGCTGCCCGGAGCGCGTGCAGCGCTAGCCGCACTTCAATCCACCGAAGGAATTATTCAATCCGTACTCACAGGAAATATCAAGCCAAATGCGATCACTAAACTGTCAGCATTTGACCTAGATGGCTTCATAGACTTCGAGGTAGGAGGATACGGCTCCGACCACGATGTCCGGTCGCAACTGGTCGCCGTCGCGCAGCAGCGGGCATCAGCGAAGTTCGATGTCAGGTTCGACAGCGCCAATACTGTGGTAATCGGAGACACAACTCGGGATGTCCAGGCAGGAAGAATTGGTGGTGCTCACGTGATCGCCGTAGCCTCCGGCTCCGACAGCGTCGAAGAACTTGATGCCGCAGGTGCGGATATCGTCTGGCCCGATCTGAGAAATACTCAAAATATCATTGCGGCCATCAAGAGTTTTCAGAATTAAATTCTCGACCCTTAGTTTCGAACCACGGGATCGGCGCGATGCTTCCAGAAGTTCGATTCTTCAATCCCCTTTGATACATCCCAGACACGATTAAAGCTTCGTGCATACATTTCGAAGAAGTCTCCGCCCTCCATCCGGCGCAGATGGAGGATCGGGGCCATATATCCATACATGCCGTAGACGGGTTGATTTATCAACATTTCATCGTCATAGACGAAGATCGAGTTGTACAGGGTTTCCGACTGCAATCGGAAGTCAATTCGTGGAGTGCCTACCAGCGGAGCATAGTAGGACAGGGCCATTCTAACGCGAGCAGGTATCCCCTCGAAGAGCCGTTCCTCTACGCCTCGCCTTACGCACAGTTCACTGTCCGGATCCGCCATTAGAATACGAACCTCAGTGCCGTTCTCTGCTTTTCGCCTGAGGATCTCTATCGAATCCGGGTTGTCCTCGGGAAGAAACAGACTTGCATTAGCGTAGAGCCATATTCGCTTGCTTGCGGTAGCGAGCAGATCCAGCCAGAGATGTCTCGGAACTTCCGAACGGTGCGGATACAACGTCACGATTTCAGCCTGTGAAGCTGCTTGTCTATCCATCTCCAAGTTCGGCCACAGCCATAAATGCGAGACACCGAGAACTCTCGCAGCGCGGAGGGCAGTACTCCGCCGAGGCGTGACTTCTCGGGTGATCCAGCGTTGAACGCTCTTGGGATCCAGGCCGAGTTCAGTCGCCAACGAACGCTCGTCGTAATCACTGTCAAGCAACGTGGCGCGGAGCCGCTCGTTGGGCATGGTCCTTCGGGGACGTTAGGGGCGTTTCCTGTCGGAGGATACGTCCCACAACGCCCCCAGCACGCGGTTTCTACGTCTTCTCGCGCTCCATAACGTCAACACCAGGCGTATCAGGGACGGTTCGGGCTCGGACTGCCAACCAGCGGCGAAAGGGGCGGACATGAACCAGGCCGAGAAGGCCGTGATCTACATCAATCTGGGTGTGTTGACCACCAAAACCGAACGGGATTGGACGGAGTACCACTCTCGCCAACGGGCGCACGACCTCGGGTTACGGGTCGCGGACGTCGTTGTTTTGGGCAACTCGGACGGCGCTCACCTACGAACCCTGTACAACACTGTCCGCAAGGTGGATGCGGGGATCGTGATTACGCCGAATCTTGGTCACCTGGGCGGGGATTCGGTGGATGTGACCGCGTTCGCCGAGCTTCAGACCGCTGATCCGGCGATGCGGTACCGGTGGCGTTTGCGGTTGTCGGAGAAGGAACTTCACGACGCGTTGGACTCGCGTCGCCCCCAGGCGCACCAGGCCCAACCGCGATAGGCCACCGCACGATGCTCGGGAAGAAACGGAGGTGGTCCAGGGACAGCATCCAGGACTGAGCACTCGATGACCCCCGGGGTTCGGTTGATACAGGCAACCGCAACTACCTACTCGACCAGTACGTGCCCCGGGGGTCTTGCGCCCCTGAGATTGTGGAGAGCGACAACCATGCGCGGAATCGGATACGTGAGCAAAACCCTCGCCGGTGACCGGCGCTCGGAGATCGAACACCAGATGTGGGACACCGCAACACGATTCGGCATCGAGTTGACGATTATCGCCTACGCCGAAGCACCATCGATTGACCAGGTCGAACGCCTGGAAACCCTTGTGCGGACCGACGACCCCTCGTACGTGCTCGTACCCGACCTGGCACACCTCGGCGACATCGATCCCGTCGATATCGACGGCTGCCCAGATGTGTATCTGCTCGCCGAACAACGCCTGTACACGATCTATCTCGACAACGAGGAACAACCCGAGGGCACACCGAGAATCATCCAACCCTGGACCGGACCTGGCGAACGATGACGTATTAGCTCGGTCGTTCCCAGCACGATCAGCTGACTCCGGCGGTATTCAGGTGCGCGTTTTCGCGTGCCGGTGAGGACTTCGAGACCGGCGTTGTTGGGGGGCGTGGTCGAGGTCGAGCAGCCACCCGCCCACCACCGGGCCGATCGCGGCGGCGACGCCGGCAACCGCGGCCCACGTGGCTACCGCGATCGCGCGTTCCCTGAACGAAGTGGCGATGGTGGCGCAGCGGGTGGCGGGATAGACCCTGCCGGGGTGCCGGCGACGTATTGACGACATGTGGGCGGTTGCGGGCGAGGAGCGAGTTGCCCTGCCAGACAACCGATCACGCTCACCGAGCCCATCGATGTCTCACTCATCTGAGAAACTCGGTCGCATGCTGCAGGTATGCCTGAACGGTGCCCGAACCCGAAAAGACTTCGCCGCTCTTCCGGTGACACCTGACGAGCTGGCGGCAGCGGCCCGCGACGCGGTGCGCGCCGGAGCCGCGGATATTCATCTGCACCCCAAGGACGCCGCCGGACACGACACCGTGGAGCCCGAGCACGTCGCCGCCGCGGTGACTGCGGTGCGTGCCGCGGCACCGAGCGTGCGTGTCGGTGTGACTACGGGCGCGTGGACCACCCAGCACGCCGACCAGCTTCTCGCACACGTGCGCGGATGGACCGTGCTGCCCGATCACGCCTCGGTGAACTGGCACGAGGACGGTGCGGTCGCAATCGCGGAAACGCTGCTGGCCAAGGGAATCGGGATCGAGGCCGGGATCTGGTCCGGAACCGATTCCGCCGCACGATTCCTCAACTGGCCCCATGCCCACCAGGTCCTGCGTGTGTTGGCCGAAGTCACCGACACCGACCCGTCCACCGCCCCACAGACAGCCGCCGCTCTCCTGGGCACGCTCAGCGCGGTGACAGATGTACCGATCCTGCTCCACGGAGAAGACGACGCCGCCTGGACCATCCTGTCCATGGCCGCCGCCCGCGGCCTGGATACCCGGATCGGTCTCGAAGATGTGCTCCACCACCCCGACCAGTCCCCCGCCGAGAGCAATGCCAGCCTAATCCGAGCTGCCCACCGCATCATCAGCCAGGCCGACAGCCAGTCCCGATAACCGACGGTGCCGTCCTCCCGCCAGCGCCGTATTCAATCTGCATTCTGCCGATCAGCGGTTCGCCAGTCGAGTTGCATTCGGCCCGTTGATCTTTCAGCCCTGACCACGTGGCCGCATCTCACCGCCTGGGACGCCCGTTGACTTTCCAAGGCACCCCGCTTGTGTGGGGGCGATCAACTACCCGCTGTGCATTGCCGGTCCCCACCCTGCGCCGCCAATTGCTTTACCGCGGTGATCATTTCGGAGAAGAACTCCTCCGGTAACACGCGCCACGTCCACGCGCTGCCCAGGATCGACAGAAGTCGATGTGCGACCCGCACGACCTGGTTCGGTCAGCGCACCATGCGGCCGGCGCGTATCGGAGTTGCGCGAGGTATCCGGTCAGGGCCAGATGACGCATTCGCCTGGAATGAGCAGTGGCTGCGAGTCCAGATCCACCGGACCAGGTCGAGCTGCACGGTCAAATCGCCAGGACCGCAACCCATTCCCTCTATGTTGCAGTCGTCGCAGCTACACCTACCTCTGCTCAATCTCGCCCGTCGCAGCAACAAGGTCCGACTAGAGATCGACTGCATCGTAGGTGTTGGCGCCGTCGCCGAGCCTCAGGCTGCGTTCGCCGGACCGAACCGTTCCTCACGGATTGCTGTTATCGGCGCTGGGTCGCCCGCGTCGAGCAGTGAGCGTTGCCCGGTATAGCCGGATATAGGTGAAGATGCCCAGCACCACGACAGCGATTGCCAGCGCCGAGACCACACCGGCGGGTGATGTTCCCGCGGCGACCAACAGACAGCAGATGAGGACACCCAGTCCTATCGGCAGCATCGAAGCGATGGCGATGGACAGGCGCACTCGGTGGTTCATGGAGTTACTCCCTTGCACAGCGCAGGATTTCGGTGAGGGTTAGTCGCGGGTGGGATCGTGGCGCGCACGGTCGAGGTAGTCCGCAACTGCTCGCCACTCATCGGCGGGCACGGCGGGATCGCCGGACATGGCGGCGGGGTTGTCATGCCAGGCGTTACGAACTCCCACCGAGACCCCGGCGTCCGCGCCGGTGAACAGCGCGCTCAACTCGTCCATGCGGCGCGCCAGGCGTCGAACGCGGTCGTCAGCGGGAGCCACCCCTTCTCGCCGGAGCCGATCAGCCCTGCGATAGAGCTCCGGCCATTCGATCTCCAGCAGATAGTGTTTCGCGGGACCGAGCGCTGTCGCCTGAGCATCGAGTCGTCGGATCTGATCGGTATCCAGATGCCGGTTCAGTACCTGCTCGCTCGCCGGGCTCGCACCGCCGAGCGCACCAAGCGCCTGCAGCAGTGTTTCGGGTGTCGCGCCCTGGTCGGTCGCCAATTCGGCGGCGAGCCGCACCAGTTTCCGCCGCACCGCATCCAGTGCCGCGAGGGACGCCTCGACACCGCGCAGATGGTCGCTGACGACCCGGGCCGAATCGACGCCCGCATCCAGGCAGACAACGATCGACTCCAGGCTCAAACCCAAACTACGCAGCGCCAGAACCTGATACAGACGGATGAGGTCCTCTCCGGTGTACTCCCGATATCCGCCGGGCGTCCGCCGAGACGGACTCAGAACACCGATCGCATCCCAATGATGCAATGTCCGCACAGTCACACCGCTGGCCTCGGCAAGCGGTCCGACTGTCCAGCCTCCGGAAGTAGTCACTCTTTCACCATGCACCCTCACGCCACGTCAGGGTCAAGCAGCGAACAACACCCGGTATACCGTGCGGGCTCCGCCGAAGGTTCTCCTCAGCCGTACGAAATTCGGCATTCCAGTGCACTCCCAGAAGCCGAGTGGCATTCAGCCCGCTGATCTTTCAGGGCGCCGACTGGCCGGTTCTAGCTCAATGCCAGACCCTGTGCGGTGAGACCGTAGGTGTCGTCGACGCGTTGCTGGTCAGTTCCGACAGGTGCGGCCAGGCCGGGCATCATCGCACGCAGGATCGGCTCCCATTCCTCGCGGTGCGGCGGGAAGCATCGTTGTAGCAGGTCTGTCATGACAGCGGGCGCTGTCGAGGCGCCGGGTGAGGCACCCAGAAGTCCCGCGATTGTTCCCTCGGCGCCGGTGACGAGTTCGGTGCCGAAGGTCAGGACACCGATGGTACGTGGGTCTGGTTTGACCAGTTGGGCGCGTTGCCCGGCCTGGATCAGGTGCCAGTCCGCGGGGTGCGCGTTCGGGTAGAACCGTTGCAGCTGTGCGAATTTCCGGGTGCGGGTTGAAAGGAGCTGCCCGATCAGATAGCGCACCAGTCCCAGATTCTGCAGGCCGACCGCGAGCAGGACCGCGAGGTTTCCGGGACGCAGTGTGGTGAACAGGTCGGTGAGTCGGCCGTGTTTGAGCAGTCGGGTGCTGAAGGTGGCGTAGGGACCGAACAGTAGTGATTCCTGTCCGTCGACGATGCGTTTGTCCAGGTGCGGCACCGACATCGGTGGCGCACCCAGCGCGGCTTGGCTGTAGATCTTCGCGTCGTGACGTGCGACCACATCGGGGTTGTCGGTGCGCAGGAACTGCGCACCGAACGGGAACACCGCGTACCCGCGGACTTCGGGGATGCGAGCTTTCTGCAGCAGTTTGAGGGCGTATCCGCCCGCGCCGACGAAGACGAATCGGGCACGAACGGTGAAGGGCTGCTTGGCTTTACGGTTACGGCCTGTGATTGTCCAGATGCCCTCGGGGTCGCGGTGCAGTCCGGTGACTTCGTGGGACAGGTGCACGTGTGCGCCGACCTCGACCATGACGCGGGTCAAGCCTTCGGTGAGTGCGCCGAAGTCGACGTCGGTGCCTGCGGCGTAGCGGGTGGCGGCGATGGGCTCGCCGCGGTCGCGGCCTGCCATCAGCAGCGGTGCCCACTCGGCGATCACTGCGGGGTCCTCGGAGTACTGCGTTGCCGAGAACAACGGCACCGACCGCAGCGTCTGAAACCGCTGTCGTAGATAGCGCACATCTCGGTCACCGAAAACCACATCCATGTGTGGGGCGGAATGGATGAAGGCGGCCGGGTCGGGCAGGTCGCCATCCGCCACCAGCGCCGTCCAGAACTGCCGCGACACGTGGAACCACTCGCTGATCTGCTCGGCTTTGGCTGAGTCGCCAGGATCGGGCATGTAGTTCAGTTCGCAGAGCCCGGCATGGCCGGTGCCGGCATTGTTCCAGGGGTGGGAGCTCTCGGCGGCGATCACATCGAGGCGTTCGAACATGGCCATCGACCAGTCGGGTTGAACCTTGGCGAGTAGCGCGCCGAGCGTGGCCGACATGATGCCGCCTCCGATCAACGCGACATCGAGAATCTGCTCCGGTGCAACGGATTTCGTATCAGTGGTACGTGTTGAATGCATGTGAGATCTCCCCTTGGTGCTGTATCGAGGGAATCCTCACGCGCACCGGACCGATCCGTCTACAGGCAGAACTCGATGATTATCATCCAGAAATGGATGACTCCGGATCGGCTGAGGTCGAGACATTGGTGCCGTTGCTGGCGGCCTTCGACGCGGCCGCACGCGAGGGACACATCACACGTGCCGCACAGGCGCTGGGGGTTCCGCAATCCTCGCTGAGCCGACGATTGAAGGCCGTGGAGAAGAGCGTCGGCACGCAGCTGTTCCAACCGGCGGGGCGCGGAATCACACTCACTCCGGCTGGACGCGAGCTGTATGAACGCACGCATGGCCTGGTGCACTCCCTGCGCGACGCGGTCAGCGTGGTCCGCAGCAACGCCGACCCCGACGCCGGTCTGGTGCGGTTCGGATTCCCACTCACGCTGGGGCCGGTCAGCGTCCCCTCGCTGCTGGCCGACTTCCACACCGCGGCACCCCGTATCCGACTGCACCTGGTCCAGGCGCACGGTGACGCGCTGGCCAGCATGATCCGCGAGGGACTGCTCGATCTCGCCGTCATGATCCCCGCGCCGACCGATCTGCCCTCTATGACGCTCGGGCACCAACGCATCCACCTCTACACCGCCTCCACCCACCACCTCTCCGGGCGCGACAGCATTGACCTCATCGAAGCCGCAGGCGAGAACTTCATCGCCAACCCACCCAACTATCACCTGCGCCGCATGCTCGACACCTGGTGCGACGAAGCAGGATTCGCACCACACGTCGCCTTCGAGATCACCGAATTCGAAACCCTGCGCGCCCTCGTCGCCCACGGCCTGGGAGTGGCCCTACTACCAGAACCCGAGACCCCGCACCCCGGCCTGCGCCCCATCCCCCTCACTCTCCCCCGGAACCGCACTATCGGTCTTGTCTCCGGACACCACCAACCCACACCCGCCGTCGCCAGACTCCACAGCTATATCGCAGAACACGCGCCAACCCGCCTCGGAAGCTGACCCGCGGTGACTGCCACAGCTTTCGGGCACGCAACTCGGCCATGCGGCTCAACGTCTTCAGGGTCGAAGAGGTACGCAGTTGCTGCCGGCCCGGGCGGACAGTGAGTCGGTGAGATCCTTCAGGAAACACAGGAACTGCACCGACGCGCTCGCACTGCCGCTGTCGGCGATCGGGCCGCTGGCAGCGGGCGGATTCGCTGGCGTGGCCGACGCCGATCCGGCAGCGAGCAGCGGAGTCAGAATCGTTGCGGCGGTGAAGATCACGACACCGAGACGAGTTCGCATACTGAGGTCCTTTCGTGCGGCCGAGCAGAATCCCGGCGCGGTGCGAACAATATCCAGGTGCGTTCCAGCCGAGACAGCCCCGGAAACCGTTGCCATCGGGAGGACGGGGTCATTCAGGCGCGAAGCCCGCGTCGGCAGCGGGTCGTCAGGATCGCTGGCGGTAGAGCGCCTCGATTTCTTGTCTGGAGAGCGGGTGCGGCCGTGTCATCCGGTACTCACCGCTGCGTCGGCTGATGTACAGGAATGTCGGGTAGTGGCCGGATTCAGCGCATTGCCAATGCATTTGGCCCGCAGCGAGCTGAATCACCAGATTGTCGGCGGGACCGGCGAGTAGATCTATCGCCATCCGCTCGGCGGCGGCTCGGTTCACGGGCCGGACATCGGTGAGGTAGGAGAACAACCGGCTCACATATTCCGACCACCACCGCACCCACCCATCGCCACTGCTCGACGCTCGATCAGCGGCGGAGCGCAAGGCTGGATACTCATGCGCGACTTGCCATCCCATGATCCGGCGGGAGTAGTCGTGCAGAACCGTGGCGCAATAACTCCGCTTCGGGCATTCAGCATCCGCGACGGCATTCACCAACAGCGGCAGCCCTGCCGGGTCATGGAGCAACAGGTCCTCATCCTGCTCCATCAACACCGCATCGGGGTCGGCCGCCCACGCCCAGAACGACTCTTCATCAGCAAAAGGCCACAGTCCCGGAGCCTAGCCGAAGCATCGGAGGGCATCCCGCTCACCGCCGGCACCGATTCGGGTCGGCTGGATCTTCAGTCAGATCTCGAGTTCGTCGCCGATCTTGCGCAGATGGTGGCGTGCGAGAGCCAGATTGGCGCGCATACGGTCCAGCGCCAGGTAGAGGAACAGGCCCGTGGAACGCTGGGCGCTCAGTGGGCGCAGAATGTGATACTGCCCCGACAGCGTGATCAGGATGTCCTCGATCCCGTCATTGAGGCCGAGCTGTTCGATCGTGCGGATCTTGGCTCGCATCACCTCGGTGCTGCCGGCCGCGCCGATCTGAAGATCCAGCGACCGAGATCCTCCCGCTGTGCCGAGGGCCATTCCGCTGGCGCAGTCGACGACCGCCGCGCCCAGCACGCCGTCGATGTTCATCATGTCCTTCAATGCCACATCCAGGTTCGACATCGCTCACCTCTTTCCCGTATCGCGTTGCGGCTCAGTAGGTTTTCGGAACTTCCAGCTGGGACCTGTTGGACGACATCACGAATCCTGCGGTGGTCATCACCGTTTCGGGCGGAGTGACGGAAGGGGCCAATAATTCCGCGATCACTCGTGCCACCGGACGCGCCTCCAGATGCACCCGAGCGAGTACGGCGTCGGCGGCGGTCAGAACTGTCAGTGACGCGGTCGGACCTGCGGAATACACGACCACATGTCCGGCGCCGCTGTCGATGACCACCTCGTGCAGGTCCGTACCGTGGGTCGTCGCGACGAAGGTCAGCGACAGCGACAGCTGCGCGGCCGCCAGTGCGGCGATACCGGTGGGCTCGATCGACTCGGGTAGGTCGCCCGCGATCAGCAGACCGTCACTCGACGCCACCACCGAGCCGATCAGATACGGAAGGCGCTGTCGTAGTTCGGATAGTCGGAGTTCGATGTCACTGTTCGGCGGTGCCTGGTGAGAGTGCAAACGATCGCCCCTTCCTGGAGTGTTCCCCGGACCATCTGCCCCGCCGTGACCGACGCCGACCATTCGGACACCACAACCACTGTGCCCAATGGGACCGGCTCGGCGGCAACCGTATCTACGCAGCGCGAATCATTGTGACCCGCTGCGCCATTCGTGCGCTTATCGAAGTTCGCTCTCCCGAATCCAGGACCGGAAGGGCCTGCCGCAGCATCGTCAGACCGCCCCAGCAATCCGGACCGGCACCTGGGAGCTGACCAGTACCCTTGGGGCACTGACCTTTTCGCTACCCTTGCTACGTATTTACAGCATAGCGGGGCGATGGCGAATGCGGAGCTACAAATCCAGATAGGGCCGGAATCGACACCGCCTCTCCCCGACGAGCCATGCCGATCACGCTGGGCGACAGTCCAATTCCGAGCACGCCCACACTCGGTCGACGCCGATGACGGGCGAGCTGTCCGACTCGAGCGGTCCGACGCTTAGGTCCACTGTGGGAAAAACCTCACTGATGGCCATCGCGCGACCGTCGTGATACTTTACTGAACATGTTCAGTGAACATGTTCAGTCACGGTCGGAGCAACAAGCAGCGACCCGACAGAAAGTCTTGGCGGCAGCCGAACAGCTCTTCCGCACCCAAGGCTTCAAAGCGACCACGATTCGACAGATCGCCGCCGAAGCGAACGTGAGCACCGGGACAGTCATGGCGGTCGGCGGAAAGGACACGCTGCTGGTATCCATCTTCGACACCTGGATCACCTCGGTGCACAACGACAGGCACACCGAGCTCGCACCCTCGACGACGACCGCGACCACCGAGGACGTACTGAAACTCTTCGTACCCTTCGTCGGATACTTCGCGCTCGACCCCGAACTCTCCCGCGAGTACACCGCGATCCTGGTCCGCGGAAACCATGAGTCGGTGATCTTTCGGGACCTCGCGCTGGCCCTGCTGGCCGAACTCGAAACCGTCCTCGCCCGTTCCCCGCTCCCCCGCAGCCAGGTCGGCCCCGGCGCTCGGACCATCTATCTCGCCTACCTGGGCTTGCTGATGACCGCGTCCAGCGGTGCCATCACGATGCCCGACGCGGCCGACCAATTACGCCAAACCATCGACTTCGTCATCGCACAACCGAACGGAAAACAATGATCCACGCACCCGAACCCTGGTGGCTGCCAGCACTACTCGCGCTTTCACTGTTCGCCGACGCGCTCATGTCCATCCGCCCGCCGAAGTTCATTCAGCAATGCCTCGACGGCGTCCGATTTCCGCGCGACTGGTGGTGGACACTGATCGCCATCAAACTGGCGGCCACCGCCGGATTGCTTGTCGGACTGAAATATCCGGGCATCGGACTCGCCACCGTGGTCGGGGTGATCGCCTACTTCACCTGCGCCGCGTACTCCCACTACCGGGCCAGGTTCCTGGGATACGAGTTCTGGATCAACTGCCTCGGCATGCTGACCCTGTCCGTGGCGGCAGCGGTTCCGTACGTGGCGTAAACGGCACGCGCCGTTCGACTGCGCCCGACCTCGACCATCGGCGAGCCACCCGCGCAACCGTCAGACCTGGAACAGTCGGCTAGGCAAAGCCGGTCAGTTCCAGCAGACGTTGCGCGGGCCGGCTCGGCGACTCGATGATCAGCTTGTGCCCGGTGGACGACAGGCGTGCGGCCAGGCGGACTATCAGTCGCAGTCCGACACCTCCGATGAAGGTGACCTCGGCCAGGTCGAGGATGACGTCGGCGGGTGCTAGCTGTACGAGTTCTCCGTAGGCATTGTCCAACTGGGGTTCGGTGGCCAGGTCGATCTCACCACGCATCACCACCCCCGGAAGGTCTCCGTGCAGGACACACCACACCTCACCTGGTCGAATGTCCAGATACCGCCGCGACCGCGCGACGGCCCGGGGGGTGCCGCTGGGTGAACTCACAATCGACCTCGTCTCCAGTGGACCGGCTCGATACGGCCACCCGAACAATTGTCGCACGACAAATATTTAACGGCGAACCGCAGTGCGCGATCCATTACCCCGATGGCGACCAGCGGACAGCGATGTCAGCGCATCGAACTTGCTATGCCGTGAGCAAGACCAGGGCGGGGACGCGGATCGCGACCGGATTGCCACAACGCGCGACCATGCGGTCGAAGTGGCTCGCCCACGTCAACTCTCACTGACGATGCCGTCGATTGCCGCACGGAAAATATTCCGTCAGCGGTCCGTCCGGTCAGGCGCGACGCTCCTGCGGTGCGATGTCGCTGCCGTGTTCCGCGCTCGCGGCGAACTCGGTCAAACCCGCCAGCAGCGCCTGCCGCCCTGCTGGGCTCATCCTGCGCAGTACCCGGGCCAAATCCCGCCGTCGAGTGTCGCTGACCTCGGCGAGCAGCCGCTGCCCATCCCTGGTCAACGCGAGCATCACCTCGCGGCGGTTGGCCGGGCTCGCGGTGCGGGCGAGCAGTCCCGCGGCTTGGAGACGGTCACACAATCGGCTCGCCGACGACGGCATCGCCTCCAACTCGACCGCCAAACCGTTGAGGTTGATCTGCCCATGGCGTTGCACGATCATCAGCGCCTGCAGCTGCGAGGGCGAGACTCGTGTCCCCACCGACTGCTGGGCCTGGCCCCACAGCACGACCAGCCGTTCCGCGGCCTGTTCCACGGCCGCAGTAAGGTCGGTCCCGGAACGGTCCGGCCGCTGCGCACTGCTCATCGCACTACTGTGACACGTCCTCTCGTCGTGAGCACACCCCGCGCGCGGTACCGTCGTCGAATTAGTGTCGTGCGACAATCGCCGCGATCGACCACAGCCGCGTAGCCCCCGGGGGCTCGCCGACTCTCAGAGGCCCACATGACCCGCAACGGCGACCCGCTCGCTCACGCCGAGACCGCCCTGCGCGCGAGCGCCCCGCACGCTCTGCTCGACGTCATCCGGGACACTCTCCGAACTGATTTCGCGGCACTCTCGGTCGAGCTGCTGCTGGCCGACTACCGGTTGTCGGTGCTGCAACCGGTTACCGAGCTGCCCCACACCGCGACACCGCTGGCGATCAGAACCACGACCGCGGGCCGGGCATTCACCGCCCAACAGGCACTGCTGGAACCCGGCCCCGCCGCCGAGGGCGTCGTAATCCATGTACCGGTGGCCGTGCGCGGGGACCGGCTGGGCATCCTGCGGATCGAACTGCCCGGCGTACCTACCGAGAAGGACCAGCGTGCGCTGGCCGCGCTGGCCACCATGCTGGGCCACGAACTGATCGTCGCCGAACGCGACACCGACCTCTACCTGCAAGCGCGCCGCCGCGAACGCCTCAGCCTCGCCGCGGAGATGCAATGGCAGCTGCTGCCCGGACGCGGCTGTTCTCGCGCGGAATACTCCCTGGGTGGGCAGCTCGAACCCGCCTACACCATCGGGGGAGACAACTTCGACTGGAGCACCTCGGCGGACCACCTCACCGTCACCGTCTCCAACGGCATGGGCCACGGCATCGGCGCCGCGCTGCTGACCAACCTCGCCATCAGCGCCCTGCGCAACGCGCGCCGAGCCGGACTCGACATCGCCGACCAGGCCTCATTGGCCGATCAGGCCCTCTTCGCACAACACGGAGGCAGTCAGCACGTCGAGACCCTGCTGCTGCGATTCGAAATCGCCACTGGCCGCGTCGGAGTCGTCGACGCGGGCTCGCCGCGCGTACTTCGCTTGCGCGCGGGCACGGTCGAGCCGATCGAGTTCGACGCGCAACTGCCGCTGGGCATGTTCGACCGCACCGACTATCGCGAACAAAGTTTCCACGTCGAACCCGGCGACCGGCTCGTCATCGTCAGCGACGGCGTGCACACCGCCCAGTCTCCCGCTGGAATCGCTTACGGCACAACCAATCTCGACCAATCCATCCGCGCTTCCAGCAATTTGCCCGCCTCCCAGGCCGCATGCGCCATCATCACCGAACTGCTCGACTACCACGAGGGCACCGACCTGGTCGATGACGCGGTCGTGGTCTGCATCGACTGGAACCACCCCCACGGCAAATGAGCCGACAGGAACAACCAGGTCTGCTCAACCGTCCCGGTATGCACCACCCCGACTGACGAACGACCATGGCGCAACCCTCGCGGGACCGATACGGCCAGGCTCGGTATACGCCATAGCGCTTCTGCTACACCGGAACTCGCGGTGCCGTCAGCGACTACGCCGCCGACCGCGTCAATGAGAAGAGTTCGTGTATGTTCGCGGGCCTTTGCTCGGGACAGCACGGCGCGCTGGGCGTGCGGCCCGGCGCCGGAGCGCGAATACGACTCCGA
Organism: Nocardia sp. NPDC052001; assembly: GCF_040680615.1. NCBI lineage: Bacteria > Bacillati > Actinomycetota > Actinomycetes > Mycobacteriales > Nocardiaceae > Nocardia > Nocardia sp. NPDC052001. Next base: position 95,040 of record NZ_JBFAXC010000009.1, on the reverse strand, counting down.
TGCCGATGTGGACGGTGATGGAAATCAGCAGCGCCCAGGTCACCGCGGCAGCCAAATCGCGGGTGGGAGGGAACAGTCCCAGCAGCTGGCCTGCGGCGAGCAGAGGAATGTTGGCGTAGCCGAAGCCGGTGTGAAAGCGCCGCAGCCGGTTGCCTTTGGGCGGTAGCCCGAAGGTGGTGATTCCGAGTTGGGCGTGTACGACGAGCAGGATCTCGTAGACCGGTTGCACCAGCGCGACCACGCCGACGCCCGGCCACAGGGTCGTCACAACGAGGGCGGGAAACGCGATCCAGCCTGCGCGGCGGGTGAGCTTCGCGACAGCGGTCGCAGGTAATGCCGCGGTGTCCGGCTCGCGGCGCAGCCAGTGCGCGGTACCCATCAGACCCGCCGCGAGCACCAGCTCGCCCATATTGCCCACCAACGGGGACTCCGGTGCCACTGCGGCGGCAAAGGTCATCACCGCCGCGGTGAGCATCATCGGTAGCCACCGTCGCCGCTGCCACACCCCGATACCGGCGACCAGAACGAACACTCCCGTGATTACCACCGGCAGCGCTTCGGTATCGGGGACAGGGATATTGGCGTACCGCAGGGTGCCGGCCCACCAGAGCGGCCGGAGCGACAACCCGACCACATCGTTGACGATCGCCACCGCGATCGAACCCAGAGCCAGTGCCCACGCGATGACCGTGCCCGCCCGCGAATCAGCCCATCGCACTCCCGCGCGGCACGCCACCGTCTGCGCCCACAGGATCAGCGTGGGGGTGAGCACGGCGTGCACCGCGAATCGCGGGATGCTCGCGACCTCGAGCACCGCACCCGGCCCGAGCGCCGCGCCGACCGCAATGACGGCGTTGTCGTACACCAGGGCCATACATAACAGCAGTGGGACGATCAGCAGCCGATTTCCGTTGCGCCGCAACCGATGTGCGCCCCACAGCGCCACCGCCAGATGTCCAGCGGACACCACGCCGAACAATGCCGAGACCATCATCAGGGTGTTCCTTCGATCGATACGACCGCCCGTGAGCGGAATGCCGCCCGAGAGCGGAATGCCGCCCGAGAGTAATATGACGACACGGTGTCATAAAAACAGGGATCGAAAGGAACAAGTCACCCATGCCCAAGATCACCGGTTCGTCGATGGCCGAACACCGCGAGGACGTCTCCCAGCGACTGCTCGCCGCGTTCGACGCCCTGCTGGCCGAGCGTGGGTACGAACAGCTCACTCTCCGCGATGTCGCCGAGCACGCCGAGGTGTCCCGCAGCTCGATCTACAACTATCACCGCGACAAACACGCCCTCCTGCTGGCCTGGTCACAACATCGCGTCGACCAGTACCTGCGCCTTCTCGACCGCGAACTCGCCGATAGCGACGACCCCAGCGAGAATCTGAGAACCGTCGTGGTCACTGTGCTGTCCGAATTCGCCGTGGCCTCCTCGAACGCCCGAAATCTCGCCGCCGCGCTGCCACCAGCCCAGCGCGCAGCACTCATGGACCACATCACACCCCTGCGCGACCGGTTACGCGACATCCTTCGTCGCGGCAGTGCCAGCGGGGTATTTCGCGATGACCCGGACCCCGACACCGCGGCGGACATGATCCTGGCCTGCCTGGACACCCAACGCCTGATACTGGCCGACGGCGGTGAACTCGCCGCCGCGGTCCGACGTGTGTGGCCGTTCATCACCCACGGCATCACCCGACCTGATCACCGGGAATGAGAGGTGTCGGTCGACACGACACCGTGGACGACGCACGAACTCCAATCCACCCGGGCGCTGAACACGACCAAGGCCATCGCTCCCCCGAGCACTCCTGATCGGTCGAGCGATCACTCGGCAAGCAGTACGTGCGACCGACGCCGGATACTTCGGCTTCGGGGGTCTTCGTTCCAATGCCCGTAGCCCCTCCGAAGCCTGGATGAGCCCATTCGCGCTGACGACGCCCCACGCGAATTGCTTGCCCCGAGGCACGTCCTAGTCGGAGGCAATCAGCGGTCCGCCGGTGAAGTGTCGGGCTCGACTCGAAACACCGGATAGTCAGCGGCGATCATGTCGAACTCGGTCAATGCGGCATGGCGGTCGACCGGAATGTGCGGGCGGGCGCCCGGCACCGTGTCGAGATAGCGACGCAAGATCTCGGCGCGTTCGGGCACAGGCACCTCGACCAGACGGACACGGCGTCGGCGCCCGTGTCGAAGCACGACTTTTCCCTGTGCGGCACGGACGTTGCGCACCCAGTCACAGTGCTCGCCGAGCATCGAGACCAGATACCACCGGTGGTGCCAGTCCGCCATACCCAACGGGAACTGCCGCACCTTCCTCGTCCGACGTCCGGGCACTTCCAATGTCACCCATCGCCGCGGCTGCAGACCCAGGGCGAACACCGCCGACCACAACCGCGCGAACCCTCGCGCAGTGGCATCGCCCCGCCCACCCGCGTACATGGCCCGCAAGCGTGCCGCGGAATACGGCCACATCAGTAGCCTCCTCACGATTCCGGCTTTCCCTGTCAACCAGGTACTCTGCCGGGCCTGGCGATCGAGACATAGAGACCAAAGGCCCTGCATCACTGGCCATTTCGAGCTACGGTGACGTGAGAGCGACTCTACGCACGTCACAGCCGAGATGCTGGGTGTCGGCGACGAAGTCAGAACAGCCCGTGCCTTCGCCGTTCGAATTCGCCTGCGTTGACAGGAATCTGCCGCACGCCGTGCATCAGCACAACGGGGCGTCGCAGACTTCGTCATCACACATATAGGGCGGCGCGGGCCGGGGACCTAGCCTTTGTTCGAGACCTGTCGGTCTCGCATTGACGCCCAGTCCGGTGTCCCGGTACCGCCCCGTTTCTATCGCACCCGCCGATCCGTGACGCACGCCCGCTTCTCGAACACCGAAGAAGGACAACGCATTTCATGACCGCCCGTCGCAACCGGATCGAGGGCGTCGGCGCCGCCGTCCTGACCGTGTGCTCGCTGCTGGCCGTCCCCGCGACGACCGCGGCCGCACCGCCGGCCACCAGCGCATGCTCCTCCCCCACTCAGAATCAGGGCTTCCGGCACGCCGATCCGGCGGACGTGGGCATCGACCCCGCAGCCCTGAACGACGCCATCGGTTTCGGAACGAGCAAGGGCGCGTACGCGATTCAGGTCTATCGCCATGGCTGCCGAGTCGGGGACGACACCCGCATCGGCAATCTGCCCATGCCCCTGGCCAGCGCCAGCAAGGGCGTCGCCTCGGTGGCCGTGGGACGCGCGATCTCCCTGGGGTACTTCGGCCTGGACGATCCGCTGGGCAAATTCTTCCCGCAGGCCGATCCCGAACATGCCGCGCTGACCGTGCGCCAGGTGCTCACTCAAACCACCGGGCTCCGGTTCACCTGGGCCGCCGATATCGCCGGTATCGCCACCGACGAGGTATCGCAGACCCTCGACAATCCCTTCGCCTTCGCTCCGGGTACGACCTTCCAATACGGCCAGGCCGTTTTGGTGCTGCTGCCCAAGATCGTGGAAATCGCCACCGGCATGGATTTCCAGGACTTCGTACAGCGAGAACTGATGGCGCCCTAGGGAATCGACCGGGATCAATGGGTGTGGCTACGGGACCGCAGCGGCAATACCGCGGTCAACGGCGGCTTGGCCATGCGTGCGGACGATCTGGCCCGCCTGGGCCAGCTCATGCTGCAGACCGGGCGCTGGGGTGAGCGGCAGTTGGTCGACGGGGACTACATCCGCCAGGCTCAGCAGCCCACCGAGGCCAACGGCGGGTATGGATTCCTGTTCTGGCTCAATGCCGGTGACTCCTACAAGACCGCCACCGTGCCGACTGCGAAGGTGTTCCAGCACGCGATGTTCCCCGGCGCGCCCCGCGATATGTACGCTTTCGTCGGCGCGCTCGGGCAGTTCGTGGCCGTGGTCCCCAGCCGCGATATGGTCATCGTGCGCATGGGCATTCCTGCCGGCATCGACCTGAACAACGTGCAGACCTCGCTGGCCGCGGAATCGAATCCCGACAACAAGGAATTCCTGCGCCGCGTCACCGCCGCGGTCACCGATCTGCCCGCCGAACCCAATGACGACCCCTACCGCTACGGCGACACCTTCGGGCCCGTGGTGAGCAATCTCGACGATCTCGCGTTCTGGACCGACCCGGCCGGACTCAGCCAGGTCCTGTTCGGCGTCGGTCCCTACGCGTCGAGCAACTGTAATCTGCTGTGGTGCAACGGCAAAGCCGTCCCGCAGGACATCTTCGCCACCATGCTCGATTCGACCGGGCAGATCGGCGCAGCCCTGCGCGGCCTGAACCACGGCCAGCGCTAGCCGCGAGTGATATCGGTCCCTGTCCGCTCCGCGGACAGGGACCACAGGCGTTGCGCCGACACAGGATCGAGCGCATACGGCCGCACGGCGGCATCGAGGAAGACTCGCAGACCACGCCCCCGGCGCCACAACGATCGCGCAGTCCGCTCGGAATCACACACCGCGACAATGACTTTCGGGCCAGCTAGCACGAGCTCCCTGGCCGCTTCCCAACCCGTGCGGACCGCATGTCCAGGCCTCCGTGACCGAGCCCCTCGCGGCGATCATGGCGGTCCTGAAGGACACGTCACTCCCGCATGGCGGATACGAACACCCCTGCCCGGAACGCATCCGCCATGCGGGAATGACACCGCGACCCGCTGCACGAGGCAATCCTCTGCGCGGACTTCGCGCCGATCGATCACATCGTCCTCGGGTCAGCGGCTCCGGGGCATACCGACTATTCGTGCCCGGTCGGTGCGCCCCGGCGTGAGACCGAGTACGCGGACGATCCCGGTCGGCGCTGTGCCGGTCCGATATCGTCCGCACGGTTCACGGCTGGGTGATGAAATTGGCGATGAGAGTGCTTGCCATTTCCGGCATTCCGTTGTTCTGTCGTTCCGCGGCCGTCACCACGTCATAGTGGCGGTAGCCGGGAATGATCTTGGCATTGGCGGGCAAGATACCGGCGTAACCCGCGTTCTGCAGTGGCGAGTCCCCCGAGAGCAGGGTCAGGTTGCGCCTGGCCGAAGGGGTGCTCTGCCAGCGGTCACCGTGCAGCAGGAAGTTCAGGATGCCGCCACTGCGGTTCTGCAACTGCTTGAGCTCCCCGTCGCGGCCGAGGCCGAGCGCGAAAATGGTGTCGGTGATGATGCGCAGCGGGGTGTACTGCTCGAAGAAGTCGGTGGGCTGCCCACCCGGATTCATCGCACGGGCGAACTGACGAATATCGGTCACCTCGTGGTCGCGATCGGTCGGGTTGCCCCGGACCGGATCGATACCGTCGATCGTGGAGGCCGGCATCTGATCGTAGTTCTTCCAGCCGCAGAGCCGGTTGTGGTCGACCGGGGTGTAGTTCTGCCCGTACCCGACCCGCAGCGGGATGATGAACAGGGTCGGTCCCAGGATCGGCACCGAGGCGAGTCCGTTGGGCACCGGGTAGGTCTTGCCGACCGTCGCACAGTCGTAAAATCCCAGCCCCGCCTGCATGACATATTCCGCCGAGTTCTGATCGAACAGCATCCCCAGCGCGGCGGCGTTGGTAAGCCGGTAATCGCGGGGAAGGTTCTGACCGGTGAACAGGTCCAGATAATCCTTGCCGTACATCAGGCGCATCCATGGTTCGCTGCGCAGGTCCGCAGGCACCAGGGATTTGAGATCGCTTTCGCCGTCCGGGTTCTGGTCCGCCGCCATGCCCGCCAGCTGATAGGCGTTCATGATCTCACTGGCCGACGTCACCGGCCATTGCGCCACGCTCAGACCGTTCTTCAGCAGCCAGTCCACGCCGTTCCGCGCCGCGCCGCCCACGGCGGAGAAGAACATGTCCAACGGCGGCGCACCGGCGAAGCCGGCGGGGTCGGTCATGGCGAATCCGTCTTCGGGAACGAGGCCGCCACCGCACAGGTTGAAACCCGCGTCGTCGGTGGTGGCGGCGTCCTGATCGAAATCCCACGCCATCATCGGCCCGGTCAGGAACGCGCCCAGCGAATGACCGCCGCAGAAGCTCTTGGTCCGGGCGCCGGGATCGGGCAGCAGGTACTCGATGACAACTCGCCAGTCGTCCAGGGTCAGGGCCAAGCCGTATTCGCCGAGATAGTTCAGATCCTGCGGAGTCTGATAGTGGTAGGACTTACCGTCGATCGACTTGCCGCCGAAGTAGTAGTCCGCGGCGACGTGATAGTCCCTCGCCTGCTGCGCGGCGTCCCACCCGGTGCGGTCCTCGGCGCAGTTCGCCCGGCGATCCAGGGAAATGTATTCGACGAACTTGCCGGTCGCGGCGGCCTTGCGAACCACCTGCGGCCCTTGCGGATTCAGGTTCGCCGCACCCGAGAAGGTGCCGGGTTGCACGCTGAGCACCGCGTCGGCGTCGGAGGTCTTCTCCGGTCCTTTCTTGGATCGGTAGCGCACGAACGAGATCCAGTCGCACGCCTCGGGATGCGCCATGGTCGAGTACCGGCTCGGGTAGTGCAGACGGACATAGCTCGCCTCGACATCGTCGCCCAGACCGGGATCACCGGTGACCGGGGTGACGGTCTCGGAATCGGCCGTTCCCGAGAACACCGGTGCGGCAACCGATTCCGGGATGGTCAAGCCGGTGACGACCAGGGTCGCGGTGACGGCCAAAGGAATAGTCATGGACAGTAGCGGTCTGATCCGCCTGGTGAGCCTCATTGCTCCCGCTTTCCGAACGAGGTGAAAGTGAATTCGACTGTCATGGCAGGGTTTTGACGAACTCGGCGAGGGTTTGCGCGCTCGCGTCCGGCTTGCCGTTGTTCTGCACTCGCGCCGCGCCGATGACGTCCACGTGGCTGTAGCCCGGCAGGGTGACCACCTGAGCGGTCGGCGGCGGGGGCACAGCCAGGCTGGCGCCCAACTGCACGAACCCATCTCCGGCATACGCGATGTACCGCGGCTTGGTGTTGGCCATGTTGTGGTAGCGCAGATTGGTCATATCGCCGCCGCGCGCGCCGCCGAAACCGGCGCCGAGGTCGATGTACAGGCGTGCGGGGAAGTACGTCTCCCAGTACGCGTACGGTCCGCCGGTGCCGAGCTGCCGTGCCGCGTCACGGATGTCGGACGTCTCGTGATTCGGCGAGGTGTAGGGCACGCCCTGCACGTCGTCGTAGTTGCGCCAGGTGTACAGCACCGTGCGATCGGTAGGACGCACCCGCGTCTGCGAGCCGGCCACCGTGCGCAGGAATCCGCCCATCAGCGGCACCTGGGTGACCGAACCCGGTACCGGGAAGCTCTTCTCGCTCACCGGTCCACCGGAGAGTGCACCGACGCCCTGCTGGAACAGCGCGAAATTGCCCGAGTTGTTGTCGATGAACTCACCCAGCAGCGCGGTGTTGGTGAATCGGTAGTCGCGCATGGTGCCCGCCCCGTCCGCACCATTGGTGGCGAACGACCCCAGCGTCCCGGAGAACATGAAGTCCAGGGTGGCGTCGATATCCAGATCGTGCGGAAGATGCGCCAGCAGTTGACTTTCCGCGTCCGGCTCGAGGTGCGCGGCGAGCCCGGCCAGCCGGTAGATCATGAAGGTGCGCGCACCGACGACCGGAACCGAGACCAGCGCACGCGGCAGTACACCGGCGTTCGCGACGGCCTTCACCACATCGTTGGTGGGCCCGACGATGGCGTTGGTGAGGTCGTGCAGCAACGGGGTGTTCTGGATGGCGACCGGATCGGAGGAGATCATGGTGTCCTGCGCGGCGAACGCGGCGCACTGGTTGTAGCCGGCGTCACGGGTCGTGGCCGGATTACCGTCGAAGTCCCAGTCGCTGAAGAAGCCGGTCATCAAACCGCCGAGCGAGATACCGGTGCACACGTATTTCTGCTGGCGCACAACCTGATCGGGGATCTCGGCGAGCATGATCTCGTACTCGTCGCGGACAACCCGATCGGTGCCCATGAGGTCCAGCACCGCCAGATCCTGCGATTCCTTGAACCCGCCGAACACCTGGCCGTCGATCGGCTTGTGGTTGAAGTAGAAGTCGACCGCGTCCAGGTAGTTGCCGGTGCGCAGCGCGTAGTCGAATCCGGTGTTCTCATCGAGGCAGGAGCTGCGCCGCGCCAGCGCCCAGAACTCGACGTTCTGACCCAACGACCGGGCCGAGATGACGGTATTGGCCGCGACGCTGTCGTTGTTCACCGCGCCCCCGATGGCACCGGGCTGCTGGATGATCACCTTGTCCGCATCACTGGACTTCTCCGGTCCCCCGACCGGGCGGTAACGCAGATACCCGACGCGATCGCACGCGGCCGGGTGGGCCGGAGCGCCCGCGGGCAGCGGCAGCGAATAGGTGACATTGGAAATGATGAGACCATCACGGGTTTCGAGGATCTGCTCCTGACGATCGGTCGCGACACCGGCGGGAGCCGGTTCCTCGGCGCCGGCGGTCCCCACCGGCAGCGCGATCACGGTCGCGGTCGCGGCGACCGCGAGTGCGGCGAGCCGCTTGATATTCCCCGGAAGGTCGCGCTGCCTGCGCGGACCGTTAAGCCCAACCACGAGGTCGGCCCCTTTCATTACTTCGAATGTCGAGACGACCGGCACGCGAAACCGCTGACCACATCGTCGGAAACAGCACATCACCGGCAAACTGTGATCACCAGTGGCGGCATCGAGAAAAGCGCGGGCGCCAATTGTGCACATGCATGACCGTCTCGATATCGATCGCCAACCCGACAGCCCACGGTCCATCCTGCTGATGGGCTGTCGGTATCGAATCCCGCGCACCAAGCTCTGGAACCGAACTCCGGAGTTCCGCCGCGGTGGCCCGCGGCGTCACCGCACCGTCTCTCGCGAAAGCGTCAGCCGGTCCGAAGGACCCATTCCGCAGTCTGGTTCTCGGCGGGGAGCCGTTCGGCTCGTCGAAAGCGCTCGGCTACCGCGTTGAGATAGTCCAGCGATTCGGCGGACAATCCCACCGACGCAGACAGCAGCCGACGCAGACCACCGGCGGAGAGTCCGCTCACGATTTCGTCAGGTGTCGTTGGCGGAGCGCCGTATTGGTGGGTGAAGTACTCCGATGGCACCCCGAGCACTCGCCCGAGTGCTGTCAGCAGTTCCGGTGATGGTTGCCTACGGCGTCCGCTCCGCAGCTGAGACATGTACGCCAGGGAGATTCCCTGTCCATATTCGGCCAGGCGGGATACCAATTCGGTGCTGGTCATCCGCATCTGGTGATGCCCCTCCCAGCGGTCGACCGCGCCGTTGAGGCGGCGCATGAAGGTACCGTTCACCAGGCGAGCAAGTCGAGGCGTTCCTGCGGTGACAGCCCTCCCCATACGCCGAATCGCTGCTCGTGGCTCAAAGCGAAGTCCAAGCACTCCCCCCGCACGGTGCACTCCGCGCAGATCTGCTTGGCCGCGTACGCCGGATCATCCTTGTCCGGGAAGAAGAACTCCGGATCCGTCTGGGCACACACCGCACGCTCATGCGACGCGGTGATCCCGAGATCGTTCCGGCCACTGCGTGATTGCCGGTCCGCCGGTATCTGTCTCACCCATATCCCTCGATCCCTCATGAAGCCAGAGCTGCCCGGCTCCACAGCGAGCAGTTTGCCGATTCATAGCCAAGGTTGCTGCGTGACCCTCCGGACTGTCAACGTCAATTCACCGAAAATGGCCGCAATTTTTCGTCATACCAACAGTTTTCACTGCCGCCGGGACCTCTCGCCCTTCCGACCGCACCACTGCGAGGATTCGGTAACCGAACGTTTCACGTTCTGCACTTCCCCCACCGCCGACTCGAGGCGCCTGCACGACCGGATCACTCCTGACAGCCTGGCGCGTCGATGATTTATCAGCACTCCTTCGCCCCGAATCCCAACCGGGACCGCGTGTTCGCCCAAACCGATCAGATCCCGAATAGGTCATCGACCTCGCTGCCGCAGAACTTCCGCGGTACTGACACACGCACCAGTCCTGGACCGGCGCCAGCCACGCTCAGGAGGCCGTCCAATAGTCCATCGCGCCCTGCAGCACGGTCCGGAACAGCGCGAAGTCGACCGGTTTGTAGATGTAGCTGTCAGCCCCGGCGGCATAGCAGCGGTCGATGTCCTCGGCGGTGGTCGAGGAGGTGAACACCACCACGGTGAGGCCGGTCAGGTCGGCATCGGCCCGAATCTGTTGCAGCACACTCAATCCGCTGATGCCCGGCATGTTGAGGTCGAGGAATACCAGCCTCGGGCGCGGCTGAGTGTGGTCGCGCAGGCGGGTCAATGCGGATCCGCCGTCGGTCACGAATTCCAGGCGCAGGTGGGGATGTGAGGCGTGCAGGGCGCGTTCGATGGCCTCGCGATCCTCGTCGCTGTCCTCCACGAGCAGCACGGGGTGCTCGATCAGCTGATCAGTTCGGTCCATGCCGAGGCTCCGTTCTCCGCCGCGCCCGGTCCGGCCGGGGTGATGTCCAGGCGTGTCCACGCGGCGTCGCCGCAGACCCGCAGATGTACCGTGTCGATGCCCTCGGCCAGCCATTCCCGCACGCGATCCTCGAATTCCCTTGGTAGGGAACGATTCTCCGTACCGTGCCGCAGCGCGGAGACCGCCTCGACCGCGAGTGCGAGCGCGTCCGAGGTCGCGACACGGGCGTCGAAGGCGACCCGGCCGAGGTAGCGCAGGATCAGCACGGCCGCATCGTCGTGGATGCGGAATCGGCCGACCCCGTCGGTCAGGGCCCTGGCCAGTTCGGCGGGTGGCAGTTCACGCAGGCCGGTCAGCGTCGCGGCGAGTTCGGGTTCGAAGAACCGCCGGGCGTCGTCGCGCGCCTCGGACAGGCCGTCGGTGTAGAGCAGGATGCTGTCTCCGGGCCGCAACCGGACCGTGGTGGGTTTGAGGGACAGCTCGGGCAGATACCCGACGAGCTTGCCCGAGCAGTCGGCCTCCTCGACCGTCCCGTCGCGCCGCAGCACCAGCGGCCGGGGATGGCCCGCGGCGAAAAGCTCTGCCCGGCAATCGTTTCCGCCGTCCGAATCGACGCTCAGGCTCGCCACCGCCATGGTGAGGAAGCGGCTGATCTTCTCGTGCACCATCTTCGCGTTGAGCGCGTGCAATGCCTGTTCGACGCTGTGGCCTTCGGTGAGCAGCGTCTCCACGGTATGGCGAGCCAGTCCCGTCAGGGCCGCCGCGGCGGCGCCACGACCGCACACGTCGCCGATGAGGGCGTGCAGGCGAGCGTCGGGCGCGATGACCGCGCCGTAGAAGTCACCGCCGACCTCCAAGGTCCCCTCGGCAACCTGATAGGACGACGCGATGTCGATTCCGTCGACGACGGGCAGGGTGGCGGGAAGCAGATGCTGTTGCAGCAGCAGCATGTCGCGACGCTGCCGATCGTGCAGCGCGGCATTGTCCACAGCCAGCGCCGCGCGCCCGGCGAGGTTGTGCAGGAACTCCGCCGTTACGATTCGCGATGAGCCGTGCCGATGGAACACGCTCAACAGGCCCACCTCGCGGCCGTGCGCGCGCAGCACCATCGTGGCCATGGTGTCCAGGTTGGCGTCCTCGGGAAGAGCGGCGGGCCGCGGCAGCGCCGAGTCCTGTGCACCGGCCTGCTGCCCGTGCTCGGAAACGCTCCCCGCCCAACGGCCTTCACGCAGATACGCCGCCAGCCGCGATTCCCGGCGGGCATCGACGTGCGCCACCGCGACCGGCTCCATGCGGCCGTTGCGTTCGATGTGCACCGCCGCGCCATCGGCGATGGCGGGCACCACCATGCGCACGATGGCGCGCAGCGTGTCATCGATGTCGAGCGAGGAGCTCATCCGCAATGACGCCTCGGCTAGGATCGCATCCTGCACCTGACGCGTGACCCGCATCTCGCGCTCGGCCCGCCCGCTGTCGGCGGCCGCGGCGATATCGCGCACCTGCCGCAGCGCGCTGACGATGCCGGAGCCGATGGGCGCGGCGGTGATCACCCCGATCACCGCGCGGGTGCCGTCGGCCCGGCCGTAGGAGGCGAGTACGGCGTAATCGGCTGTGCCCGTAGTGAATCGGTCGCCGTCGTCCCCGGCCATGAGCTCGCGCAGCCGGTCCGGAGGCAGTTCGAGGAGTTCGGTGTCCGCGGCCGCGTCGAGCAGTCGCGCGGCCGATTCCGCTGCGAGCCGGTGCGTTCCGTCACCGTCCGCCCACAGCTGCGCCATGGCCTGCGGGCCGCCGATACTGAAGGCTGTTGCCACCTCCGGCCGATCCCGCAGACCGCTCAGCATCTCCGCGGTGGGGTCCGCGGACTCGGCCAGGGTCGACCACCATTCATGCAGTTGGGCCGACCACGGTAGCTGTTGCATACGACCTCGCGCTCCCTTCCGGGAGTCGGGGACGCCCGCCCCTACTGTAGGGTCCGCGACGAGATCGTGATCGTGCGGCTTGCGACCCGGGCCGCCTGCGCCGGGAGGTATGCCTGTGAATCGACCACCCGAGGACAGTGCTCCCGGCGACAACACCACCTGGCTGCCCGAGGAACGGGTGCGGCTGGCCGAGGCGGCGGCGGGGCCGAGTTTCGATCTGTCGATTTGCCTGAACGAGCCGATCCACCAACTCGGCGGCATCCAGTCCTATGGCGCGCTGCTCGCGCTGGACGACACCGGTGTCGTCACCGTCGCCAGCGCCAATTGCGCAGCGGTGCTGGGTGTTTCGCCCGACGACCTGGTGGGCTCGCCGATCGAGCCGGTGATCGGCGCGGACGGCATGGCCGCGGTGGAGTCGACGCTGGCCGCGCCCACCGGAGACCGCGGCGTGACGCTGCTGAGCGTTCAGGGCACCGAATTCGACGTCACCGTCTACCGCTCCGATCAGTATCGGGTCCTGGAATTCGAGCCCGCGTCCACGGGCCGCCCGTTCACCTTCTCGCGCTTCTATCCGAGCCTGCGCGCCACGTTGACCCGGCTGCAGAGCGGGCACGGCGTGCTCGATGTGTGCGCAACCGCGGTCGCCGAGATCCGAGCGCTGACCGGATACGACCGGGTCGTGGCCTACCGCTTCGAAGGACGCGACGGCCCCGGCGAGGTGATCGCGGAATCGGTGTCCGATCAGCTCGACCCGTGGCTCGGGCTGTGGTTTCCAGCCACCGACATTCCCCCGCAGGCGCGAAAACTCTATGAGCGCAACTGGATTCGGGTCATCGGCGACGTCGACGACGCGACCGCCGCGCTGATACCGCCGCTGCTGGCGCACACCGGGCGGCCCTTGGATCTGTCGGATTCCACCCTGCGCACGGTATCGGGCTTCCATCTCGAGTATCTGCGCAATATCGACGTGGCCTCCTCGATGTCGGTGTCACTGTTGCGCGAGGGCCAGCTGTGGGGGCTCATCGCCTGCCACGGGCTGGCTCCGCGGCGGCTCTCGCCCGAGATCCGCGCAGCCTGTGAGCTTTTCGGTGTCATGCTGTCGCTGCAATTGGCGGCGTTGCAGGACGCGGAATCCGCGCAGGCCCGCCAGCGCGCCCGCCAGGCCCTGTCCCGCTTGGTCACCGCTCTCGACGCCGATATCACCGCCTCGGTGACCGGCAACGGGCGGCTACTCGGCGAGCTGGTCGACGCCGACGCGGTAGCCCTGTACATCGACGGGGAGACGATGCTGGTGACGGGTTCGCACGAGCTGATCACGGACGCGGAGCTGGCCGTGTTGCGCCGGCATCTGCCCTCACTGGACGCTGGAAGAGTATGGAGCAGCGACTTTCTCGGCGAGCAGGCTCCGGAACTGGAGGCGCTGGCACCGGCGGTCTGCGGCGCGCTCGCACTCGGGGTGAGCGGCTCGGAGGACCTCATCGTCTGGCTGCGCAGCGAACGGCACACCGCGCGCACCTGGGCGACGGATCCGGCGGCGCCCGTGCGCCTGGGCCCGCACGGTGAACGGCTCACTCCGCGTGGCTCGTCCGCGGTGTACCGGGCGATCGTGCGCGGGCACAGTCTGCCGTGGACCACGGCCGATGTGGCCGTGGCCGAAGAGTTCGGGCATGCGGTCACCGAGGTGATGGCACGCCAGAGCGCCCGGCTGGCCGCGCTCAACACCGAGCTGAGCCGGGTCAATAATGACTTGCACACCTTCGCCCATGTCGCCGCGCACGAGCTCAAGGAACCCCTGCGCGGGATCGCGAACTCGGCGACATTCATCACGGAGGACGTCGCCGACACCCTGGACCCGGTCACCGTGCGCCGACTCGACACCATCCGCGGACTCGCCAAACGCATGGATGAGCTGATCAACTCGCTGCTGCATTTCGCGCAGCTCGGCCGCGCCGAGCTGCATCGCGAAGAGATCGATCTGCGCCAGGCGACCGAACGGGCCCTCGAAATCGCCGGAGCCAGGCTCGACGAGCAACACGTCACGCTGACACTGCCCGAGCCGGGCATCACGCTGAGCGCCGACCCGGACCGCCTCCAGGAAGTGTTGATCAACCTGCTCGTCAACGCCGCCAAGTACGCGCGCGAGGAGCAGCCGCGCGAGGTCGCCGTGGGTGCGGTCACTCAGAGTTCGGGCGGTTACGCCTTTTTCGTCGCCGATAACGGCATCGGGATTCCCGGCACCGATCAGCAGGACGCGCTGCGGCTGTTCCGGCGGCTGCATCCGCGCGGCACACACGGCGGCGGGCACGGTGCGGGCCTGGCTATCGTGGACCGCATCGTCAACCGCCATGGCGGCAGGCTTTGGCTGGACTCCACCCCGGGGGCAGGCACCACGGTGTGGTTCACCCTCACCGCAGAGCCTGACCAGGGCTTATCGCACCAAGAGCGCCCTTAGACGCGGACAGGACTGAGCCGCACGAGCCATCCGGATATGCTGACGGGCACGGCGATTGAGCAAACAGTCGGCCGCATTGTCTCCGGCACTCGGTTTAAGAGCCGGAGACCCGGGCACCCCAGCAATCATGTGCCGGCCCGCATGATTCGTGCGGCCCAGTGGGTTCTGGCCCGCGGATATGTGCAGAGAGGTGTGTTTTTGTGCGCTTGACGGATCAACAGCGTGGGTTCGATGTGGACGTGGTGTCGATCGGCTCCGCCGTGGTGGTGGTCGCCACCGGTGAAGTGGATATCGCCACCGCCCCGCACCTGCACGAGGCTCTCGAGCACGCCCGCGCGCAATACGCCGGAGATCTCGTGATCGATCTCTCCCGAGTCGAATTCTTCGACTCCACCGGAGTGAACGTGCTGCTCACAGCAGCCAAGACCTCCGCCACCCCGCTCCGACTCGTACCCTCCTACCCGGTACGACGCCCCCTCGAAGCCACCGGGCTGACAACGGTTTTCGAGTTGTACGACTCCCTGGACGACGCGACGGCCGCCGGGCAGGCTTGACCACTCGATCCCAGATAGGCTTTTTCACCGACCACGAGGACAAGATGGACGACTCTGATCACGGCACGCGAAGGTTCGATATCGAATTCCGTGCCGTCAACGAGGAACTACAACGAGTACGCCACGCCCTGCGAAACTGGCTGCGCGACATCATCACCGACGAGCGCCGCGCCTACGACGTGCTGCTCGCCGTCAGCGAAGCCTGCACCAACTCCGTCGAACACGGCCATCGCGGTGACGGCCGTAACCTACGGCTGCACGCCGTCGCCGACCACGAACAGGTCCGCATCACCGTCATCGACGGTGGCACCTGGCGCGTGCACCAGTCCCCGCCCACGACCGTCCGCGGCCTCGGCCTACACCTGATGCGCGCACTGGTCCCCGAGGTACAGGTCCGCACCGACGACAACGGCACCGTGGTGGAATTCGCCGCACCGATCCCTGCCTGAATCCGGTGGCCGACAGCCACATTCGGGTACATCGCCCACGTGCCACTGCTGAAACGAAGCAGGGCACGCCCGCGTCGGCGCCCGGTCCCGGGATCGGCGGCGGGGAGCCTCAGCCCACAGGTTCACGCTCGCGCAGCCGGTGACGGCCTACCGTCGGCGCGACGAGCACGGGAAGCTCGCACGTCGGTGCGCCGAGGACATCGCGCAGGTAGAGGCAGAATGTGTCGATCGTGCCGTAGCGGGCCAAGATCTGACCCACCAGCGCCCGTACCCCGGCATCGAGCACCGGTTCGTTCATCACCGACCTCCTGAGACTGCCCCGCTCGCGATCGCGTCCGGGGAAAGTGAGACGAGCAGATCGAGCACGTGATGCCCAGCCAGCGCGTGCGCAAACCTCGAGCATCTCGGTTTGTCGTACTGATATCTCAACCAGACCGCCATATTGATTGCCATTAGTTTGCTTATTGGGCTCGGTGTACGTAGAAATTGGTGCTGCAATGGGCGTGGCAATGGTTCACCGTCGATCGAACTCAGGTGTACGGGCTGGATATCGATCTGGTTACCCCACTGCGAGCAACTGGCCTTCGACGGTATTCTCCGTGAATTCCAGTTTGTAAAGCCACTTTTCGGGGTCCGACTCACCACTGAGACAGGGGCGTGCCGATGGTTGTTTCAACTCGAGCAATGACGCGCGGGGAGCGCGCCGCACGAAACGCGACCGACGAAAAGTCGCGTTCCGATGCACACAAAGCGATAACTGTAGGATTGCTCGCTCTGGTTCCTGTGGGGTTTGCGTTCGGCCCGGTGGCCGCGATGGTCATGATCGGTGGACACGCGGGAATGTCGAGTCTGGACGCGGCATTGGTCGCCGGCGCGGTGACGGTTTCACTCGTACTGGGCGTGATGTCAGCCGGACTCTTCGCGTCGGCACGTCACCGGAGTCGGGGCAGGAGGGTCTGACGCGAGCGCGGCCGCTGGGTGACATCACCGTCAGCCCGGCGGGTACGCACCCCTGCCCGCTTTCCCATAACCGGGCACTCCCCCTCCGGCCGGTGCCCACAATCGAGAGCAGTGCTCTTGACAATGCTCGCGCCAAAGGAGAGCATTGCTCTTGTTACGGAACATCGATCACACGGAGCTAGTCATGACCCTGTTTTACACCGGACCGTCCACCGCCGACCTGCACGAGAACTACGCCAAGCAGGGCCTGCTGGACGACAACGCCCCGGTGCGCTCATCGTCTACCGTCGTGATCGATGCCCCGGTCAGCATCGTGTGGCAACTGCTCACCGATATGCGGAATTGGCCCGAGTGGCGTTCAGACGCCCGCGTGCTCGAGCTCGGCGAGCTGCGGGTGGACGCGCCCTTCCGCTGGAAGCTGCATGGCAGCACCATCAAGGCTGTCTTCGCCACCGTTGTCCCCGAACGCGAACTGGCTTGGACCGGAGTTTCCATGGGCTGCATGAAGGCAGTCGACCGCATGCGGCTCAGCCCACTGGGCGAACACCGCACCGAGATCACCATGGAAGAATCCCTCGCCGGTCCGCTGCTCACTCTCTTCTTCAGCTCCGAGAAGCTGCGCGCCGGGCACGACGCCATGCTGCAGATGCTCAAGACCGCCGCCGAATCCCGGGTGCGCGTCTAGTCCCGCCTCGAACAACTCACGCACCTCGTCGGGAACGATGACGAACGTCCAGGCGCTTACCCAGGCGTACGCCTCGGGCGCTGACTTCCGGCCGTTTAGGCCGGGTGGCAGGAACATCTCGTCCAGCTCATAGGGCCTCGATGGTGTCGCGGTGCCGTGCGAGGCTGACGGCCGAATGCCCCGAGGCGCTCCGGGAAATGTCACCGTGCTGCTACTCAGCTTGTGGGCTGATAGATGACGCCGGACAGGGTCACGTCCGGCCTACCCGTTTGATGGTGGCAACTATGTCCGCGCGGCGGGCTCCCGACAGCTTCGTCATCGGTTAGCCTTTCCCGCTGAGCGCGCCACAGCTGCCAGGAACCGTTTCGGGTTCCCCGAACGCGTATCGCACTTTGTCAGTCGCTCAAGAGACTTCGAATGGTTCCGTAGTCGCAAAGCCGCCCGCAAAGCCGCCATTGAGAGACGACGAGGTGAACAAGTGAAGGTCCGTCCGATACGTTTCCTCGCCGTTCTGGCCACCACCGCCGCGCTCGCTCTGCCCTCGACTGCGGTAGCCGTCGCCGACCCCGTCGACCCCGCGCCGGGCACCGTCGTGAGCACCGGACCGCTGCCCTCGGTTGCCGAGGTGCCAGGTGCGGCCAAGAGCGAGCGGATTACCTATTGGACCCGCACCAATAACGACACACCTGCCCAGTCGACAGGCGCGATCTTCCTTCCGACGGGTAACCCCCCGGCGGGTGGCTGGCCGGTGGTGTCCTGGGAACACGGCACCGTCGGCTTGGCCGATCACTGCCAGCCCTCGGCCGCCGGGCGAATACAGCGCGACACCGACTATCTGGCGCATTGGCTCGGTCAGGGATACGCGATCGTGGCCACCGATTACCTGAGCGTCGACGGGGTGCAGCCCTACCTCGACGGGCGCGCCGAGGCCCACTCCGGTATCGACATGGTCCGCGCGGCCCGCAGTATCGAGCCATCGCTGTCCTCGACATGGGTCGCGATCGGGCAATCCCAGGGCGGTGGCGCGGCAGTATGGACGGCGTCGATGGCGACCCGCTATGCCCCCGAACTGGACTACCGGGGCGCGGTGGCGACCGGGCCGGCCAGCCACGTCGTAGAGGAGATGACCCTGGCCACCAGCACCGTCGCACCCACCATCGCCAACCCGCACACCAACGTCTACCCAGCCTTCGTCCTCGCCGCGCTGCACTCCGCGCGTCCGGACTTCGACCCTGATTACTACCTCACCCCTCTGGGTATGGACGTCGTGCGCGCCGCGAGCACGGTGTGCCTGGAGAACCTGGTCGAAGTGCACCCGGGCGCCACCATCAAGGACCTGTTCGCTCGCCCGCTCAGCGACGGCAACTTCGGCGAAATCGGCCACCAGGTCTTCGATGTGCCGGTCACCGGCTACGACCGGCCACTGTTCATCGGCCAAGGGCTGGCCGACACCGACGTGATAGCTCCGGGCACCATCGCGCTCATCGCCGAACTCGAAGCCCACGGTTTCCACCCCGAGGCGCACTTCTATCCCGGCAAGGACCACAGCGCTACCGTGAACGGCTCGCTGCCCGACAGCACACCCTTCGTCGCCCGCCTGTTTTCCTGAGCCACGTACTCGCCTGACCGCTCGTCTTCTTCCGGACTCTCGGTAGGCCGGCCAGTCCGGTCAGCGTGCCGTGCGGCAAATAGCGCTCGCAGCAAGTGAGTAGTTTCGCGGTGGGTGGATTCGTTCAGGGTCGGCAGGATCCAGGGTATGACCCAGAATTCCACTGCCGCGCAACAGATGTCCGGTCCACCTGTGCGGCGTTGGTGTGATGTGGCGGCGGGCTGGGCGCTGTTTCCGGTGGTGTGCGCGCTCGCGCTGTTCGCCGGCTACCTCACTGTCTTCTTCACCGTGGAAGACGACGACTGTGTGTACAAGGCGCAGATCTGCCACCCGCGCTATCTCGACTGGGCGGTGGGAGTCTCGTGGGGCGGCATCCTGTGCGCCGTCGTCGGTTCGCTGGTGATGCTGATCGTCTCGACGCTGAGTGGTCGCCGGGTGTGGATATGGCCGGTGCTGGCAATAGCGCTGATCATGTTCAGCCTATGCACCGGGCTCGCGCTCCTGGCACAGGTGGTGGAAAAGTAGCTCCTCGCTCTCGCGCTCAGCGAAAGCGGCAAGGGAACCGTGGCGATGCGCGACCTGCGGCACAATGTCGAACGGCAGCACCGTCCTCTCGTATTCCGTGGTGTCGGCGCGGATTTCGGGTAGTCCGACCATGCAGAGGCCAGCGTTAGGGAGATTCAGTCATGGACCAGGGATGGTTCGGTCACTACCGTCTCGAACGGCTTCTCGGCAGTGGCGGCATGGGGCAGGTCTGGCTTGCGCACAACACCGCGACCGATCGTGCTGTCGCACTGAAGGTCCTGCCCGCGGAGCTGGCAACGGACCAGCTCTACCGACAGCGATTCGACCGGGAAGCTCGTATCGCGGCACAGCTGCGGGGACCGCATTTGGTCACGATCCACACCTTCGGTGAGATCGACGGCCGACTGTTCATCGATATGGAGTACATCGACGGCATCGATGTCGCCACACTGCTGCGCGACAACGGGCCGATGAGCCCGGACGCGGCAGTGGACATCGTCGCGCAGATGGCCGCCGCGCTCGATGTGGTACATCGGGCCGGACTGATCCATCGCGATATCAAACCGGCCAATACCGTGGTCCACCCCACCGGTTTCGTCTACCTGATCGACTTCGGCACCGCGCACCACACCGGGCAGAGCGCGGTCACCGCTACCGGCCAGGTCATCGGAACGCTGCCATACATGGCACCGGAACGGTTCAGCGGCACCGCGGACTCGCGCTCGGACATCTACTCGCTGGCCTGCGTGCTCTACGAATGCCTCACGGGGATGCGGCCTTTCGGAGACTCCGAGCCCGCGTGTCAGATACATGATCATCTCAGCACGCAGCCGCCGCGCGCGGCGGTAGTGAATCCTCGAGTCCCGGCCGCGTTGGACGATGTCATTACGCGTGGAATGGCCAAAGACCCGAACCAACGCTATTCCAGTGCGGGTGCCTTCGCGCACGCCGCACGCGTGGCGATCGCAACACCCGCATCCAGCACCTCCGAATTCAACGCGACGAAGCCGCTCACGGTCGGAACGCCACACCCATCGGTGTCCGTCACCAAGACCGCGGCGCACAATCGTCGACTCGCGCCCGCGGCCCTGGTGGCCGTCGTCGCCGCGACAATCGCTGTGGCGGTATGGATTTCACAGCTGCTCGGTGCGGAGACCGGGAACGGCGGCACCTCCACCGAAGCAGTCTCGTCACTGACCTCGCGGCCGCCAGCCGCGACCCGCACGACCGCATCCATTCCTGTCGCAGGACAACGCTGCAATCCCGACACCGACCAACCTTCCACCGCGGCAGACGGCACGCTCCTCGAGTGCGTTGTCGCCAAAGGTCTTGGCGCACAATGGGTTCCATCAGATCACCGAGACAAGCCCGAGCATACGAAGACAGACAAACCGAATAAGAAGGACAAGTAGCACGTTTCTCAGCGGCGATCGAGCCCTCTACTGTGACCGACAACCCGGGTTCAGATACCCCGACTTCCCCTGCGGCGGTGGGCTTTCTGGTTGCTCGGAACTGATCGATCAACCGGCAGAATGAATCGCCCCGGGGTGTCGGGGGACTTCGGCCTCTGTGAAGGATGGGGTCGTGTCGAGTTCGAAGAAGTACCCGCAGGAGTTGCGTGAGCGGGCCGTGCGGATGTTCGCCGAGATCAAGGGTGAGCATGAGTCGGAGTGGGCGGCGATGAAAGCTTGCCGATCAGCCTCAATCCCACTGTCCCGCAACACTGAACAACCTCTCGCCTGCGACCGGCACAATCTCGGGTGGTGATGGCTCTGTGCTTCGGGATGCGGGGCATGATCAATCGCCAGGCAGCACCATCATTCACGCTGTGGCTCTGTCACCACCGCCGTACGATCCTTTGCTGGAAGCAGTGATGTGGCGGGAGGGTTCGATGGCAGGCCACGATGAAATCGAGCAGGCGTTGGCACGCCATCCAGAGATTCGCGCGAGTGCGGTGCTGAGTGTCCCCGCCGGTCGAGGCCAAGACAACGTGATCGCCTACGTCGAGACCGATAGCCTCAGCAGCGAGCAGATCCAGGGGTTCCTGAGCGACTCGGGACTTTCGGAGAGGGTTTTGCCTCAGGTCGTGGTCATGATGACCGCGCTGCCGCGCACGTTGCGCGGCAAAGTAGACCGTGAGGCACTTCCGCTACCGCCGATCCATTCCGCCGTACCCGCCGGCAAGGCAGGGCTTTCTCCCACGGATGGGCGCGTGGTCGGTGGCGTCATCTGCACTGCGATCATCGCCGTGTTCGCGCTTGCGTTCACCGGAACTCTGTGGCCCGGTTCGACGGACCTGGCCTTAGTGCCCACGCCGTGGTCGTGGTGGTTCCGGGGACTCTATGCCGCCGAGGTGATCTCATTCGGGGCCGGCGTCGCATTCGTGCTTTTGGCCTGGCCTGCGATGGCCAGTCTCCGACGCCCGTTCGGCCGGACCCTGCTCGCCTTCGTGGCGATCGCCTGGCTCCTGCTGGCCTGGTGGCCGCAGGATAATTTCTACCGGCTAACCGCCAAGAACGACTGGCCGCGGCAGGCAGCGCTGGTGTATGGCTTCAACGTAACCTTGATGCTCGCAGCGCTGGCGGTCGTCGCCTTCGTCGTCAGTGGACCACGTCGTCACTGAACCCGGTCGGATTCTGGGGAATCCGGGCGGATACGACCCGCCAAAGGTCGCTGTTGCGTCGATTGACCTCGGCCTCGGCGGCACCGATCGCCTCCAAGGATCGGCCGGCGAGCGCGATCCCGAGATAGGGCGCGGGATCGAAGGCGGCTGTTGGAATCGTGACCAGCAAGGTGACGCCCAGAGCCCGGCACGATTCGACGAGTCCGCCGACATGCGCGCGCAGCGCCGGGTCCGGCAGTCGGGCACCGATCCGAAGGCAGTCCAGCGTCCGAACGAAGTGCCGTCCACCGTGCAGCCTGTCCAAGGTGTTTCGTATGTGGAACGTCACGGCCGGTCCGGTCAACCGCAGATTGATTTCCATCGGTGCCAGCGCACCTGCTGCCGTGACGACGAAGTCGACGTCGAACCATCCCCTGTACCCCCACCCTGACAGCACTCGGCCCACCATCATCGCAAACCGCGAAGCCGTCCGGTCGAGATCCGGGGGCACGACGCCAGGACCGACAGTGGCTCCCATGTAGGCCGTCCCCGCCACATCCATTTCCGCCACGCCGACCGGATACACCCACCCCTGAGCGTCGATGACCGCGTCGAAAGTGACGTCACGGCCAGTCGAAACCCCGTCGATGTACTCCTCGACCAAAACCCCTGTCCTGGACCACTCCCGGAGCAGCCGGTACAACCCGGGCGTCTCGCGCGAGACGATCATCGTGCCGGATCCACCGGCTCCGTACTCGCGTTTGAGGACCACCCGCCCGCCCTCGGCCAATTCCTTGTGCAGTGCCCGCGCCGAGCGTAGCGATCGCTGTGCGGGCACGACGATCCCGCGACATTGTCCGGCGAGCTCATGAAAGAGAGCGTTCGCATGCCGCTTCGACTCGAAATGGTGGACCGCCCTGAGTAACTCGCAGTGCTGCGGCACCCAGGACGAGGTCCACCCCCAGGGCCGCACGCCCGGGCCGATACCGCGCTCAGCGGGTGTGCCCACCGCCAGCTCGTCCCAACCGAGCGTCTCGGCGACGTGTTCTCTCCACCAGTCGGCGACCGGCAATGGCAGTAGCACCTTGGCCGGTTCCGGTCCGCAAAATGCGGCCAGGCACGAGTAGTGGTCGGGCTCGGCCCGGACACCGGTGAACTGCCCATGGAACTCCGCCACGTTGCCCACCATCACCGGGCGTGTCCCGCCGTTCCAGGCTCTGACCCAAGATGGTTCCGGAGAGATCGGGTAAACCTGGAAGCCAACGAGATCAGCCGCATCGGCGACCTGGGACCGCTCGGCGCCCATTGCCCGATAAAACGGCACAGCGTGCCGATCCGCGGCGACATTCACAACAGTGAACCCGAGTATTCCGGCTCGGGTGAGCATGTGTTCGTAGAGCACCCGCCCAACACCACAGCGCAGCAGTTCGGGCTCGACGAAAAGCAGGCCGAACTCGCCCTCGGGAGGCTCGCCCTCCAGCGTGGCCACACCTACCGCGCGACCTTCGTACTCGGCGACCACTACACGCCGGACCAAGACCTCCTCGGGTCGAATACGCAATTGCTCACGCACTTGTGCGAGGAAGTCGTCACCGTAACCCCACACCGCCTTGGACCGCACCGTCAATTCACTGAGCAGCCCGGCCTCGTTCGGGCGCGCCGCCCGCACCACGAGCCCGCTGATCACCTCATCCATGCCGTGTCGACCATAGCTCTGCGGCGGGGCTGGTAGAGCACCTTCTGGAACCTTCACCATGATTCAACCAGCAAGCAGACCCTCTTCCGAACGGCGGCGTCTTGCATTGTGCCCCAGCTTGTTCGACGGAGGCGCAGAGCAGTCGCGCAGCTCGTCTCCCAGCAACAGATGCAATCCCTGGTACGCCACGCTGACCTGAACCGCGTCCTCCGCACCGCCGATCGATCAGGAACGCACAACATCATCGACACCCTCTCGCCCCAGAAGAACACTGAAATCGCAGCCACTAGAACGGACTCCGCATCCTCATTCGGCTCGTGTCTGCGCCGGACAACATCGTGCAATCGACATCAAGGTGCGTCGCTGGGGTTGAACTGCTCTGTGCCCGTTGATCTTCGGGCACGCCGCGTGGCCACTTCGAACACTGCGATACACGACATCTGCGGATATCAGCGGACCATCCGACCGTCGGATTCTCCGCGCCGCGCGGCCAGTGATGGTTGCGTGTTTGCACAAGAAGTCGGTGGCGTGCTCGACCAGTACGTGCGGATAGGACTGTGCACAGTCATCGACATCGGGTCGAATCGGCAACGCAATACTTGGTACTCGTTCGGCGTAGGGATCGATCCAGCCATAGCCTGGTAGTTCTTCACGGATCGGCGGTTCAGGGATCGGCGGCTCGTCTGGTGCTGGCTCGAACCGCAGGCCATCGAAACCTGCGGCAACGGGTGTAGCGAGAGCGGTATCGAACTGGGCCATATCCAGAAATGGCGGGACCATCTCAAGGCCGCGGCCGTGACCACCCCCGCTGAAGCCAAAGCGGCGTACAACAACCTGAACAACCTCCGGCTGGAATGCCGATCCTGCAACGCCAGCCACGACTGGGAGTAGACCGGGCAATTCGGTGACCGACCAGCATCATTGCGGGCCACGGCACTGATCGATCACCCTCGGATGCTCGCGCCGCTGGTGAGCGCTGTCCGCGAGGTTCGTTATTCACGTCGGCGGTCCGGTCATGGCGCTACGGAATTCGGGGGCCACGGGTGAGAGTGTGGTCCTACTCGGCGATATCCAGCTCCGCGGTCGAGGCGCCCAGATCGGTGGTTTCCCTGCGGAATTCGTCGACCAGTTGCCGCCGCTCGGTGTCGTCGATCCACGCGGCGTCCAGCACCGTAAGCGCAGCGCGCTGGGCGTCGTCGAGGGTCCAACCGAAAGCGGTTGCCGCGCCGTGGTATTCGCGGCCGATGTCGGTGCCGAACATGGGCGGGTCGTCGGAGTTGATGGAGAGGGGCAGCCCTGCGGCGGCCATCGCGACGATCGGGGAGGCCACGCCGATCCGATCCGGATGAAACCACGCGCAGGTGGACCAGCAGGTGGCAAAGTGCACCCCCGACGCCAGCGCATGGGCCAGTGCCACCGGATCATCGATGATCGCGTAGCCGTGGTCGATACGCTCGCAGCCCAGCACCTCGATGGATTCGGTGACCTGCCGGGCCTGCGCGATCTCCCCCGCGTGCGCGGTGCGGCGCAGCCCGGCGGCCCTCGCCCGCGCATAGACGCCGGCGAATTTGACGGGCGGCCCGAGCACATCATTGTGATCGAGACCGATGCCCACCACCTCATCCACCCGATGCGCGATGACCGCCTCGACGAGATCGCCTGCGACACTGGCGGATTGCTCGCGATTGATGGCGGGGATCAGCCGCCCGATCACGCCGTGATCGACCTGGGCCGCCCGCAGACCGTCGAGCACTCCGGCGAGCAGCCGGGGGTATGGCAGGTCCGGGTGGTTGGTGGGATTGACGAAAAGCTCGCGGTAGCGCAGGTTTGCGGCGATCGCGGCGTCGGCCTGGGCGGCGTAGGCCACCTCGGCGAAGTCGGCGGCGGTGACAATGGACGCGCACACCGCCCGATAGACGGTCAGGAACTGCGGCAGATCGGCGAACCGATACAGCTGTTGCGCGTCATAGGTCGGCAACCGTACGCCATTGCGGCGCGCGAGCATGATCGCCGTCTCGGCCGGAACCGCACCCTCGAGGTGACAGTGCAACTCCGCCTTGGGAAGTCGCCGCAGCAACGACTCGTCGATCATTCGCTCAGCGCGGCGCGCAGCCGGTCCGCCTCGCGTCCGGCTCCGGTATTCAATGCCAGCTCCCGCGAACCGGCGATCTTCTGGGTCAGATGCGCGGCCACGGTGATGGGCGCGTAGCGGGCCGGGCTCGTGCAGCCGGGCAGTGTGTCGATGACCGCGTCGTAATTGCCGTCGTGGAAGTAGGCCGCGGAACGGCGACGGTAGAGGCGGCCGTCCTCGCCGATCGGCGCGAGCACACGATGCAGAGTGGAGATCCAGCGGTCGTTGGTCCAACGCGCAAGCAGGTCACCGAGATTGACCAGCAGGGCGCCCGGCGCGGGCGTCACATCGTGCCACACGCCGTCGGTGTCCAGGATCTGCAGCCCACGGACCGCGTCCGCCCACAAAATGGTGAGGATGCCGTAGTCCGTATGCGCTCCCATGCCCAGTTGACCCGGCTCGACGACCGCGTCGTTTGGGGGCAGCTGATAGTTGTTCATTCGGAACACATCCATGGTGTGGTCCTGGTACGGCGCGAAGAACTCCTCGGGCAGTCCTAGGGCGACCGCGAAGATCCGGGTCATGGTGCGGGCGACCTGCGCGGCGTGGGTGAACCAGTCCTCGATCTGCGCGCGCAGCCGCTGCTGTCCCGCCGGCCAGATGTTGGCCGGGTAATGCTCTGGCGGCAAGGCGATGTCGGGAAAGTCAGCGGCCTGTACGCCGATGTTGAACGCCTCGAACAGATCATCCGGCGAGTAGACGCCGAGGCTGTAGCTCAAGCGCTCGGTCTTGGGAGCGGTGTATCCGCGATTGACGCCCGCCGGTGCGATGCACGCTCGCTTCTGCGCCATCGGCAGACCGAACAGGGTGTCCATCGCCTCGACCAGGCCGGCGCACACCTGCTCGGGAATGCCGTGGCCGACGATCTGCATGAATCCGACTTCCGTTGCGGCGCTGTCGATGTGGTCCGCAATACGGGCGCGCTCGGCGGCGTCACCGTCGCCGAATCCGGAGATGTCGATGATCGGAACCTGCAGGGCGCCGTCGATCGATTGCGCTGAACTCATGAGGTAGCTCCCTCGGGAATGGGGCCTCGACCCCGAACGGGTCGCATGACTACTCCCTCAAGATAATTGACACTTATATCGCGCGCAAACGGTGGCGCTACCCCCTCGGCGTGCGGGACACCGTGAGCACCAGGTGCACCGGCTGATCGTCGACCAGCAGCCAACGGTGTCGCACCGCACCGGGATGGTGGATGAGATCCCCCGCCTCCAGCTGCCAGGAACCGACCCCGTCCAGTTGCACCTCGAGGGCGCCCGCAATGAGGTACAGCGCCATCTCGCCCTCGGATTCGAACCACTCCTGCAGGTACTGACCCGGTTGGATGTGATACTCGATGACCTCGAGCGCCTGGCTCGACTGCGAGACCAGAATGCGGCCCACCGCCGCGTCCGGACGGTCGGTGACCGGCAGCAACGCGCCTTCGCCCGCACGAACCACCGTCACCTGCGCCGCGGCGGTCGGCGGCAGCAGATCACCCGGCACCACACCGAGCGCGGTGGCCAGCCGGTAGATCGTCGACATCGAGGGCGCGCTCACCCCGTTCTCGAGCTGACTCAGGAACGGCTGACTGACCTCCACCCGCTGGGCGAGCTCCCGCATCGACATCCCGGCCTTCTCCCGCTGTGAGCGCAGTCGGCGCCCGATCATCCGGTTGAGTTCGGCCTCGTCTCGTAACACGTCCCTTACACGCCTCTCATCGACGGCAACAATCCACTCATATCTTCATAAGTGTCACTTATCAGCGTGGCGCACTGTCCGAGCGCTACGCGAACCTTCCCAGGAGTTGCCGTGAGCCTCACCGCGCCCACAGCCCCCACCCAGCTCGATCCGCCCGCTCCCTCGTGGATCGAGAAGCGAGGTATCGACCATATCCCCGCCACCGAACGCACCGGATCCGTGCGCAGTCTGATGCTCACCTGGGCAGGCTGCGTCCTGAACGTCACCACCCTGACCTACGGTGCGCTGCTCATCGCCTTCGGGCTCAATATCTGGCAGGCCCTGGGGGCCATCGCGCTGGGCAATCTCACCTGGCTCGTCACCGGCCTGCTCAGCCTGCCCGGGCCGGCCACCGGCTCGACCGCCTTCATCGGCAGCCGAGCCGCGTTCGGGCGCAATGGAAATCGGCTACCCGCGATCTTCAACTGGCTCATGCAGGTCGGCTACGAGACAGTGGACCTGAGCATCATGGTGCTGAGCGCGAAGGTGCTGCTGGCCAAGGCGGGCCTGCCCATCGGCAACGGTTCGACCGCGGTGATCCTGCTCGTCATGGCGCTGCTGCAGAGTCTGCTCCCGATCATCGGCCATGCCGCCATCACCCGGGCGCTGCGCGTGCTGGCGATTCCGTTCGTGGTGCTGTTCGCGGTCATGGCCGGACTCACCGCGCACACCCTCGGTTCGGCGCCGGTCACCGCCCCTGCCTCATGGCAGGTGTTCCTGGCCGGAATCGCCTTGTCCGCCTCGGCATCTGGGCTCGGCTGGACCGCGAACGCCTCCGACTACTCGCGGTATCTGCCCGCGCAGACCAGCCGCATTCGGATCGTGCTCGGTGTCGCGCTCGGCGGCGGTATTCCACAAATCGCGCTCATGGCCTTGGGCGCCCTGGTGGCCACCCTGGTCCCGACCGCCAGTGATCCGATCAGCGGACTGCCCACCGCGTTTCCGGCCTGGTTCCTGGTGCCCTACCTGCTCGCGGTCATCGTGCAGATGATCGCGGTCAATGCCTTCGACCTGTACTCGTCCGGGGTAACACTGCAGGCCATCGGGCTGAAAGTGTCTCGCTGGCAAGCCATCGCACTCGACGCGGTGGTCGCGACCGTGCTGGCCGCGTTCATCGTGTACTCGGCATCGTTCAATACCGTCGTCACCTCGTTCCTGCTCTTCATGATCATCTGGTTCGCGCCGTGGGCAGCCATCTACAGCGTGGATTTCCTGCTGCGCCGCGGCCGATACGACATCGAATCGGTGGTCGAGCCCCGCGGCGGGCGATATCACCGACCGCGAGGGCTGCATTCACCCGGTCTCATCGCACAATTCGCGGGAATGGCCGCCGCGGCACTGTGCATCGACACCAGCATCTGGACCGGACCGGTGGCCGCCGCACTGGGCGGAGCAGATCTGTCCGTCCCGGCCGGCGCACTGATCGGCGGCCTCGTGTACTTCCTGCTCGCCCGCACAACCGTTCCCGCCGAACACAACTCGTAAGGAATCGCCATGACCGAAGCATTGCCCCTGCTCGATCTCACGCCCTGGTACGAAGGCCCGGCCGAATCCCTCGACCGTCTCCTCTCCGACATCGACCGCTGCCTCACCGAATCCGGCTTCCTGCTCATCACCGGACATCGGGTACCACCCGAATTGCGTTCTCGCACCAGAGAAGTCGCTCGCCGCTTCTTTCACCTGCCCGACTCGGAGAAAGAGCAGGTGGCCGCCGCGAACTATCGCGGCTGGGTACGCAATGGCGACGAAGCCACCGGACTCGCCTCCGGCGAGGACCATCTGCCCGATGTGAAGGAGAGCTTCAACATCGGACGCGAGCCCTACGGCCCCTACGCGGATCAACCGCGCAACCTGTGGCCCGCCGACCCGGAATTCCGTTCCGTCATGACCGAATACGCGACCGAACTGCTACGCCTGGGCGACGATCTACTGCGCCTCTTCGCCCGCACCCTCGGGTTGCAGGAGCACTACCTGACCGCGCTCGCCGCCCACCCACCGAGCCAGCTGACCCTCAACTGGTACCCCTCGATCGAACGCATCGGCACGCCCGAGCCCGACCGCTTCCGCATCGGCCCGCATACCGACTACGGCTGCGTCACCATCCTCGATCGTGAACCGGGCGTGGCCGGCCTGCAAATCTGCACCCTCGACGGCCGCTGGATCGACGCACCCTCCTACCCGGACGCGTACACCATCAATATCGGCGACCTCCTCGAACGTCTCACCGGCAACCGATGGCGCTCGACTCGGCACCGCGTCCTCCCGCCGGACCCGGCCGCCGCATCCGAGGAACTCCTGTCGATGGCGTTCTTCCACGAGCTCAGCACCGACGCCCGCGTCGACACCCTCGCACCCCCATACGGCGGCGGCACCGGCTATCCACCGGTCATCGCCGGCGAATATGTGGAGCAGAAACTGAACTCGGTCATCGTCGCGACCCGGTAATAACTCGTCCGCACCAACCCTTTCCGGTTGGCGAGGCCCCAGTAGCCTTGTCCCAGTACGCGGGAGAGGGAATGAGCGGCATGGACAACGAATCGGGCTCACCTCGCCCGCCCTATCGGGCGAGGTACCTCGCGGTCATCGCTGTCGCGATCATCGCGGTGATCGCGGTGTCCGTCGACGCGCCGGGTCGGATCAGCCGGGCATTGAGTGGCACATCGCGCGAGGACCTGTTCTCCTCGCCGCGGCTGGACTCGGAACTGGACGTGGTGCGCACCCAACTCGGCGGGCTGCCGATGCGGCGAGTCGATGTCACCTCCAACCTCATCTCCGTCGAGGCCGTCGCCGCCGACGGCCTGCTTCACCTCTACTGGGTACGCGACGGCGAGGTGCAGGACATGGACTCGATCACCGACCTGCATGCGGGCGAGACCGCGTTCGCCGCGGCGGATCTGTCGGGACCACGGATGCGCGCGGCGGTGTCCGATGTCCGCGGTCTCGGTAAGCCTGGCGAGATCGAGCTGGTCTCCTACATTTTCCGCCCGCAGCATCCGCTGTCGGTGGCTGTGTGGATCCGGCATGACCCGGTGAGCTCGGTGCTGCACTTCGATCCGCAGGGCGCGTCCACCGTGCTGCGCGAGGAGTCGATCGAGACCGACGAGCACACCTCGTCGTTCGGCGGCTGCTGGTGTTGAGCCGGCGCACAGTGTCCTGGACGTCGGTGACCGCGCCACTGCCCAGGGCGGACGCCAGCCCGGCCAGGGTGTCACTCCACCTGAGGGGTCCGGGACAGCGGGATGGTGGCCTCCGCGGGCATCGGGGCGATGCGGCTGTTCGGGTCGGTGAGCAGTGCGATGTGCACGTCACCGAGCGGGGTCGCCTGCCGCAGTTCGGCGGTGACGTCACCGGGCAGCCGCACCGAGGCGCGAATGTGGCCCACACCTTCTCAGCGAAATACCGGCCCTGACAACCGGTCAGGAGGTCTCCCCGAGGTCCTGACCGGTCGCGCGACGCAGCGCGCCGGGAACCTCCTCGGGTCGCACGACTGCGGCAAGGGGTATCAGGCCGAACGATCCATACCTCGTCGGGCCGTGGATTCAGCGCGGCCCTCAGGGCTCCATAGGTGTCGATCGCGTCGATCTCGAGAACATGGATGGGACCGACGTCGGCAGGCAGACACGCCGCCAACCACGGCGGGGGCGTCGCACAGCAGCGCGCCCGGCGCCGCAGTCAAGTGGGCGGTCGGTCGGTGGTCGTGTCGGCCGCAGCAGGGTCGGGTCCGGTGTCGTCAGCGCCGAATCGGGGTACCAATACGGCTCGGACAGCCTGCCGCGCGTAGTCGACCCGTAAGCGGCTAGTTGGAGACTGAGCCGGGCTATCGAGCAAAGGCGGTATCCGGGGTCTAGCGTTGTTGCCATGGTGAGCAAAGAGATTGTGGTGACGGTCGGTGAGGAGGACTGGCACACCTTGATCGATGCTGCCGAGGCCGCGGGCATGTCGGTGGAGGCGTATGCCTCGTGGTGTATTCGGATCATCGCGGTGCAAGCCCGCCCGGGCGGCGGAAAACGGGCAGGCGAATTCAGTCAGTCGAAAGCGGTGAAGCGCGCGTCGAAGTTCGACGACGAGTCCGAGTCGGCCGCGTGGGCGGAAACGTTCACCGAGCGGTTATCGCATCGCGCTGATCGCAATTCCGAGAACTGATCCGCGACTGTCGTTACCCACCTTCGTGGACCAACTGAGCAGAACCTCGCGACTTGCATTGTTCGATCTCGACAACACCCTGATCGATCAGAGCGGCGCCTACTCCCGGTGGGCCGCTGAATTCGCCGAGCGTCACCGGCTGGGAGACGATTCGATCAGCTGGCTCACCAATGCCCCGAAGACCTTCCCTGGCCCGAAGGATCGGTTGCTTGCTCAGGCCAAGGCCCGGTTCGGGCTCCTCGACAGTGTCGATGAACTGTGGATGCAGTATCGGCGCAGGATCCCGGAGTTGGCACGCACTCGTCCCGGTGTTCTCGAAGGTCTCGCGCGTTTGCGGCGCGAGGGGTGGATGGTCGGCATCGTGACCAACGGCGCCGTGGACAACCAGCTTGGCAAGATTCGCCGCACGGGGCTGGCCGAACATGTTGATGGCTTTGCCATCTCGGGGGCGGTCGGTGTGCGCAAGCCGGACCCACAGATCTTCGGTCTCGCTGCCCAGCGTGCAGGCGCCGAGACCGCTGAGGGCGGCTGGATGGTCGGCGACGATCCGATCCTGGATATCCGAGGCGGACACAGCGCGGGAATGTCGACCTGCTGGGTCACACACGGCCGCGAATGGACCAGCGGTGAGCCTGGACCTGACGCCAGCGCACAGGACACCGGTGATGCCGTCGACACAGTGCTCACGCTGATGACTGCACAGGAATGATTCCCGTGTGCGATGGTGACGGGCGCTCAGCTCAGTATGAGGGTCGCACCTGATGGTCGCCCTGCCTCATCCTCCGCAGCACCAGAACGCCGCGAGTTCGGTTGGAGTGAGTGCGTCGGCGCAGCCTCGACACCGACCACCTAGAGCCGCCATCGAGGTCGATAAGGGCGGTCGATCCGGGCGGTCGTTGTCCGGACCGGGGAACTCGAATCATGGCCTGTAGCAGCAGTTTCGCAGGCCGGAGGGCATGATTCACTTTCGCCGCCGCGGCGTTGAGGACTTCACTGGGACCCGCAGCTCGACGCCCCACGGGGATCGAGCCGGCCACAGGAAACACACGTGCTGGGAACGCCGTATCCGCTGTCCGGATCTGCACACACG
The DNA here is from genome assembly GCF_040680615.1 of Nocardia sp. NPDC052001. Taxonomy (NCBI): domain Bacteria; kingdom Bacillati; phylum Actinomycetota; class Actinomycetes; order Mycobacteriales; family Nocardiaceae; genus Nocardia; species Nocardia sp. NPDC052001. The sequence goes on along the minus strand of NZ_JBFAXC010000009.1, from coordinate 62,115 downwards.
AACGGATCGCTCGCAGTGTGTATTCGGGACCGGTGTCGGGGGGAGCGCGCTCAGCACGAGATCGCAGGAGGAATGGAATGTTGACGAAGTTGATAATGGCGGGGCTCTCGGCGGCCGTGCTGATCGGCATGCCGGTAGGGATCTCAGTGCTGGCTGTCGGCGCCCGGGCGAGCGCGGCAACCGGCGCTGAATATTGCGTAGGCAGCGGTGGCCAGGTCGTGGTGCGGTACAACCAAGAGACTGGGAATCGGTACGAACTGTGCCAGGGCGGCACGCTCGACGGGTGGATCCTCGGGCAACCGATCGCCAACTAACTGCTGCTGCGGGCCGGAGTGACAACTCGGCATCTGTCTGCCGAACCTGCACTCCGGCCCGTCGTCCCACCGACAACCACGAGATTCGTCGCCGAGCCGCCTCTATCGGACCCGCGGCAAGCCTGGAGGGGAAGGCCATGTCCTCGTTCAACGTCACCAATGACGATGGCAAGAGAGTCGATTCCGCCAATCCGAAAGGAGCGCAGGCTGATTCGAATGCGGGCGTTGCTCGCGCCCTTAGATTTCATGCTGCTTCCCAGCAGATCGATGTCTCCGATGTAGAGATCACATTCGACGGCACAACAGGAATCGTCACGCTGTCCGGCTCGGTGCCCTACGCAAGCACCAAGAATAATCTGATATCGGCGATCGGCAACGTGGCAGGAGTAGCCGCTATCGACTCCGACAATCTCGACGTGTCCGGTCCATAGCGGTAGGTGCCCGAACCGTTGTGACCGCTCGACCTGACCAAAGATACTGAACCTCATAATGATTGGCCCCCTACCCGAATACCGGGCAGGGCCGTCGATCGACTGTGTGCTCGCGTCGCGCCGACGCACGACTGCCAGCAGTGCGATTGTGCGTGTACAGGACACGCGGTGAGCGAATTCGGGCCCTTCGATGAATCCGCCTTCGCGCTCAGTCACGCACTGGCACAGGCACTGGTCGCGATTCATGGTGTGGGCGTGGCGCATCACCAGTTTTCGAGGCGGCATGCGTGGCGGGGAACCGGTTCAGCGCAGCGGGCGGAACGCGCGGCGCAGGTCGTCTACCCAGGCGTCGGGGTTCTCCCAGTGGTGTCGGCGGGGTCAGGGTGAGGTTCCGGCAGCCTTGTCACCGGCGGAAAGGAACTCGCGGATCAGCTCAGCGACGCGATCGGGCGACTCGATCATCGGCGTGTGCCCCACGTGCTCGAGGACCGCGGTCGTAATCGTGGGCACCGCCCGGTAGCGCGTCAGTGTGGCATCGACGTTGTAGAAGCGGTCCTCTCGGCCGAAGACGACCAGCGCCGGCAGTGCGAGATTGTCCAGCCGTGCGTCCAACCCGAGCCGCTCGGTCCAGACCTGGCGCCGCTTGATGGATTGGGTGAATGCGGGGTGGTTCAGGCTGCGGGCATCGGCCAGGCCCTGACGCGGGTCGGTGAATGCGGTGGCCATGTCGAAGCCCCGCGCGAAGGCTCGCCGCACCACGCGGTTGGTCACGAACGCAGGACCATGGTGTTGCAGGATCGGACCGATCCACGGGGTGTGGATCATCCATTCTCCCGGTGGCAGTGTTCCGGTGCTCGTATCTGGCCCTTCACCGATCAGCACGAGCCGGGTGATGCGGGTGCTGTGCTCGGCGGTGGCCACGCCGAACAGGCTGCCCATCGAGTGGCCGACAACCGTAACCTCGTTCAGGTTCAACTCGTCGAGCAGCCGCGCATAGAGCCGACCTTGGCTGTCGGGGTCGTAGCCGGTCGTGGGTCGTGCCGATCCGCCGTGCCCGAGCAGGTCCACCCGGATGGTCCGGCATTCCGGCAGGCGGACAACGAGCTGGTCGAACCATGCCGTGGAGGCACCGAAGCCGTGCAGCATCAGCAATGCGGGCCCCTCGACCGGGCCGTCCGCTCGGACGTGCAGGTCGATGCCATCGACGCACATGACGGTTCCCGTGCCGCCTGTTGCCGGCTCGGCGCTGGTGCGCCCGGTCAGATCGCGCATCGACCTGACCAGCCGCCGCCCGCGTGATGGTGTGTTCTTCGTGGTCACGAGCTTTTCCTCACGCGGTGGTCGTGGATTCGAGACCCAGCAGGCGGACCAGGACGGTCCCGATCGTGTCGGCTGGAACGCTGCCCGGATCGGCGAGCTCTTCGATGGCGAGGCCGTTGTTCAGCGCCAACATGGTGAACATGAGAGTGCGGGAAGAGACGGCTGTGCCTGCACCCCATCCGGTGAGTGCTTCCTCGGCCAACTCGGTCAGTTGCCGGCGGTAGTCGCGGCGTTTGTCGACCCATCGCTCGCGTAGCTGGTCGTCGCGGGCTGCGCGAAGCCAGAACTCGGTGAACAGCAGCTGCCATTCGCGGCTGTGCTGCATGGCGGCGGTCATGTGCCGACCGGCCGCGAGTGCGGTCGCCTCGTTGGTGACGGCGAGGTCGGTCTGGGCGAGCATCGCACGGACGGCGGTGATCCGGCCGGTGACCTCTTGATCGAAGAGCTCGAAGAACAGGTCGTCCTTGTTCGCGAAGTTGGAGTAGAGCGCACCGGTGGTGAACCCGGCGGCGGCGGCGACCTGTTGCATGGTGGCTCCGGCGAAGCCGCGTTCGGCAAACACCGTGGAGGCGGCCCGCAGCAGCCGGGCGCGGACCTCGGACCGAGGCGTGCGGCGAGTGACGGGGACTGGGACTGTGTTCATGAGGGCCATCCGGCGTTGGAGTGTGTCTTTCCTGCCCGCAGGAAGGATCCGAAGCGTCGCGTCGTGCCGAACCCGTCGGCGAAGGTGCCGTAGCGGTAAACGAGGTGACCGCCCACGATGGTCGCGGCCACCGCGTCGTCGTTGCGGTTGACCATGCGGGAGACGGGCCCGAGCCCGTCGAGGACCGCTTCGGCGTAGTCGGCCGAGGCCTGCGAGAGCCCGGCGGGGTCGATGACGGCGATGTCGGCGCGGTCCCCCGGACGGAGGGTGCCGGCGTCCACGCCGTACCAGTCACCGAGTTCGCCGGTGAGCCGGTGCACGGCGCGTTCGAGGCTGAGGAACTGGCGACCGTTGTCAGCGGCCTCCTTGACCCGCCGCAGGAGCCGAAGTCCGGCGTTGTAGAACGCCATGTTGCGCAGGTGAGCGCCGGAGTCGGCGAAACCCATCTGGATCTGCGGGTTGTCCGCGATCTTGTCGAGCACGTCGGGACGGTGATTGGCGATCGTGGTTCGCCAGCGCAGGGCGGCGCCATGGGCGACCACCAGATCAAGGAAGGCGTCAGCGGGGTGAATGCCCCGCTCGTGGGCGACGCTGCCGAACGACTTGCCGATCACCGCGGCGTCTGGGCAGTCGACGATGTCGGAGTCGAACAGGTCGCGGTGCCAAAGCTTCGGGCCGAACCGTCGCTCCAAGTCCTTACGGAACCGCCGGCGGTAAGGCTCGGTGTCCACGAGCTTGCCGCGCTCGATCGCGTCACGCACGTTGAGAGCCGCAGCGCCGGAACCGAACTCCTCGAAGACGACCAGGTCGATGCCATCGGCGTATACCTCGAACGGCACCGGCAGATGCTGCCAGCACAGGTCCGAGGCGATAGCCCGATTCAGCAAGGCCGTCGCCTTGGTCATCATCCAGATCAGCTTCGGGTCCGCCTTGAGATCTGCCGCGGTGAGCATCGTGGTCTTCAAGGGCGCCCTGCCTCGACCAGCGCTTTGAGCGAAGAACTTGACGATCTCGCTCTTGCGAGCAGCGTTGGGCGTGCACTGGTGCACACGCCCGTAGTCGCGGAGCACGCGGTTCAAAGCCCGATACTCACTCCAGGTCGCATAGGTGGAGGGAAGTTGGCGTGAGGGGTAGCGCACGCCGTCCAGCTTCGAGAACGAGCTCCTGATGGTCGACAAACCCAGGAAGCCGGCGTCGAGCGCATCGGTCAGCATCGCGCGCATCCGGTCCAACTCCGCAGCGGTCGGTCGTTCGCCTGGATCGGTGGCCCGATCCAGACCCATGACGGCCGCGCGAATATCGGAGTGCCCGATGAGCGCGGCGATATTGGGTCCCAGCGGGCCAGACTCGAGTGCCTCCACGTAGCTGTGTGGATTTGTCCAGGTCTGACGTTGTTCGACCGCCGAATGGACAGCGTCCCACGGCAGCGCTTCGACGCGTGAGAACAGATCCGCGCAGTCCTCGGGCGAGGCGTACACGGTGGACAGCGAGCAGTTCCCGAAGACCACTGTGGTGACGCCGTGGCGCACCGATTCCGAGAGCCCGGGGGCAACCAGCACCTCGGCGTCGTAGTGAGTGTGGACGTCGATAAGGCCCGGCATAACCCACAGGCCCGCAGCGTCGACGACCTCCGCCCCGTGTGTAGCCAAAGGCTCGGCGCTTATCGCCGCCACCCGTCCCGCACGTACTCCTACGTCGCGAATCGCGGGTGGGGCACCGGTTCCGTCGAAGAAGTATCCGCCCCGGATCACCAGATCGAAGTCATCCATGACGTCGCCCCCTCAATTTCGATAACGTCCGTTATTCAGTAATGAACGTTATCGAAGGTCGCTTGGGGTCGTCAAGATGGCCATCCGGCTGTGCGCCCGCCTGGTCGTACCCGAGAAAGGTCCGAGCGACAGGCACGGCAGGCCGGACAGGTCCAGGGTTCTGGAGGACTCTGTCCGACAGCCGAGGTGGCACGTTGACCTGCGATCGCTGGGTTATGAGCCAACGAGGACCCGTCCCGCACGGTCCCTCTATGTTCCGATGAATCCATTCTGTGCTGGTCAGCGGGGTTACGTTCGTCCGTGCTGTCCGCGTCGTGTCACCCGGCCCGCTGGATTTCGCGATGTCCGGTTGCCAAATTCGTTGCCAAATTGGGCGGATTCGGCTGGCGGAGCCTCCGGACGTACCGACAAGGCCGGGCATCACCTGCGGCAGCAACGATCGAATGACGCCGAGTGTGCTGCCGTCGACTGGTCGGCAAGGCTGTGTTGTGCGGTGCGGAGCAGGTGAGTTCGCACTCGATTCCACTGTTCGCTCTCGAGTGTTCGACCGTGCGGCGGGTTTGCGACAAGCAGGCCCTGGATGGACTCCACAGCGGTGAATATCCATCCCTGCACTGGGATCGGCGATGTGCCGTCCGGGGTCAGCTGCACTGCTATGTCTTTCACGACCACCTGCACCTGATGTTCCAGTGCACATAACTGGCCGGAGAGTTGCCGATCGGCGCGCGCAGCGACCCATAATTCGATGGTGGCGGCGAATAGCGGGCCTTGGTGCAGTCGCCAGAGCAGGTCGAGTAGTTGCTCGAGGGTTCCGCCGGCACAGATATCGCGAAGTTCCCTCGCGGCCACTTCGATTCGCACCTCACTCAGATGCTGGACGGCGGCGGTGACCAGGTCCCTATGCGAGGGGAAGTGATGAGTCAGCGCTCCACGCGAGAGGCCCGCCCCGCGAACGATCCGAGTACCGGTGGCGTCATGGAAGCCGTTCCTCGCGAGGCAGTCGATCGTTGCCCACACCAACTGTTCCCGGGTGCGGGCACTACGCTGCTCCTGCGACCTCCGTGCGCCGCGTCGCGGCGGAGATTGCGGTGTCGGCACCGCCTCGGTCATCGTTGTCTCTCGCGCTTGGAACGCGGTCAGGAATACATGGATTCGATGACGGTCGCGTAGGCGGTCGCGATCGGCTTGCGCTTGAGCTTGCCGGTGGGGGTCAGGTAGTCGCTCCCGGGCAGCCAGGGGTCGGCGACGATGGTGAAGCGCTTGATCTGCTCCACTCGGGAGAGTTTGGCGTTGGCCGCGTCGATTCCGGCCTGAATATGGTCGCGCACCATCGAATTCGCGGCCAGGGCGGCCGGTGTTCGTTCGGGCAGGCCGTGTTTGTCGGCGAAGGCCGCGGCGGCGTCAGGGTCCAGGCTGATCAGGGCAGTGATGTAGGGTCGCGCGTCACCGATCACCGCGACCGAGCCGGCCAGGGCGCAATTGGTCGCCACGGTGTTCTCGATATTGGTGGGGGACATGTTCTTCCCGGACTGGTTGACGATGATCTCCTTCTTGCGATCCACGATCGAGAGGAACCCTTCGTCGTCCAGCAGGCCGATGTCGCCGGTATGCAGCCAGCCATCGGAATCGATTGTCTCGGCGGTCTTTTCGGTATCATCGCGGTAGCCACGCATGACCATCGGGCCACGCGCCAGAACTTCGCCGTCGGCTGCCAGTCGGATCTCCGCGCCCGGCACCGGCTTGCCCACGGTGCCGAGCTTGATCCGGTCGGGCCTGGTGATGGTCAGTCCGGCGGTGCATTCGGACTGCCCGTACGCCTCGCATACCGAGATACCGAGGCCCAGAATGAATTCGTGCGCCTCGGGCGAGATCGGCGCGGCACCACTGACGGCGATGCGCACCCGGTCGAGACCCAGCTTGGTCCTGATCTTCGAGAGCACCAGCCGATCGGCGAGCGCATGCCGCACCGCCAGTGACAATCCGGGAGCCCGGCCCTGGGAGAGCAGCCGTGCCCGGGCCCGTCCGACGCCGAAAGCCCAGCTGGCCAAGGCTCGTTTGGCGGTGTTCGGTTCTTCCGCGATGGCGGATTCGAGCGCTGCCTTCACCTTCACCCAGACGCGCGGCGCGGCGACGAAGGCCGTGGGCCGCACCTCCCCCAGGGTCGCCACCACCTGCTTCATGTCCGCCAGGGTGGTGACCTGTATTCCGCTCAGCAGATTCGCGTAGTGCGCGAACCAGCGATTGGCTGCGTGGGCGTCGGGGAGGTAGGAGATGACCCGGTCATGCTGGTCGATACCGCCGAGTTCATCGAGGATTCGGGCATTCTCGATGAAGTTGGCATGCGTCAGCTCAACGCCTTTGGGCGGCCCGGTGGTGCCGGAGGTGTAGACGATGGTGAGCAGATCATCCGGTCGCACCGACCGCCAGCGTTCCTCGAAATCTAACCCGTCCGCCGCGCGCGCTTCCAACTCGTCGAGCCCGATGGTCCCCTTCGGGCTACCGTCGACGCAGACGACATGCTCGACCTTCCCGCCGATTTCCTTGGCTGCCAATACCACCGGCACGAACTGCCGCTCGCAGATCACCACCCGATTCCCGGCGTTGCCGTAGAGATAGGCCAGCATCTCCGGCGGATTGGTGTTGTACATCGAGAACGGCGTCGCCCCCGTATGCAGCGTCGCGGTGTCGCACAGGTGGAACTCCGGCCGATTGGTCAGCATCATGGCCACCGTGTCCCCCGGCCCGATTCCCAGACTCGCGAGCCCGGTCGCGATGGACCGCACCCGATCTCGGTACTGCCGCCACGTCACGGTCACAGTGTCGCCCGGCGTCCGCAGCGCCACCGCGTCGGGATGGCGTGCGGCGGTCGCCTGAAACGCTTCGACCAGGGTGCGCGGTGCGGTCTTATTCCCCATCAGATCAGATCCTTCATGCGGCGTGGGACACCCGGCTTTCGAAGTCGAGTATCAGCTCGGTCAGTGCTCGCGGCTGGTCCAATTGCGGGCAGTGGCCGGAGCTTTCGAGAATGCGGACCTGCGAGCCCCGGTAGTGGGCGCAGGCTCGGTATGCGGCGGTGAACGGGATCAGGCGGTCGTCGCGGCCGTGTACGAAGAGCAGCGGGGAGGGATCGCCCGGCGGGAAGCCCGCGTCGAATTCGGCGAGCAGGGCGCGACCGGCCGCCAGGACATCGCCGAGTCGCTCGGCGCCGCGGAGGAAGTCCAGGAAGTGCCGGGCATCCATCGTGTCGACACCACGACCGCGGAAGTAGACGGTTCGTTCGGCTGCCCGCAGGGCCACGCGGGTACGAAAGGCGCTCCGCGGCAGCCGCATTCCGGCGAGCACCGACTCCGGCGGGCCGTACGGTCCGACCGATGCCGAGATCAGCGAGCGATAGCCGAACCCCGGAATGTCGACCGGGACTGCCACCTGGACCGGCAGCGCGGGATTCAGCGCGGCACGCAGGGTGAGGCCCGCGCCCATCGAATTGCCTACCAGGACAACGCCTTCCGTACCCGCGTGCGCCTCGATCACGGCGGCAACGAAAGAATCCAGGCGCGGCAGAATGGGCTCGCCCACCCGCCGGTGGTGAATCGGCGGCAGGTTCACGGCGATCGCGCGCCGACCGGCCGCCGCGAACCGGTCGAGCACCAGCCGCCAGGTCTGCGCCCGGTCGAATACGCCGTGCAGCAGCACGATCGCCGGGCCTGTTCCCTCGCAGTACAGTTCTGTCGTCCGTGCACCGTCATAGGTGCGGGTGCGCTCGAGTGCTGGGGTGGGATCGGGTGGCGTCATTGCCACACTCCTCATCCTGTTGTCCGGCAAGCTGTTTCGCATGTCGGGTGCGGAGCCGCCCGCGGCGCGTGGAGCGGCTCCGCGCCCTCGGCTCGCTACTGTGCGAGCAGTCCCTTGGCAATATGGGTCACCTGCACCTCATTGCTCCCGGCGTAGATCATGAGCGACTTGGCGTCGCGGGCCAGCTGTTCGACCCGGTATTCGCTCATATAGCCGTTGCCGCCGAAGAGCTGTACGGCGTCCATGGCGACCTCGGTGGCGGCCTCGGAGCTGTAGAGCTTGATCGAGGACGCCTCCGCCAGGCTCAGCGGCTTACCGGCCGCCGCCATCTCCAGGGCACGAAAGACCATGTTCTGCACATTGATTCGCGCGATTTCCATGCGCGCCAGCTTCAGCTGGATGAGCTGGAATTCGCTGATCTTCTTACCCCACAGCTCACGGGACTTGGCGTAATCGATGCACAGTCGCTGGCACTCCTCGATGATGCCCAGCGACATCGCGCCGACCCCGAGGCGTTCGAAGGTGAAATTGGCGCGGGCGCTGACCCGGCCGTCGCCGCCCTTGTTCTCCTCGGTCTCGCCGAGCAGGCGATCCTTGCCGAGCCGCACATTGTCGAAGAACAATTCGCCCGTCGGCGAGGAGTGCATGCCCATCTTGCGGAAGGGCTTGGACTGGGTCAGTCCCGGCATGCCCTTGTCCAGGACGAAGGTCAGCACCGGGCGGGTGCGTCGATCGGTATTGCTGCCGTCGTCGAGCTTGGCGTAGACGACCATGATGTCGGCGAAGGGGCCATTGGTGATGAAGGTCTTCTGGCCATTGAGGAGGTAGTCGTCACCGTCGCGCTTCACGGTGGTCTTCATGCCGCCGAAGGCATCCGAACCGGCATCGGGTTCGGTGATCGCCCAGGAGCCGACTTTCTCGAAGGTCAGCAGATCCAGGGCCCAGCGTTCCTTCTGCGCGGTGGTGCCGCGGCTCATGATGGTGGTCGCGGCCATGCTGACACTGACCCCGGCGGCCGTCGAGACACCCATGGCGACCTTGCAGATCTCGCCGAAGGCGACCAGCGCCATGGACAGCTGCTGGCCTCCGCCACCGCCCTGCCGTTTCTTGCGCTCGGGCAGGTCCGCGCCCGCCGCGAGGGCCGCCGCCGTGGCCTTCTCCCGCTCGATCGTCTTGGTGAATGTGTCCCGCGCCATGGCGTCGACACCGAAGGCCGCGAACATCTTCCGAATGATCTCGTACGGCGGGAGATCGCCGTGCTCGAGTTCGTCGACGTGCGGGCGGATCTCCTTGTCGACGAACGACTTGATGGCGTCACGGATCATCAGGTCGGTCTCGGACCATTCGATCATGGCGTACTCCTTTGTACGGGAGGGTGATTCAGTTGGGGAGGCGGGCGGCGATATCGTCGATCAGCCAGGGACCGTCGGTTTCGATGGTCTTGACGTCGTGCCAGCCGGCCAGGGTGGAGATGGCCCCACCCTGCACCGCGAAGACCTGACCGGTCAGCGGGCACTTCTCGGTGGCGAGATAGGCGACGATGGGCGCGATATTGGCCGGCGAGAAGTAGTCGTACTCACCAGGTTCCAGCTCCGCGGTCATGATCGCGCCCATGCCGGGAGTCGCCTCGGTGAGCCGTGTGCGCGCTATGGGGGCGATGGCGTTCACCCGCACGCCGTAGCGTTCCAACTCGTCGGCGGCGACCAGGGTCAGGGCGGCGATGGCGGCCTTGGCCGCACCGTAGTTGGCCTGCCCGGCATTCGGCACCGTCAGCCCCGACCCGGAGGCGGTATTGATCACCGCCGCCACCGGCTGATTGCCCGCCTTGCTCTGCGCCTTCCAGTATTCCGCGGCATGCCGCAACACCGAGAAGTGGCCCTTGAGATGCACATTGATGACCGAATCCCATTGCGACTCCGGCATTCCGGCAATGAAGCCGTCGCGCAGGATACCGGCATTGTTCACCACGACATCGAGGCCGCCGAACTCCGTGATCGCCTGATCCACCAGCTCTTTCGCACCATCCCAGGTGGCGACATTGTCGGTGTTGGCGGCCGCGCGGCCACCGGCGGCGAGGATCTCGTTCACCACCTCCTGCGCGGGGCCGATATCGGCGCCCTCGCCGGTGTTGCTGCCGCCGAGATCGTTGACGACGACCGCCGCACCTTCCGCGGCGAACAGCAGCGCGTGCTCGCGGCCGATGCCGCGGCCCGCGCCCGTAATGACGGCGATACGCCCGTCCAGTGCACCCATCGTGCTACTCCTTGATTGCGAAAGTCTCAGTGCGCGAGGCACATAGGAAGTGGTGCCGCCACGACGCACGGTGCGAGTTCACGTGCGCCGCGGCGAGCTCGCTAGTCGGCGATCTCCGCCAGACCGTCGGTGATGACGAATTCCGAACCGCGCGCGGTCTCGAAGGCGTAGGTGGTCACGCCGTTCTCCGAGCCGGTGCGCCAGATGCGGGTCTCCAGATCGTCGCCCGGCAGCACCATCTTGGCGAAGCGCACCGCGAATCGCCTGAGCCGGTTCACATCCGAGCCGCCGACCTGGGTCAGCACGGCCCAGGAGGTGAAGGCCATGGTGCAGAGCCCGTGCGCGATGATGCCGGGCAGACCGGCGTCCTTGGCGACCTCTTCGTCCAGGTGGATCGGCATGGGGTCACCCGAGGCCGGGGCGTAGCGGAAGGTCTGATCCGCGTCCACGTGCTGCACCAGCGTCGCCAATGGCGGCTGGTCGCGCAGGTTCGTCTCGAACTTGTGGCCCGGTGTCAGTTCGCCCTCGGCCTTGCCCACATCGTGACCGCGGAAGAACATGGTCACGAACTGTTCGTTGACGAGTTCACCTGTCTCGGTACGGCATTCGATGTACACCGCTGCACGGGTGCCATTGGGCAGACCCTCGTAGCCGGTCATCTTGGCCCGCGAGATGAGCACATCGCCGGGCTTGATCGGCCGGTGGAAACGGAAGTCCTGCTCCCCGTGCACACCTCGGCCGATGAGCGCCATGGGCACCACGTCCAGGGCCGGACCCAGCATGGAGTCGAAGACCGGCACGATGGCGAAGACCGGTGCCGCGAGGTCACCGCCGCGGTGCGCCGCGATCGGATCGTTGGTGGCCTCGGCGTAGGCGATGAGCCGTTCGCGTTCGACCTCGAACTTCTCCTCATCGGACCAGACATTCAGTCCGGCGTCGTCGAAGGCCAGATTCTCTTCGGACATAGTCGAATCCGCCGATCAGACGGTGGCGAGGGCGTCGAGCTGGGAGACGGACTTGTCCAGCTGAAGGCCGAAGTCCTTGGCGACCGCCTTGCCGAGCGCACCCTTGATGAGCGCGCCTTCGAAGTCACCGATGACCGAGAACTTGGAACCGGCGGGGGCCGGCTCCACCAGGAACGAGAACTCGACCTTGACGCCCGCCATGCCGGTGCCCGCCATGGTGAGCTTGGCCTGCTCCTCGTAGGCGACGATGTCCCACTCGAGCTTGTTCGCCATGCCGAGCATGACGATCTTCTCGACCAGCTTGCTGCCCTGGCTCAGGGTGGCCGGAGGCTCGGCGAGCCAGCCCGCGTGCACGGTGAACCACTTGTCCCAGGTCTGCGGGTCCGAGATGACGGCCCACACGGCCTCGGGGGTGGCGTTCAGGTCCTTGGTGGATTCGACGTGTCCCATGATTGTTCTCCTTGCTGCGACGAATGAAGGTGGGGTCAGCGCTCGGCGCGCTGGTAGGCGGTGACGACGGCCGCGCCGCCGAGCCCGATATTGTGTTGCAGTGCGGCGGTGACGTTCTCGACCTGACGCTTCTCGGCGGTGCCGCGCAGCTGCCAGGTCATCTCGGCGCACTGCGCCAAACCCGTTGCGCCCAAGGGGTGTCCCTTGGAGATGAGTCCGCCCGAGGGGTTGACGACCCATTTGCCGCCGTAGGTGGTGTCACCCGCGTCGATCAACTTGCCCGCCTCGCCCTCGCCGCACAGGCCCAGGGCCTCGTACAGCAGCAGTTCATTGGCGGAGAAGCAGTCGTGCAGTTCGATGACCTGGAAGTCCTCCGGACCGAGGCCCGACTGCGTGTAAACCTGCAGTGCGGCTTGCACATTCATGTCATAGCCGATGATGTTCTTCGCGGTCCCGTCGAAGCTGGACTCGAAGTCGGTGGTCATGGCCTGACCGACGATCTCCACGGCCTGCCCCGCGAGCCCGTGCTTGTCCACGAACGCCTCGCTGGCCAGGATCGCCGCGCCGGAGCCGTCCGAGGTCGGCGAGCACTGCAGCTTGGTCAGCGGGTCGTAGATCATCCGCGAGGACAGGATGTCCTCGAGTGAGTACTCGTCCTGGAACTGCGCGTACGGGTTGTTGACCGAGTGCTTGTGGTTCTTGTACCCGATCTTCGCGAAATGCTCTGCGGTGGTGCCGTATTGCTTCATGTGCTCGCGACCGGCGGCACCGAACATCCACGGCGCGGGCGGGAACTGCACCTCGGAGATCTGCGCCAGCTTCTCCATGTGATTGCCCATGGGCTGTTCGCGGTCGTTGAATGTGGTGCCGAGCGAGCCGGGCTGCATCTTCTCGAAGCCCAGCGCCAGGGTGCAGTCCGCGAGACCGCCCTTGATCGCCCGCGCGGCCAGATACAGCGCGGTCGATCCGGTCGAGCAGTTGTTGTTGACATTGGCGACCGGAATTCCGGTCATGCCCAACTCGTACACGGCCCGCTGACCGGAGGTCGACTCGCCGTAGACGTAACCGACGTACGCCTCCTGTACCTGGCGGTAGTCGATACCGGCATCCGCGAGCGCCTTGGTTCCCGACTCCCGCGCCATGTCCGGGTAGTCCCAGTCGCTGCCGTCTTCGTTCTTGCGGCGACCGGGCTTCTCGAACTTCGTCATGCCGACACCGATGACGAACACTCTGTTGCCCACGGCAAGCTCCTCCACGTCGAATAGCTGTGTCGAAAACGCTATCGGCGGAGGTGCGGGCGTTTCGAGGACCGAACCTGGCAACCCGGGGGACCGAAACGATCATCGACCGCCTGGTAGGTTTCGAGCGGTTCCCAGCCGAGAGGAGCGCAGGTGGGCCGGACCCTCCCCATTCAGTTCGTTCGCGCGACGGTCGAAGCCGCTGCCCGCCGCGATCTCGATATCGGCGCCGCGCTGCACACGGCGGGACTGACCTGGGAGATGTACGGCAACGACCGGGCACGCGTGCTACCGGAACAGGCGTCCAAGGTGGCGCAAGCGCTGTGGGAGCAGACCAATGACGAATTGCTCGGCCTGGGCCCACAACCCGTCCCCCGTGGCGTGCTGCGCATGCTCGGTCTGTCGGTCATCCACTGCGCGGATCTGCGGGCCGCGCTGTCGCGCATGACCGAATTCGCCGCGCTGAGCACCGGATTGCGCGCAACCATCACGGTCGCGGACCCGGGCGTCGTCCGAGTGGAATTCCCCGATCCGCCGCGGCATCGCCTCGACCCGTTCGTCATCTTCGCCGTGCTCACCGGCCTGCATCGCTTCGCCACCTGGCTCATCCGCCGCCCCATCCCCCTGCACTCGGTCGAATTCCCTTTCAGCGCAGAGCATCTGGCCGAGGAATACGGGATCGTCTTCGGAATCCGCCCGACCTTCGGCGCCCCCCGCGCCGCCTTGTCCTTCGACGCCGGACACCTCACCGAGCCGGTGGTCCGCACCGAGCAGGAGCTGAAGATCTTCCTGCGCGACGCCCCCGGCAGCCTGGTCTTCCACCAGGGCGCGACCTACACGAACACCTCCCGAGTCCGAAAGATCCTGGAGCGCAACCCTTCCGCCGAATGGCTCAGCGCCGACGAGGTCGCCCGCCGCCTGTCGATCAGCCCGCCGCACCTGCGCCGCCTGCTGCGCGCCGAGGGCACCTCGTTCCGCACCCTGCAAGAGGAGATCCTGCGGGACCGGGCCATCGAGAGCCTGGTCCGAGGCGAGGAGTCGATCGCGGACCTGGCCGCCCGCCTCGGCTACTCCGAACCCCGAGCCTTCCGCCGCGCGTTCCTGCGCTGGACGGGCAGTACCCCCACCGACTACCGGTCGGCGGCACTGCCGCATTGAAGTATGGCGCGGCTGTTCCGGGCCAGCGAATTCACTCCGAGATCATCAGCAGGCGTGCACCTATCGTGACCAGTGCGTCGTCCACACCCGGACGGGCACTCAGGTGAGGTAGCAACGAAATGTCGTTGATCATGGTTTGGACCGCCTGCACCCGGATTCGGGCGCTGACCGGATCCCAGGCCGGGTGGATCCGCACGGCCAGGTGGACCCATTCGGCGATGTAGTCGTGCTGTGTGGCGCGGGCGCGATGCCGGTCGGATTCGGGCAGGTGCATCGATTCCGAGACGAGCACCTCGATGAGGTCGGGGTTGCCGAAGACGAAGGCTCGGTATCCGGTGAGCACGCGACGCAGGCCATCTCGGGCATCAGCGGCGTCGGCGAAAGCGCGTGCCATTTCCATACGCAGCCATTCGCCACCGCGAAACATGGCCGCGGACAACAGTTCCGACTTGACCGCGAAGTGGTTGTAGACACTCGGTCCGGCGATGCCGATACCCGCGCCGATATCCTCCATGCTCACGCCGGCAAAGCCGTCGCGGGCGAACAGGCGCACGGCCTCGGCCAGCAGAGCCTCGCGGCGCGAGTACATGGTCAGTGCCGGGCGGCGTCCGGCGCGAGCGCGGTGCGCGGCGGGCAGCGTGATCGGAGTGTCGATCACCGCCGTCACGAGTTCGGTCAGCAGCGTGGGCGATTCGGGATCCGGCAGCGAAAGCCGGTGGTGGGAAACGCTGCTCACGACGGCGAGCGCGGACCAGGCCAGCAGCTCGGACTCCTCAACGCCCAGCTCCGGCCGACGAGTGCGGATCAGTTCCGCGACGCCCGATCCGATGCGGTCGAGGAGCTCACGGTGCACACGGCGGCGCGGCACGGACAGCTGACGGGATTCGCGCCGGATCAGGATGCCGATCTCACGGCGTTCGAGCGCGACCTTCGCCATTGTCGCCGCGAGATTCTCGACGGTGGCGGATCGCAAGGCGTCCTCGACGGTGTGCAGCGCGTCGCCGACGACCGCGTCGAGCAGGTCCTGTTTGCCGCGGAAGTGGCGGTACAGGGCGGACGGGCCGATCGCCACCGCCTCCGCGACCTCACCCATGGCCACCTTGGCGTACCCGTTGCGGTGGAACAACTCCGCCGCCGCGCGCACGATCAGCTCGCGCCGGTTCGCGGGGCGGGTGCCGCGCAGCGGTTCACCCTGGGTGCGTGCCGCGGACCCGCTCGCCATCTCGTTGATCTCCGATCCCTCGGCCTGTCACAAACAAGTGATGCTATCGCCCGGTCCCCGTGTGCTGACCGCCCAGCGCCCACATCTTTGGACCATTGACCAATTTATCACGATGCAATATTCACTTAACATCCATCGGCCGGAGAATTCGCATATAGATCACTGAATTTTGCCGCTTTCATCTGGTCTGATGTTGCGGATAATCTAGTGTCACCCTATTCTGTGACCCCAGTTACACTATACATGATTCACATATCGGATTGGGGGCGTCATGGCGACACCCGGCTCCGCGACCGCCGACCGGCCGCCCTCGGCCCGGCAGGTGTTGCGCGACAACTTCTCGAACACCGTGCTGTCGAGTGTGGGAACCTTCGGGCGAGCCATGCGCGGTGGCGTACAGGCCACCGTGATCGGCATAGTCGATCTGGTGCGCCTGCGGTTTCAATGGCGCGAAACCCTCGCGCAAGCGTGGTTTCTCATCACCGTCACCGCGATTCCCGGTGTGCTGATGGCGATTCCGTTCGGAGTCGTGGTCTCGGCGCAGGTGGGCAATGTCGTCCACCAACTCGGGGCGAATTCGCTGATCGGCGCGGCCGGTGGGCTCGGCGTGATCAAACAGGGCGCGCCGCTGGCCACCGGCCTGCTGCTGGGAGGAGCCGGGGCCGCGGCCATCGCCGCCGATCTGGGCGCCCGCACCATTCGTGAAGAGATCGACGCACTACGCGTGATGGGGATCAACCCGGTGCAGCGACTGGTGGCCCCGCGCATCGCGGCCATGCTGCTCGTCGCGCCGCTGCTGAACATCCTGATCATCTTCATGGGCGTGCTTTCCGGGTACATCGTCGCGATCACCGCGCTGGATGTGCCGCCCGGCAGCTACTGGCTGTCGTTCGGGGCCTTCGCCTCCTCCGCCGACGTGTGGGTGTCACTGCTCAAATCGACGGTGTTCGGCTTTCTGGTCGTCGCGATCGCCTGCCAGCGCGGACTCGAGGCCAAGGGCGGGCCGCGTGGCGTGGCCGACGGCGTGAACGCCGCGGTCATTCTCTCGGTGGTGTCGACCGCGCTGATGAATGTCCTGATCACCCAGATCGCGTCCATGTTCCTGCCGACGAGGTTCGCCTGATGACCGCGAGCTCCTACGCACCGCCCGGCCTGCGCTGGGCCACTCGCCTGCGCCATCGCGTGCGGCCCTGGGCCCCCTTCGACGGGCTCGGCTTCATCCTCGCCTTCGTCTGGCAGGTGCTGTCCTCTATTCCGTTGACGCTCAAGCACTATCGCGCCCAGACCATGGTCACGATCACCGATATGACCTGGGGCCGCGGGTCGGTGATCGTGGGCGGCGGCACCGCCGCGGTGATGCTGGTGATGGGCGGCGCGGTGGGCGCGATGATCGGCATCGAGGCCTACAGCTCACTGAACCTGGTCGGCCTCGGTCAGCTCGCCGGTGTCATCTCCGCCTTCGCCAATACCCGCGAGCTGGCTCCGATCGCCGCGGGCGTCGGGTTCGCCGCGCAGGCCGGGTGCCGGATGACCGCGGAGATCGGGTCCATGCGAATCTCCGAGGAAATCGATGCGATCGAGTCCCTCGGCGTGCGCTCGGTGCCGTTCGTGGTCACCACACGGGTGATCGCGGGAGTCGTCGCGATCGTGCCGACATTCCTGATCGCGTTGATCATCAGCTACCTGACCACCGCCGCCGTCATCACCGGGATCCACGGCGAGCCGACCGGCGTCTACAACCACTACTTCGATCAGTTCGTGGTGGCCTGGGATATCTTCTGCGCCACCGTCAAGGTGCTGGTCTTCGCGGTCGCGGTGATCATCATCCATTGCTACCAAGGGTATTTCGCCACCGGCGGCCCCGAGGGGGTCGGTGTGGCATCGGGCCGGGCGATCCGCGCCAGTCTGGTCGCCATCATCACCCTCGACATGATCCTGACCATCACGCTCTGGGGCTTCAGTACGCCCCTGTCTTTCACGGGGTGACCTGCATGCCCGCATTCGGAATGCCCGGAGTGACCGCGTCCCCCACGGGGGCGCGGCGCGCCGGGGTGATCGCCACCGCCGTCGCGGTGGCCCTACTGGCCGGCTGGCGGATCGCGCCGTTCGGCCCCGACCCGGACACGATGTCGGTGACCTTGTTGACCGACAAGGTCGGTGCGGGCATCGAGTCCGGCGTCGACGTCCGCCTCGACGGCGTCAAGGTCGGCACGGTCTCCGGCATCGCGAACGCCGGGACCGGACGTCAGCGAATCAACTTGCAGCTGACGCGAAGTCAGCTGTTCGGACTGACCGACAATCTCTCGATCGCGTACGCGCCGGGAAATCTGTTCGGCATCAGCGAGCTCACCCTGAGGACGGGCACCGGCGGCCGACGCCTCGACGATGCCGCCGTCGTCGACCTCACCGGAGCCGAGGCCGGGCGCGTGGTGGACGCCACCATCTCGACGCTGCTGCAATCGCTCGGGCAGCTCACCACCCAGGTGCTCACCCCTCGGCTGGCCACCGTGCTGAGCCAGATCTCCGGTGACCTGAAGGCTTTCACCCCGCTGCTGCAGACCATCGTCGCCACCGCGCAGCAGGTCGCCGACACCCAGCGACTGCCGTCGTCGTTCCTGTTGCAGCAGTACGGTTCCACGCTGTCCGGGCTGCCCTATACAACCGACGGCCTGCTGCGCGTGCTCGATGCGTTCTACAACGCCCCGGACCTGAAGTCCGACGCCGATCGCGAAAAGTTCGACGCCAGTGTGGTTCTGGTGCGTGACCACATCGACGCCGCGCTGCCGACACTGCTGAACACCGCGCGGCCCTACTTCAACGGCTACACCGATGCGCTCGCACCGGTGCTGACCGCGTTCGCCCACGCCGCGCCGCCCGCGGCGGAGGTGACCGAGCTGTTGGACCGCCTGCGCGCGGCCATGCCCGACACTCCCGACGGGCCGGTGCTCCGTCTGGATGTCGCGCTGCGAGGCGTGCCCGGACTGGCAGTGCCGCTGTTGCAAGGGCTTTCGCCGAACATCCCGGGGGCCGACCGATGAGAACGACACGCGGACTGATCATCCGGCTGGCGCTGTTCGGCGCGGCCATGATCCTGCTGCTCGCCACTGTCCTGCAGACGGTCACGCGCCCGGTCAGCGGCGACACCGACACCTTCACTGCCGAATTCACCGATGCCAGCGGCCTTTTCGCCAACAACGACGTGCGATTGCACGGGGTGGCGGTCGGCAAGGTGCGCAGCGTCGAGCTACACGGCGGCCACGCCGACGTGAGCTTCACCGCGCAACGCGACTATCCGCTCTATACCGGGACGACCTTCGCCATTCGCTACGAATCCCTCAGCGGCCAGCGCTATCTCGATATCCAGCAACCCGATCAGCAGACCCCGCTACTGCGGTCGGGCAGCCGTATCGGCACCGATAAGACCGTGCCCTCGTTCGACATCACGACGCTGTTCAACGGACTGCAACCGGTGCTGGCCGAGCTGACGCCCGGGGACCTGAATCAGTTCGCCGCCAGCATGCTGGCCGTGATCAACGGCACCAGCACCAGTATCGGCCCGGCGCTGGACGCCATCGACAAGCTCTCCGGGTACACCACCGACCGGCAAGCGGTGATCTCCACGCTGGTGCGCAACCTCGGTGCGGTCGCCACCCGGCTGAACGGCAAGTCCAGGAACACGATCAAGTCGATCTCACAGCTGACCCTGATCTTCGAAACCCTCACCCAGCGCATCACCGGGCTGATCGACTTCGCGCAGATCATTCCGCCGGTGCTGGAGCCCGCCGACCACATGCTCGCCACCCTCGGACTCACGCCCGGCGCCAATCCGGATCTGAACACCCTGCTGCGCAACACGCTTCCCGATCCGGGACAGGTCACCGAGGTGCTCGAGCGGCTGCCCGCGGTGTTGCAATCGCTCGCCGCGCTCATCCCCGGTCCGGCCACCGGAACCGATACCGCGTGCTCGCACGGCGACGCACCCACCCCGGCCGCCCTCGCGGTGTTCATCGGCGGACAAAGGATCAAGCTGTGCAACCCCTGACCCGTATCCAACCCCTGACCCGGCGTCTCGGCACGCTCATCGACTCGCTCGAGGGCACGGGGACCGCCCCGCGCAGTGAGCGTGATGCCGCCCGCACCGACCGGCGGTGGGGCTTCGCGGGCATCGCGGCGGCGCTGGTCGTGCTCGCCGCAGTCGGCATCGTCTATGTCGCCGACCTCGGAACCAGCACGTACACAGCGGATCTGGCCGACGCCGGGTCGGTGCATCCGGGTGATCCGGTACGCGTCGCGGGCATCACGGTAGGCAAGGTGCGGTCCCTGCAACTGCGAGCCGACCGCGCGACCATGACGTTCAGCGTGAACAAGGACGTCTTCGTGGGTGCGCAGAGCACCCTGGCCGCCCGGATGCTCACCGTGGTCGGCGGCCACTATGTCGCACTCACCCCGGCCGGCACCAAGCCGTTGGGCCACAACACGATTCCCATGGACCATGTGGTGCTGCCCTACAGCCTGCCGCAACTGTTCCAGGACGCGATCGCCCCGATCGACCAGGTCGACGGCGACGTGCTGCGCCGCAATCTGGCCGCGCTGCAGGACTCGATCACGCAGAGCCCACAGGCCATCGGGCACGCGGTTACCGCCACGAAAACCATTGCCGACCTGCTGAATCGGCAGAACGCCGACATCTCCAGCGCCCTGTCGGTGGCCGATCAGTACGTGTCGGCGCTCGACGACAGCAAGCAGGTGCTCATCAGCCTGATCCGGAATCTCGGCATCCTGGTCACACTCATCGAACAGAACAAATTCCAGGTGTCCCGCGAACTCGACTACCTCGCCTCGACGGTGAGCCGCTTGGTGCCGGTCGGGCAGCAGTGGAAGTCGACGCTCGAACCCATGGCCCAGCCCGTGGCCGACGCGATTCCGCGGCTACACGAGATCGGCGACAAGCTCGGCACGCTGCTCGATGGGCTGCGCGCCTTCGGGCAGCGCCTGCAACCGCTGGTCGGCGATCAGGGGCTGACCATCGACCAGTCCGGCACCACGGTGCAGGCGACCGCGCCGTGCATCCCTGTCCCGGGAAGGAGCTGCTGATGCTGCGCCGCCTGTTCGCCTCCCGCGCCGTCCTCTCGGTGGCGACGCTGACCCTGGTGGCCGTCGTCGCCGTGGGCGGGTACACCCTGGCCAAGCCACCACGAGCCATGCGCACCTACTGCGCGGCGATGCCCGACGCCATCGGCCTCTACGCCGGTAGCACCGTCACGCTGCGCGGCATCGCCTCCGGAAAGGTGACCCGAATCCAGGCCACCGGCACCGGCGCCCGGGTCGACTTCGACATTCCGGCCGACGAGGCGCTTCCGCCCGACGTCGGCGCGACCACGGTCTCCGACACCCTCGTGGCCGACCGCCGGCTCGCGCTCATCGGGAACCGCCCCACCGGCGGGCCGCACTGGGACGCCGGTCGGTGCATCACCAAGACGCTCACCCCCAAGAGCCTCAGCCAAACCTTCTCCGCCGTCTCGAAACTGGCCGACGAGCTCAATGGCGGCGCCGATCCGGCCCAGCAGGGTCGCATCGGCGCCGGACTGGCGGCGGTGAACGATGCCACCGCCGGAACGGGACCGCAGATCAACGACATCATCCGCACGCTCAGTACCGTGCTCGACTCCCCCGATGCCGCCATCGGGCACCTCGGCCGATTACTCGACGCCCTGGCCGCATTGGCCCACAGCGCAGCCAACGGCTGGGGAGAGGTCGAAGAGGTGTTGACCGGACTGCCCGGCGGCCTGCACGCGGTGGACACCATGGCGGTGCCGCCGATCACCTCGGTGCTCACCGACATCGGGGATGTGCTGCCGATGCTCAACGACATCACGGTCATGTTCGGCGGCGAGGCCCTGCGCCAACTGGACGCCGCCGATCCGCTCATCCTGCGGGCCGCCGCGGGACTCGGCTCGCTGCTCGACGTGATCCGCATGATCCCCTCCCTCGCAGGGGTTTTCACCCGCTCTGTCGACGCCGACACCGGCCGCACCACCCTCGACTACGCCCCGCCCCGGGTACAGCTCCCGACGGCGGCCGCCGAGCAGGTCTGCGCGGCCGTCAACGCGCTCACACCCGGACGCTGCGCCGACGACGGCAACGGTCTGGTGAACGTGCCGCTCACAGCACTCATCTTCGGATCGGTAGGAGCCCGATGACACTGTCGCGCAGGACATTCCGGCTGCCGATCGCGGCCTGTGCGCTGACCGCGGCGCTCGCCGTCAGCGGCTGCGGCTTCGACCCGGCCGCAATCCCCGTACCCGGCACCACCGTGTCGGGCGACACCTACGTGCTGCACATCCAGTTCCCGGATGTGCTGAACCTGCCGCCCGGCGCGAAGGTGACCGCGGACGGCGTGCCCGTGGGCAACCTCGAAAGCATCAAGATCGTCACTGCCGCACAGGATCCCGGCGCACCACGCCAGGGCTATGTGCTCGCGACAGTGAAGATAGAAGGCTCCGTGCGGCTTCCGTCCTCGACGACCGCGCAGCTACGCCAAACGACGCCGCTCGGCGATGTGCAGATCGCACTCACCACCACGACCGGCACGACCGGGGCCACGCTCGCCCCCGACGCCACCATCCCGCTCGCCGACACCCGCCCCGCCACCCAGATCGAGGACACCCTCGCCGGACTGGCCACCGCGGCGGGCAGCGGCGCGATCACCAGCTTCCAGGACGTGGTGCGGCAAGCGAACCGGGTCTTCGCCGACGATCCCGCCCGTACCGCACAGGTTTTCGGGGTAGTGGGCAACGACCTCATGGACGTCGGCAACCGGCTCGACAGCGTCGACGCCCTGCTCGACGGGCTGCACGCGAACCTGAGCTCCCTCGATGCGGACCGCGACATCCTGGACCGGCTGCTCACCGACTACGGCGTGCAGCACACCACCGCCGCGGTCAACTCCGTGGTGCAACTGGTGTACGTGTTCAGCGATCTCGGGCCCGTCGCCCGGTCGGCGGCGTGGCTCGGGCCGCTGGTCGGAGCGCTCGACGCGCAGACCACCGCTCTCGTCCCGGCGTTGTTCGGCGCTCGACCGCTCGATACGAATTCACCGTCCAACCTGAAGAAGCTCGTGGATCTCATGGCGACCAAGCTGATTCCATTCGTCGAGCACGGACCCAAGGTGGACATCGTCTCGGCCACAGTGTCCCCGAGCGGTGCCGCGCCCGCGGACCAGACCGGTCATATCATCGACGCGCTGCGCATGATCGGGGCGGTGCGATGAGGAAGAGTTCGGTGTTCTCTTTCGGCGCGATCGTTCTCGTGCTCGTCGTCGGCGTCTGCTACCTCGCATTCGGGGTGCTGCGGTTCAACCCGCTCGCCCACCACCTGACGACCACGATGACGGTACCCGACTCCGGCGGTATCGGCGTGGGCTCGCCGGTGCTGCTCTCGGGCACCGACGTCGGCACGGTCACCACCATTCGCAAGGTCGCCTCCGGCGTGGAAATCACACTGCGCCTGGCTGATTCACCGCGTATCCCGATCGCCAGCACCGTGCGCATCGAGAACCTGTCGGCGCTGGGCGAGCCGTATGTGGAGTTCGATCCGGAACGAGCCGGTGCGCCCTACCTCGCCGACGGGCAAGTCATCGAGGCGCGCACCGTGCGGCTTCCGACCACCGTGCCGAAGTTGTCGGTTCGCGCGGTCGAGCTGCTGAAACAACTCGACCCCACTGCCATTCGTGCACTGATCGACACCCTCGACACCGCCACCGCCGGAACCTCGACCGCCATGCCGCGGCTGCAACGCTCCACCGAGCTGCTGGCCGCGACCATCCTCAGCCGCACGGCCACCATCCATTCGCTGCTGGCCGACCTACAGACCATGGGAGCCGATATGGACTGGGCCGGAACAGCTCTCACCGCGGGCGGTCCCGAATGGACCGATATCGGCGTCCGGCTGGGCGCGGCCATCCCCGTGACCGCGGCCAGCTTCGCCAAAGGCATCCAGCCCGGGCCGATGATGGGCCCGGACGGTCTGGTGCCGTTCCTGCACGATCTCACCGCCTACCTGGCGAAGATCGGCCCGCGCACCGCCGCGCAACTGCCCGCACTGCAACCGCTGCTCGACTCCACCCGAGACGTCGCGGCACGGATAGACCTGGGCGCGTTGATCACCCAGGCCCTGAACACGGTCGGCCCCGACGGCGCCGTCCATTTAGAGATCCACGTCAAGTAATCCCGGAGAGTGAACCATGACCAGCACCACGATCGAACCCGAGGCCGAAACCGCGAGTAGCACTGAGGATTCGGCACCCGATTCCACCAAGGCGACCCCGAAGGACGATTCCGCCCGACAAATTCAGCTCTCCACAGTGCTCGCGGGCGTGGTCGTCACCGTGCTGGTCGTGTGCGCCGGTGTCTTCGCGACCCTGTGGCTGTCGGCCCGTGGCGACCTGCACGATCGCGACGGCCGCGCCGCCGACGACAAGCACGCCCAGCAGATCGCCACCGACTACGCCCTCGGCGCGTCCACCATCGACAGCAAGAACCTCAAAGCCTGGTTCGACAAGCTCAAGACCGACACCACCCCGCAGCTGGCCGCCAAATTCGATGCCACCGCACCACAACTCGAACAGATCCTGATGCCGCTGCAGTGGACCTCCAACGCCACCCCGATCACCGCGGTCGTCACCTCCGCCGCCGATGGCATCCGCAAGGTGAGCGTCTTCGTGAACGTCACCTCCACCAGTGCCCAGAACCCCCAGGGCAGCCAGACCACCGTCACCTACGCCCTCACCATCGACCAGCACGCCGACTGGAAGATCACCGACGTCGGCGGCCTGGACACCGCCTTGCCGGGCAAGTGAATCCGGCCTCGGGAGGGCAACAAGCCAAGGCCCGCAACCTGATCGGGTTGCGGGTCTGGTCGTCGGTCACCGGCGGGTCGTTGGAGTCGCTGGACCTGCTACGGCGCGTGTTCCTCGAGCACGCGGCGCACCACCTTGCCGGTGGCGTTTCTCGGTAGTTCGTCGATGAACACCACATCGCGAGGGACCTTGTAGCGAGCCAGGTTGGCTTTGACGTAGTCCTTGATCTCCTGCGGGTCCGGAGACGTCCCGGGGTTGCGCACGACAAAGGCGCGCAGCCGTTTTCCGAAGTCCGCATCGTCGACACCGACGACGGCGACGTCATCGATGTCGGGTCGCTGCGCCAGCAGGTTCTCCACCTCGAGCGGGTAGACGTTCTCGCCGCCGGAGACGATCATGTCGTCGTCGCGACCGTCGACGAAAAGCAGACCGGCGCTGTCGAAGTGGCCGGTGTCACCGGTGGACATGTAGCCGTCGATGATCTGCTTGTTGCGGCCGTCGGTGTAACCCTCGAAGGGTGCGACGGTGCGTACGAAGATGCGGCCGAGCACATTCGGTGCGTCGATGGGCCGGTCCTCGTCGTCGAAGAGCACGACGCTGGAGGTGATCGGCGGACGGCCGACCGTGCCCGGGGCACGGCGCAGATCCTGCGGCTGGGCGACCGTGGCGACGGCCACCTCGGTGGACCCGTACAGGTTGTACAGCACCTCGCCGAAGGTGTCCTGGAAGCGGGTGGCCAGCTCGGGGGAAAGAGCGGAGCCCGCCACCATGACCGTTGTCAGCGAACGGGTGTCGTACTTGCCGATGATGTCGGGCCCCAGCGCGAGTATCCGGTTCAGCTGGGTCGGCACCGCCACCAGCATCTGCGCCCGGTGCTGCTCGATGGCCGCGAGCGTGGCCTCGGCGTCGAAGCGGCGCGACAGCACGACCTTGTTGGCCAGCGAGGTCGCCACGGTCCAGGCCCCCATGCCGGTGGTGTGGAATATCGGCGAGGCGATCACGACCGTGCCCCGGCGCGGGAAGGGGATGCGGTCGACGATCAGTGCGGGGGTGAACGGCGAAACCTTGGTGCGCGGAGCGCCTTTCGGCAGGCCGGTGGTGCCGCTGGTGAGGATCACGAATCCGGCGGGCCGGTCCGGCAACGGCAGCGGCTCGCGGCTCGACACCGCGATCACCGACTCGATCGTGACCGCCCCCGCGGGCAGGTCGTACCCTTCGGCCACCCACGTCAGCAGGCGGGGCAGTTCCGCGGGCAGCGCGCCGAGCAGATCGGAGAATTCGCTGTCGTGCAGCACCGCGCGCACCTGCTCGCGCCTGCATACCTCGGCGAACTGCGGCTTGGCGAATCCGGTGTTCAGCAATGCGATTCGCAGCCCGGCCTTGCCCGCAGCGATGACAGCCAGCAGCAGGCCCCGGTGGTCACGGGCCAGCAGTCCGACCACCTCGCCGGACCGCAAACCTCGCGCCAGCAATGCCCGGGCGAGCGCGTTCGACTGCTCATCGAGCTGCCCGTAGGTCAGCACGCCCCGCTCGTCGGCCACGGCCGGTGCGTCCGGGTACCGGCCTGCCGACCGCAGGGCCACCGCCGCCTGCGGGCCGTAACCGCCATTCGCGCGTGCCAGCCGCAGCATCTCGTCCGGCCGTCGCAGCTCGATCACACCGGTTTCCTGCATCCGTACCGCGGCTTTGAGCATCTCGCCCACCCCGGCCAGCCGTTCGGCGGCCCGCGATGTCATCGATGTCAGCATGATGTCCTCTCAGATTCCCAGGCGGCGCGCGAGATTCCGGCCGCCCAGCAATCGCATCGACTTCTCGACCGCACGAGTCTTCCACGGCGAGTACGGAAACCACAGCAGTGCGGCGATGGCGGACAACTCGATCCGCGGACTCGTCACCGTATTCGTCCGGCAGTATTTGCGGATTCCCGCTGCGCCGCCGAGGCGGCCGCCGCCCGCGCCGGAGTCCTTCCATCCCGACATGGGCAGCGGGAAGCAGGCCAGATGCGCGTTGACGTCGTTGACATCCACCGAGCCGACTTCGAGCCGGCGAGCGATCTGCTTGCCGCGCTCCAGGTTTCGGGTCCAGACGCTGGCCGACAGCCCGTAGTCGGAGCCGTTGGCCAACCGGATCGCCTCGTCCGCGTCACGGACCCGCATGACCGGCAGGATCGGCCCGAAGGTCTCCTCGGTCATCACCCGCATCGAATGATCCACGCCGGTCAGCACTGTCGGCTCGAAGTAGTGGCCGCCGCCGCTGCCGCCGATCCGCAGCACCGCGCCCTTGGCGACGGCGTCGCGGACCTGTTCCGCGGCGACCTCGACCTGGGACTCGGTGACCATGGCCCCGAGGTCGACCGAACCGTCGTCCGGGCCGCCGGGGCACTGCCGCAGCGCGGCAACCACCTCGACCAGCTTGTCCACGAACTCGTCGTGCACCGCGGCCTCGACGTACACGCGTTCCACGGCGGTGCACATCTGCCCCGAATTCGACAGACCGCCGAAGGCAATGCCCGCCGCCGCCTGCACCACATTCGCGTCGGCCAGCACGATCGCCGGATCCTTGCCGCCTAGCTCGAGCCCGTACGGGATGAGCCGGGACGCGGCCTGCTGGGCGACGGTGCGGCCGGTAGCGGTGGAACCGGTGAACTGGACGTAGTCGACGACATCGACGACGGTGGACCCGATTCCCGCGCCGACGACAGTCGCGAAAACCGGTGGCGCACCGATCTCCTCCCACCCTGCGACCGCCGCCGAGATCGCCAGGGGCGTCTCGGAGGACGGCTTCAACAGCACCGCCGCACCCGCGATGAGCGCGGGCAGAGCGTCGAACAGCGCCAGCGCCAGCGGGTAATTCCACGGGCTGATCACGCCGACCAGCGGATAGGGCCGGTGGTTGACCTCGAGTCGCTTGGTCGCGGTGAGCAAGCTGTGCGGCCGGGGGTGCCCGGCGCCGAGGAATTCGGCGGCGTGCTCGTTGTAGTAGTTCAGCGCGTCGATGCTCAGACCGAGCTCGATCGGCGCTTCCGCCTTGGCCTTGCCGGTTTCCTCGTGCAGCAACCCTGTAATGCGATCGGCGTTGTCCAGCAACCAGTTTCGGTACCGATCCAGCCATTTCGAGCGGCCGTCGAGTCCGAGCTGCTCCCAGCGCGGCTGGGCGTCGCGCAGCCGGGTTGCGGTGGCGCGCACGTCATCGGACGAGTCGGCGCACAGCACATTCAGCGTGCGCCCATCCAGCGGCGAGGTCACGGTCACGGTGGGGAACTCGGCACTGTGGGTTTCTCCCGCCGAGCGCAGATGCGTGGTCACGACCGCGTTCCGGTCTTGCGGGTTCCGGTCTGCTTCTCGGGTTCGGCTGCCGGGGTGGGCTTTTCGGTGCGTTCACGGTAGGCGGCGCGCACCGACTCGTCCGAATTCAAGGTCACGTGTTGCAATCCGAGTGCGCCGTAGATGGAGTTGCGGAGGTTCTCCGGCAAGGGCATCAACGCCCGCAGGAATACTCCTCCGATCTTCGGGACGGTGCGGAACCCGCCCCGCCTACCCGCGATCGCCTCGGCAATGGCGGCGGCCACGGTCTCGGGCTCGATGAAGCCGATCTGGCGCACGAACCAGTTCGGCGACAGGCCCGCGATCAGCTCGGTATTGACGAAACTCGGCGCGATGGTGGTGACCGTGACGCCCTTGGGCGCGAGCTCCTGGTGCAGCGCCGCACCGAGACCCACCACCGCGTACTTGCTCGCGCAGTACACCGCGACGCCGGGCGCTGCGGAAATGCCTGCGACAGAGGCGATATTGACGATATGCCCGCGCCCGCGCCCGGCGAAGCGGCGGCCCGCGAGCTTGGAGCCGGTGATCACGCCCCGCACATTGATATCGAGCTGCCGGTCGGTGACGGTGTCGGACTCGTCGAGGAATTCACCGGTCGGCATGATGCCCGCGTTGTTCACCAGTACATCCAGGCCACCCAGCCCCGATTCAGCGGCGTCGAGGTACTGCTCGAACGAAACCCGGTCGGTGACATCAACTTTCAACCCGTGCACCCGCGCCCCGGTCGCGGCGGAGATCTGCGCCGCGGTCTCGGCCGCCAGTTCCGCGTCGATATCACCGATGGCGACCGCCGCGCCACGGTCGGCCAGCAGCCGCGCGGTGGCCGCGCCGATGCCGCGCGCGCCGCCGGTGATGGCGATCTTCTTGCCTGCGAGGTCAGTTCTGCTCATGGTTCGACTCCTTGGTCTGGTACCGCGACGGTTGGTATCCGGCTGACTTCGCCGCCGGGGAATCCGGGATCATCCGGTGGAAGTGATGCAGTCCGCGGCGGGCGAGGCCGGGCGCGAGTCGGTTCGTCCACAACGCCGCCGCGCCGAGCGGATTCTCCAGCTGGTTCGGCCGGCGCACGATCGCGTCGACCATCATCTCCACGGCGTCCTCGATCGGCAGCGCCGTGTAGCCACCCCACCCGGTGGGGCCGATCATGTCGGTGTCCACCAGTGGGATATGCACATTGGTGAAAACCACTCCGTCGGAGAGGCATTCGACCGCGGCAACTCGTACGACCGCCTCCAGGGCCGCCTTGGATCCGATATAGGCGGAGAAGCGCGGCAGGTCGGCGACGACGCCGATGGAGGAACTGGTGATCACCTGCCCGGACCCGCGGCGGCGCATCGGCGGCAGCAGACGCAGCATCAACCCCACCGCACCGAGATAGTTCGTGCGCATGGTGCGCTCGTAATCGTGCAGGCGGTGTTCGGAATTGGCGATCGAGCGCCGAATGGAGCGCCCGGCATTGTTGACCAGGATGTCGGGTGCGCCGAACTCGGCGAGCACCTCGTCGGCAAGTTGGTCGACGCCCGAGTCGGTGGACAGGTCCGAGACGATGGCGAAGGCCTGCCCGCCCGCATCCCGGATCTCGGTGACCACGTCCGCCAATTCCGTTGCGCGGCGGGCGGTCACGATGGTGAGCGCACCCTCGGCGGCGACCCGCACGGCCAAGCCGCGCCCGATGCCGCTGGAGGCGCCGGTGATCAGCACCGTCTTGCCGTGTACTCGGTCACGCAGCTCCGGCCCGAACGGACTGGGCAGACGCCGGGGCGGTGTCAGCGTGTTGATGGTCAGCCTGGCCAGCTCGTTCTGGGCCCGCGCCAGCCGCTTTCGGACGCCCGTCATCGCACCACCCGGTACTTGTCCAGGTCCATCCGGCGGGTGCGGCGACGGTACTCGATCATCAGGCCCGGCCAGTTGTTGGTGACCTTGCCCTTGTCGTTGCGATACCAGGTGGTGCAGCCGCCCTTGGCCCATACCGAACCGGCGAGACGTCGCTGCGCCTCGGCACTGAAGGCGTCGAAGGCGTCCCGCAGAACGTCGAAATACCGTGCGCCACTGTGTTCGAGCTGCCGGACGGCATCGACGATGTAGCGGGCCTGGCTCTCCAGGATGTACACGATCGACCCGCCACCGAAATTGGTGTTGGGTCCGTACATCAGGAAAAGGTTGGGGAACCCGGACACCGTCAGGCCCAGATACGCTTCGGGCCCGGCCGCCCACGTCTCGTTCAGGTTCTGCCCATCGACGCCGTGCACCGCCATCGGGGCGACAAAACCATTGGCGTGGAAGCCGGTCGCGAAGATGATGGCGTCGAATTCGCGTTTCACGCCGTCCTCGGTGATGAGCCCGGTGCCCGCCACCTCCGTGATCGCCTCGGTGACCACGTCCGCATTGTCGCGTGCCAACGCGGGATAGTAGTTGCTGGACAACAGAATTCGCTTACACCCAATCTGGTAGTCGGGAGTCAGCTTGGCCCGCAACACCGGATCCTTGATCTGCAGGCGCAGCTGCGCCCGGGTGGCATAGAAGAACGGGGCCAGGTACGCCTTGCGCAGCCGCGGGCTCATGTCCAGGGTGAGCGCGGGATTGACGTACTCGCCGATCGTCCACCAGGCTCCGCGCAGCGCCTTCAACGCACCGGGCACGCGGCGATACAGCCTGTGCTCGAGGTCGCGATGCGAGTAGTCCGGCTTCGGGATCAGGTACTCGGCGCTGCGCTGAAATACGGTGAGCTGCTCCACCTTCGACGCGATCTGTGGCACCAGCTGCACGGCGCTGGCGCCGTTGCCGACCACGGCGACCCGCTTACCACGCAGGTCGTAATCGTGATTCCACTCCGCCGAGTGGAAGATCTCCCCGGTAAAGCCTTCCAGCCCGGGAATGTTCGGGATCTTCGGGCGGGTCAGCTGACCGCATGCCGAGATCAGGACTCGGGCGGTGTGCCGCGCACCAGCAGTGGTGGTAATCGTCCACTCCCCCGCCGCCTCGTCGAAGTCGGCCGCGGCGATCTCGGTGCCGCAGCGCAGATGCGATGCGATGCCGTACTTTTCGGCGCAGTGCTCGAGGTATCTCTTGATCTCCGGCTGCGGCGCGAACGGCCGCGACCAGTTCGGGTTCGGCTCGAACGAGAACGAATACAGCGACGAGGCCACATCACAGGCCGCGCCCGGATATTCATTGTGCCGCCACACCCCGCCGACGCCCTCGGCCCGCTCGAACAGCACGAAGTCGTCGAACCCGGCCCGCTTCAATCCGATCGCCGCGGCCAGTCCGCTGAATCCGCCGCCGATGATCGCCACGGAAACCCTTCCGGCCGGGCGGGACGCCCGCGTCGCTGCGGTCGTATCCATCGAAGCACCTCTTCACTTCACTGTGGTCTCGGTCATGTTCGACGGTATTGCCGCTGACCTGGGCCAACCATGAGATGCCGGGCCACTAACTTGCGAAGTTGGGCCAAACCGGAGCAGCATGGCCCCATGACCGATCCCTGGGCGAAGGTCCGCGCGGTCACCAGCGCCACGCTGCTGACCGACTTCGCCGTCGAGTACGGCGCATCGACGACGCAGCTCCTGCGCGGCACCGGAATCCGCACGACCGTGCTGCACGACCCGACCGCCGAAATCACCGCCGGCCAGGAATTGGCCCTGTTGCGAAACCTCGTCGAGGAACTCGGCGACCGGCCCGGTCTCGGCCTGGCCGCCGGAGCCCGCTACCACGCGAGCAGCCACGGCGTATGGGGCTTCGCCATACTCAGCAGCCCGGACGTCCGCAGTGCGCTCGAGGTCGGCATCGGGTTCGCCGAACTATCGTTCTCGTTCGCCCGCATCACTCTCGATCACGACGGACCACATCCGGCCATCACCTTCGACGACCGCGTGGTGCCCGCCGCGGTGCGCCGCTTTCACATGGAGCGTGATCTGCAGGCGACGCTGACGATCCAACGCGAGTTGATCCCGACGGCATTACCGGTCCGCCGCATAGAGATTCCCTTCCCCGCCGACCCCGCCTACGACGAACTCCTGACGTACAGCTCCGGTATCACCGCCGTTTTCGATGCGCCCAGGCCGCTGCTGAGCTTCGATGCCTCGGCCCTGGACATGCCACTGCCGCAGGCGAATCGGACCATCGCCGCCATGTACGAAGGCCAGTGCGCCGAACTGGTGAACCGGCGCCGCGAGCGCCTCGGCATCAGCGGCCGCGTCCGCGACGCCCTGGTCCGCCGTGGCGGCCTCGCGGGCCAGCCCGAGGTCGCCGCCGACCTCAATCTGAGCATTCGCACTCTGCGTCGCCGACTCTCCGAGGAAGGCGCCACCTTCCGCGAACTCAGCGAGGAGACCTTCGGCCTGCTCGCCGAGGAGCTACTCGACGCGGGCCTCACTGTCGAACAGACCGCCGAACGCCTCGGCTACTCCAGCGCCTCGTCCTTCACCCACGCCTTCAAGGCCTGGCGCGGCCAGCCCCCGGGCCGGTACTCGCGAACACGTCGAACATCAGGTGGGGCGAACTGATCACTACGGTTAATGGTTTGCTAACTGTTGTTCACTTAAAGAATGACAGTGGGCATTCATCAGGCAAAATAAACCTACCCATCACGCAAGCGTGCCGATAGGTCTACTAGACAGGATTCACATCTCTAGCTAGCGTGACGGTATGTGCGCTCAACGTCGAGCCGGTAGCCGGACCTTTCAGCAGACCTCA
Source organism: Nocardia sp. NPDC052001 (assembly GCF_040680615.1). Taxonomy (NCBI): domain Bacteria; kingdom Bacillati; phylum Actinomycetota; class Actinomycetes; order Mycobacteriales; family Nocardiaceae; genus Nocardia; species Nocardia sp. NPDC052001. The sequence continues at coordinate 29,688 of NZ_JBFAXC010000009.1, read as the reverse complement.
TCCGACGCCACTCCCCCTCGGGGCGGAACAGACACGAGGGCGGGGAGGTGGCGTTCGCTGAGCCGCCGCCAGCTAGCTCGGCTCCAGGACCACGCCGAGTTCCGGCAGTTCTACAGCCTGCCCTCCGGCCGGGCATCGGAGGTGCGATCCGCCGACGGCACCCGCATCCATGTCGAGGTGTTCGGCCCCGAGCACGGATACCCGATCGTGCTCAGCCACGGCGTCTGCTGCGGCATCCGCTTCTGGAGCCATCAGATCGCCGACCTGGCCGAGAACTACCGCGTCATCGCATTCGACCACCGCGGACATGGGCTCAGCGCCCGTCCCCCACAAGCCGCGCATACCATCCAATGCCTCGGCGACGATCTGGCCGCGGTGCTGCGCTCGACGCTCCGCAGCGGCGAACGCGCTCTGCTCGCAGGACACTCCATGGGCGGCATCACGATTCAAGCATGGGCGGACCAATACCCCGCCGACGTAGCCCGTTTCGCCGACGCCACCGTGCTGATGAACACCTCCCCCGGCGAACTGGCCGACGGCCTGACGACACCGCCCGCAGGGTCACGGATGCCCGAATCGATGACCGCGCTCATGACATCACTCAGCGGGCTCGTGATCGAAACATTCGGCGGCACACCGGTTCCGGTACGCCTACCCCTGCGATCGGCGCTGCTCTCACCCCTCACGGTCGGGTCGACCGCCACCCCTGCGGCACGAGCACTGATACAGGAGCTGATCCTCACCACCCCAGCCACCACCCGCGGCCACTTCATTCGCACCCTAGCGGCGCTGCGCACCGAACAGCTCGATCACAGCCGGCTCACCGCCCCGACACTTGTGATCGGGAGCACCGACGACAGGCTGCTACCGATGTCCCATTCGATCCGGCTCGAGTCCCTGTTACCGAACCCAATGGGACTGCTGGAGTTGCCCGGAGGCCACTGCGGTCCGGTCGAACAGCCGACCGTCGTCACCGCAGCACTACACCGGCTCGCCCAGAACGCACGCGAATCGACATCGGCCTGACCGCCCCGTCTGGCGCTGACGCTGAAGACCCCGCCGAGCCGCCGCGGATCGGCCGAAACGTTCGCCGCCGCAACCGTTCCGGCGACCACCGGTGGAATGGCGCGTTCGATATAGTCCGGGCCAGGCGTGGCGATGGTGCGATTACCGCACGGCACCGCTGTCCATGAGCTGCTGTGACTCCGCTTCCGACAAACCCCAATTCGTCAGTGCCGCACGGACATTGCGTCCGTCGGCGTCCATCGCCGTGGGTGGGTCGAGTTGTGAGCGGCTGAATCGCGGGGCGGGGGCGGGCTGGATCAGGCCGGCGACTTCGACGAACGCGTCCCGTGCCTGATTGTGTGGGTGTTCGTGTGCTTCCCAGGGGGAAAGAACCGGCGTCACGCAAGCATCCGAGTCGGCGAAGAGGGCGGCCCATTCGTCGCGGGTCCTGGTGCGGAACGTGTCGCCGAGGAGTTTTCTTATCTGCTCGAATCCGGTGGCGTCGAGTTGAAACGGCAGTTCCGACGCGTCGATCCCGAGAGTGTCGAGCAGTTGCGCGTAGAACTGCGGTTCGACGCAGCCGACGGCCATAAACTTGCCGTCGGCGGTTTCGTAGGTGTCGTAGAAGGGTGCGGCGCCGTCGAGCATGTTCTCCCCGCGCGGGTTCGGCCACATTCCATTGGCGCGCATACCGTGCAGGAATGACATCAGGATGTTCGCGCCGTCGACCATGGCCGCGTCGATGACCTGACCCCGCCCCGAGCGCTCGCGCTCATAGAGCGCGGCGAGCACGCCGAGGGCGAGAAATGCACCGCCACCGGCGAAGTCGCCCAGCAGGTTCAGCGGTGCTTGTGGGCGTTCACCGGCCCGGCCGATCGGCTCGAGCGCCCCCGCGATCGCGATGTAGTTGATGTCGTGGCCCGCGCGGGGAGCCAGCGGGCCCTGCTGACCCCAGCCGGTCATCCGACCGTAGATCAGCCGCGGATTCACCGCGAGCAGGGCGTCTGGTCCGATGCCGAGTCGTTCCGCGACCCCGGGGCGGAATCCCTCGACGAAGACATCTGCCTCCCGCGCGAAACGGTGTACGGCGGCAACGCCTTCCGGATTCTTCAGATCCACGGCGACGCTGCGCCGCCCCCGATCGAGGGGGCCCGCCGGTGCGGTGACGGCAGCCGAACCGCTTGCCCGATCGACCCGCAGTATCTCCGCGCCCAGGTCGGCGAGGATCATGCAGCCGAACGGCGCCGGAGCAAGACTTGCGATTTCGACTACTTTGACTCCGGTCAGAGGACCCATCGTCGATTCTCTTTCTGTCGAGAGTTATTGGGCGACTACAGACTTCGCGAAATCAGTTCCTTCATGATCTCGCTGGTGCCGCCGTAGATCTTCTGGATGCGCGAGTCGGCGTACATGCGGGCGATCGGGTACTCCGTCATGTAGCCGTAGCCGCCGAATACCTGCACGCAGCGGTCGACCACGGTGCACTGCTGCTCGGTGAGCCACCATTTCGCCTTGGCCGCGGTCGTGATGTCGAGTTCGTTTCTCAGATGCTTTTCGACACAGCCGTCGAGAAAGCTCCAGCACACCGAGGCGAGCGTGTCGCATTCGGCCAGCACGAACTTCGTGTTCTGGAAGGCGAACAGCGGTTTGCCGAAGGCGGTGCGTTCCCGCGCGTAGTCGACGGTCACCTGTACCGCTTTTTCGACGGTCGCGGCCGCCGAGACGGCCAGCAGGAGCCGTTCTTGCGGGAGCTGGTGCATGAGCTGGATGAAGCCCTGCCCCTCGTCGCTGCCGAGGAGGTTCGACCGGGGCACTCGCACATTTTCGAAATTGAGTTCACAGGTGTCCTGGCCGTGCTGGCCGACCTTCTCCAGATTCCGGCCGCGGGAGAAACCCGGCATGCCAGCGGTTTCCACGCCGATCAGCGAGACATCGCCGATGCTGCCCTCGTCACCGGTTTTGGCCACCACGATGACGAGATCGCACAGGAATCCGTTGGAGATGAATGTCTTCGCGCCGTTGATGACGTAGTCGTCACCGTCCTTGACCGCGCGCGTCTTGACGTTCTGCAGATCCGATCCGGTACCGGGCTCGGTCATCGCGATGGCGGCGATGATCTCGCCGCTGGCCATCTTCGGCAACCAGGCGCGTTTCTGTTCCTCGGTGCCGTACGCGTTGATGTAGTGCGCGATGATGCCGCTGTGCAGCACGCCACCGAAGCTCGGCGCGAGGGCTCGCACCTGTTCGATCGCGATCACGGCCTCGTGGGCGAAATCCCCTCCGCCGCCGCCGTATTCCTCAGGAATGCTGGCGCACAGCAGGCCGAGCTGCCCCGCGGTGGTCCAGACTTCCCGGTCGACATGTTGCTGTTTTCCCCAGCGAGCTTCGTGCGGGGCACAGAATTTCGTGAAGAAGCCGCCGGCGAGTTCGGCGACCTGGTCGAGTTCCTCATTCATCCAATGGGGTCGGTGGGTGGTCACGAGATCTCCTTGGCGTCGGTCGACATGGTCGCGAATTCCCTTGCGAGACAGGCTATGACGCTGGTCGCGTCGAGTTGCGGGCAATGACCGGCGTGCGGCAGCACGACGAGCCTGCTGCCCGGATTGGCATCGCGAAGAATTCGGCTGGTCGATAGCGGCACCAGCCGATCCCGCGCGCCGTGTACGGCGACCATCGGGACGCCCACACCGCCGTGATCCCGAGTGCGGTCGAGCTCCCTTTTGAACTCCGCGCCCTGGCGTATCAGCCGGTGGGTCTCGATCGGGTCGTCGACGCCATCGGCCAATTGCCCGACGACCGCGGGTTCGATGGCCGATCTGCGGCCGTACAGCAGATGGCTCAGCGCCCGTTTGACCAGAACCCGATGCACAGCGCGTGGAATCCGGATCCTGGTGGCCAGGCCGGTGGCCGCGATCAGCGGCCTCAGACCGGCGGAAACCAAAGGCTTCCAAGTAATTCCCGCGGTATCGAGAGCCAGCACGGCGGCAATGGGCAGCTCACTGTTGCGGCATGCGCGCAGGATCGTGGCCGCGCCGAGTGAGTTCCCCACCAACACAACCGCTTCGGAGCGACCGTGATGCTGGATCACGGCGTCGAGGAAGGAATCGAGCTGTGGCATGAGCTCTCCCGGGCGCAGCGGATCGGCCTCCCCGAAGCCCGGCAGGTCGACGGCGACCGCCGACTGCCCGGCCTGGTACATCGAGTCCAGGACCCGCCGCCAGATTTCCGACGTGTTCCCGAATCCGTGAACCAGCACGATCGTGGGACCTGCGCCCGCCACTACCAGCTCCCGGGTACCGAATCCCGCGTACGTGACGCGTCGCTCCACGATGAACGACGTGCTCATTACGACCAGCGATCGAACTGCCCGGGCAGCTCGTCGAGCAGCCAGGGGCCTTCGGTTTCCACGGTTTCCTTGAACGTCCAGCCTTCCAGCAGCGAGACGGCCCCGCCCTGCACCGCGAGCACCTTGCCGTTCAGCGGGCACTTCTCGCTCGCCAGGTAGGCGACGACGGGCGCGATGTTCGCCGGACTGAAGGCGTCGAACTCGCCGTCGGGTACCTCTTCGGCGAAGATGGCGCTCATTCCCGGGGTGGCCAGGGTGAGCCGGGTGCGGGCCACCGGGGCGATCGCGTTCACCCGCACGCCGTAGCGCGAGAGTTCCTCGGCGGCAACGAGTGTCATGGCGGCGATGCCCGCCTTGGCCGCGGCGTAATTGACCTGGCCGGGTAGCGTCGAGAAGGTGCCCGACGCCGAGCCGGTATTGATCACCGCGGCATTGCGCGGAGTACCGGCCTTCGACTGCTCCTTCCAGTACACCGCCGCGTGCCGTAGCAGGTTGAAGTGACCGTTCAGGTGCACGCCCAGGACCGAGTCCCACTGCGACTTCTCGATGCCCGCGATGAACGCATCGCGCAGGATGCCCGCATTGTTCACCACGACGTCGAGTCCGCCGAACTCCGATATCGCTTGGTCGACAAGACGTTTCGCGCCATCCCAGTCGGCGACGCTGTCGGTGTTGGCGATCGCCCTGCCGCCCGCGGCGACAATCTCGTCGACGACCTCCTGCGCGGGCCCGGCGTCGGAGCCGCTGCCGTCATTACCGCCACCGAGATCGTTGACGACGACGCTCGCACCCTCCTTGGCCAGTAGCAGCGCGTGTTCCCGGCCGATGCCGCGCCCGGCGCCGGTGACGATGGCGACCCGATTGTCCATTGATCCCATGTGAATTCCCTTGTCTACGTGGCTGAGTGGTCAGGCGACGAGAGCGGCGAGCCGGTCCAGCGAGGCGTCGAGTTCCTTGAGCGCGGTCCGCTCGATCGCCTTGCCGATCGCGCCGACCATCATCTGGCTGATGAATTCGGCGTCGATCTTCGTCACCGACCCGGCGTCATGGGCCTGCACCGACAGCGTGAAGGTGACCTTCGCGTTCGCCATGCCGACGCCGGAGATGGTGAAGGACTTGGGGGCGTCGTACTCGGTGACGGTCCAGGTGATGGTGTTGGGCATACCCATGATCGAGAGGACCTCGTTCATGGTGGAACCCTGTGATACCTGGGTGGGCGGCTCGTCTTTCCACTTGGTGTGCATGGTGTTCCATTCCGCATTGCGGCTGGGGTCGGCGATGATCGCCCACACCTTGTCCGGGGTGGCCGCGATTTCCTTGGCTGCCGAAGCGAGTGCCATGAGTTGTGTCCTTCTCGAAACGTGTTGTCGGATTTGGTCTTTGCCGCTGTCGGATCAGCGTTCGGCCGGGCGGTAGGCGGTCACCACGACCGAGCCGCCGAGGCCGATATTGTGTGCCAGCGCGACTTTCGCCCCCGCCACCTGACGCTGGTCGGCGAGACCGCGCAGCTGCCAGGTCAATTCGGCGGTCTGCGCCAAACCGGTGGCGCCGAGCGGATGTCCCTTGGAGATCAGGCCGCCGGACGGGTTGACCACCCAGCGACCGCCGTAGGTGGTGTCGCCGGCGTCGACGAGCTTGTGCGCCTCGCCTTCGCCGGCCAATCCGAGCGCCTCGTAGGTGAGCAGCTCGTTGGGTGCGAAGCAGTCGTGCAACTCGATCACGTCGATGTCCTCGGGACCGAGCTGCGCCTGCTCGTACACGCGCCGGGCGGCGGTGCGGCTCATATCCGCGCCGACCAGCGTGATCAGGCTGCCGCTGTCGAGCGTGCCGGGAAGATCGGTGACCAGCGACTGACCGACGATCTCGACAGCCTGACCTGCGAGATCGTTATCCTCGACGAACCGCTCGCTGGCCAGGATGGCCGCACCCGACCCGTCGGAGGTCGGTGAACACATCGGCCTGGTCAGCCCGGCAGCGGCGTACACCATCTTGTCCGCCTTGATCTGGTCCTCGGTGTAGTCGTTCTGGAACTGCGCGTACGGGTTGTGCACGGAGTGCCGATGGTTCTTGGCGGCGATCTTGACGAAGTGTTCCGGCGTGGAGCCGTACTTCTCGTTGTGTTCGAGTCCGGCGGCGCCGAACATCCACGGCGCGGGCGGGAACGCGATCTCGCGCAGTTCCGCCATGGCCAGCAGGTGGCGCTGCATGGGCGGCTCGCGGTCGTCGAAGGTGGAGCCGAGCGAGCCGGGCTGCATCTTCTCGAACCCGATGGCCAGCGTGCAGTCGGCCATCCCGCTCCGAATAGCTTGGGCGGCAAGGAACATCGCGCTCGAACCGGTCGAGCAGTTGCTGTTCACATTGAACACCGGGATGCCGGTCATGCCGAGCCCGTAGACGGCACGGTGACCGGAGCAGGAATCGCCATAGCAGTAGCCCGCGTAGGCCTGCTCGACTTTGTCATAAGCGATGCCCGCATCTGCGAGCGCCTTGGTGCCGGATTCCAAGGCCATGGCCGGGTAGTCCCAATCGGCGCGGCGGCCGGGCTTCTCGAATTTCGTCATACCGACACCGACGACGTAGACGCGATTGGTCATTGGTCGAACTCCTCTGCCTGAAGGTCGTGGCATAGCCGTTGTGGCCCAGTGGATTACGCGATCTCGGCAATGCCGTCGCGGATGAGCGCGTCGCCCTCGCCGCTCGCGCTTTCGAACGCGTAGACCCGGCGGCCCTCGGTGTCGCCGGTATGCCAGATCGAGGTGGTGATGAGCTGCTCCGGACAGGCGGGCTTGCTGAACCGCACCGCGAGGCGTCGCAACCGGGCCGGATCATCGAGCGCCACCTGCGAGAGCACCGCGTGCGAGGTGAAGGCCATGGTGCACAGCCCGTGGATGATGATCCCGGGCAGCCCCATCTGCCTGGCGAAGTCGTCATCCAGGTGGATGGGCATCGGATCGCCCGCTGGTTCGGCGTAACGGAAGGTCTGGTCCTTGTCGAACTGCTGCTCGACCACGAAGTCAGCCGCGCGGTCGCGCAGCGCCTCGTCGAAAGAGTGTGCGGGCGCGGCGATTCCGGCCTCGTGCGGCCAGACGCCGCCCTTGAAGAAGCCGGTGAAATACTGCTCGTTGACCAGCGCGCCGGCCGCGTCCCGCGTTTCGCCGAGGGTGGTCACCACGACGCCGGTCGACTTGCCGCGGATGCCGACGACCTTGGACCGCACCCGCAGCGTCTCGCCGGGCACGATCGGACGGTGGAAGCGGAAGTCCTGCTCACCGTGCAGGATTCGGAGCATCAGCTCGTCGGGCACCACGGACATCGTCTGGTCGGCCATGTCGGTCAGTGCGGGGACCACCGCGAAAACCGGGGGAGCGAAGGTGCCGTCCAGGTGCTGGGCGATCGGGTCGTTGGTCGCCTCGGCGTAGGCGATCGAGCGTTGCTTCTCGACCGGGAATTCGATCTCGGGCCCCCACACACCGATGCCGGCGATATCGAATACGTGCTCGGACATTCACCATCCTCCTCGCGTCACAGAGTCGTGCGTGGCCGCAAGCACGGCCGCATCGCTCGTTCCTCGAGCCTATGAACTGGGAAGATCGCCCGAAATGACTCGACTTCGCATGGTTTGTGACAGAAACGTGCATGGCCGCTTTGGTAGGTTGCCGACACGGAAGGAGGGACGATGGCAACGCGCACCGTGGCGATTCAGTTCATTCGTGCCGCGATGACGACCGCCGTCGCGCGCGGCATCGACATTCGCGGCGCACTGCGAGCGGCCCGCATCACTCCCGAAATGATCGGCCACGACCGGGTCCGCGTCACCGAGGCGCAGGCCGCCCGCGTCGTGCGAGCGTTGTGGGAGCTGACCGACGACGAGCTGGCCGGGCTCGGTCCACGCCCGATTCCGCGTGGCACCTTCCGGATGATCAGCTACGGCGTCGTGCACGCGCCCGACCTGCGCACCGCACTGACCCGCTTCACCGAATTCCTCGCCCTCAGCACCGAAGCCCGTGTCACGCTGACCGTGGACGGCTCCCAGGCTAGGGTTGTGATGCACGGCGATCCGGCGACACCGCTGGATCCACTCGTCGTCGATATCGCTGTCGCGGTCATCCATCGATTCGCATCGTGGCTGATACGCAAGCAAATACGGCTCACGGCAGTGGAATTGCCTTATCCGGCACCGCCTTACGAGTCGGACTATCGGCTCATCTACGGTGTCACACCCACCTTCGATGCGACCGGCACCGGTTTCGCCTTCGACTCGATGTACCTGTCGATACCGGTGGTTCGCACCGAAGCGGAGCTGGACGAATTCCTGCGCACCGCGCCGGCCGGGCTGCTGTTCCGCAACCGCTACGACGTGACCACCGCCGATCGGGTGCGAAACATACTGGAGCGCAATACTTCTACCGACTGGCTCGCCGCAGAGGATGTCGCCAAGCGGCTGTCGCTGAGCGCCCAGCACGTGCGCCGCCTGCTGCGTGAAGAAGGAACCTCGTACCGGACGATCCAGGAAGACATCCTGCGCGATCGCGCTATCGAAAGCCTGGTCCAGGGTCAGGAGACCATCGAGGAACTCTCCGAACGGCTCGGCTACTCCGAGCCGAGCGCTTTCCGCCGCGCTTTCCGCCGTTGGACCGGCATCGCACCCGGTTCGTATCGCCTCGACTCGCGCTGATCGCCGGACACCCCGAGACCGACCGGATCATGCGCGGTGTGGTCATACACTGCGCGCATTGCGGTCATCGGCACCCGCCCGCGGTGTGCGTAGCGTCACATCCTGATTAGCGATGCGGCTGAGAGGGAGACCATGTCCGACACTCCGATGATTCGATGCGGGTCCGTCGAACGGACCCATCCGCAGTTGCAGGAACGAGCCGCCCGCATCGCGTCCGGACTCGCCGGGCTCGGCGTGACCGCGGGCGACAATATCGCTGTCGTACTGGCGAATTCGGTGGAGTTCCTCGAGATCAGCGCCGGGATATCGTTGTCGGGTGCGAATCCGGTTCCGGTGAACTGGCATTGGAAGTCTGCGGAGCTCGCCCATCTCTTGACCGACAGCGCCGCCAAGGCGGCGTTCGTGCATTCAGACTTCGCGGCTGTGGTCGACGACGCGACCGTCGGGTCCATCCCCTTGATTGTGGTGTCCTCGACGGGCGAGTCCGTGCCCGGTTCGCATCGCGAGTACGAGTCTTGGCTGGCCGGGCACGAGCCCGAGGGCTCGGCCGCGCCCGCTGCGAGCGGGCTCGGGCTGATCTACACCTCCGGTACCACCGGCAAACCCAAAGGAATTGTGCGCGAGGCGGTTTCCGCCGAGTCGATGGTGCGAATGGCGATGGGTGCGATGGCCCGGATGGGATTGCGGCCCGGCGGCCGCACCCTCATTCCAGCCCCGCTGTACCACACCGCGCCGAATACGATGGGAGTGTTCGCTGTACGCCTGGGGATGGACACCACCATCCTGACGCGCTTCGATCCCGAGGAGTTCCTCGCCGCGATCGAACGCCATCGCGTCGAGCAGGTACAGATGGTGCCCACCATGTTCACTCGCCTGCTACGCCTGCCGGAGCAGGTGCGCCGCAAGTACGATCTCTCGTCGCTGACCTCGATCGTGCATTCGGCAGCGCCCTGCCCGCAGCATGTGAAGCAGCAGATGATCGACTGGCTCGGCCCGATCGTCACGGAGTATTACGGCGGCTCGGAAACGGGACCGATCGTGTGGTGTTCCGCCGAAGAGTGGCTGCGCCACCTGGGAACCGTCGGTGCACCGGTCGACGGTGCGGCCGTTCGAATCGTCGGCCCGGATAATCGGGAAGCGCCGGTCGGAGAGGTAGGCGTCGTGTACCTGAAACCGGCGGACTACTGGCCAGGATTCACCTACCGCGGGGACGACACGAAGCGTCGCGATATCGAGCTCGACGGATTCGTGACCGTCGGCGATATGGGCCGCGTCGATGCCGAAGGGTACTTGTATCTGACCGACCGGATGAGCGACATGGTGATCTCGGGCGGGGTGAACATCTATCCGGCCGAGATCGAGGGCGTGCTGCACGAGCTGCCCGAGGTGGCGGACTGCGCGGTATTCGGTATTCCCGACGAGGAGTACGGCGAATCCCTCGCCGCCCATATCGAATTGGCCGAAGGGGCCGAACTGACCGAGGCCGAGGTACGCGACTTCGTGCGTGCCCGGCTCGCCGGGTTCAAGGTCCCCAGAGTGGTCGTCTTCGACGATGAGCTACCGCGCGAGGAGTCAGGAAAACTGTTCAAGCGTCGCCTGCGCGACCCTTACTGGCGGGATGCCGCGACCAAGATATAACTCCCTGGGATCGCGGGGTTGGCACCCCAGCGATCTCATCGTCCCGCTCCGTTCCGCAGGACCCGCCGAGAATCACCTGTTCGCAATGCGTTTCGCAGTTCTCGTGCACCGAGCGGGTGCAGATATAGCGACGAGTTGCCAAATCCGTTGCCAAGAACCGCAACAAAGATCGAGGGCAGTCCTGAAACCAACCGGTCAGGACCGCCCTCGTTGGTAGCGGGGACAGGATTTGAACCTGCGACCTCTGGGTTATGAGCCAACGGGAAACAGTTCCGGGCATGTCAACACGTACCGCTGCGTCCCGTACATACAGGTCAGCGGAATATCAATCGTCCGCCCTGTACGCGCAGTCCCACTATGACCGACAGGTCCCACGCTGTCGTGATGCCAAATCTGATGCCAAATTCCTAGCGGTGACCAGCAATATCCTCCATGGCGGGCGACCGCAGGACTGCCGCAAACGAACCATGGCCACGGAATTCGTAGTCGTTCAGGTCGAATCGGCGCTGCGCCCACCACGCCTGCACTCCGGGAGTGGGCCGGGCCAGCGAGGCATCGCCGTGTTTGTCGATGTAGTAGCTGTTCGACCCTGCGCAGGCGGGACTCTTGAACATGGTGTTGCCCATGCGGGCGAGCACTTTGCGCATGTACCGGTCCTGTGCGGTTCGCGAGACCTCCACGCGCGTCGCCGACCGTGCGCGCGCTTCGGTGATCACGCGCACCGCATGCGAGGTGCAGACGTCGACGGTCGCGAACCAGGAGGCGCCGGTGACCCCGTAGGGGCCCGGAGCCAGGAACATATTGGGGTAACCGCGCAGGCTCACCCCTTCGTAGGATTCACGGCGCTCACGGTCCCATCGGTCCTCGAGGGTTACGCCGTCGATGCCGTACAGGTCGTACGGCACATCGAAAACCTTGAAACCGGTTGCCAGCACAATGGTGTCTACCTCACGCTCGATCCCGTCGACGGTCCGGATTCCGGTCGGGGTGACGGTCTGGATGCCATCGGTCACCAGCTCGACGTGCTCACGTTGCAGTGCGGCGTAATAGGTATCGGAGAACGATGGCCGCTTACACCCGAAACCGTATCTGGGCGTGAGCTTCTCACGCAGCTCCGGATCGCTGACCTCCGAGCGCAGATACGCCAGGCAGCCCTGCTCGATCCCCTTGACGACGAAGGGCAGTTCCCGGTTGTAGACCGCACCGAGTACCACGACGATCTCGGTGAACGCGCCGGTGGCCACACGTAACGAGCGCTGCACCAGCGGCACATGCTCGAAGATCTTCTGGGTCAACGTGTTCAGCTCGGGATTGGTCTTGGGCAATACCCAGATCGGGGTCCGCTGATAGACCTGCATGGACTTGACAGTGTCGGCGATCGCCGGAATCACCTGGATACCCGACGCCCCCGTACCGATGACCGCGACGCGTTCATCGGTCAGATCGTGGTCGTGATCCCAGGCCATGGTCTGGATGATCGTGCCCTCGAAGTCGGCCAGTCCGGGAATCGTCGGCACCGACGGCGTGACCAGGGTTCCGTGGCAGGACATGAGGAATCGGCTCGATAGCGCGGAGCCGTCGGCCAGCTCCAGCCGCCAGCAATCGGCGGCTTCGTCGAAGCGCGCGGACCCCACCTCGACGCCGAAGCGCAGATGCGGTCGCAGCCCGTACTTGTCGGCGACGTGGACGGCGTACTCCTGTAACTCTTTTCCGGGCGCGAAGGGCCGCGACCAGTTCGGATTGGGTTCGAAGTGGTAGCTGTAGGTGAAGGACGGAATATCCACCGCCACACCGGGATAGGTGTTGTCGCGCCAGGTGCCGCCGACCTCGTCGCGGCGCTCGAGGATCATGAAGTCCTCGATCCCGGCCTGCTTGAGCTTGATCCCGGCCCCCATACCGCCGAACCCGGCGCCGATGATCACCACCTCGTGGTCGGGAGTGTGCGCTTGCTCGCGTGTCATCGTGGTCTTCTCTCTCTGCAATGTCATGAGTGCTCACCCGGCCCGGTCGACGGTGTCGATCGCCGCATCCGAGAGACAGTCCCGGACGAACCTGCCCGCGTCCTCGAGCGCCCGGCGAGGTTCCGGCGCGACCATGGACATCAGGTGGAAGGAGTGCACCTGGCCGCGCCACACCTGCAACTGATGAGGCACACCGGCCGCGGCGAGCGCGGCGGCCAGCGCTCGCGCATCCTCCAAAAGCATTTCGGTGCCACCGACTTGGATGAGGGTGGGCGGCCAACCACCGAAGTCGGCGGACAGCACATCGACGCGCGGATCCTCAGGATCGACCTCGCCGAGATAGACCTCGACCGCGCGACGTGCGAAGGCCGCCGAGGAGAACGGGTCTCGGCGGCGCGCTGCCCGTTCGTCACCGTCGACCAGGCCCAGATCCAGCAGCGGCGAGAACAGCACCGCACCCGCGGGTACCGGCAGCCCCGTTGCCCGCAGCTGTTCGATCAGACCGCAGAGCAGATGGCCGCCCGCCGAATCCCCGCCCACCACAATGCGATCGGGCGTGACGCCCTGGCTCAGCAGATGCCGGTACCAGAACAGCACATCGTCCGCCGCCGCCGGGAAGGGATGCTCGGGCGCTTTGCGGTACGCGGGCAACAGCACCGGTACACCCGCCGACCGGGACAGCCGCGCGGCCACCGCGCGATGCGAATCCGGCGACCCGAGCACGAAACCGCCACCGTGCAGATAGAGCATCACCCCGTCACGCGGGTCGGCGTCGACCGCGTTCACGACTGCGGCACGATGGTCACCGACCGAGATCGCGTCCACGGTCGTCCCGCGCGGTACGTCGAAGTGACCGATCCGATCGCTCATCCAGCGCAGCCCGGTCAACCTCGGCCCGCCGACACCGGCGTGATCGGCCAACGGGCGCAACGAAACTCGCAGCGCCTGGGCCAGCACGATACTGCGCACGCTGGGCGTGCCCCCGATCAGCGACGAGTGCGGTGTGCCGGTCATGCCGACGCCCTCGCTTCGACCCGGCGCAGCAGCTCATGCATACTCTTGGACGCCGCCGCATGGTCGTCGATGAGCAGATTCGCCACACCCCGCAGCAGCGAATACGGCAGCCACGACGCCGGGGCGATGGTCTGCGCCGAGCGATTCGCGATCGCGTCCGCGATGACCCGGGCCGCGTGCTCCTGGCTGATGCGACGGCTCAGCGGCCACGGCAGCAAGCCGGTGATCTCCTTGATCAGCGGGTCGGATTCGTTGTCGCGGACCATCGGGGTCTCGACCACACCGAAATACGCGATGCCCGCGCTCGCCCCCACCGCGGCGAGTTCGATGCGCAGGGCGCGGCCGAACTGTTCCACCGCCGCCTTGCTCATCATGTACGGGGAGCCGCCCGCGCCCGGAGCGAAGGCCGCCGCGGACGCCACCACGACGACATGCCCGCGACGCTCGATGACATGCTCGAGCGCCGGGCGCACGGTATTGAACACCCCGGTCACGTTGATGTCGAGGACACGGTCGAAGGCGTCCGCATCCACGGTCCGGATGGTCGCGGCAGGTGGGGCGACCCCCGCGTTCGCGACGACGATGTCCAGGCGACCGAAATTCGCGACCGTCCTGTCGACGACGGCGGCCATGGCCGCGCGGTCACGAACGTCCGCCGACATCGCGAGTGCGTCGCCGCCGAGTTCGACGGCGATCTTCTTGACGGCGATCTCGTCGACGTCCACCAGTGCGAGCGCGGCCCCGCGCTCGTGCAGGGCGCGCGCGGTCGCCGCGCCTATTCCGCTTCCGGCCCCGGTGACCAGGACGGTCCGCCCGCACACGTCGAGGGATGGTCGATTGAAACCGAACATGTGCTGTCCTAACCGCGCTTCCGGCAGCGATGCCGAAAGCGCTTGCGGCAGTGTGAATCTGCGAGATCGATCCGGGATTACAGGTCCAATGCGAGCGGCCCGCTCGACCGGGAGACACAGATGAGCATCGAATCCGCTCGCTCGTCGTCCACTAGTTTCGTATCCTGGTGCGCGACAGCGCCTTCGAGGACTTTGACCTTGCATGATCCGCAGAACCCCTGCTGGCACGAGTAAGCCACGTCGGGCAGTACCCGCCGGACGGCGGCCAGCACCGACTCCTGTGCGCCGACCCGTACGGTCTGCCCGGTTCGCACCAGTTCGACCGGGAATTCGACGCCGCCCACGACAGGCGGCGGTGCGAACCGCTCGATATGCAGTTCCTCGCGCGTCCCGCCCGGCATCAGACGGCGCGCGCCATCCAGCAAAGGCGTCGGTCCACACAGATACACCGCGCCACCGGACAGATTGTGCGACAGCAGTTCGGTGACATCCGGCAGGCCGGACACGTCGTCGGTGCGAACCTCGACCCGGCTGCCGTACGGCTCCAGTTCCGGCAGGAACGGCATCGAAGCCCGGTCGCGGCCGAGATACAGCAGCCGCCAAGGGATTCCAGCGCGATCGGCCGAGCGGACCATGGGCAGAATCGGCGTGATGCCGATACCGCCCGCGATGAACAGGTATGACGGTGCGGCAGCCAGTCGAAAAGCGTTGCGCGGACCCCGGATACGCAGCAGCCCACCCGCGCGCAACCTCTCGTGCACCTCGCGCGATCCGCCGCCGCCGTCGTGGATCAGCCGTACCGCGATGCGATACCGACTCCGGTCCAGCGGATCACCGCACAGCGAATACTGGCGCTGCCGCCCCGAAGGCAGGAAAACATCGATATGTGCTCCCGGCAGCCATCGCGGCAGTTCCGATCCGTCGGGCGCGACCAGGTCCACCGCGACCACGTCCTGCGCCTGGCCGGTGATCCGATCGATGCGCAGATCCTGGTCGAATCCGTTGCGCCGCACCTGATTCGGCCGGGACAGCAGCGTGTCCAATCGGCTGCCGACAAAGCCGCTCCGGTATGCGTCCACGACCCGAACGGCGGTACGAAATACCGGATGGACACCCTCGATGAACTCGATCGGCGTATCACCCTTGATGAGTTCGACCATGGCCATTACTCCGCGGCCAGCGCGGCGGGCGAGGTCGCCAGATACTTGAGCGCCGCGTCCAGACTGCCCATTTCCGAGGGATGGAAGCCCCGCCGCAGGTACGGGGGAATCTCCCGGACCAGGAAGGACGGGCCCGGAATGAGCCCCTTGGCGGTGGCGGAGATCCACTGGATCGGCCAGGCCCGGCCCTTGTCCGGCGACGGGTCCTTCTTCAACAGTTCGCGCATCACGAGCACCCACAGGGCCAGGCCCGCCGGGCTGACGAACAGCGCGGTGCGAACCCGGCGCGCATAACTGCCGTCGACATGCTCGAACACGTCGAACATCACATTGCGATGCTCAACCTCTTCCGCGCCATGCCATTTCAGCAGATCCAGCACGGCCGGATGCATGCCCGCCTTCGCGAACTCCTCGTTGTCCAGCAGCCATTGACCGATGACCGCGGTGAAGTGTTCCGCAGCCGAGAACAGCGCCAGGCGTTCGTTCAGCCACGCCTTGCTCATTCGTTTATCGAGGCCCAATCCACTCACGACGCCGCGGAAGACATAGACCCAGTTCCGCAGTGCCGGTTCGATATCGAGCCCCTGCTCGCGAAAGCGATCGTGCAGGCCCTCGTGCGAGCTGGCGTGCATGGCTTCCTGACCGATGAAGCCGACCGCCTCCTCACGCAGGCGCTCGTCGTCGATATAGGGCAGAGCCTCCGCGAGCGTGCCGGCCATCGCCTTCTCACCGACCGGCACCACCAGGTGCATCACATTCCAGAAGTGCGTCGCGAACGGCTCACCGGGGAGGTAGTGCAGCGGTACATCGTCCCAGTCGAATTTCACATCGCGGGCATGGATGGCGTGCGCTTCCTCGCGGTACGGCTGCGGCGCTGCGGCTTTCTTCGTTGCCATAGCGAGAATGGTACTCAGATACTCTCTTAGTATCAATGCTCGGTATCGGGCGCGGGCCGCACCGACTGTTAGGCTTTCACCGTGGCAACCCGCGTCTTACCAGCTCAGGCACCGGATTCGGCGGCCGCGACCGACCCCGTAACCGAGCGGATCCTGGACGCGGCACTCGAACAGTTTCAGGAAATCGGTATCGAGAAGACCACCATCGAGGACATCGCCAAACGAGCCGGCGTCGGGCGGATGACGGTCTTCCGCAAGATGGGATCCAAGGACGCCATCATCTCGGCGGTGGTATCCCGCGAAGCGCGGCATCTGTTCGAATGCATGGCGGAGATCACCCAGCGGCCGATCAGCCTCGACGATCGAATCGTCGCCGCCACAAGCGAACTCATTCATCGCATCCGTTCGAACCGTCTGTTTCAGCGACTGCTCTACCTGGACGCGGAAGCGACCCTGCCAAAGATCACCATCGAGGGATCGGACGTGCTGGCCGCGGCCATCGCCGGCGCCATCGGCTACCTACAGACCGACGTCGACGCGGGGCGGCTGGACGCGGAAAACCTCCCGCTGCGAATCGAAGCCGTAGCGCGCATCATCCACTCCATCGCACTGACTCCCCACGCGGTCGCGCCACTGACCAGTGATGCGGAGCTGGAGCAATTCGCCCGGGTCGCCATCCTTCCGATCATGCTCCCCGGCACGCCCCGATAACCCGCTAGCACTTCCGGGTAGGGTGCGGCCGCTAGCCTTGGGCGGTGTCATCTCCGAATGCCCCGGTTACCCCGCCCGCACCGATCGCTCCCCCCGACTCGACACCGGGCCGGATCATCGACGCGGCCATCGCGGAGTTCACCGAATACGGCCTGCGCCGAGTGCGACTCGACGACGTCGCGAAACGCGCCGGAATGCATCGGGTCACCGTGTACAAGCATTTTCGCAATAAGGACGAGGTGGTGCGCGCGGCGGCGATCACCTGGGCGACCCGTTTCTTCACGACCATCGCTGACGCCGTGGCGGCCCTGCCGACCCGGGAGGAACGCATCGTCGAGGCCTTCGTCCTCGCCCTGCAAACCATTCGGACCGAACCACTGATCGAGCGCGGACTGCACACCGAACCCGAGGTCTTCCTGCCGTACCTCACGGTCGATGGCGCGATGACCATCGCGGCGATGCGCGAGTTCTTCGCCGCCCAACTACGCGCGGTGCCCTCCGCCGAACCAACCGGCGAGGACGTCGATCTCGATGGCGCGGCCGAGCTGCTCGCGCGCGCCGGACTCTCTTTCCTGCTCACCCCGGAGAGCCATTTCGAGCTTCGGACCGACGAGCAGATCCGCGCGTTCGCGCGCCGCTATTTCGTACCGCTACTGCACTGAAAGCTCTTGTGGCACAACTCGTTCACACCGGTCGTCGCAGCAGCGGCGCGAGATAGCGGCGGGCGAATCTCCGGATCTCGTCGACATCGTCGAGCTCGAAATGACTGTCGGGCGTCATCAGGAACGACAGGCCCAGGCGCGCCGCCAGTTCGGCCGCGCCGTCGACGTCGATCTCGGTGTCATCCTCCGGACCGAAGAACCAGCGCAGTTGCACGGCGAAGAACATGCGGACCGCCGCGAGGGTTTGCCCGCCTTCGGTGGTCAGGTACGGCAGCGCGAATTCCGGGTCCGCGCCGAGGATTCGGCGCACCAACGGTTCGGCGCGCAGTCCGTGCAGGGCGAGCGCGAACCCGTTGACGAAACGTTCCTCGACCGTCGGCGCATCGGTCACCATCTGACTGATCCGAATGAAGAAACGCTGCGACCAGGTGATCGCGGCGGCGGTGACGATCTCATCCTTGCCATGGAAGTGGCGATAGATCGTCACGCGATGGATGCCCGCGCGGCGGGCGATGTTGTCGATGCCCACCCGCTTGATGCCGTACTCGGTGAATTCCGCGATGGCCGCGTCGACGATCTTGGCCGCGACCGAGTCCGGTTCCGGTATGCCGCCGAGCAGTTCGGTCACCACTGGATCCGATGGCAGCTGTTCGACGTTCCCGGAGGTCACCGCGTTGATCGTAGTCGTCCGCGGCCCGGTTCCTCGTGCCTCTGTCATTGACACCCCTCCGCCATTAGGCTACAAAGTTGATATAAGTGTAGCGGTGTAGCGACGCAAGGAAGGGTCGTTGTGAAAACGAGCAGCTACGTGGGGGTGAGTGAGACGACGAAGACCAGTGGCGCGCGCACGGCGGCCGTCGCGGAGGATCTGGTCCGACTGCGAGGGCTGATCGCCATCGACGATCAGCAGGGACATGCGGCCCAGCCGGTGCGGGAGGTCTACACCGGTCAGGAGATCGCCTCCGTGCCGATCGGGACCGCCGAGGATGTGCGGGTCGCGTTCGAGCGCGCTCGAAAAGCTCAGGCGCAGTGGATGAATCGGCCGTTCGCCGAACGTGCGGCGATCCTGGAACGCTTTCGCGGCCTGGTCTTCGACAATCGCGATCGCATCCTGGACCTGACCCAGGTCGAGACCGGCAAGGCGCGCGCGTCGGCCCAGGAGGACCTGCTGGATCTGGCGTTCACCGCGCGGTATTACGCCAAGCACGGACCGGGACTGCTGGCGGCGCGGCGGGTCCAGGGCGGTGTCCCGGGGCTCACCGCGGTCACCGTGCAGTACCAGCCCAAGGGCGTGGTCGGCATTATCGCGCCCTGGAATTACCCGATGGCGCTGTCCATCTCCGATGCCATCCCTGCGCTGCTCGCCGGTAATGGGGTCGTCATCAAGCCCGACAGCCTGACCCCGTTCTCCACGCTCGCCGGTGCCGATCTGCTCTACCGGGCGGGTGTGCCCAAGGATCTGCTCGCGGTGATTCCCGGGCCCGGTTCGGTGGTCGGCACCGCGATCGTCGAGGACTGCGACTTCCTGATGTTCACCGGCTCGACCGCGACCGGGCGGCTGCTGGCCGAGCAGTGCGGACGACGCCTGATCGGCTTCTCCGCCGAGCTGGGCGGCAAGAATCCGATGATCGTCGCGAATGGCGCGAAGATCGACGTCGCCGCGCGCGCGGCCACCCGGGCCTGCTTCGCCAATGCCGGGCAGCTGTGCATCTCGATCGAACGCATCTATGTCGAAGACGCTGTCGCCGACGAGTTCATCGACAAGTTCACTCGCAATGTGCGGCAGATGAATTTGGCCGCGACCTACGACTTCACCGCCGATATGGGTTCGCTGATCTCCGAAGCCCAACTGCGAACGGTGGATTCACATGTGCGGGACGCGGTCGACAAGGGCGCTGTCGTGCTCGCGGGCGGCCGGGCGCGGCCCGATATCGGCCCGTACTTCTACGAGCCGACCGTACTCACCGCCGTCACCGGCGAGATGGACTGCGCCGCAAGGGAAACCTTCGGTCCCGTGGTCTCGATCTATCGGGTCGCGAGTGTCGACGAGGCGATCGCCCGTGCCAACGACAGCGAATACGGACTCAACGCCAGCGTGTGGGCCGGGTCCGCGCGGGCCGGACGGGCAATCGCGGCCCGGCTGCGTACGGGTTCGGTGAATCTCGACGAGGGTTACGGCCCTTCGTATTCCGCCAGTGCCGCGCCCATGGGTGGGATGGGCGCGTCCGGCTTGGGCCGCCGCCACGGACCCGATGGTCTGCTCAAGTACGCGGAATCGCAGACCGTGGCGCAGATGCGGCTACCGGTCATCGATCCACCTTTCGGGATCACGAATTCGCTGTGGCAACAGGCGGTTACGCCGGTGGCCCGGCTCGTCCAAGCACTCCCCTGGCGGTGAGCGCGAATGACTACTCAGGACAACGAGGTTCACATGACTCCGGTCGATTCCGCTGCGGAAGCATTCGTCACGCACGTCGGTGAGGCCGAGGCGATGCCCGTCGCGGACGCCGTCCACGCAGAGGCCCAGCGGCTCGGGCCGGATTCGCTGATCTGGAAGTTCTACGGCGACTGGCGATTGCACGTATTCGGGTTCCAGCGCATCGCCGGATGCCAGAACTCCATCGATCAGCTCGGGCAGGCGGTGCAGGACCACTCGGTGGTGTTCAACGACACCCTGGGCCGGGGCAAGCGCACCGTGATCGGCCTCATGTCGGCGCTCTACGACGAGGACGCGCTCGATAAAGCCAAGCAGGTGCGCGACTTCCACCGTGAGGTCAAGGGCACCGTCGGCGACGGCAGCCGTTATCACGCGATGAACCCGGAGCTCTACTACTGGGGCCACGCCACCTTCATCGACCAGATCATCTACGCCACAGACACCTTCATTCGGCGGCTGTCCGAGCAGGAGAAGCGGCAGATCTTCCAGGAGAGCAAGGTCTGGTACTCGATGTACGGGGTCAGCGCGCGCAATCAGCCGCAGACGTACGAGCAGTTCCAGCAGTACTTCGACTCGATGGTCGAGCGGTTCGTCCCGCACCCGACGATCGTCTACGCCACCGGCTATATCCGGAAGGGCATTCCCGGCCCGGCCTTCATCCCCAAGCCGATCTGGACGGTGCTGTCGGCCCCGCTGAACGCTTACACCCGCACCATGGTGGTCGGCACGCTGCCGCCCAGGATGCGCGAGAACTGCCGGCTGGCGTGGAGCGATCGGCAGCAGCGCAATTTCGATCGATTCACCGCGGTCGCGCGGGCGCTCAATCCCGTGCTGAACCGTCTCCCGGTGCGGGTGCTGTACACGTCCTGGGCCGTGCGGGCGTACCGGCGCGACGGTGTCGACCCGCGCAAGATCTTCAACCGTCCCGCCGAGAGCTGAACCGCCCCTCCGACTTTCAGGAGTCCATCAATGAAGATGCCGACCCTCCCCGCCCTACCTGTGCGCCGCCGCGAACCACTGGCCACCCCGCCGCCGGACAGCGGCCTCGAACCGGTGCCGGGCCGCCGCCCGTACCTGCCGATGGCGGGTGAATTCCTGGAGTACCTGCGCGACCCGAACGGCTATCTGCGCCGCGTGTACGACCTGGACGGTCCCGTGTCCTGGCGCAGCGGCGCGGGTTTCCAAGGCGTGGTCATGCTCGGACCCGACGCCGTCGCGCAGGTTCAGTCGAACAAGGATCGCGCCTGGGCGCACGGGCCCGGCTACGACCCGATCATCGGCAAGTTCTTCGACCGCGGCCTTTTGCTGCTGGACTTCGACGAGCACCTGTTCCACAAGCGGGTGATGGCGGTGACCTTCGGCCGCGAGAAGCTGATCGGCTACCTCGATCGGATGAACCCCACCATCGGGCGGGCCATCGAGAGCTGGCCCGAGGGTGAGGTGCGGTTGAGCCGGGCGTTCAAGAAGATGGCCCTCGATGTCGCCACCGAGGCCTTCCTCGGTATCGATCTCGGACCCGATGCCAAGAAGATGGCCCGCGCCTTCGAGGATTGCGTCGCGGCGGGCTCGTCGGTGGTGCGCTTCCCGGTGCCGGGTGCGAAATATCGGCTGCCGGGCACGGCGTGGTCGCGCGGCCTGGCCGGGCGCGCCTACCTCGAGCGCGAGATCCGGGCCCTGATCCCGGCCAAGCGCGCCGATCCGGGCACCGATCTGTTCAGTGCCCTCTGCGCGGCGAAAAGCGATGAGGGCGAACGGTTCTCCGATGACGACATCGTCAATCAGATGATCTTCCTCATGTTCGCGGCCCATGACACCTCGACCGCGACCATGACCACCATGGCCTATCACCTGGCCAAGAATCCGCAGTGGCAGCAGCGCTGCCGCGAGGAATCGATGGCACTGGGCGAGTTCCCCAGCTACGACGAACTGAACCAGCTGGAATCGCTCGATCTGGTGATGAAGGAGGCGCTGCGCCTCATCGCCCCGATTCCGCTGATGTTCCGTTCCGCGGTGCGCGATACCGAAGTCCTGGGCCACTACATTCCGGCGGGCACGATGGCCGTGGTGCTGCCGCAGTTCATCCACCATATGCCGGAGCTGTGGACCGACCCGGAGACCTTCGACCCGGACCGTTTCGGCGAGGCCCGGCGTGAGGACAAGAACCACAAGAACGCCTTCATGCCGTTCGGCAGCGGGGCGCACAAGTGCATCGGGCTCTACTTCGCCGGGATGGAGATCAAGTCCACGCTGCACCAGCTGCTGCGCACCTTCGAGTTCTCGGTCGCGCCGGACTACAAGATGCGGATGGCCATGCTCGCCATGCCGAAGGTGGCCGACGGACTGCCCGTCACCTTGAAACGACTGTCCCCCAACACTTCCGGCCTGCGCACGCCGTTGGCCGGCTGAAGGAGTTCCGCCATGACCTACACCGCAATGGTCGCCCGCGAACACGAGGGCGCAATCACCGTCGCAGCGGAATCGGTTGAGCAGCAACCGCTTACCCCGGGCACCGTCACCATTCGCGTCGAGTACTCGAGCGTCAATTTCAAGGACGGGCTCGCCATCACGCCGAACGGCGGCGCGGTCCGGGCGTATCCGATCGTGCCGGGCGTCGACCTGGCCGGTGAGATCGTCGCCTCGAATGATCCCGCTTTCTCTCCGGGTGATCCGGTCCTGGCCCACGGCTATGCCATCGGCCTGAGCGGACAGGGCGGCTACGCCGAATACGCCACGCTTCCCGCCGAATGCGTCGTGCGCCGGAGCACGCTGACCGCCAAGCAGGCCATGGCGATCGGCACCGCCGGTTTCACTGCGGCGCTGTCGGTGCAGACCCTGCAGGACCACGGCATCGCCCCCGGCAACGGGCCCAT
Source organism: Nocardia sp. NPDC052001 (assembly GCF_040680615.1). NCBI lineage: Bacteria > Bacillati > Actinomycetota > Actinomycetes > Mycobacteriales > Nocardiaceae > Nocardia > Nocardia sp. NPDC052001. Next base: position 6,462 of record NZ_JBFAXC010000009.1, on the reverse strand, counting down.
TCTGGTCACCGGGGCCACCGGCGGTGTCGGCAGTGTCGGCGTGAATCTGCTGGCGGGAGCCGGATACGAGGTGGTCGCCTCCACCGGGAAGCCCGACGCCGCCGACCTGTTGAAGTCGCTCGGCGCGGCATCGGTGATCGGCCGGGTGCCCGAGGATCCGGAGCTGCTGAAGCGCCCGCTCGGAAAAGCGCTGTACGCCGGGGCGATCGACTGTGTCGGCGGCAAGGCGCTGGCCTACACGCTGTCGGCGCTGAAGTACGACGGCGCGGTCGCCGCCAGCGGCCTCACCGGCGGCCCGGGCCTGCAGACCACGGTGCTGCCGTTCATCCTGCGCGGCGTCACCCTCTTCGGCATCGATTCGGTCGAGCTCGATATCGCCACCCGGCGTTCGGTGTGGGACCGCCTCGAAAACGATCTGCGGCCCAGCCATCTCGACGAGCTGATTCGCGAAGTGGATGTGCGCGACGTGGTTTCGGCGATCGGCACCGTCCTGGCGGGCAAGGGCACCGGGCGCACGGTGGTCCGGGTCGCCGGTGGATTCTGATGCACGGCAAGGTGATAGCGATTACCGGAGCCGCGCGCGGCATCGGGCTGGCCACCGCGCGCCTGCTGGCCGAGCGCGGCGCGACGGTCGTCATCGGTGATATCGATGAGATCGAACTCCGGCGCGCGGCAAAGGAACTGGGCAGCACCGGCTTGCCGCTGGATGTCACCGACGAAGCGTCGTTCGGCGCGTTCCTCGCCGATGCGGAGCAGGCACACGGTCCGATCGACGTGCTGATCAACAATGCGGGCGTCATGCCGGTCGGTCCCATCGGGGATTTCGACGAAACGCTGACGCAGTGGACGGTCGAGATAGATCTGCTCGGTGTCATGCGCGGCAGCCGATTGGCGGCGGGCCCGATGATGGCGCGCGGGCACGGTCATATCGTGAATGTCGCCTCCATCGCGGGGCGGGTGGCGGTGCCGGGGCTAGCGGTCTACACCGGAGCCAAGCACGGCGTGATCGGCTTCTCGGAGGCGCTCGCGGCCGAGCTGGCACCGCACGGCGTCCGGGTGAGCACGGTGCTGCCGACCTTCACCAGGACCGGACTGATCGAGGGAATCACGCTGCCGCGCCTGGGATTTGCCGCCGAGCCGCAGGATGTGGCGCGGGCGATCGCGCGCTGCGTGGACCGGCCACGCATGCATGTCACCGTGCCGGGGCCGGTGTCGGTCTTCCATGCCAGCGCCTTGGCTCCGTTCCGGGCCAAACGATTCATCGCTCGCCTGCTCGGTGCCGACCGTGCCTTCATGACATCGAATTCGGCTGCCCGCGAGGGTTATTCGGGTCCATCCGGCGTGCGGCGGCCGCGGACGGCAGGAGAAAACCAATGAGACTCGAACCCAAACCCGGACGCTGCGAGGGGCATGGCATGTGCGTGACCCTCGCGCCCACTTTGGTCGACCTCGATGATGACGGCCATGTGACTCCGCTCGGCGATACCGTTCCCGACGACGAGCTCGACGTCGCCCGGCTGACTGTCGCCTCCTGCCCGGTTCAGGCGCTACACCTGATCACGGAGGAAATCGGATGACCTCTGCGCGAATCTCGGCGTCCGCCGTGGCCGGTCGAGTCACCGATGAGGTCTGCTATCTACGCGCGCTGGTGAACGGCGGACTGCTGCGCCCGGAACCACCGCGGCGGATTCGCGCCGCGGCCGCGGCGGTACGCCGCTTCGGCATGCTCGGCGGCGTCGTCGGTGTCGCGGCGGCCCGATTCCCGCAACGCGTCGGGCTCGTCGACGATCTGGGGTCGCTGACCTTCGGTGAACTCGAGGAGCGCTCCAACGCCCTGGCCAATGCGTGGCGCGGTCGCGGTCTGCCACCCGGTGCGGGCGTGGCCATTCTGGCCCGCAACCACCGGGGCCTGGTCGACGCCGTCTTCGCCGCCGCCAAATGCGGAGCGCGAATCATCCTGCTCAACACCGACTTCGCCGCGCCGCAATTGCGCGAGGTCGTCGCGCGCGAGGGCGTGGACCTGCTGGTGCACGATGACGAGTTCGGCCCGCTGCTCGACGGGGTGCAGCCGCGGTACGGCCGCTTCCGGGCATGGACCGAGACCACCGGCGCGGACACGCTCGGGGCGTTGATCGTCTCCGCGCCCAGCACTCCGCCGCCGGTCCCCGGTGTGGTTCCCAAGGTCGTACTGCTCACCAGCGGCACCACCGGCACGCCGAAGGGAGCCGCCCGTCCGGAGCCGCGATCACTGTCACCGATCGGCGCGCTGCTCGATCGGGTGCCGTTCCGGTCCGGTGAGGTGACGGTGGTCGCGGTGCCGATGTTCCATACGCTCGGCTTCGCGCATCTGGCCCTGGCGGTCGCGCTCGGTTCGACACTGGTGGTCCGGCGGCGATTCGATCCGGCTGCCACCGTCGAGGCGCTGGTCCGACAGCGCGGAACAGCTTTGATCGCGGTGCCGATCATGGTGTCGCGCATCCTCGAACACCTCGCCGCCCAGAATCGCGCTCCCGATCTGTCGGCGCTGCGCATCGTGTATGTCGCGGGCTCGCAACTCGGCCCGGACCTGGCGCGTCGCGCCTTGGCCGCGCTGGGTCCGGTGGTCTACAACATGTACGGCTCGACTGAGGTCGCCTACGCCGCCATCGCCACCCCCGACGATCTCACCGCCGAGCCCGGCTGTGTAGGGAAACCGGTGCGCGGCACCGTAGTCCGGATCCTGGACGGTCAAGGCGGGGAAATGCCTTCCGGACAGACCGGTTCGATCTTCGTCGGCAACCCCTTCCAATCCCACGGCTACACCGGCGGCGGGCATAAGCAGATCGTCGACGGCCTGATGGCCTCCGGCGATGTCGGCCACTTCGACTCCGCGGGAAGACTTTTCATCGACGGCCGCGATGACGACATGATCGTCTCCGGCGGCGAGAACGTCTTCCCAGGCGAGGTCGAAGACCTGCTCTCGGCGCACCCTGCCATCCGGGAGGCTGCCTGCCTCGGAGTCCCCGACGACCGCTACGGACAACGCCTGTGCGCCTTCGTCGTCACCCGCGACGAGACCGCCCTCACCGAGGACGACGTCCGCGACTACGTGAAATCGAATCTCGCCCGCTACAAGGTCCCCCGCGACGTGGTGTTCGTGCCCGGCCTCCCCCGCAATCCCACGGGAAAGGTGCTCAAGCGCGAGCTCCGCGAACCTGCTCCCATTACGGACACCAACCGATGACAGAATCTCTGCGGGCATTGAATCTTCCTGCCCTGCAACGTTATTTCGACTCGCACATCCCCGAAACCGCGGGACCCCTGACCGCGACCCTGATCACCGGTGGCAAGTCCAATCTGACCTTCCGGATCAGCGATGGCGTCCACGACTGGGTGCTGCGCCGACCGCCGCTGGGCCCGCTCACTCCCACCGCACACGATATGGCGCGCGAATACCGTATTGTCGCCGCGCTGCGCGAGACCGCGGTACCCGTCGCCCGGGCCGTCGCGCTCTGCGAGGACACCGGCGTGCTGGGTGTCCCCTTCGCGGTCGTCTCGTTCGTGGACGGCCGCAGTGTGCAAAGCGGCACCGATGCCGCCAGGCTCAGCGGTGAACAGGCCCGGGCCTGCGGTCTCGCACTGGTCGACACCCTCGCCGCACTGCACCAGGTGGACTACGACGCCATCGGACTGCACGAATTCGGCCGTCCCGCAGGCTATCTGGAGCGTCAGGTGAGACGCTGGCGTGGTCAGTGGGATCGGGTCGCAACCCGCGAACTACCCGCGCTGGACCGCCTGGCCGACGCGCTGCGCACGAGCTTGCCGCCCCAAGCCGGGGAAACGCTCGTGCACGGCGACTACCGGCTCGACAACACCATCCTCGCCGATGACCTGACTCGCATCGCCGCGGTGGTCGACTGGGAGATGGCCACTCTCGGCGATCCGCTCGCGGATCTCGGTCTGCTGCAAGTGTATTGGGATCCGCGCAGCGAGCCGGTGCTCGGCGTCCAGCACGCCCCCAGCGCCAATTCCAGGTTCCCCTCCGCCGACGAGCTGGCCGAACGCTATGCCTGGGCGACCGGATACGACCTGGACAGGCTGCCGTTCTACCGCGCACTCGGCTATTTCAAACTCGCAGTCATCGCCGAGGGCATCCATCAGCGCTATCTCGCGGGGAAGACCGTCGGCACCGGCTTCGCCACCATCGGCTCCGCGGTACCCCTGCTCCTCGATGCCGGACTGGAGACCCTCGCATGACCACTCCGAGCACCCGCAGCGCCCTGATCACCGGCGGCTCGCGCGGCATCGGCGCCGAGATCGCCCGCCGTCTGGCCGGGGAGGGCTATCACCTCACCCTCGCCGCCCGCAATCTCGACACCCTCGAGCAGACCGCCCGCCGGGTGCGCGAGGAATCGGGAGTAGAGGTGCACCCCGTCGCCGCCCGCATGAACGATCTGGATCAGGTACGTGCCCTGGCCCAATCCCACGCCGAGCGCTTCGGCGGACTGAACGCGCTCGTCCTGAGCGCGGGCACCGGCACCGCGGGAACCGTCGCCGATATGCCCGCCGCCACCTACGAACGCATGCTCGACGTCAACTTCCGCGCACCCATCGCGCTCATCCAGGCCGCCCTGCCCCTACTGCGCCGCAGCGCCGCCGAGGACGCCCACCGGGGCGCGAAAATCATTGCCCTGGCCTCTATTTCAGGAGTAGCCGGTGAGGCGGGCCTGGCCGCCTACGGTGCGACCAAGGCGGCGCTGATCTCCCTATGCGAGACCGTCACCCTCGAGGAGTCCGCGCACGGCGTCGCCGCCACCGCCCTGTCCACCGGCTATGTCGACACCGATATGACCGAGTGGAAACGCGACACCCTCGCACCGTCCGCCATGCTCACCACCGGCGATATCGCCGAACTCGCGGTCGCCGTCACCCGCCTGCCACGCAACGCGGTCATCCCGAATATCGTTATCACCCGTGCGGGTGAGCAGATCTGGCGAGCCTGAGGTGCTGGCGATCCCCGGCGCGTGATCCGGGCCACGATCACTGGACCTCAACCTTTGTTGATGTCGCAGAGTGATGAAGGTCGATTAATGACGCATCATTGAATATCGGCGCTACCTCCACGTTCCACCAGACGTAAGGAGTCGATCATGACCATCGAGGAAACCCGCAGCGTGCTCGACCGCCACCTCACCGCCTGGCGGGCCGGTGACATCGACGGATCGATGGAACTCTGGGCCGAGGACGGCGTGCTGATCAACGCCGCCGGAATCCTGGTCGGCAAGGACGCGATCCGGCCGTTCTACCACGAGGTCTTCACCAAGTACTTCCCCGACGACGTACGCCAGGCCGCCGACCTGAGCAATACCAAGGTCGAAGGCGACGTGGCGTTCTGCGAATGGGAAGGCGGCATCGCCGAATACGCCGCGGACACCATTATCGTGCGCGACGGAAAGAAGGTCGCGCACACCTTCTCCGCGAAATACCGGCCCTGACAACGCAGCCGGGCAAGCCCGGGCCCTCGCGCCTACGCCGACCCCCAGTGGCCTTACATGTACCACTGCCACCTTATGTTCCACGAGGACCTCGGCATGATGGGCCAATTCCTGGTGCTCTCCGCCCCGGCCCCGTGAACCGCCAATCAGCCTAACGACAGTCGATGAGGCTTGATCACCCATCACAGGAGGATATGGAGCACCGAACACCTTCGACGACCTGCTACCAATGGGCTGGCAACCCAACGATCACAGTCCCACCCGTCTCGCCCTGTCCGGTGGAAAGCACAGGTAGTCACACATTTCACGATGTCTCGGGCACGGACCGATATGACCGTTTCACCGTGATGCCAACGGCGATGTCATCAACCTCGACCAAAGTTGAAAGGCGTTCCTGAAACCTATTGGCCAGGAACGCCTTTCGCAGTAGCGGGGACAGGATTTGAACCTGCGACCTCTGAGTTATGAGCCCACAGGAAACAGTTCCGAACGTGTCACCGTGCACCGTTGCGTCCTATTTCCACAGGTCAGCGGAATATCAATCGTCCACGATGTCCGCCTGATCCCACCCCGACCGCTGGGTCCCGCCCTGTCGTGATGCCAAATCTGATGCCAAATCCCGGCCAGCGACCAGCGATTTCGTAGTCGGCATGCGACGGACCGACGACGCCATTGACGGCCGCGACAGACAGCTTCGGCATCGTCATTCCGGGTCGAATGCGCCAACCACGACCAACGTTCGGGGTGCTACGCCATTCGGTGTTGTGCGGTCCGTCCAGACCCGCAGGAAATGGGTCGCACATCCACCAACCCCGCCCTGAATTAGCGGCGCAGGTCGTTCAACATGAACGGCAGGCAGCCCTCTTCCGTTGTACCGCGAGGGGTAGAAGCACGGGGCTGCTGCAGGAGTAGGTGACAACCGAGATAGCTTGCCGAGCGGCAGGCTTGAGAGGATGTCACAGTGCCCAAGCCGTATCCGAAAGAGTTC